>JAFROL010000031.1 GCA_017429685.1 Bacteroidales bacterium | reverse complement strand
CTTTGTCAAATAATCCAATGCCTTGATTATTACGGTATTTCATAGATGCTGTATTTTTCTGTTAATACTGCAAAAATACGAAAAAATATTGATATAACAAAATGAAATTTAGCTATTTAATTTATAGAACTCCCCTTAAATATAATGGCAACAAGGAGGTGACGTTATGAACCAACCCAAGATAACCCAAGACAATGTGCACCTACTGCTGCCCAACAAGGTGGCACAACTGGCCGACCGATTGTTGCAGAATGGAGTGGCCAACGATATGGCCACCGCCATTAACATAGTCTATTCCTCGCCTGTCTACGCGAAGCTGGAACAGGAAAAAACCAAATACTGGTGGCTGGGGGTGAATGCTCTCTATCAGGAAATCACACAATCACTGCAAAAATCAATCATTTAAAACACAAACATTATGAAGAAAACATTATTTGCTTCGATTTGCGCCATTCTATTTGCTGGGTGCGGCAATGCGCAGAAGGTGGATAATACGCCTATCGCGGCGCTGGATTTAAACAAGTACCTTGGCGACTGGTACGAGATTGCTCGTTTCGACCATAGCTTCGAGCGCGGACTGGACTACTGCAAGGCCAACTACGCGCTGCGCGAGGACGGCAAGATTGCCGTGACCAACACCGGCATCAAGGAGGGCAAGCAGAAGACCTCCAATGGCAAGGCCAAGACCACCGACGAGGCCGCCGTGCTGCGCGTATCCTTCTTCGGACCGTTCTATTCGGACTACCGCGTGATGCTGCTCGACGCCGACTACCAGTGGGCGCTCATCGGCAGCGGCAGCGCCAAATACCTCTGGATTCTCTCCCGCACCCCCGAGTTGCCGCAGGAAACACTGAATACCATCCTGGCCGAAGCCCAACGCCGCGGCTACGACACCTCGAAGCTTATCCGGGTGAAGCAGAAATAGCAGATGCATATCGTCCATACCATTGGCAACAAAGAGCTTTGGAGGCGGGAGAAGACGCTGTTCTTGACGTCGAGGATGGCGCCGATGGGGTGCTATGAGAAGGTGTTCCGGTGGGTGGAGGAGTTCGACAAGTGGCAGTGCGCGGTGTGCTTCAACACGTCGGAGCTGGAAGAGGAGGTGCTGAAGGCGCTGCTGGTGTGCCACGTGCCGACCACGCTGGTGGTGACGGGCAAGTTCCGCAATACATACAACGTGCAGATTGAGCAGGCGCTGAAAGAGAACCGCCTGCTTGTCCTTGTGCTGCAACGCGAAGAGAGCGACGGCAAAGGGTACATCGCCCGCCTGCGCAACAAGTGGGTCATCGGCCAGGTGCAGCACATCGCCTGCGGCTACATCAACCCCAACGGCAGCATCTTCGGCCTGCTGGCGGGGCACAACAACATAAACCTTCTCCTTGACAAAAACGACCTCCGGGCCGCGGAAGCCATAGAAAAACCCTACCGCTGGACAGTGGCCGAGGACAAGCGTCTGCTGCGAATGTTCTACGAAGATATGGGCATCCACGCCATCCACAAGGCCATCGGCCGCCCCTACAGCACCGTCTACCTGCGCATCAAGTCGCTGACTATGAGCGACGAGCTGCTGAAAGGCCGCGAATTTGAAGACTACGTGCTGGAACAGCTCAATATAGCGAACAACGACCGGCTGACCCTCAAGGAATGGCGCGGCGACAAGAGCCTGCCCGGCATCTACCCCGAGGGAAACAGCAACCCCGACCTGGTGCTCGAATACGACGGCCGCCCCTTCGCCATCGAGTGCAAATGGCGCAGCCACCTGCCGAAAGACATCAGCAAAGAACTGCTGCCGCCAGAAAGAGTGGCACTTTTCGAGAAATATGCCAAGGAGCGCCGTATGCCCGTCTACCTCCTCCTCGGCATCGGCGGCCTGCCCAGCGACCCCGACAAACTATACTTATCGCAATTAGATATGCCTGACAGCGTAGCATCTATTTTCAACAATGCTACCAACCCTGCCAAATTACTTGACCACATAGCAGATCTCCTCACAAATTCCAAACCCTGCCACCTGACTATGTAGTGCAAAGCAGACTTACTCACCCCAAGGCATACGCACCCTGGAAGAAAGAAGAGGATGCAATTCTGATTGAGCTGTTCCGCCAGAGTAAGCCGCTAAGTGAAATGTCGGTCATCTGCCAACGCAGCCCTGAAGGCATCAAGGCAAGGCTGTGCAGGCTTGGATTAATTCAAGAAAGAAGTCAATGCCAATAGCAACGAAAAAAAACATTTTTAATCAATTTGCACTGATTTTTGGTACACACCAATATGAATTTTCGGATTTAATATTTTTAGTTATAACTCATTCTCAATACGTTAAACACCATATTTCCCCTACACCAATCCGTGACTATCCGAGCAAAAGACAGTCCCCCTACCCGTCTGTCCCGAAAAAAAATATTCCCTTTTTGTAGTGAATCGACAAATTAATACGTTATTATATTTGTGAGAACAAAGGATCCTTTCGAAGAACTATTGCATCGCTATCGCGGTTTGCTGTTTACCCTCTGCAGTCATTTCAAACACAGAGGGTTGGAAACAGACGACCTTATCCAGGAGGCCACCATCGCCCTCTGGCGTAACCGCGAACGGCTCTACCCTTTGGGCACCGTGCAGCAAGCGGCTCTGGTTTGGAAAATGGCCCGCAACGCTGCCATCGACGCCCTGCGGCATATCGAAAACACCGAGGCGATGCCCGAAAGTTACGACGAAACCGCCGAAGACCGCACCTTGGTGCAAGAACTGCACGAAGAGATCGACCGGCTTGAAGAGCCCGACCGCACAATAGTGAATATGCAACTCGAAGGCTACAGCTACGAAGAAATCGGACAGGCCCTGGGATTGACCGAAAAAAATGTGAGCGTGAGACTGGTGAGAGCAAAAGAACGACTGAGAAAACAACTGCTGAAAGAATGCAACTGAAAAAACAGAAAAACAAAAAACACAGATACAGTTATGGACGAAAAAAGATTTGAAGAACTGTGGGAACGCGCCGAAGCCGAAAGCTATGCCACAAAGCTTTCAAAAGAATACCCCGCTTGGCGCACACGCCGCCAGCGCACAATGGCAACAGCGGCAATAGTGCT
Source organism: Bacteroidales bacterium (assembly GCA_017429685.1). Taxonomy (GTDB): domain Bacteria; phylum Bacteroidota; class Bacteroidia; order Bacteroidales; family P3; genus Colimorpha. The sequence goes on along the minus strand of JAFROL010000031.1, from coordinate 8,090 downwards.
GGTAATGGCCGGCGCAGCCCTGCCTATGCTGTCGAACCCCACACAGCCGACCTACGACATAGCTTGCAATCGCTCCGGCTTCGCCGACCAATACTGGGTCGACGTCGCAGACCAGCTGCTCAAAGAGGTCTAAGGCGACACAACAACCTTTTGAAAGAAACGGAGACATTATGAAAAAACATATATTTATAATACTAGCACTACAGCTGATGCTGCTTGTCGGATGCTCCAGCAACGACGGCAAGGCCGGCAAAGGTACTCTCTACAAGCAGTACGCATCGCAGCCCGCGCTGACCGTTGCCGAGTTGAGCAACTTCAAGCTCAACGACAGCATCACTGTCAATGTGGTGATGGTGCAGGCCGACAGCGACGAGTCGTGGCAGAAACTGAAAGACAGCCTCGACATCCGCGGCACCGAAGGCAGCGTAAGCTGGCTGGGCAACATCGACAACCCCGCCATACGCACCACCTGGAACGGCAAGCCCGTCACACGCGTCGTAGCCTCGCACCCACGCCATACCGTGGGATTCTACCGCATCGACAACGATGAGCAATATGACGCCCTCATCGACTACCAACTGAACAACATTTAAATCAAAAGAAGGATACGAAGTTTGCCGCATTGCCGTTACTCCACAAGCAGATGCAAACCGGATCCCGAATAAAAAAACATACAACGAATAAAAAAACAATTAATAATAAAGAACAATGAAACTCGTTTCTAAACTCACCGCAATGCTGGCCGCAGTCCTTCTGATGGCCGCGTGTACAGAAAAACCCGATACAAAACCCGAAGAAACGGGCACCGAACGCGACATCGTCTACGCCATAAGCGGCGACGAACACCGCACCGAACTGAAAAGCGACGCCGAATGGGATGCCCTGCTCGACCAGTTCTGCGAATACGCACAGCAAGGGCAGTCCGTGACTTTCTACAATATGAGCATAACCGCCCACAACCAAGGCAAAGGCGCAGGTCTCAAGGAAGTCACAACCTTCAGCACCACCAACCGCGCCGAGATAAAAGCCTGGATGAAAGAAATGGAACTGCAAGGCAAAACCGTCAACATCACCTTCGACAAGAACTCAGGCACCTGGAACGGCACCGCCTATGCCAACGCGCCACACTACGAAGAAACCGGCACCTGCTACACAGGCACGCTGGTGATGGCACCCCTGCCGGCACTGACCAGCCCCGTCGTGCCAGGTATGGTTGTGGCACTCCGCATCAACGACGACACGACAATGCTGCTCCTCAAAAACGGATTCCTCGCCGAAAACGTGGAATTAATGGTCGACGGAGCCAACATCAACGACCAAGTGACACTGTGCGGCACAATACGCGAAGCCAACGACCTTAACGACAACCCGTTCCTTATGCTCGACATTACAGAGCACAACGAGGGCGCACTGATAGGCTCGTGGCACTACAGCTGCCTGGCCGTGACCGACCTGGCCACCAACTCCGAATATATGCTCAACACCGACCTATACATCCCCGAGACCGAAGGCCAGAGCATCGTCTACACCTTCGCCGACGACGGCACTGCCACACGCACCGTCAGCGGCACAAACACAGGCACAACCACCGGCACCTGGAGCCTCACCGACGACGGTATGCTGTGCTGCGACCTGCTGCCCGCCGGCGGCGGATGCTGGAACATCAACTGGCTCTCGCACTCCACGATGGTCATCTCGCGCTTCGGAATCAACCCCGACGACAAAGAAATCTACTATCAGATGCAATTCGATATCCCTGAAAACAAGCTGTTTAAAAAATAATTTCAAAAAAAATCAAACTCCCCTGTAGTTTTTCGATCGTTTGCAACGTTCTTATAGGTGCAAAAGAAATCAAAAAAATACCAAAGAAAATAATCAATTAATAAATAATCAAAATTAAAAAAAACAATTATGAAAAAAAGCATCTTTTTCGCTGCCATCGCAGCCCTGACCCTCTCACTGGCTTCTTGCGACAAAGAAGAGAACAACACTGTTGACAATGGCGTTATCAACACCGAACTCCGCGTCAAGAGCGTCACCGACCTCATTGGCACCGAATGGACCTACACCCTCTCGCTCACCGATATGATCGACGAAGACCTCAGCGACTGCCTCGAAGGCATCAATCTGGACATCGAATTCGGCCTCAACTTCGACACCACATATGCACACCTCACTTTCCCCGAGGACGTTATCGGCCTCAATGTTGTTGACAACGGCAACGGCTACACCGTCGAGGAAATCCAGCAAATGGACTACACCTACACCTACGACCCCTCGACCCAGACCGGCACCCTCTCGGGCGGCAACCTGGACGACATCGTTCTCCCCTTCACCTATGACTACACCAACGACATCATCACCGTCAGTATGATGATCGCCAACGGCGAAGACGATGACAACCCTGTTCCCTTCGACCTGATCTTCAGCCGCGTCATCGCCCAATAAACCAACGTAATCAGAAACAAACCATACGATAGGGCGCCTCGATGAGGCGCCCTATCTTTTTTACGCATTATTTGTCGCTTAACCCAAAGGCAGCGTCGGCATTCGCCAGCATTAAAGCCCAAACGGCCATACGAATTTTAGACCTTTTAGGGTCGGCCAGATGTCCGGTTCTGTTTTAAAAAACATAACGAAATGTTAAAAACCTCAGAAGTTTTAACATTTCATTTTAACATTTATAACCAATTGGTTTTCAGGGGTTAATTTTTAACCCACTGAAAACAGCCCCTGTTTTGCGCCATTTTTAACCCTCATAAGATTCTAACCAACAAGTTATTATCTTCTACCGAAGTAGTATTTGGTTAGAACTTGATAAGAATTTGGGTAGAATTTGGTAAGAAGATGGTATATGGAAAACAGGGGGTTAGCGAGGGGCATTTCGGGGCAAAAATGGGTGTCGAAATGTTAAAATTTAAGTTAACGAAAGTTAAATTTTCGGAGGCTTGTAATAATGCGGGGTGATTATGCGACAAATGTTATGAAACACGTTCAGAAACTTTCGCGGCAGGGGCCGTTCGGATTTTGGCATACAGGCACAACAATATTATTACAAGTATTCCGTTATCGCATTGTAAAGCATCCGTTTCCCTTGCCGGTCCGGACGCGGGTCTGGAAGTGAACCGAACGGCTGCGAAATCGTTTATAATCAAACAGAAACAAATAATTATACATCAACAAACAATTTTGAGAATTATGAAAAGATTATTCCGCAAACAATTTCTGGCTGGCATCGCTGCCGCCGCTATGGCCGTGCTGACGCTGGCCTCGTGTTCGAACGGCCCCGACCTGGGCGCCTACATCCCCGGCGACGCAACGGGCGTGATGTCGGTCGACCTGGACAAGCTTTGGGACAAGGCCGACCTGAGCAACATCGAGCAACTGTCGTTCGCCAAGCTGGGCCTGCAAGAGCTGCGCAGCGAAGACCCGCAGGTGGCCGCCATCATCGACGGCATACTGAAGGACCCGCGCTCGACGGGCCTGGACCTGAAGGGCGACTTAGTTGCCTATGCCATTCCCGACCGCGAGAACGGAATCCGCGGCGGATTCCTGATAACGATGCACAAGCGCGCCAAATTCGAGGAGTTCCTCGAGAAAATGGCTGACGTGAAAAGCAGCAAAGTGACATTCAGCGACTTGAAAGGCTTCCGCGTGGCCAAGTTCGGCAACTATGGCCCGACCGTTGTTTTCAACAACAAGCTGGCTATGATGTTCACTGACGAAATGGACTATGAGTCGCTGCTGGAAATGAAACACAAGGAGAGCCTCGGCGCCAACAAGCATTTCCGCAACTATTGGAAGAACCGCAGCGAGATAAGTATGTGGCTCAGCTTCGACAAAGTCTTCAAGATGGCCGAACTGCAGGGCGCTGACATCGAGGAAATAATGGCCGAAACCGGTATGGGTCAAGACTATTGGGACGCTGTCAAGGAATCGGCAATGACTGCCAACCTGACATTCGAAAAGGGCGTGATACGCGTGAAAACCGAGGTTCAGGGCATAAGCAACAAAGTGTACGACACCTACGGACAGGAGTTTAACGACGACATTGTGAAGTATCTGCCCGAACAGACGCTGGCTTGCGTCACCGTCGGATACAACTTCAATCAGATTGTCAGCATCCTTCAAAAACAAAAAGATAGCAAGAGCACCATCGACGAGGTTGTCTTTGCCGACAAGACGGTGGGCGACCTGATCAAGGCCTTTGGCGGCAGCTTTGCCCTGAGCCTTTCCGACATCGTCAAGACCGAGCAGGGCGGCCTGATGCCTCTGCTGACCCTCAGCGCCGACCTTGAAGACGCCGAAACCATCCGCGCTGCCCTGGCCGAAGCCGGACTGGAAGAGGCAAACGGCATCTTCACGATACCCGACGAGTTCACTCTGGGCACCGAAATATACATCGCCATTGGCAAAAAGGCGGCCGTCGTGACCAACAGCAAGGCTACGGCACAGCAGTTTGGCAAAGGCGGATACAAGAAGGCCATCGACGCCGTGGCAAAGAAGGCCAAGGAGGGCAACTATGTGTATGCCAACCTCGACCTCGGCCAGTATCCCGCTGCCGTCACCGACCTGATTCCGTCGAACATCAGCAGCCTGCTGGCACAATACCTGGATCGCACCGAGATTTACGAGACCGGCAAAAAATCGGGCAACTGGGATATCTACATCAAGGACACGAAGCAGAACAGCCTGCTGGCGACGCTGCACTTCATTGACGACCATCTGGTTGAGCTTGGCAACCTGACCGGCTCGATGGGCGGCGGCGAAGAATGTCCTGTATACGAAGAAGAATACTACGTCGACGAAGAGGGCGACTGGGAATATGACGATTGAGCTCCACAACGTCAAACCGCGCTATATGTCGGAGTCGGAAGTGGCCGGCTCCGACATTTACCTGCAGCCGTCGGTGGTTTTCGAGCAGGGCCGCAAGTATATGGTCTGCGCCCGCTCGGGCCACGGCAAAACGTCGCTGCTGAACTTCATCTACGGCATCAGCGACCAGTACGACGGCACGATTGAACGGAGAACGGAGAACGGAGAACGGAGAGCGGAAAGCGGAGAACGCCTTCGGCTTTCGGTTTTAAGTTATATGTTTCAGGACCTTTGCCTGTTTCCCGAACTGACGGCGATGGAGAATGTGCAGCTCAAGAACCGGCTGACGGACTTCAAGAACGACAGCGAGATTGAGTGGATGCTCGACGCGCTGCTGCCCGAAGGCAAGAAGCACCAGCCCGTGGCGACCCTCTCGCTGGGTCAGCGGCAACGCGTGGCGGCGGTGCGCGCGCTGTGCCAGCCGATGCGGTTCCTGCTGCTCGACGAGCCGTTCAGCCACCTGGACCACGACACCGCAGCGCAGGTGGCGACTATGATTTCCGCCGAAGTGGAGCGCCAGGGCGCCGGTCTTATCGTCACCGCCCTCGACCCCACCGACCTGTTCCGCTTCGACAAAACGATGCAACTGTGAGGATTTTTTGGAGTTGAAGGAAGTTAAGGGAAGTTAAAGGGAAGTTAAGGGAAGTTAAAGGAAGTTAAGGGACAATAGTATTTGTATCTGAAGTTAAGGTTAAGGTTAAAGTTAAGGTTAAGGTTAAAGTTAAGGTTAAGGTTAAAGTTAATGTTTTAAAATGCTACAAAAACTACAACGCAAGACTCTGATTCCGGCCCAGTTGGTGGGCTTTGCGCTAACTCTGCTGGTCGGTGCGACCATATTGCTGCTGGCCTTGCAGCTCGGTGCCGACCTTAAACCCCTGCTCAACAGCCAGACCGACGTGTTTCGCGCCCATACCGTCACGGTGTCGAAGAACGTCACCGTCTTCAAGACTGCCCAAAAGAAAGGCATTTATTTTTCCGACAAGGAGCTCGACAAACTTAAAAACCAGGAGTTTGTCAAAGAGGTGGCGCAGTTCAACAGCTCGACGTTCAACGTCAGCGCCGCCATCAGTTTTGGCGGACAGCAGATGAGCACCGACCTCTTCTTCGAGAGCGTACCCGACGGATACGTCGACATCCAGAGCGACGACTGGCGCTGGGACAGCACCTCCAACTTCCTGCCCATCGTCATTCCCGAGGACTACCTGAACCTTTACAACTTCGGCTTTGCCGAAAGCCAGTCGCTGCCGGTGGTTGCGCCGGGCCTGCTGTCGCAGGTGACGTTCAACGTGTTTGTCGAAGGCAACGGCAAGCGGCGCGTCTACGAGAGCCGCATCGTGGGGCTGTCGGGCAAAATCAACTCCATCCTGGTGCCCGAGGAGTTCCTGCTGTGGGCCAACCGCGAGTTTGGCGCTGCCGACGATAAGGGTAGCAGCCGCCTGCTGGTGGAGTTCAGCGACGCCAGCGACGAGCGCATAGCCGAATATTTCAAGGCCAACGGCCTGAACATCAACCAGAGCGAGCTGGAATCGAGCAAGATGGCCTTCTTCTTCCGCCTGGCGATGGGGTTCGTGATGACCATAGCTGTCATCATCGTCGTCCTGTCGGCGGCACTTATAATGATGAGTATGAACCTGATAGTGCAGCGCAACCGCGAGATGTTCGTCAACCTGCGCAACATCGGCTACAGTTCGCGCCAGATTGCGCGGTTCTACAAGGTCGTCGTCAGCCTACTGACGGTCGCCGTCATCGTGCTTTCGGCAGTGATTGTCGTGTGGATACGCAGTTACTATCTGGCGCGCCTCTCAACGATGTTCAACACCGGCGGCACACTCGCACCTACCATCATCGGCACCCTATCGCTCGCAGCATTGCTGCTTGTAATAAGCAACTATTCCCTCGTCCGCACAATAAAACGCATAATCAGATAGGCGAAGATCCGACGCATCGGGGGTATGTGGGGCGTAGGATTCTTTTTTACCAATCGAGACTATCGGAATGCAATAGGAAATCTTCTACTCCCATACACAGAACTCCATTATTATTGTACCACGGTTCAACAGGTGAACGTTGGATGATAATTTTCTTGAATGAATCTGAAATGTTGATTAATGACTGTTCCTCTTGTCTCCACTTCTCCGCGGTAGGCAGCTCCAAGGCCGACTGGATATAATAACGTTTGCCTCCACTGTTTGCCACAAAATCTACTTCCAGCTGTTTCCTTACTTGTTTGCCGTTATCCGTTCTCGTATTAATGTTGACACACCCTACATCTACACTGAATCTTCTGCGTAACAATTCGTTATAGATAATATTCTCCATAATATGCGATTCCTCCTGCTGTCTGAAATTCAATCGTGCGTTTCTCAGGCCCACATCGACAAAATAATATTTCATCGGAGATGATATATAGCGTAATCCTTTGACATCGTATCTGTTGGCTTGTTCTATTAAAAAAGAGTCCGACAAATATTCAATATAGGAATTTACAGTATTCTGCGAGATATTTGTACCTAATTCGGATTTAAATGTGTTGGTTAGCCTAAGTGGATTTGTTAAAGAGCCAACAGAAGAAGCCAGAATGTTGACAATATCGCCTATTTCCTTCTTGCCACGAAGATTATAACGATTAATGATGTCGGACAAATACACCTGTTCAAACAAGTTTTTTAGATAATGTTCGCGATCTTCGTTTTTCTCCGATGCCCATACCAACGGTATGCCGCCAAAACGACAATACGATGACCACACGCGGCTTTTTTCACCCTCATAAATTCCATACACCTCGGCAAAGCTGAACGGCAGAACCCTTATTTCGTCACCACGACCACGAAATTCAGTCACAATGTCCGACGAAAGAAATCGTGAATTACTTCCCGTGACATAAACATCCACTCCATCCAAATGCAGAAAACCATTCAGCACCGCTTCGAATCCTTCCACGAGCTGTATTTCATCCAACAGAATGTAATACTGTTCAGAATCAACAATTTTTGAGCGTACATATTTGTGGTGGGTTCTATTTATTCACTTTTTGGTCATCCAAACAGACAGAACCCGTTAATCTGCCAGACAACCGTGTTTTGACATTCGATTTACGAGTGCAAAGTTACAACTATTTTTTCATTTGACAATGAACTTTTTGCCATAATTTTGTGGGGGGGGGTAATTGTTTGATATTCTGCTTATTGTATTGTGATTAAATTTGATTGGTATTT
>JAFROL010000030.1 GCA_017429685.1 Bacteroidales bacterium | reverse complement strand
GGAGTTTCGCTTACAGACAAAACTCCGCTTTACGATCTCTTCAACAATAATCAACTCAACGATTTCAAAGAACTCAACGATTTTAATGGACAGTTATTGTTAAACTTTTAAATTGATATTTTTTTAGTGGACACTAATGATATCCGAATAATAAAATGCACATCTATTGAGTTATCCTAACAGAATTTCGTGCAGAAAAATGTGGCGCGAATACATTTTTATGCACCAAATAATGTTTTTTTATCTACTGCACTTGCAAAAGTACAATGACAATATGAAACGAAACCCATCCAAGATATTGGCCGTAGACGACAATGCCGCTGTCCGCAAGGCATTGCAGCTGCTGCTTACACCACGCTTTGCCGAGGTGGAACTGCTTCCGTCGCCAGCCACATTGCCGGCCACGATGGATAGACTGCGCCCCGACGTGGTACTGCTGGATATGAATTTTAAAACTGACATCAACAGCGGCAACGAGGGCCTTTTCTGGACCGACGAGATTCTTCGCCGCTGGCCAGGGACGCAGGTGGTGCTCTTCACCGCCTACGCCGACATCAATCTGGCTGTTGAGGGTATGAAACGTGGCGCTTTCGACTTCGTCGTGAAACCCTGGGACAACGACAAGCTGGTAGCCATTCTCGAAGCCGCTGCTGCAAAGCGGATAACGGAAAACGGAAAACGCAAAGCGGAGAGCGGAAAACTGAGAACTGCTAACGCGTCAGCCAGCTTTCCGTTTTCCGCTCTCCGCTCTCCGCTTTTATACTGGGGCGACAGCCTGCAGATGTCGCAGATGCGACGCGTAGTGGAGAAGGTGGCCCCAACCGATGCCACAGTGCTCATCACCGGCGAGAACGGCACCGGCAAGGATGTGCTGGCGCACGAGATCCACGCCCTGAGCAGCCGTCGCGACAAACCCCTCGTCTGCGTCGATGCCGGTGCCATTGTGGAGAGCTTGTTCGAAAGCGAGCTCTTCGGCCACGTCAAGGGGGCCTTCACCGATGCCCACAGTGACCACAAGGGGAAGTTCGAGATGGCCGACGGCGGCACCCTCTTCCTCGACGAGATAGGCAACCTGCCGCTGCACCTGCAGGCCAAGCTGCTGCGCGCATTGCAGGAGCGAAAGGTGGTGCCGGTGGGCAGCGAAAAAGCCGTGTCAGTCGACATCCGCCTCATCTGTGCCACCAACCGCGACCTCGAGGCAATGGTCCGCGAGGGCACCTTCCGCCAGGACCTCTACTTTCGCATCAATGTCTTCCACCTGCATATTCCGGCCTTGCGCGAACGGAAGGAGGACCTTCTGCCGCTGGCCGAGATGTTTGTCGCCAGTTTTGCAGAGCGCTACCACCGTCAGGTCAAGGGACTTTCGTCCGCCGCCGTCGAAAAGTTGCGGCAGCATCGGTGGAGCGGCAACGTCAGGGAACTGCAGAACGTCATAGAACGGGCCGTCATCTTGTGCGACGGCGACCAGCTCGAACCCAGCGACTTGGAAATCAACACCACAAATACAACTGTCGCCACCACACCCTTGGAAGATGCCGAAGAGCAGACCATCCGTGCCGCGCTGCAGCGGCTCGGCGGCAACCTCTCGCTGGTGGCAAAAGAACTGGGCATCAGCCGCCCCACGCTCTACGCCAAACTGAAAAGGTATAATATTTGAGTTCTAAACCTTAACCCTAACCTTAACGTTAACCTTAACCGGCTGACGCATCACGGACTGCTGGAATCATTCTGAAGTTAAAGTTAAGGTTAACGTTAAAGTTAACGTCAACATCAACATCAATTAAATAATAAAAGCCAATGTTCATATTTTTCGTTTTCGTTATTGTTGTCGTTGCAATAGCAGCCACCGCCATCATTGTCCGCGAGCGCGACCGCCGCAAGGTGGAGTATATGCTCGATGCCTTCGAGGACGGCGAATACAACTTCCGCTTCGACGACAAAAGCCGCTTCAACCGCACCCTTAACCGCATCAAATGGATTGTCGACCGGCGGCGAAGCCAGAATGAAACCGAGTCGTGGACCAAGCTCATTCGCGTGCTGACACACGAAATTATGAACACTGTCGGACCCATCGCCTCGCTCAGCGACACCCTCAGCCGCTACACCAGCGACGAGATGCCGAAACACCAGGACGACATAGCCGCTGGATTGGAGACAATTGGCAGCAGCAGCCGCGGACTTATCGAATTCGTGCAGAACTACCGCGAACTGGCCGGCGTGGCACGCCCCATAAAGAAACCGCTGATGGTGCGCGACCTCATCGCGGACGTCATCGACCTGACGCGCGAGCAGTGCCGCAACGCCAACGTACAATGCACCTTCAGCGAACTCAGCAGCGACACTCTCATCTACGCCGACCAGGCCCAGCTCAGCCGTGTTCTCATCAACCTCGTCAGCAACGCCATCGAGGCCGGTGCCTCGCAAATAACCATCACCGCGGAGCTCACCGCCGACAGCCAGACCATCATCCGCGTGCGCAACAACGGTGCTCCGATCCCAGCCGGCAGCCAGCAGCAGATATTCATCCCGTTCTACACCACAAAACCTCAGGGCAACGGCATCGGCCTCAGCCTCTCGCGCCAAATCCTGCAAGCCCACAACGGCACCCTCGAACTGGCTCGCATCGATGATGCGGGTACCGAATTCGACCTCACGTTCCGTTAGCTGCAATACACGCTACGCGTGGAAAAGTCTTATCCTTTCATCATTTTTCAAACAAGTCATCCATCGTAATCACATTTTGCAACACGGAGGAGTTCTTGCCAGAGACCACGCCATAAGGCGAAACCAATGTCAGGTGCAGTGTCTTGTTTGTGCCGGTGTCCTTTCTGAATATCTCCCTGCGCTCCTTCATCCACTCGGCATAATCTTTTGTCACCTCATATCGGCTTGTGCTAAACTTCATCTCACACAGGTTCATAACCTTGTCGCCACGATCAATCACGAGGTCAATCTGAGCGCCCTTGTCATCAACCACGCCGCTCCACGCGCAGACGTCGCTTGCTATACCAGCGATACCCAGTGCTTTTTTGATTTGATTAACGTGCAATAGACACACCTGTTCAAAGGCATAGCCGGACCACACATTGCGCTTTCCGTCTGGCATAGTGCTCCAGGCGTTTTCATTCATACCCTTGTAGTCCTTGACGAACCGCAAATAAAACAGTGTGTACATATCTGTGAGCTGATACAGGATATCTCTCCGTTTTTTTCCGAAGGCCCTATAACGACGTATGAAATCACACTTTTCAAGGTTATCCATAACCTCCGTAATCATTCCGCTATCCTCTGCTTTAATCTCTGTCATTATTTCGGATCGTGTCAATCCTTTCAACTTCAAAGAGAGGCATTCCACGACACGCCGATAGATATGCGATGTCTTGAACAGTGAACTGAACATAAATTCATATTCCGACTTCAGCACAGCATCTTGGCCAAAGAAAAGCTCATCTATATTTTGCCGCAAGCTGAGTTCTGGACGCAGCATAGAAAGGTAATAAGGGGTTCCTCCCAGAATCATATAGGCGTCCATCACCTCACTCCTTGACCAGTCCAGACCAATGCTTCTCAGGTACCGTTCCGCTTCGTTCAATGAGAATGGTGCAAGATGAATCGGCCTCGTGACACGGTTATGCAGGCCTCCTTTGTCGCCAAGCAGCTTGTTGGTCATCCACGTTGTCGCACTGCCACAGACAATGAGTTTCAAACCAGGCCGGTCGGCAGCCCAGCTGTTCCAAAACACCTCCAAAGCCCTCAGAAAACCAGATTTCGGGGTGTCGAGCCACGGTATTTCGTCAATAAACAGTATCAACTTTTCATCGTCAGACCGTGTTTCAAGGTAATCACGAAGTTGGTCGAAGGCTTCAAACCAGTCTTTGGGTCGAGAACGTTTCTCGCCGCTATGCCGGTTGAGTTGTGCCTGCCATTGTTTCAGTTGCTCTGTGCGGGACACCTTATAGATTCCCGATGTATAGAAATCGAACGCATCTTTAAAATATTGCTTGACGAGATACGTTTTTCCTATCCGGCGACGTCCATACACGGCAATAAACTCTGCACGAGGCGATTCAATGCAGTGCTGTAGTATGTCTTGTTCGTGTTCTCTGCCAATGATTTCAGGGTTGTATTCCATAGTTTAACTATTTTTTCGTGCTGCAAAAATACACATTTATTTTCAAATAGAGAAAAAAAGTGCCGATAGCACTACAATAAGTGGGTGTAAAATGTGGGTTATTGTAGTACTATCCGAATATTTCCGTTAAGCCGAATGACCAATGGAAGTTCACTTACATTGGCTTGGTGAGAAAACAGTCCCTTGAAAAACAATGCTTTCTTAATCCAAAATAGCCAAAGGCAGTAGAAAGTTTTTTGAAAAGATTTTCCAAAGATTTTGAGCGAAGCGACCAAACAAGCTTGCTTACTTTTCGTTAAGCACCGCTCGTAGTGTCACTTCCACTGGGTCGCCGAAGCTTTTGCCAATGCGTTGGCGGATGGCTTTGGTGATGCCGATGATGTAGCAGATGTTGCCCTCGGCGTCCTTGACGCCCATATTCACCACGCTGCCGCGGTAGGGTTCGCCGTCGAAGGTAGCCTCCACCTTCAGGCGTCCCACACCGTAGACGGCGCGGATGTCGACGGGCACAACAACATAGGCGGCATCAATGTCGCCGCTGCGTTCGATGGTGGCTGTAAAACGATGATCCATAATATTCAAAATCAACCTATCAGTTTCTCCAGCTGTTTCGCTGAGGCGTTGGGCAGCAGCGAACGGAAGTGCTGCTCCAAAAGCTGACGGCTCTCTTCGGGGCTGCGGTCGCACTGGCAGGAGGCGTGGCCGTAGAGGCTTTCGGGGGTGGTCAGCAGCGACCAGCCCCAGCCGTAGCGGTTGCCGTGGCGGTCCTTGGGATAGACAAAATCCTCAGTCACAATGCGGCAAGCCATCTGCAGGCGCGTGACGTATGCATCAAAGCGGCCGCGCATCTTGTGGCCTGTGAAGCCGCAGGCGGCGCGCAACTCGCGCGTAATCATACTGCCGTTGGTCTGAAGTACGGCAAGGATGGTGCCCTCGATAGAGTCCTCTTCGGGCTGCGGATGGCGGCTGCGGCGCCAGTTGCAGAAGTCAGGCCACCATTGCTGGCTGACGAAACCCGCCTTGCTGTCGAAAAACTTGCCGTAGAAGAAATGCCCCTCGTTGACGGCGGGCCCTTTCCATTCCCACAGCGGCCACTCCCAGCCGCCGTCGTCGAGCACGCGGTAGCGGCATTCGGATGATATCATCGCGTCGGCCGAAAAGCCGTCGACGCAGCTGTCGAGCAGTGGCAGAAAGCCCATCCGCTCTACGGTTTCCATTAATTCTGGGCAGTTGTGAATCATTTCTTTTTATTGCGTTATTGTGTTATTGCGTTAATGCGTTAATGTGTGAATGCGTTAATGTGTTAGTGCGTTAATGCGTTAGTGGCTGACGCGGTAGCACTAACGCATTAACGCACTAACGCATTAACGCACTATTCAATCTTGCTACCACATATTCCGACTGGGTGCCGATGCGGAATTTGGCGCCCCAGATGCCGAGGCCGGAGCTGACATAATAGCGCGTGTTGCCGCGCTGGTGGCTGCCCCACGAGCATTCGTAAAGGGCATCGGTAATCCACGACACGGGCCAAATCTGGCCGCGGTGGGTGTGGCCGCTCAGCTGGAAGTCGATGCCGCATTGCTCGGCCTCTTCGAGGTGGTAGGGCTGGTGGTCGAGCAGGATGGTGTATGCCGAATCGTTGATATTGAAGTCTTTCAGCGTTTTGCGCCGCTTGTTGCTGCGGTCGTCGCGGCCGATGATGGTTATGCCGTCGACGCTGACCGCGCTGTCGATCAGCAGGTTGATGCCCGCTTCGCGGTAAAAACGTTCGGCATCTGGCTCGCCAGCTATATACTCGTGGTTGCCCAGGCAGGCATAGACGGGAGCCTTGATGCGACGAAATTCGGCAGCCATATCTTCCTCAATCACAGGGCGGAAACTATAGTCGATGATGTCGCCGGCAATCAGCACCAGGTCGGGATTCTCGGCATTGATAATGTCGACCCACCGAGACAGGTCGGCACGCCGGTTGTGGTAGCCGATGTGCAGGTCCGAGGCCATCACCAGCGTCAGGGGGCGTTCCGTGCGGCCGCCGCTGTCGAGGTCGATGGCCACACGTTTTTTGTTGTTGTAGTGGATGCCGGCATAGACAAAGATTATCGCCATCAGCACCGTCATCCCGACGCTGGTCGGCAGGCTGTCGTGCAGCATAGTGCGCGGCACCAGGTGCACCAGCCGACCGAGGTCGAGCAGCAGGAAGGCCATAACCATATAGCAGAGGATTATAAGCGTCTTGTTGCCAACGTTGTAGACCGCCGAAGCGAGTCCGAGCGGCAGGCGGTTCATCAGCGGCGTGAAGCCCACAAATTCGAGCGCGAAGCAGAACAGACCGACGCCGACCAAAGTCCATTTGGCCCAGAGCGGCAGCGGCACCACGGCCCAGACGTGCCAGCCCACATAGACAAGCAGCCCGACAAGGAACAATATTATTGGAATAAACCTAATAAACATAGTTGAAAGTTGAAAGTTGAAATCACTTGAAGAATGCGTTAATGTGTTAGTGCGTTAATGCGTTAGTGCTACCGCGTCAGCCACTAACGCATTAACGCACTAACGCATTAACGCATTAATTATATCTTCATTGTCAGCGAAATACGGTGGCGGCGCAGGTCAACTTCGAGCACTTTGACCTGTACGTGCTGGTGCAGGTGCACCACCTCGTTGGGGTCGTTGACGCGGCGGTTGGCCAGCTGCGAAATGTGGACCAGGCCGTCCTGATGCACGCCGACATCGACAAAGGCGCCGAAGGCCGTGATGTTGGTGACGATGCCCGGCAGCACCATTCCTTCGCGAAGGTCCTCGATGCGGGTCACGTTCTTGTCGAACTCGAAGACCTCGAACTTGGCGCGCGGGTCGAGGCCGGGCTTGTCCAGCTCTTTCATAATGTCCTGAAGCGTAGGCAGTCCGCAGTCGTCGCTGACAAACTGGTTGATGTCGATTTTGGCGCGAAGCTCGCGGTCCTTCATCAGCTGGTCCACCGTGGCGCCGACGCCTTTGGCCATCCGCTCGACAAGGGCGTAGCGTTCGGGGTGTACAGCACTGCGGTCCAGCGGATTGTCGCTCTCGCGGACGCGAAGGAAACCGGCGCACTGCTCGAATGCCTTGTCGCCCAGACGTTCAACTTGCAGCAGCTCGTGGCGGTTGCGGAAAGCGCCGTTGCGGTTGCGGTAGTCGACGATTTTGTTTGCCAGCGCCGGACCGATGCCACTGACATACGACAGCAGCTCGCGGCTGGCGGTGTTGAGCTCCACGCCGACGCTGTTGACGCAGCTAACCACCACATCCTCAAGGCTGTCGTGCAGCATCTTCTGGTCTACATCGTGCTGGTACTGACCCACGCCGATACTCTTGGGGTCGATCTTCACCAGCTCGCTCAGCGGGTCCATCAGGCGGCGACCGATGCTGACGGCGCCGCGCACGGTGACGTCGTACTCCGGAAACTCGGCGCGGGCCACGTCGCTGGCGCTGTAGACCGAGGCACCGCTTTCGCTCACCATCACGGCGATAACCTTGGTTTTGAAGCGACAGCGTTTGACGACCTCCTCGGTTTCGCGACCTGCCGTGCCGTTGCCGATGGCTATGGCTTCGATTTTGAAGGCCTCGACAAGGGCTTCGAGTTTAGCCACGGCGGCGCGCTCCTCGCGCACCGATGTGAAGGGGTAAATTGTCTCGTTGTGAAGCAGTTGGCCTTGTGCGTCGAGGCATACGACCTTGCATCCCGTGCGGAAGCCAGGGTCGATGGCCAGGGTGCGTTTCTGTCCCAGCGGCGATGCTAGCAGCAGCTGACGCAGGTTCTCGGCAAAGACCTTTATGGCCTCGCGGTCGGCGCGCTCTTTCAGCAGGTTGTAGTATTCGGTCTCGATCGAGGGGGCCAGCAGGCGCTTGTAGCCGTCGCGCACCGCCTCGGCCACCTGCTGCGACGACTCATAGTTGCCGCGGACAAACTGGCGTTCAAGGGCTTCGATGGCTGGCTCGTCCTCTTCGGGGGCTATTTTGACGCGCAGCAGACCCTCGCTTTCGCCGCGGAACATCGCCAAAATGCGATGCGACGGGGCGCGCATCGCGTTCTCCTTCCAGTCGAACCACGACTGAAACTTGCCGGCTTCTTCCTCCTTGGCTTTCACCACTTTGGAGCTGATCATCGCGCTGCGGCGGAACAGGTTGCGCACCTTGTTGCGGGCGGCGATGTCCTCGCTGACGCGCTCGGCAATGATGTCGCGGGCTCCGGCCAGGGCCTCGTCGGTGCTGGCCACGCCTTTGGATTCGTCGACAAAAGGCTCCGCCAGCTGTTCCACATTGCATTGGTATTGCTTTATCAACGCTTCGGCCAGGGGCTGCAGGCCACGCTCGGCGGCCATCGAGGCGCGCGTCTTGCGCTTGGGCTTGTAGGGCAGATAGAGGTCCTCGAGCTCGGTGAGGCCCTGGGCCTGCTCGATGGCGGCGCGTAGTTCGGGCGTCATTTTACCTTGTTCTTCAATGCTTTGCAGTATCGCTTCGCGGCGTTTGTCCACCTCCTTCAGTTTCAGCAGCAGGTCGCGTATGGCGGCAATCTGCACCTCGTTGAGGTTGCCAGTCGCCTCCTTGCGGTAGCGCGCAACGAAGGGCACCGTGGCGCCGGCTTCGAGCAGTTCGATGGTTTTCTCGACCTGTCGCGCGCCGAGGTTCAGCTGGGTTGCTATTATGTTTGCGTAGTCCATTATTTTTTGTCGAAATTTGTCCTAAAAATATGATTTTTCGCTTTTTGTGCGCATTCTTGTCCGATGCTTCACGTTGCAAAGATAGCAATTTTTTTGCAACGTCTGCCGAAAAAGCGCAGACAAAGCGCTATTTGGCACATTATGACACGCAATGGCGCGCTGTGACACACTGCCACGCAATTGGTTATGCTGATAATACTGAAAATCAGCGCCATAACCATACCCTCTCTGCCCGTTGTACGCTATATGTACGCTATATGTACGGTATTTGTACGCTTCGAAAGCGTACAAATACCGTACATATAGCGTACATATAGCGTACAACGGGCAGAGAAGGTGTAGGGTACGGTACGCAATGGACGATGGGGTAGGGGTGGAAATCGGTGTGCGTAAAATGATGATTTGTAATCGATAGCAACGCTTCGTCCGCTGGTGGGCACTTTTTTTCTTTGGTTTGCAAAATAATTGTTTGCTTTTTGCGTTTTAGCGGTAACAATTTTTGCAAAAATGAAGAAAGTTTTACTTTTAGTGGCTCTGACGCTCTCGGTGCTGGCAATGCAGGCACAGGAGGTCAGCTCGCGCGCCAAGGCGATGCGTATGATGACTTATGCCAAACCGGAGTATATGATCAAGGATATCAAGGTTTTGGCCGACACGATGATAGTCTATTCGCTGGCCGACTACGTCATCTACCCCATCGGCAAGTGGGAGAACATCGAACAGTATATCACCAACACCCAGCTGCAGTGGTACCGCGAGTCGGGATACAAGAATTTCTTCGACTCTATGTCGGTGTCGGTCAATACGTTGCGTCGCCTCGACGGCAGCTATCTGGATATGTATCGCAGCATCACTACGGGCCGCGTCGAGATGGTTGGCGGCCGCATCACCGACCCTGAGGTTGTGCTCGAAAACGGTTTGCACGCCGGAATGTCGAAAGACGATGTCTTTAAGGTGATTTTCAAACGTTTCCCCAAGTCGTATGTGGCCGATGTCGCTGTACTTAAGGTCATCAGCGGAGCTGGCGAAGTGGGACAGATCTACACCTTCCGCGGCAAGAAGCTGCGCCATATCGGAATCATTTCAAAGTACAAATACTATTAAGCGGAAAGCGGAAAACGGAAAGCGGAAAGCGCTTTTCTGTTTTCCGTTCTCTGTTTTCCGCTTTCCGCTTTCCGTTTTCCGTTTTCCGCTTATGAAACATATCGGCTTGTTTTTCGGTTCGTTCAATCCCATTCACGTGGGGCATCTGATTGTGGCCAACTCGATGCTGGAGCTGACCGATATGGCCGAGGTGTGGTTCGTCGTCTCGCCGCAGAACCCGCTGAAGGAGCGCAGCACGCTGCTTGCCGACCACCACAGGCTGCAGATGGTGCGTGTGGCCATCGACGACAACTACCGTATGCGCGCCTGCGACATCGAGATGCACCTGCCCATACCGTCCTACACCGTCGTCACGCTGGCGGCTTTGCGCGAGAAATACCCCGACCGGCACTTCTCTATCATTATGGGCGGCGACAACCTGGCCAATTTCCGCCGCTGGCGCAACTACGAGTATATACTTGAAAATTACTCGCTTTACGTCTATCCGCGTCCGGGCAGCGAGCCCGACTCGCTGGCGCAGCATCCCAATGTGCATCTGGTCGATGTGCCGATGATGGACATTTCGTCGAGCTACATCCGCCGCCAGATCGCCGAGGGCCATCCGCCTCGCTATTTACTTACCGAGCCTGTTTTCCAATATCTTACCGAGATGCATTTCTACGAATGAGGGCATACCTGTAAGCGGTAATACTAAACAGAAAGGCATCCCCACCTCGGAGATGCCTTTCTGTTTGGCTCTGTCTTGTCAGAGGTTTATTTCTTTTTGGTTGTTGTTTTCTTCGCGGTCGTTGTTTTTGCGGCTTTTGCTGTGCTTTTGGCCGGTGCCGTTTTCGGAGTTGCCTTGGTCGAAGGTTCGGCTTTGGCTTTTGTGGCCTTGGCTTTGGGTTCGGCTTTGGTTTTTGTCTCTTTTTTCGATGTCTTGCGTGCTTCTTTGACCTCTTCGCGAACGGCTTTTACGGCCTCAATTTCAGCACTTTCTTTTTTCTTGTGGCGTCCGTGGTTTTCTTCGGGAGGATTTTCTTCGCGCAGTATTCCTTCGCCCGAGTCGGCCTCTTCGAGCAGGGCCTCGATGTCGAGGAGCTCGTCGTCGTTGGGTTCGAGGTCTTCGTCGTCGGGTTCCGGTTCGTCGTTGTCAAGGTATGAGTCGGGTTCGTCGTCCGACTGGTCGCCGAATTCGGCGGCGATGTCGGCGCTGGCAATCTCAAATTCTTTCTTGTTGTCTTCCGAAATGCCGTCAAGGATTTCCTCGAGGGCGCCGTGTCGCATTTTGCCCACGGTGTGGTCGGTGCCGCCTTCTTCTTTTTCGATGGCTTCGGAGAGGGGAGCGAAATCGCTCTCGGGGCCGTCGTCGTCGCCATAGATGTCCTTGTCCAGATCTTCCTCGACCAGACCGGTGTCGAAGACTACGTCGAACTTGACCATATAGGAGGTGTCCTCGGTTTCGAGAGGAACAACGAAAATAGGTTCTCCGTTGGGTTTGATGGTTTTCTGCAAATAGTCCTTATAGCCCTCGGGATAAGCTTCTTTGAATAGTTCCCGAATTTCTTCGGATAAGTTTTTGTAGCTGATTATCAGTTTTTTCTTGCGATTTCTATGGTCTATCATTGCCGATTAATTTTGTGCAAGTATATGAAGTTTCCAGAAATGGACAAAATTTTTTTTTAAACAGGAGGAATAATAATGTGTTAATGCGTTAATGTGTTAATGTGTTAATGCGTTAATGTGTTAATGCGTTAATGTGTTAATGCGTTAATGTGTTAATGTGTTAATGCGTTAATGTGTTAATGCGTTAATGTGTTAATGTGTTAGTGGCTGCCGCGTTAGCCCGCTTTCCGTTTTCCGCTTTCCGCTTTCCGCTTTTCGCTTTCCGCTTTCTGCTTTCCGCTTTCCGTTTTCTGTTTTCCGCTTTCTGTTTTCCGCTTTCCGCTTTCCGCTTTCCGCTTTCCGCTTGTCAGGCCACTACGATGCTTTCGTCGTCTTCGACGCGCAGGTTGTCCATTATGAACTCGCGTCGTTCGATGGTGTTGTCGCCCATATAGAATCCGAGCACGCCCTTTATGTCGAAGTTTTTGTGCAGGATGACGGGGTCGAGGCGCATATCCTTGCCGATGAAGTTCTTGAACTCGTCGGGGCTGATTTCGCCAAGACCTTTGAATCGTGTGATTTCGGCGTTGGGGGTGCTGTTGATGGCGGCGATGCGCTCGTCGTCGGTGTAGCAGTAGTGCGTTTTCTGTTTGTTGCGTACGCGGAACAGCGGTGTCTGCAGGATGTAGACGTGTCCCGACGATACGAGTTCGGGGTAGAAGCGCAGGAAGAAGGTGAGCAGCAGCAGTCGGATGTGCATACCGTCGACATCGGCATCGGTGGCAATGACGACGTTGTTGTAGCGAAGGTTTTCGATGCTTTCGTCGATGTCGAGTGCGTTGCGCAGCAAATTGAGCTCGACGTTTTTGTACACATCCACCTTGTTGATTTTCATAATGTTCTTGGGCTTTCCGCGCAGGCTGAAGACGGCCTGTGTGGCCACATCGCGGCTTTTGGTGATGCTGCCCGATGCCGAGTCGCCCTCGGTGATGAAGATGGTTGTTTCGAGGCGTCGTGCGTGGTTGGTGTTGTAGTGTACGTGGCAGTCGCGCAGCTTGCGGTTGTTGAGGTTGGCTTTCTTGCTGGCCTCGCGGGCCACCTTTTTGATGCCGGCAATTTCCTTGCGCTCTTTTTCGTTGGCGTTGATTTTGTTGAGAAGTGCCTCGGCGGTGTCGGCGTTGATGTGGAGGTAGTTGTCGAGGTGCCGCTTCAGGATGTCGAGCACGTAGGTCTTGAGGAACGGGCTGTCGTTGGTGCCGTCGGCATTGTTGGGTGCCATATGGGTCGAGCCCAGCTTGGTTTTGGTCTGGGCCTCGAATACGGGTTCCTGTATGCGCACGCAGAGGGCGCAGACCAGTCCCTGGCGGAAGACGGCGGGCTCGTAGTCCTTCTTGAAGAAATCGCGTGCCACGCGAGCAAAGGCCTCGCGGAAAGCGCTTTGGTGCGTGCCGCCTTCGGTGGTGTGCTGTCCGTTGACGAAGCTATAGTAGTAGTCGTTGTTTTGTCCGTTGACGTGCGTGAAGGCGCACTCGAAGTCGCCCTCCTTGATGTGGACGATGGGGTAGAGGCCCTCGCCGTCCATATTGTGCTCTAGCAGGTCGAGCAGGCCGTTTTTCGAATAGTAGCGACGGTCGTTGTAGTAGAGCGTCAGGCCTTTGTTGAGGTAGGCGTAGTTCCAGATGCGCCGCTCGACGTATTCGTTGACAAAGTGGTAGTTGCCAAACAGTTTGTTGTCGGGGACGAACTCTACCAGGGTGCCGTTCTCTTCGCTGCAGGGCACAATGCCGCTGTCGGCTGTCAGGGTGCCTTCGCTGAATTCGGCAGTGCGGCTTTGCCCGTCGCGCACGGCCATAACCTTGAAATAGGAGCTCAGCGCATTCACGGCCTTGGTGCCCACACCGTTGAGGCCCACCGACTTCTGGAAGACTTTGCTGTCGTACTTGGCGCCGGTGTTCAGCTTGCTGACGGCATCGACGATGCTGCCCAGAGGTATGCCGCGGCCGAAGTCGCGGATGCTGACGCGCCGTTCGCCGAAGTCGATCTTGACATTGATGCGCTTGCCGTAACCCGATGTGAACTCGTCGATGGCATTGTCGATCACCTCCTTGATGAGCACATAGATACCGTCGTCGTGCGATGAGCCGTCGCCCAGCTTGCCGATGTACATACCCGGACGTAGCCGGATGTGCTCCATATCCTCAAGGTGGATGATGCTACTCTCGTCGTATTCGCTCGCCACAGGCGTTGTATTATAGTCTTCCATAGTGTTACTTTTGTATTCAAAGATGTGTAAATCAATATACAACGCCTTTCGGGGCGTTGTTTTCCGAATGCAAAATTACGAAAATCCCCGTTTTTGAGGTTTAGCGTGTGAAATTTTTTCCCCACATCGGTTGTTGAAAACCGCCCCCGCCGGCGCAAAGCGGGCAAAAACATTATCCTTTCAACAGGCAATGCGGTTTTAAGGCAGGGAAATTTGGTGTAACTCGATTTCAATTTTCAGCCAAAATACAACTTGAAGAATTCTTTGATAGATATTACGTCAACTGTCGGGAAGTCGATAGTCTTCAATACATCATAATGACGGTCGTTGGTCACCACGTATCGTGCCCCGGACGTGATTGCGCAATCTACAAATTTATTGTCGTCAGGATCGGATTTTATCAGGTTGAAATGATAGTATGGCGTTACAAATTCAACAAAAAGGCTCTCGGTGATGGCATCGATTACGGCAGATGCAAACTTGGCACTGAACAAACGCCCCAATACTTCAGCATACTCCTCCAGTATCTCGTTGGATACACAAAGAGTGTTCTCGTTTTTTGTCAAAGAATCCCACACCGGTCTGTAGGGACTGTGGTAGCCTATGCATTGGATCAGACAGTTTGTGTCAAGAACAATCTTCATAGGAACAAACTATATTTTGTGAAGATCCATACTGTCGATCTCGTCCAGGCGTTGTTGGTCCAACTCGCCACTTTCCCACATTTCCTCGAGCATCGAATCCAACTTCTGGGCATAGTATCGACTTAGAACCTCTTTCATCTCCAAAAGGTCCGACTCGCTTTTTTTGTAGCGAAACATTCTTAGCAAATGTTGCTGTGCGGGGGTAAATACTGTCGTTTCCATTTCAATATGAACGTGATTATTGATTTTTGAACGATATATATAACGCAAAATAGTGTCTGATATTGTATGAAAACAGAGATTGATGCGGTTTGTGCTGCTAATCAGGGGTTTAATCTGGGAATTCTGACCTGTAAAAAACGAGGGCGTTCTGCCCTCGTCGGTCGATTTGTGCGGATGGGGGGACTCGAACCCCCACTCCGGGAGGAATTAGATCCTAAGTCTAACGCGGCTACCAATTACGCCACATCCGCTAATGTGCTTTTTGGCTTAAAAACCAGTATCTTGCAAATGGTGATAAAATTCGAAAGCGAATGCAAAGGTACGTGTTTTTTAGGAACTGGCAAAATTTATCTTCATTTTAGTCTTTCAAAATCTCAAAATCGGTGGTCGTGCAGTAGAGGCAGAATGGGTTTAGGAACGGATTATCAAGTGATGAATTTGTTTTTGCGCGACACAATAAAAAACATATTTTTCTGTTATCCGAGGTGCAGATGCCGAATTGTTGTCGGTTTTTGAAATTGACCTGATATGCTGAAAAAAGTAATATATACGTTTTTGATTATGTTGGCTGCTGCGGCACCCTTGCGCGCCAGCTACCTGCTGGTGCCGATGGACGAGACGCAGCGCAACCACTTGAAAGCCTACGGCATAGCCTACTTTGCGTTGGAGCGCGAGGTGGAGGTGACCTGGCTGCTCAACTACCGCGGCGGCTCGTTTATGATGAAGTATGCCGATGCCCTTGAGCGCGAGGCACGCCTGCGTGGCGTCAGCGTCGAGGTCATCGCCGACGGCCAGTCGACGGCCATACTGAGCGAAATAGCTGACGCGTCGGTCAATATGGACGCCGTGCGCCTGCAGAAGGCCCCCAAGATTGCCGTCTATTCGCCCAAGACCAAACTGCCGTGGGATGACGCTGTTACGCTGGTGATGACCTACGCCGAGATACCCTACGACGTGGTCTACGACGAGGAGGTGATGGCCGGCGCCCTGCCGCAGTACGACTGGCTGCACCTTCACCACGAGGACTTTACGGGCCAGTACGGCAAGTTCTGGGGCAACTACCGCAACGCGCAGTGGTACATCGAGGATGTCAAGGACCAGGAGGCGCGTGCGCACAAGCTGGGTTTCCAGAAGGTTAGCCAGCTGAAGCTGGCCGTGTGCCACAAGATACGCGACTTTGTGATGGGCGGCGGTTTTCTCTTCGCAATGTGCTCGGCACCCGACAGCTACGACATAGCGCTGGCGGCCGAGAATGTGGACATCTGCGACGTGATGTTCGACGGCGACCCTATGCAGCCCAATGCGCAGCAGCTGCTCGACTTCTCGAAGTGCTTTGCCTTCAAGGATTTCCGTATCAGTACCAACCCGGCCGAATACGAGGTGTCGACCATCGACATCGACGATCGCGCGCGAATGCGCAACGTCAATGAGAAGAACGATTTCTTCACGCTGTTCGAGTTTTCGGCCAAGTGGGACTGGGTGCCGACGATGCTGACGCAGAACCACACGCGCATCATCCACGGCTTTATGGGCCAGACAACGGCTTTCCGCCGCGAGACGGTGAAGAGCAGCGCCCTGATAATGGCTGAAAACAAGGAACTTGGCGAGGTGCGCTATCTGCACGGCGAGTACGGCAAGGGCACCTGGACCTTCCTGGGCGGCCACGACCCCGAGGACTACCGCCACTATGTGGGCGACCCCCCGACCGACCTGTCGCTGCACCCCAATTCGCCCGGCTACCGCCTGATACTGAACAATATCCTTTTCCCAGCCGCAAAGAAGGAAAAGCACAAGACGTGAGGTGGTTAAGAGGGAAGTTAAGGGGAGTTAAGGGGAGTTAAAGGAGTTAAGGGAAGTTAAGGGAGTTAAGGGACAATGGATTTTATCTGAATTTAAAGATTAAAGATTTATGGGTGGCTCTATATATGTGTAATTTATGCTCTATCATTTCTGCGCTTTCTGCGCTTTCTGCGAGACAAAATGATTCGTGCAATTCGTGTTCAAATAAAGATTAAATTTTTTTGATGAAAAAAGTACTTTTTACTATATCGCTGTTTTTATTTCTCACATCTCCGTTCTCGCATCTCCGTTCCCAAAACTGGACGCGGTTCACGATGCAGAATTCGGAGTTGGGCAACTCGGTGCTGGCAATGGCATCGGACAAAAAGAACAACAAATGGTTTGGCACCGAGCTGGGCCTGGCACGCCTGACGGGCAAGACGTGGACCGACTTTGCGATGTTCAACGAGAAGCTTAAGGGCCAGTATGTCAACTGTCTGACTGTCGACGGAAGCAATATGCTGTGGATCGGCACCGACGACTATGGTGTCATCGAGTTCGACGGCGTCCGCTGGACAGAACACAAGGAGGAGATGAAACGCCTGCAAATGAAGTTCATATCCAAGATAGCTATCGACAAGAACGACGTGAAATGGATAGGCGTCACGCTGGGCGGCCTGGTGCGCTACGACGGGCGCGAGTGGACCAAGTACACGTCGAGCGATTCCGAACTGCTGAGCGACTTCATCCTGTGCGTCGCCGTCGACCGCGCCAACCGCAAATGGATCGGCACCAACGACGGCCTGTCGGTCTTCGACGACTACAAGTGGATTTCGTATACCACCAAGAATTCCAAGCTGCCGCACAACATTGTGCCGGCGGTGATTATCGATAAAAACAGCGTCAAGTGGATTGCCACGCTGGGTGGCCTGGTGCGGATGGACAGCGACGGATGGACGGTGTGGAACAGCGCCAACAGCCCGCTGCCCTGCGACCAGATCAACGACCTGGCCTTCGACCCGTCGGGGGCCATCTGGATGGCTACGGACAAGGGCATCGTGCTCTTCGACGGCAAGGACCAGTGGCACGTCTACAATTCGAAAAACACTGTTCTGCCTGCCGACATCCATCGCCGCGTGATGGTCGACGGGCAGGGCGCCAAGTGGTTTGGCAGCAATCTGCAGGGCCTGACGCGCCTGAGTGCACAGCCCGTTATGGGCCGCATCGTCGACGAAAAAGGGCAGCCTGCGGCCGGCATCAAGGTAGTATGCGGCAGCGACGAGGCAACGACCAACGCCAACGGCGAATACTACATCGAGGTGGCCACCAACGCCACCGCCGCGCTGACCCCCGAGCAGGAGGGGCGCACCTTCGAGCCTGCCAGCCGCCAGCTGACGGCCATCAGTGGCGCCCGTTTCCGACAAGATTTCATCGTCTCGTCGGCGATGGTGGCCGAAGGCACGTCGGCCGAGCGCGTCGTCGTCAACCCCTACCTGGAGCAGGGCTACATCACCATCACGATGGAAAGCCCCGTGGCCGAGGTGGAGTTTGTCAACGCCAAGGGCGAGAGTATCCGCACCATACCGCAGTACAAGAACGAAGCCAAAATCACCATCAGCCGTATGCCCAAATCGAACTACACCCTCTATATCCGCACCGCCAAAGGCGAGAAGCGGCTGCAGTTCAATCTGAAATAGGGCACCTCAATAAACCCCAAATGCACCTTGCCTTTCTGGCAGAGATCTTGTAGATCTGGTTGATTTATGCTTCGCATTCCCGACGAAGTCGGAAAAATCTACAAGGTTTACAAGAATTCGCGAGCGTAGCGAGCAGGAGAACAGAAACTTCGTACGAAAACCAAAACGAAAAAAAGCTACGCGGAGAAGGGAAAGCGACAAAAAAAGCCGCCCGAAAAGGCGGCTTTGTGACAACAAAATCTCTGGCTTAGAGAATAACTAAAAAAACAGCATCTGTGAAAGATGCTGTTTTATTGAATATTAAACATTATTCGCAAGCCCATCCGGTTTCGAGAGAAATACCTGCGGCTTCCCAAGTGATAGGATCGCTGCATTTATTAATTTCTTTAAAACCAGCTTGTTTCAATGCGCTGTTAAGGTCATCGAGTTTGTACTCAACTGTACCGGCAGGAGTTTTGCAAGTGCAGGTTTTGTTGCAGCTGCTGAAGCAGGCAACGGTAGCAATGACGGCTAAGGTTAAAAGAACTTTTTTCATTGTAACTTATTTTTATTGTTTTGTTTACGCCTACTCTATATGGTTTTCGGCTACTCCATTTTACGATGCAAAAATAGCAAAAAAAAATTTAAAAGCAATTTTTTTAAAAATTTTTTTCATCCAGCTGCAGAATGAGAAAAAAAATGTATTTTTGCATTTTGCTATTTTTACAACAATAAAATGTAAACTGTTATAAAAATGAGACATACACTTAAAGCTCTGTTTTTTGCCGTCTGCCTTGTGGCTTTTTCGACGGCTTTTGCGCAGGTCAACCCTGCACACTGGAACTTCAACGTCAAAGAGTTGTCGCCCACCGAGGTGGAATTGCAGTTCCAACTGAAGCTCGACGACGGCTGGCACATCTATTCGCAGAAGTCGGACGCCAACGGTCCCATACCGTCGGAGTATACCTTCGAGGACAATGCCAACTACAAGCGCGTGGGTGGCGTAGCGGAACCCAAACCGCACGAAGAGTTTGACGATGTTTTCAAGTGCACTGTCCGCTCGTTCAGCGGCAAGGTCACTTTCCGCCAGAAAATCAAGCGCAACACCGACAAGCCGTTCGAAGTGAAGGGCTCGATGTACTACCAGCTGTGCAACGACGGCAGCTGCATCGCCCCCGACGATGTGCCGTTCGCCTTCAAGGTGCCGGCAGTAAAAGCGGAAAGCGGAGAGCGGAAAGCGGAAAGCGAAGAGGTGGCAACGGAAAACGCGGACACTGTGCCGGTTGCTGCCGCCGCTGACACAAACGTTAAATCCGAATCCGCACCTAAGGCTGAAATTGTTGCCGCCAAACCCGAAACGGAAGAGCCTGAGAAGCAGAAATCGCTGCTGGGCCTCTTCTTCGGCGCCCTGCTGGCGGGCATCGTCACGATGTTCACGCCCTGCGTCTTCCCGATGATTCCGATGACGGTCAACTTCTTTATGCACAGCAGCGACAACAAGCGCAAGAACCGCCGCCAGGCGCTCTTCTTCGGCTTCTCGATAGTGTTTATGTTCGCTGTGCTGGGTGCCATCCTGACGCTCTTCCTCGGTCCCGAATCGCTCAACGTCATCGGCACGCACGGCATCCCGAACCTGATTTTCTTCATCATCTTCTTTGTTTTCGCCCTGTCGTTCTTCGGCCTGTTCGAAATCAAGATGCCCGAAAAGTGGGTCAACGCCAGCGATGCCCAGGCCGACAAGGGTGGCCTGCTGGCTCCGTTCTTCATCGCGCTGACCACGGTGCTGGTCTCCTTCTCGTGCACGGGTCCCATCATCGGTGCCGCCCTGGTCGAGCTGGCAACGTCGACCACCAACCGCTGGATCAGCCTCGTGTCGATGCTGGGCTTCGGCATCGGCTTCGCGCTGCCCTTCACGCTGCTGGCTTTCTTCCCCTCGGTGCTTAAGAATATGAAGTCGGGCGGCTGGCTCAACTCGGTCAAGATTGTTTTCGCCTTCCTCGAGCTGGCCTTCGGATTGAAATTCCTGCAGATGGCCGACCTCTATTGGGGCTGGCGCATCCTGGACCGCGAAATCTACCTGGCCCTCTGGATAGTCATCTTCGCCCTGATGGGCATCTACCTGCTGGGCAAGCTTAAGTTCAAAGGCGACGAGGAACTGCAGCACATCGGCGTCGTCCGCCTGTTCCTCTCCATTGCCTCGCTCAGTTTCGCCGTCTATATGGTTCCTGGCCTGTGGGGCGCTCCGCTCAACGGCATCTCCGGCTTCCTGCCGCCGATGCACACGCAGGACTTCAACATCGAGAAGATCGTCGTCGACAACAAGGGCGCGGCTGTCAGCGCCGTCAGCTACGACGGCATTCCGGCCGACCGCAAATATGCCGACAAGCTGCACGAACCACTGGGCTACAAGGGCTTCTTCGACATCGAGGAGGCCAAGGCCTACGCCCGCCAGACGGGCAAGCCCATCTTCATCGACTTCACCGGCATCAACTGCAACAACTGCCGCAAGATGGAGCAGTACGTGCTGAGCAACGACGAGGTGAAGAAATATATGAACGACAATTATGTGCTCTGTGAGTTGTATTGCGATATGAACGACATCGACCTGCCCGAGAGCGAGTGGGTCAAGGACGGCGAGCGCACCATCAAGACCCTCGGCCGCCGCAACCTGTTTATGCAGCGCACCCTCTACAATATGAACGCGCAGCCCTACTATGTCATCATCGATGCCGACGGCAACAGCCTGACGAAGGAGAATTTCGCCTACAATCCCGACCCCGCCAAGTTCCTCGAATTCCTGAAGGAAGGCACGACGAATTTTGCGAAAAAATAGCGATTTTCCCCGTCACAAAACACAAGGCAAGCCGCAGAATGAAGTCTGCGGCTTGCTTTTTTCATCCCTGTGGCGACGTTGGCATTTAGCGGTTTATAGTATGCGGGCAAAAAATATGTCAAAAAAAATTTGGTCAGTTTGCGAAAAGTGTGTAATTTTGCAAACTGAAATCAACGGAAAAGTCACAGAACAAGGCCGGCGTTGAAGTTGGTTTAAATAGTGCGGGGTAGAGCAGTGGTAGCTCGTCGGGCTCATAACCCGGAGGTCGGAGGTTCAATTCCTTCCCCCGCTACCAAGAAGGACTTGTCAACAGACAAGTCCTTTTTTCTTTTATCCTTCCTTAAATATAGGGTTGGGATTTTTCGTATTCGTCTTCGTTATCGTCTTCGTTTTCGTCTACATCAATTCCACCACCACGGCGTGCTTGGTTTTCTTCTTGATGCGATAAACCATACCGTCGACTTCGATGCGCGAAGGCGGCACCTCGCCGTCGTCGAGCAGGTAGATGGCATAGCGGTGCAGACCGTCCTTGCTCTGCGTGTAGCGGACGCGGTCCTTGGCGTAGGGCTTCAGCGGACGGGTGCCATAGATGGCTTGGCCGTTCTGGCGCAGCCATTCGCCCATCTCTTCCATCCGTTTCAGGCAGGGCTCGGGGATGTTGCCGTCGGCGTCGGGACCCACGTTGAGCAGCAGGTTGCCGCCCTTGGCGACGATGTCGCAAAGCATATGTATCAGCTCGTTAGTCGACTTGTAGTTGTCGTTGTGCACATACGACCAGCTGTCGCCCATCGTCATACAGGTTTCCCAGGGGTAGGGCAGGAGGGTGTCGGGCACCTGCTTTTCGGGGGTGCGGTAGTTCTCGTACTTGCCGCCCACGCTGCGGTCCACGATAAGCAGGTCGGGGTTGTTCTCGCGAGCCATCTTGGCGATGCGTGGCATATTGATGTCCTGTATCTGTCCGCTGCAACCCAGCCAGGGGCGCGTCTCGTCGTTGACGCTCCATTCGGGACGTATCCAGCCGCCGTCGAGCCACAGGATGTCGATGTCGCCGTAGTTGTGCGTCAGCTCACGTATCTGGTTGTAGGTGAAGTCGCAATAGCGGCGCCAGCGGTCGGGCTTGTCGGCGATGGTGTAGTTCACGTTGCGGTCGGGCGTGGCCCATTCCGGAGCCCAGTAGTCGGGACAGTGCCAGTCGGGCTTCGAGAAATAGTAGCCTATCCACATATTGTACTGGCGGAAGGCGTCGGTGAGGGCCTTGGTGATGTCGCTGTTCTTGCTCTTGAAGAAGGGACAGCTGCTGTTGACGGTGCTGTAGGTGGTCTCCTCGGTACCGTACATACAGAAGCCGTCGTGGTGTTTGGTGGTGAAAACCATATACTTCATACCGGCCTGTGCGGCAGCCTTGGCCCACCGTTCGGGGTTGAACCGCTTGGGGTTGAAGGTGGTGTTGAGGGCCGTGTACTGGCGCTTGTATTCGTCGTAGGGCGCATCCTTGCGGTCGATCCAGGGCTCGCTACAGAGGCCCCACGACTCGACGGTGGCCCACTGGCTATAGATGCCCCAGTGTGCCATAAAACCGAACTTGAGGTCTTTCCAGTCCTCGAGACGTTTCAGGATGACGGGATCGGTCTCGTCGCGCTGCTCGTCGGCATAGTCGCGCGTGGCGGTTCGGACTTCCTGGGCATTGGCTGTCGACAGGTTTGTGATGAACAAGGAAACAAAAGCTGCAAGGATGACTGTTTTTTTCATTTTGTTTTAGTGGTAATATAATTAAGAAATTATAGTAACTGCGTTAGCATCACCGCCAAAGGCGGAAAAAAACTATAAGATTTACACGATTTTGCTCGCTTGCGAGCAGGAGAAAAAAGATTTAGCAAGAAAAAAAGGTCGCCGCGCTGGCGGCGACCTTTTTGATTTTGTTGATGTGAGTCAGGATTATTCGAACGAGGCGATAGCTTTCTTGATGATGTCGATGGCTTCGCGCAGCTGCTCTTCGGTGATGACCAGCGGAGGAGCGAAGCGGATGATGTGCTGGTGGGTCGGTTTGGCCAGCACGCCCATATCGCGCATCTTCAGGCACACGTCCCAAGCCTCTTTGCCGTTGCGCGGCTTGATGATGATGGCGTTGAGGAGGCCCTTGCCGCGGACCTTCTCGATCATCGGGCTCTTGAAGGCCGACATCTCGTCGCGGAAAATCTTACCCAGACGCTCGGCGTTCTCCATCAGGTGCTCGTCCTTGATCACCTGCAGGGCAGCGATGCTAACCTTGGCAGCGATGGGGTTGCCGCCGAAGGTCGAACCGTGTTCACCAGGCTTGATATTCAGCATAATGTCGTCGTCGGCCAGCACGCAGCTGACGGGCACCACGCCGCCACCCAGGGCCTTGCCGAGGATGAGGATGTCGGGGCGCACGCCCTCGTGGTCGCAAGCCAGCATCTTGCCGGTACGGGCGATGCCGCACTGCACCTCGTCGGCCATAAACAGCACGTTGTGCTTGTGGCAGATGTCATAGCATTTCTTCAGGTAGCCCTCGTCGGGAACGTACACACCGGCCTCGCCCTGGATAGGCTCGACGAGGAAACCGGCAATCTTGTCGCCGTGCTCCTGCAGCACCTTCTCCAGCGCGTCGGGGTCGTTGTAAGGTATGCGGATGAAACCGGGAGTCATCGGGCCATAGTTGGCATAGCTCTCGGGGTCGTTGCTCATAGTGATGATGGTGATGGTGCGGCCGTGGAAGTTGCCTTCGCAGCAGACAATCATAACCTCGTCGTTCTTGATGCCTTTCTTGACGACACCCCAGCGGCGGGCCAGCTTCAGGGCCGTCTCGTCGGCCTCGGCACCGCTGTTCATAGGCAGCACCTTCTCATAGCCGAAATATTCGGTCACGTATTTTTCCCACTCGCCAAGGCAGTTGTTGTAGAAAGCGCGGCTCGAGAGGGTCAGCTCGTGGGCCTGGTCGCAGAGGGCCTTGATGATTTTCGGGTGGCAGTGGCCTTGGTTTACAGCAGAATAGGCCGAAAGGAAGTCAAAGTATTTCTTGCCTTCGCAGTCCCACACAAAAGCGCCTTCGCCTTTGGCCAGCACTACGGGTAGCGGATGATAGTTATGGGCGCCGTACTTGGCTTCCATTTCCATAAATTGTTCTGATTTTGTCATAATTATATCGATTTTTGATGTTTGTAGATGTTTGGAAAAACGCTGCAAATATACGTAAATTTTTTTGAAACGGAAATCATCTGTTGAAAACTTTCCAAAAACAGCCCCGAGTTTTCACCCAAAACACCCCCAAAAACACCTCAAAAACGCCCTCCGCCAACTGCCTGTTTTCCAGGTATCATCTTCTTACCAAATTCTACCCAAATTCTTATCAAATTTTACCCATCTTTTACCTCAGTAGAAGATGGTAAAAAGTTTTTAACACCTTCGTAAGTTTTCTATCCGCCGCAGACCGACCGCACGCCAGACCGTTTCCGCCCAAGTCAGTTCCTGCCCCAGCCCATTCCGCCCCAGCTGTTCCTG
Source organism: Bacteroidales bacterium (assembly GCA_017429685.1). GTDB lineage: Bacteria > Bacteroidota > Bacteroidia > Bacteroidales > P3 > Colimorpha. Next base: position 18,427 of record JAFROL010000030.1, on the reverse strand, counting down.
CCCCGGCCACGCTCGCCCCTTCGGCGAATGGTGCGGGCACAAAATAACCGGATTCTGCGAATCCAGCACAGGTTTTTGAAATTACACGCAGGATGTTGATTTTAACCCGCGTTGCTGATTATTATTGTTTTGTTTGTTTCGGTAATTGGTGTACAACTGATTGTTTTTTGATGCGGAAGAATGCATTGTGGATATACGCCATAATGGAGTGATTAGTCAAAATAATTTTGCTATATTCAAGAAAAGTTGTATTTTTGCAGTCGAAAAATATGTAAGGTTTTACAGAAAAATCGAATGCTTACGGTATGATAAAAAGAGATTATTTACTGAATAACTTGATGATACGACGCCATAACAATATGATAAAAGTCGTTACTGGAATGCGTCGATGCGGAAAATCATATCTGCTTTTCAATCTATTTGCCGATGCTTTGCTTGCCGAAGGCGTAAAAGAAGACCACATTATCAAAATAAACTTAGAAGACCGTCGCAGAAAGAATTTGCGAGACCCGGACACCTTGTTGCAATTTATCGACAGTAAGTTGGTTGACAATGATATGTATTATATACTACTTGACGAAGTGCAATATGTGAAAGAATTCGAAGACGTGCTTAACAGTTATCTGCACGTTTCCAATGCCGATGTGTTTGTAACAGGCTCCAATGCACAGTTTCTGTCAAAGGATATCATAACTGAGTTCCGTGGGCGCGGCGACGAGATACATATCCACTCTTTGTCTTTCGCCGAATTCCTTGACGCGCAACCTCATAATAATATGTCGAGAGAAGAGCTGCTGCTCGAATACATTACATACGGAGGGCTGCCGCAAGTTGTACTGATGGGAACAGAGCAAGAGAAAAGAGCTTACTTACGGTCTTTGTTTACACATACTTACCTTAAAGACATCAAGGAACGCCACAACATCAAGTTAGACGGAGATTTAGAGGAGTTGGTCAACATACTGGCATCATCAATTGGTGGCTTGACAAATCCACATAAGCTGGCAAATACTTTCAAAAGCGTCAAAGGAAGCGACATAACCCAAGATACAATAAAAAAATACCTGGATTACCTTCAAGATGCATTCCTCGTCGAAAAATCTTTAAGGTACGATATCAAAGGAAAGCAGTATATAGACACCCCGTCAAAATACTACTTTGAGGATCTTGGCTTGAGAAACGCACGTCTCAACTTCCGTCAAATGGAGCAAACGCACCTTATGGAGAATCTGATTTACAATGAACTCCGACGCAGAGGAATGGACGTGGATGTGGGCGAGATAACCGAGACTGTCGCCAAGCCAGATGGTAAATATGAACGTCGGCACCTGGAGGTTGATTTTGTATGCAACCAAGGATTTCGGAGATATTATATACAATCGACCTACCGGATATATGATGAAGAAAAACGCGAACAGGAATTACGCTCGCTGCGCAAAATCAACGACAGTTTCCGTAAGGTGGTCATCACGTGGGATTCCTTGCCGCGATACCAAAATGATGACGGAATATTGTTTGTCAGTCTATATGATTTTCTGACAAATCCCCAAAGCTTGACAGAGTAGAATGACTAACAACAAACTGACTATATTAAGGTGGATAAAGAAGACAATATACTTGAAGTTAAGAATCTGTCCGTCTCGTTCGATGGGCGGACGGTTGTGGACAACGTAAGCTATGCGCTGCGGCGTGGGCGGACGCTGGGCATCGTGGGCGAATCGGGCTCGGGCAAGAGCGTCAGCAGCCTGGCCATTATGGGACTGCTGCCAAAGAACGCAACGGTTAGCGGCAGGATTGAACTGAGAACTGAGAACGGAGAACTGAGAACGGAAAACGGAGAGCAGGAAACTGAAAGCGTTGATTTGCTGTCGCTTGACGAAAGGCAGATGCAGGGTGTACGTGGTCGGCGTGTCGCTATGATTTTCCAGGAGCCGATGACGTCGCTCAATCCGGTGCAAAAGTGTGCCGTGCAGGTAGTGGAGATGTTGCGGCTGCACGAGGATGTGAGTTACGACGAGGCGCGACGCCGTACGATAGAACTTTTCAAAGAGGTGCTGCTGCCGCGTCCCGAAAAGATTTTCGACAGCTATCCCTTCGAAATCAGCGGCGGCCAGAAACAGCGTGTGATGATAGCTATGGCGCTGATTTGCAAGCCTGACGTCATCATTGCCGACGAACCGACCACGGCACTGGACGTTACGGTGCAGAAGACCATTCTGGAACTGCTGCGCGACTTGCAGCGAAGCCGCAATATTGCAGTCATTTTCATTACCCACGACCTTGGTGTCATCGCCCAGATTGCCGACGACATTGCTGTGATGTACCACGGCCAAATCGTCGAACATGGCGACGCAAACGATATCCTTCACCATCCGCAACATCCTTATACCCAAGGCCTATTGGCTTGCCGCCCGCCGATGGACAGCCGTCCTCGCCATCTGCCTACGGTTGAAGAGTTTATGAGAGCGGAGAGCGGAAAGCGGAAAGCGGAAAGCGAGGAACGGAAAACGGAAAGTGGAAAGCGGGAAACGGAAAGCGGAGAAACTTTGTTGTCGGTTCGCAATCTGGACGTTACATACACCCTCGAGAAAAATATCTTCGGCAAACCGCTTAAAAAGCTTAAGGCTGTCGACGGCATCAGTTTCGATGTCTATCGCGGTGAAACACTGGGGCTTGTCGGCGAGTCGGGATGTGGCAAGACGACACTCGGCCGCGCCATTATGCGTCTGGTCGATTCGTCGTCGGGCAGCATAACCTTCGACGGCCGCCGCCTCGACACTCTCTCGCAGCGCGAGATGCGCAGCCTTCGCCCCCGAATCCAAATCATTTTCCAGGATCCCTATTCGTCGCTCAATCCGCGAATGACTGTAGGTCAGACCATTGCGGAACCGTTAAGGGTTCATCAGCGCGACGGCCGCCTGTCGCAAAGCGAAATACGAGAAAAGGTTATCGACCTGATGGGGCGCGTGGGGCTCGATGCCGACTGGTTCGACCGCTATCCGCACGAGTTCAGCGGTGGCCAGCGTCAGCGTATCTGCATCGCCAGAGCGTTGATTCTCAATCCTGACCTTGTTATCTGCGACGAGTCGGTGTCGGCTCTCGATGTCTCCGTCCAGGCGCAGGTGCTCAATCTGCTCAACGAACTGAAGGAGCAGTTCGGCTATACATATATATTTATATCCCACGACCTCTCGGTGGTTCACTTCATTTCCGACCGCATAATGGTGATGCAGTCGGGCCGTATGGTCGAGCTGGGCGATGCCGATGCCCTTTTCAGCCATCCTGCCGAGGCCTACACGCAGACCCTTATCGACGCCATACCGCGTATAGAATAAAAGCCATCCCGGATGCAACTCTGGGATGGCATATCTGTCTTATGTATAGTTGATTATCTGCGTTTGCTTTGCATCTCCTTGGCCTCGATGGTCATCGTGGTGTGCGGCACGGCGCGCAGGCGCTCTTTGGGAATCAGCTTGCCGGTCACCTTGCAGATGCCGTAGGTTTTGTTCTCGATGCGTATCAGTGCAGCCTCGAGGTCTTTGATGAACTTCTGCTGGCGTGCCGCCAGTTTCGAGTTTTCCTCTTTCGACAGTACCGAGTTGCCCTCCTCCAGGGTCTTGAATGTCGGCGATGTGTCGGTCACGTCGTTGCCTTCGTTGGCCACGGCGGCATTAAGCAGTTCCAGATTCTTTTTTGCTTCCTCTATCTTTTTGAGTATGATTTCTTTAAATTCTTGGAGCTCCTCGTTAGTATAATATTTCTTTTCGGTTGTCTGATTGTTTGTAGCCATAGTGTTGAATTTTTATGTTTCGACGTGCAAAGATACACATTATTTTGTTCAGATGAAACAAAAAATGCAACAATTTTTTATTGGTTATTTATAAATATAAGTCTATTAAACCGTTAGGAGCTTCGATATACATCGTTTTTTCTTCGCGGTCCACCCGTTTTATCACTTGGTCTATTATTGGAATGAGGATTTCTTTGTCGTTTTTCATTATTTGGAACAGGGCCTGGGCCGGATAGTCGATGACGGAGACGATGGCGCCTATGTTACCTTTCTCTTTGTCAATCACTTGCCAGCCTATTACTTCGTGGTAGTAGAATTTGTTGCCTGTCAGTTTGGGCAGCATTTTCAATGGCAGGTAGAGGTTGCTGCCGACCAGCGACAGGGCCTCGTCGGGACTGATTTCCTCGAAGGTCACAGTGGCCTTGTTGCCGCCTATTTTTATCTCCTTGATGAAGTAGGGGACGAGGCTTCCTTTCACTTCGACAAATACGGCATCGAGGCCGGCGTAGTCGTCCGGCTCGTCGACATCAAGAAAGAATACCACTTGTCCTTTGTATCCGAAGGGTTTTGTGATTTTGCCCAGTTGAAAACATTCTTCTTTGGTCATTGCTTTTGTGGAGTTTCGGGTTTGTTAACGAAAAAAAGGATACGCCATCGAGACGCATCCTTTTTTTGCTTGTGTCACAGACAAACCAATTAAGCTTCAGCGTTTTCTGCAGCTTCTTCGGCGGCAGGAGCTTCGCCTTCGGCGGTAGCTTCGGCTTCAGCCTTGGCAGCGGCCTCGGCCTCGGCGGCAGCGCGACGTTTGGCGTCGATAGCGGCAGCCTTGGTCTCGTTGACCTTCTTCTCGGCCTCAAGACGGCTCTTGGCCTCGTTGCGGCTGTTGTTGGCGATTTCGCTCACCTTGTTGGCAATCTTGGTGTCTTTGGCTTGTTTCCATTCGTTGAACTTCACATCGGCCTGTTCCTGGCTGATGGCTCCCTTTTCAACGCCGATCTGCAGGTGGCGTTTCAGAAGAACACCCTTGTACGAAAGGATGCGACGGCAGGTAGTGCTGGGCTGAGCACCGTTCTTGAGCCATTCGCAGGCTTTGTCTTCGTTGAGCACGATTTGAGCGGGGTTCGTCATTGGGTTGTAGGTGCCTATCTTCTCAATAAATCTACCATCCCGAGGTGCACGACCATCCGCTACGACGATGTGATAAAAAGGCTGACCCTTTTTACCGTGACGTTGTAATCTGATTCTTGCAGGCATAATTAACTGTTTTTTAAAAGTTTAAATTGATTTTTGTTTTTGGTTTGAAAATGCAAAATTACATCTTTTTTTTATACTGACAAAATTTTTTGTATTTTTGTATTTTCTTTGCAATTCTGATGAATGTATTCAATATAGATAATATCAGTGTCTTAGACGCAAAAACCGTAGTCACTGTCGGTATGTTCGACGGTGTCCATTTGGGACATCGGCAGCTGATATCGCACCTGCTGGCACTCTCCGCAACGACGGGGCTGACACCTTTTGTTGTCACTTTCGACCGTCATCCGCGTCAGGTGCTCGACCCGTCGTCGCCGCTCTCGCTGCTTTCCACGCGCGACGAGCGTCTGGCCTTGCTCGAAAGCTGCGGCGTCCCCAATGTGGCTATGGTGCATTTCGACAAGGATACCGCCTCGCTCTCGGCGTGCGATTTTGCGGCCCGCTTCCTGTGCGGACGGCTCAATATGAGAATGTTGCTGCTTGGCTACGACAACAGTTTCGGCAGCCGGCGCAACAACGATTTTGCGCAGCTCCCGCAGCTGGCGGCGAGCGAAAATTTCGACATCCGGAACGACGAAGCTGTGCTGATGGACGGCATCGACATCAGCTCTACCAAGATACGGCGTCTGTTGCAGCAGGGCGATATCCGTCGCGCCAACGCTATGCTCGGCGCCCCCTACAGCGTCTGCGGCACGGTGGCTCACGGTCGCCACATTGGCACCTCGCTGGGATTTCCCACTGCCAACCTGCAGCCCGACGACCCCTCCAAGCTTCTGCCCGCTGCCGGCGTCTACGCCCTTCGCGCCACCATAGGCGGCAAGGCCTATGTGGCAATGGCCAATCTGGGCACGCAGCCTACTTTTCATCAAAACCATAACGAGCTGGAAGTCCATCTACTTGATTTTAACGAGGATATCTACGGCTTCCGGCTGCAGGTGGAGTTCGTCGACCGCATCCGCGACATCCGCACTTTCGCGTCGCCCGACGAGCTGGTGGCGCAGCTGCACGTCGATCGCGAAACGGCTATTTCTATTGTAAATAAATAATATTATGAAAAAGTCACTGACGTTAATCCTGCTTTTGGCTTTGGCCCTTGGTGCCGCCGCCCAGCGCGGCCGCGTCTACAAGTCGCTCAAGGAGGTGCGCCGTCCCGATTCGGTCTACGTCCTGAAGCTGAACTTCAAACGCCTGAAGCAAATACCGCCCAAGGTCTTCGAGATGCGCAACCTGCGTGTGCTCGACCTCGGCCGCAATTTCATCGACAGCATCCCGCCCGAAATTGGCACGCTCACCAACCTCGAGGAGCTGAACCTGCAACGCAACCGCATCCGCGTCGTCCCACCCGAGCTGGGCAACCTGACGAAGTTGCGTCGCCTCAACCTGAGCCGCAACCCCATCCTCGACCTGCCCGACGCGATGGGCAACCTCGTTAATCTTGAGGAACTTGTGCTTTGGATGACGGGCATAATAGCCTTCCCGCCAACATTTGTGGCCCTCAACGACAGCCTCAAACTCATCGACCTCCGCGTCTGCCCGCTCACCTACGACGACCAGCAAGCCATCGAGGAACTGCTGCCCTCGCCGCGCAAGCGGTGGGACTATGTCTGTAATTGCCAATGACAGAATATGCTACGCAAGCGCCTCGCTTGCGAAAAGATAGTTCAACAAAGCCGTTAGTAGATATAATAATGTATTAATTTCGGCCAACGTCTAAATTTCGTTTAAATTCGTGTTTTGCTTGCAAAACAAATAAATATTAATTCGCTCAATCCGTTTAATTCGACGACAAAAAATTAGATTAGGCCAAATATTATCAGCGTTGTGACAAAAAAAGATAATCTGAATATAGCCATTTTCCAGCAGAATATCGTCTGGGAGAACCCCGGAGCCAACTTCGACAAGGTGGCAAAAGCTTTTGACGACTACGTGTCGGCTTTGCCTTCCGATGGTAGCCAAAATCCTGACATCCTTGTCGTCCCCGAGACCTTCAGCACCGGCTTTGGCGACCATATGGCGCGCCAGGCCGAAGAGCCCCAAGGCCCGACCTACGACTTCGCGCTCGCTGTGGCCCGCCGCTACGATGCACTTTTTGCCGGCAGCTGGACGGTGCGCGACGGCGGCACGGTCTACAACCGTCTGCACCTGGTCCGTCCCGACGGCACCTGCGACTATTACGACAAGGCCCACACCTTCCGTATGAGCAGCGAGGCATCGCAACTGGGGCGCGGCGCGCGCCGCGTCACTGCCCAGTGGCGCGGCTGGCGCATCCGCCCGGTGGTGTGCTACGACCTGCGCTTCCCCATCTGGCTGCGCAACACGGCCGACTGGGACTATGACCTGCTGCTGGTCTGTGCCAACTGGCCCGGCTCGCGCTACGAGGCCTGGCGCACACTGCTCCGCGCCCGCGCCATCGAAAACCTTGCCTACTGCGTCGGCTGCAACCGCGTCGGTCGCGACAGCACAGGCATCGACTATGCCGGATGCTCGGCCATTGTCGACTACAAAGGCCTGCCGATGAGCGAAATACCTCCTTCGCTCGACGCCACCCGCCCCGACGAACGCATCATCGCCGCCACCCTTTCGGCCCCATCCCTCGCCACCTTCCGCCAGCATTGGCCCTTCAACCTCGATTTCGACGAGTTTGGCAGTTTTTAAACACGTATTTCACGAATAAAACGTATAAGTCCGTATCCCGACAATCAGCTTTGGTTTTGGGCTACATTGTGTATTAATCGAATAGGTCGATGCTGCGTATTTGTGTCCATTTTAAGCAGGTGCATAATTAAATTGATGTTGGAAAAATGGACAAAATGAGGTAAAAATATATTGGAAAAATGGACAAAACAATATAAAATCGTGTTGGAAAAATGGAAAAAATATAGAAATTTATGTTGGAAAAATGGAAATTTTGTGTAATTTTGCAGTTGGAAAAACGGATGAAAATATGCTTATACGAAAGATTGATAGTTATTTATGTGATTTTTATAAATCTACAAACAAGGCTTTGCTTGTCACTGGAGCAAGGCAAACGGGAAAATCTTTCTCTATCCGTCAGTTCGGCAAGAGAAATTTTCGCCGCTTTGTGGAGATTAATTTTATCGAACAGCCTGACGCGGTGAGTGCATTTCGAAATGCCAAAAGCAGTCAGGATATACTGGTACGACTTTCTTTGTTGACCGATGTGCCTTTGGAAAAAGGCCAAACGCTTGTTTTTTTCGACGAAGTGCAAGAATGTCCTGAAATAGTGACAGCCATCAAGTTTCTGGTCGACGAGGGCAGTTTCAGGTATGTTTTGAGTGGCTCGCTACTTGGCGTAGAGCTGAACGACCTGCGTTCGGAACCTGTTGGCTATATGGACGTAAAGGAAATGTTCCCGCTCGACCTTGAGGAATTCTTTATGGCATTAGGTGTGTCTAAACAGGTCGTCGATGGATTGAGGGAGGCGTATGATAAACGGGAAGCGGTGGATGAATTTGTGCACAACAAGATGATGGATCTGTTCCGACTCTACCTCATTGTTGGGGGAATGCCTGCGGCAGTGCAGAAGTATGTTGACACGCACAACTTGCAGGATGTGATGGCGGAACAGCAGGCCATTGTGCGGTTATACAAACGAGACATTGCAAAATATGACCGCAGCAACAAGCTTTATATTCAGGAGATTTTCGACTTGATACCGTCGGAATTGAATGCAAAAAACAAACGTTTTATACTGAAGAATCTGAATGAAAACAATAAGTTTTCCCGTTACGAAAACAGTTTCCTTTGGCTGAAAGATGCAGGTGTGGCGTTGCCCACTTATAATGTGGAGGAACCTGTGGTGCCCTTAAAACTCTCGCGTAGCCGCAGCCTGTTCAAGTTGTTCCAGAACGATGTGGGACTGCTGGCAAGTCAGTATGCCGAGGGTATCCAGTTGCGCATTTTGTCCGATGAAAAAAGCATCAATTTTGGCGCCGTATTCGAGAATGCGGTAGCTCAAGAGCTGTGTGCTCACGGCTTTGAACTCTATTATTTCAATAGCAAGAAACAAGGCGAACTCGACTTTGTTGTCGAGCAGAACGGACACGTGGTCCCCATCGAGGTGAAATCAGGTAAAGACTACCAACGCCACAATGCTTTGTCAAACGTTATGACGAACGCCGACTACAACATTCCTCAGGCTTTTGTTTTCTGTCACAGTAATGTGCGTGTTGAAGGGAATATATGCTACCTTCCAATATATATGGTGACATTCCTTTGTAAAGAATCGATTGGCCAGCTGGTTTATTCCGTCGACTTGAGTGGCATAGTGTGACTTTTTTGGCTAAATCTTAAAGTAAATCTTGGCCAAATCTTAAAGTTTGTGTATTTTTGCATTTGAAAACAAAAACAACAATGGAACAACGACTTTCTTTCGACAAAATACGTGACCTTGTGGCGGCCGAAACCACCAACCGGCTTGCCGAGCGGATGGTGGGCGAGATGGCTTTTGGCAGCAACTGCGAGCGCATCTGCCGCGAGCTGCGCCAGACCGACGAATTCCGCCAGATACTGCTGATGGAGAACAGCTTCCCGTCGCAGGACTTCTTCGACCTCAGCGACGAGCTGGCGCGCCTCAAGGTGGGCGGCACCGTCATCGACCCCGAGGCCCTCGTCGACCTCAAGGCGTCGCTGCACACCATCACTTCCTGCCTGCGCTTTTTCTCCGCCGACAACGGCGAAAAGTATCCCGAACTGACGGCTCTGGCCCAGCGCATCGAGCTCGATGCCAATATATTGAAACGTCTTGACAAAATCGTCGACGACAAGGGTGAAATCTACGACGACGCCTCGCCGGCACTGCTCGAAATACGCCGCCAGATGACGCGCAAGCGCAGCGAGGTCGACGCACAGATAGGCCGCTCGTTGAGCCGTGCCAAGCGCGAAGGGTGGGCACCCGAAAACGCCGAGGTGACCATCCGCAACGGACGCCTCGTCATACCGATGCTCGACACGCACCGCCGCAAGATGAAAGGCCTTATCCACGACGAATCGGCCACGCGCCAGACCGCCTTTCTCGAACCCGCCGAGGTGGTGGAACTCAACAACGACCTGCGCGAACTCGAGTTCGCCGAACGCCACGAAATACAGAAAATTCTCGCCGCCTTCACCGACTACATACGTCCCCAGCTGCCGCAACTCACCAACGCCTACTGGCTCTTGGCGCGCATCGACTTTATCCGCGCCAAAGCCCGTTTTGCGCTGAGCATCAATGCGGTGATGCCTGTAGTTAACGACCGCCCGATGATGGGCTGGATCGACGCGCGCCATCCGCTGCTCTACCTCAACCACCGCGCCCAAGGCAAGGAGGTGGTGCCCTTCAGCCTCACGCTCGACGGCGACAAGCGCATCCTTGTCATTTCGGGGCCAAACGCTGGCGGCAAGTCGGTGTGCCTCAAGGCCGTGGGACTGATACAGTATATGCTGCAATGCGGACTCCTCGTCCCTGTGCGCGAAACGTCCGAGTTCGGCATCTTCGACAGCGTCTTCATCGACATCGGCGACCAGCAGTCGCTCGAAAACGACCTCAGCACCTATTCGTCGCACCTGCAGAATATGAAGCAGTTACTGGCCGTGGCCGGCGACCGCACCCTCTTCCTCCTCGACGAGCTTGGCGGCGGCACCGAGCCCCGCTCGGGCTGCGCTATCGCCGAAGCCCTGCTCGAAGAGCTCTACCGCCGACGCAGCTTCGGCGTGGTGACGACCCATTTCGCCGACCTCAAGCTGCTGGCCGACAAGTACGACGGCATCGTCAACGGCGCAATGCTCTTCGACACCGAGCGGATGATGCCGCTCTACCGCCTCTCGGTGGGCCATCCCGGCAGCTCGTTCGCCTTCGAGATCGCCACCAAGATAGGCTTCCCGCTCCCCATTCTCGAAGCCGCCGAAAGCAAGGTGGGCACCGAGATGCTCAACTTCGAGCACCAGCTGCAGCAGATAGAGCTCGACAAGCAGGAGATTGCCCGCCAGCGCGCCGAACTCAAGGCTTCGGACGACTTTCTCAACGAGGTGATAACCAAATACCAGCGCCTCAACGAAAAGCTCGAAAGCAAACGCTACGATATCCTCAGCGACGCACGCCAGCAGGCCCGCCAGATACTGGCCGACGCCAACCGCACCGTCGAGCGCACCATCGCCGACATCAAGGAGGCCAACGCCGAGCGCGAGCGCACACAGCAGGCCCGCGAGCAGATGCGCCAGGATGCCGAAAAGATAGAGCAGCAGCAACAGGAACACGACCGCCAGCGTCGCCAGCAGCGCGCCAAAAACAGCGCCGCAGCGCAACAGAGCGAGTCCGCACCGAAGGACAAGCCCGACGACGACCTCCGGCCCGCCGACGGCCCGCTGCAGGTGGGCGACATCGTCCGCATCGACGGCGGCGACACCTTCGGACAGCTCGTCGAACTCAAGGGCAAGAAGGCCGTCGTCGAAAGCAACAGCCTGCGTATGACCATCGCCACCGACCGCCTGCAGAAGACGCGCAAGAAGGTCATCCCCGTCGACAAGACGCAGCAGCGCAACAACCGCTTCCAGTCCATCTACGACGACATCAACGAGAAGCGCAAAGCCTTCAATCCCACGCTCGACCTGCGCGGCCACCGTGCCGAAGAGGCGCTCGCCGAGTTGCAGCATTTCCTCGACGATGCCCAGCTGCTCAGCGAAAAGGAGCTGCGCATCCTGCACGGCAAAGGCTACGGCATCCTCAAGACCCTCATCCGCCAGCAGTTGCAGTCGATGTCGGAGGTGCAGTCGTGCCATTCCGCGCCGGTCGATCTTGGCGGCGACGGCATCACGGTGGTGCATCTGAGGTAGCTTTTTCTTGTGGAGTTAAGGGAGTTAAAGGAAGATAAGGGAAGTTAAGGGACAATAGTACCCAGCAGGTTCATTTGTCCTTTAACTCCCCTTAACTTCCCTTAACTTCCCTTAACTCCCCTTCCTTTAACTTCCCTTAACTTCTTTTAACTTCCCCTAACTCCCCCGTCCCTTAACTACATCACTTTCGATCCAGCACAATCCCCCTTTTTCGGGTTTTTCCGACAAAAACAAGGTAAAAAAGTCACGCTTTCGGGGTTTTTACTGCCGCCAATTGAAAAAAATATACTATTTTTGCATTGTCAAACATAAATAACAAAAAGTAACAATAAAATCATAAAACAATGAAAAAGTTAATCTTACCTATCCTTGCGGCGTTTGTTATGCTTACAGGATGCAGCGAAAAAGCCCGCGTGATCACCTCCTATTACGAGGTTAGCCCCAACCAGTGGGAAAGTTCCATTACCACTTATCCCGATGGTACCTACACGATGGATTATGCCTACTCCACCTGGGAGAACATCGACATCGACGACGAGGTGATAATGAACGGTGTTGTAATGGCTTACTATATCGACGGCAATGGCCGCGACAACATCCTTCCCTACACGCTCTATTTCAGCGACAACGGTGTGCCCTATCAGGAGCGTATCGAGTACGACATCGAGCCCGGCCGCATCACCTTCAAAATCAAGGATACCGACTTCAACACGGCACAGTCGATGGCCAACATCGGCACAATGAAGTTCAAAGTCAGCGTCATCCGCAACTTCTAAGAAGGATGTAGAAGAAGATAAGGGACTATACAATCCAGCATTTGCTGATTGTGTTGTCCCTTACTTTTTTACGTTCTAAAAAGGAATTGCTGGTAATTGCTGTTAAAAGGAAAAATTAATTTCTGGTTAATTCCTGGCCAATTTATGGCAATTCCTGTTAAAGTCTCCTGCTCGCAAGCGAGCGAGATCTCGTAGATCTTGTGTTTTTTTCTTTTTTCTCCTGCTTGGTGTTCCGCCTCGCGAAATCTATAGATCTTATAGATTATAACGCTCGCAAGCGAGCGAATTGCTGATAATTATTATGTTGCTAGTTTTATTGTTAAATAATTGCTGATAATTGCTGGTCCATTGCTGGTAATTGCTGTTTAAAAAAATCCTGGCCAATTCCTGATAATTTCTGTTAAAAAGAATGGTTATTTGCTTAAAATACAGTTTACTTAATTCGTTGGTGAAAATGCAGGTAGCCTGAATCGCAATCAGTTCTCCTTCGGGTGGATGCGGTGGTACAGCTTCACGCCCGACAGCAGCGAGCCAATGTCGCTCTTCGTAACGTATGCTGCGCGGCGATACCCCTCGCGGCTGATGCTGAATTCCAGCTGGCGCTGCAGCAGCGTGCGGCGCGTGATGACGTCTACGGTTTCCAGCTCCTCTTTCGGAAATCCGAAGGCCAGGCAGCCGAGGGTCTGCGTCTGTGTGCGGCGCGGCTGTTTGCATTGAGCTTTCAGCCCTTCCAACGTCGCTATGGCTTCCGAAAGGCTGTTGCCCAGCGGGATGAAAAGTTCGAAGGCGGGGTCGAAGTTGACCTGCACCACCGCGTCGCCGATGCCCAGATGGCCCACTGACAGGTAGTAGCGGTTCTGGCCGTCTTTGGGGCTGTTGAACACTTCGTAGCCGTTAGCTTGGACAATTTCGTTGCGCTGGGGGATGTTCGACTTTTGGGCGCCTGCGGCAAAAGGCAGCAGGGCAACAAGCGTCAGCAGAATGCTTTTTCTTACGGTATTCATTGTTTTTGTATTGTTTATTGATTCGAAAGAATGATTTGTCGGTGTTGACAAAAAAACAAAGCACTGAATTTTTCAGTGCTTCTTTGTTGTCCTACCAGGATTCGAACCTAGACAAGCTGATCCAGAGTCAGATGTGCTACCGTTACACCATAGGACAGTCTCTTTGTTTGTCTTAAATCGGCTGCAAAAGTACAAATTTTTTCAATACTGACAAAATTTTCTTTAAACTTTTTTATAAAATGTTGTATTTGCGTTCTTTGTAAAAGTATTTTTCCTTCGCTGCCGCCTGTTGCGTCAGCCTCTTCGTGCACCGAAATGCACTAAATGAGGCACAAAAAAAGCGCCATCGGTGCCGATGGTGCTTTTCTTGTTGTCTTGCAGGCTGTTGCGGCCGTTATTCGCTGACCGTTGTTGTCGTCGAGGTGCCTTCTGCCTCGCTGCCGCTCTGGCTGTTCTTTTCCAGCTCCATTTTGCCGAAACGCAGCGTGATGCCGGCGCTGATGTAGCGGCTGTTGAGGGTGCGCAACTTGCTTTCGCTCAGGTAGTAGGGGTTGGTGTTGCTGGAGGCCTGGCCTATGTTTTTGCCCCAGTTGAAGATGTCCTGGATGTTGATGAAGGCGCTCAGCTTGCGGTTGAAGAAGTCGGCGCGCACACCCATATTGACCCAGTAGCGGGCGCTGCGGGTCGACATCAGGCCCAGCGTCGGCGAGGTGTAGTTGGCCGAGGCGTGGATCTGGTAGCGGTTCCACACCTTGGTCCACATATTCAGGCGTATGCTGTAGCTCCACTTGCTGTCGGTATAGGGGTCCTGGCCCAGCTTGTCGTACTGCATCGAGTAGCCGTAGTCGTAGATGTTGGCATAGAGCCTCAGGTTGAAGAATCCGCTGGGTCGGTAGGTGGCGTTGAGCGAGGTGCCGTAGCGCCACGACGAGCCGATGTTGTAGGGCGTCGAGTATTGGATGATGCGGCCTATGTAGGGGTCGATGGCGTCGGTGACGTCGGTCAGGTTGTCTATCTCGCCTGTCGACAGGCGGCCGTAGCCTTCCACTCCGAGGCTGCCCCACATAAAGAATTTGGTCCATCCCGCTTCGGCGTTGTGGGTGTAGCTCTGCGTCAGGTCGCGGTTGCCGGTGCTGTAGCTGTCCTCGGTATAGGTGCGGTAGGTCGTAAGGTTGTTGCCCGAGGGGTTGCGCATACGCAGCGAGTAGTTCAGCTTGTAGTTGTGCATCTGCTCGGTGCGGTAGCTCAGGTGGATGGAGGGGTTGTAGGTGAGGAACGTCTTCGAGTAGTCGTCGCCGGCCTGCAGCCCCGTCTCGGAAAACGAGAAGTGGTCGTTGGTCAGGCGCGCGCCCAGTCCCAGCTGCAGCGTGAAGCCGCCCCAGCGGTGGGTCCATTCGATGTCGGCGTCCACCTCATTCTCGTGGTCCTCAAAGACATAGCGGCGCAGGGCGTCGTAGAGCGACGCGTCGAAGATGGTGACACCGTCGCTGTAGGTGGTGTCCAGAATATAAGGCCTGTAGTCGCGTTTGCTGTTATCGGTGCCGAACGCCAGTCCGTAGCTCATCTCGCCGTCCTTGCTGTAGGGGCGGTTATAGCGGCCGCGAATGTTGATGTCGGTGCCGTGGGCCGTGTTGTCGTAGTATTTGAAGGTATTCTGGTTGAAGGCCGATGTGTCGGTCTGGTTGTAGATGCGGCTGTACGAGGTGACGCCGCTGCTGTTGTTGGTGCTTCCAAACAGGAAAACGCGCATATTGTGCCCCTCGCGGTCGAACTTCTTGGTGTAGTTGCCGCCGAACATACCGAAAAAGTTGAGCGTCGACACGTCGTTCATCATATCATACTGGTAGCTGCTTGCCGACGGCAGATACACCTCGCGGCTGTGCCAGCGGTCACTTTCGTTGGTCGAGTTGTTCAGGTTGAAGTTGCTCCAGAAACTCACGTCGCTCATACTGTCGATGTCGTAGCTCAGGTTGAGGCCGATGCTTCCGCTCAGGTTGCGCCCCTCGCTCCACGAGCTGTCGACCTCGTACATCACATCCTGCAGCGAGTCGAGGTTGCCTGGATAGAGGGGATTGTCCTGCCGCGTGCGGCTCCAGCTCCACGAGTCGTTCTCCGAGGTGCTGTAGCGCAAGTTGGTGAAAATATTGATGTTAAGCCGTTCGTTGGCCCAGGTGTAGCTCAGCCAGGGACTTATGTTGGGCTGCGTGGCGGCGTTGGCGCCGAAGCTGATGAAGTGGTTCTTCTTGATGTGGGCCGAGGTGATGATGTTGATCACCGCCTCGGCGTCGGTGGCATACTTGGCCGACGGGTTGGTGATGGTCTCGATGCGGTCCAGCGCGTTGGCCGGCAGGGTCTGCAGGTAGGTCTTCAGGTTCTCGGCGGTCAGTTTCGACGGCTTGTCGTTGATCCAAATTTCCACGCTACTGACGCCGCGCAGCGTGATGTTGCCCTCCACGTCGACCTCCACGCCGGGGGCGTTCTGCAGGGCGTCCTCGGTCGTGCCGGCCTGAATGGTCGGGTCGTCGGCCACGTTGTATATCATCTTCTCGCCGTCCATTGCATAGAGCGGCCGCGCCGCGGTGATTTTCACCGTCTTAAGCTGTGCGGCACCCTCTTTCATATTGATTGTGCCCAGGGCGGTGTTGTTGCTCACCGTGACGGGGATGAACCGCGTGGGATAGCCCACATAGCTGATGCGCAGCAGGTAGTCGCCCGCCGGCACCTCCTTGATTTCGAAATAGCCGTTCGCGTCGGTCGAGGCGCCCTTGACGAAGCTGCTGTCCTTGGCATCCAGCACAGCCACGTTGCAGTACATCAGCGGTTCGTTCTTGGTGCTGTCAATCAGCGAGCCCACCACCTTGAAGGTCGAGCCGGCTTTGACGTTCTTTTTCTGCCGCACGGTGTTGCTTTTCTGCTGCGTCTGCTGCATCTGGCGGTCGCTGCGTGGACCGCGTCCGCCAGGGCCGCCCGGGAAACCGCCGCCCGGAGGGGGACCGCCGGGGCCGCCCGGCTGGGCAATGACTATGGTTGACAAAAATGTGAAAATCAGGGTTAAAGCTAACGTTTTGGCCTGTCTACTCTGCATAAAATCTGGTATAAATGTGAAAAAACTAAATTTATATGTTTAGTATAACGAAAACAGATTTTATTTATTTTCACTTAAAAATTTTTTTTCCTGCTAAAAAAACTCCTACCCCTTCAGGCAGAAATCTTGAAAATCTTGTAAATTTAAGTTGAAGCAATTCCCGCCGCAGGCGGAATGGATTTACAAGATTTACAAGATTTCGCTCGCGCCGCGAGCAGGCGAAAAACCAGGCGGAATGAATTTACAAGATTTACAAGATTTCGCTCGCCACGCGAGCAGGCGAATATACGAAACGAACCCAAGCGAAAAAAATTTACAAGATCCACAAGATTTCGCTCGCCACGCGAGCAGGCGAATATACGAAACGAACCCAAGCGAAAAAAATCTACAAGATCTACAAGATCTCGCTCGCGCCGCGAGCAGGACCCCCAGAAATGTGCCTTTTTTGGCTTCACACAACATCCTGATTTTCATACACCATCTTCTTATCATCTTTTACTGAAATTCTTACCAACTTTTTATTAAAATTTACTTCGGTAGACAATAATAAGAATAAGGTTACGTTATTGTATGAAGAAGATGGCGCGCTATGTGGGCACTATGGCGTAAAACAATAAAAACAAGACGATTATGGGAAAACAACAGGAAGGAATCAATGGCGGCTTCAGCGGACGGCTGGGCAACGTGGTGGGTTACAACTGGCGCGGACGCTGGTGCGTGCGCTCGCTGCCGGCCGACTTCAAGGACGCGCGTACCGATGCGCAGCTACATCAGCGTCAGCTCTTTAGCGCGATGGTGCGCTTCGCCGGCCGCGCCAAACGCATTTTGGGATTAGGCCTCGAGGTGGCGTCGCGCAACGCGGGCGTCACGCCGGGCAACTATTTCATTCGCCTCAACAAGCAGTGCTTCGCCCTGCAGGACGGCGAGCTGGCGGTAGACCTGCCCGAGCTGCGCCTCAGCGACGGCCCCGTGGCGCCCGTGGCCTTCGAGGCGCCGCAACTGCTTGACGACACGACCATTAGCGTCGCCTTCGAAAAGAATCCGCTACATCGCAACTGCAGCCAGGACGACGAGGTCTACCTGGTGGCCTACTGTCTTGAATACAAGGATTTTGACTTCTCGAATGCCACGGCGCGGCGCCGCCAGCAGGTTGTGTTGCAGCTCAACGAGGCGTGGGTGGGCAAGGAGGTGCACCTGTGGGGCTTTGTGGTCGACCGCGCCGGCCGCGCCTCGCAGAGCCTCTACATCGGCAACGGCATCTTAGGCGATTTCCCGACCGAAACGGATGATAACGGTATTGATTTTCAGACTGATGATACCGCAGCTCCGACCGCCGCCGAGCCCTCGTTTCGCGATGCCGCTTCACCCGACGCCTTGGCCACCGTCGCCGCCCCGTCCCGCGCTGCTCCGCCAGGCGAAAAATAGTTTTGCGGATTGCAAATCCTTATATTAAGTTGCGGCGGATCGCAGATCCGCCGCAACGGTAAGCGGCTGACGCGGTAGCATAGTTCTCCGCTCTCCGTTCGTTTTGTTCTCCTGCTCGCAAGCGAGCGAAATCTTGTAAATCTTGTAGATTTTCCGCTCGCATCGCGAGCGAATTGCTGATAATTATTATGTTGCAGTTTATAAAAAATATTGCTGATAATTGCTGTTCAATTGCTGGTAATTGCTGTTAAACTAAAATAAT
>JAFROL010000029.1 GCA_017429685.1 Bacteroidales bacterium | reverse complement strand
TACGTTCAACTTCACCACTGGCGGCTACCAATCGGTGCATCGGCGCATATTCGATGGCGTGCTGAAACACGCTGGCGAGTTCCGCACATACGATATCACTAAGAAAGAATGGGTACTGGAGGGCGACACAGTACTCTACCTGAACTGGGAAGATTTGCGCCGAGCCATTGATTACGATCTGGATAAAGAACGCGCATACATATACAAAGGAAAGTCGCCTGACGAAATGATAACCCATTTGACGCGGTTTGTCTCCGGACTATGGCAGACTCACGCTTTCGGCGAAGGCAACACCCGTACAACGGCTATCTTTACCATACAATACCTGCGCTCGTTAGGATTTGATGTAGACAATAACCAGTTTGCCAAACATTCCTGGTATTTTCGCAACGCGCTGGTACGTGCCAACTACCGCAACATTACAAAACATATAGAATACACACCTGTCTATCTGGAACGTTTCTTTCGAAACCTGTTGCTTGGCGAGCAGTGGGATCTGCGCAATCGATACCTGCATATCCATCCGACTGGAGAATGGAGCAAACAACCCAATCTCGCAACCCCCACAACTACCCCCACAAGTACCCCCACAAGTACCCCCACAAGCTCGCTTGCAAACAACTTAAATCCAAATAGTAAGTTCTATACAAACAACAACACAATAATTGAACTTATACTTGCAATAGGATACGAGGAGTTAGGCATAAAACAGATAATGGAGAACAAAGGGCTAAAGGATCGCAAGAATTTCATCGACTATCATCTTGAACCTGCTATGAAGGAGAAGTTTGTGCGTCGGAAATACCCCGACCGGCCAAACCACCCCCGACAGAAATACCTGCTCACGGTAAAAGGCGTGGCTCTATATAATGAATTAAAAAAAGGAGAATAACATTATGCCGCACTTCAACGAAAAGCAGTTGGAAAAGACAATAACACGCTACCGATGGCGGCTGAAAACTAAAGTATTATGAACAACGAAAAAACAACATCAAACATCAAACCTGCTCATTCGTTCAGAGCAAAAGTCATTATCGTTCTGACCGTTCTGATATGCTGTGGCCTGCAGGCTTCGGCGCAGTGGCAATGTACGTCGCGGGACATAATCACCGTGGCCTCGCCCAATGGGCGCTACTATGCGACGACCACGCCGGCACGCAGCCTCGACATCACCACGCTGGGCAAGACCGAGGTCATCGACAGCCGCGACTCGCAGATGCTCTATTCCTTTCCTGTCTGCCTGGCCGCCGGCTCGCTGTTTGTCAGCAACGACGGCCGCTCGCTGCTACACCTGATGAACAGGGATTTAAGTCCGAATGATGAAGAACCTCGGCACACCCACTGTTTCACGCTCTATCACGACGGAAGCATAGCAAAGCAGCTGACGCTGAAAGAGCTGACGGGCTGCGACAAACGCAAGAGCGACTGCCAGTTATACTACAACGTAAAATACAACTGGACGCCCACCCTCGGCCATCGCGACAGCCTTATCTCCCAGCGTCCCGCTTTCGCCGACGGCGACACGGTGTTTGTCTACACCTCGCAGCACAACCTGCTGCGCATCCATCTGCCGTCGGGCCAAATCGACACGCTGCCCTACGAGTACCACAGCGTCAGCTATCTGCAACAGATTGCGCCACAGCGTTGCGACAAAAAGAGTTTCCGCTGTCCAAGTGATTATGTAGAA
Source organism: Bacteroidales bacterium (assembly GCA_017429685.1). Taxonomy (GTDB): domain Bacteria; phylum Bacteroidota; class Bacteroidia; order Bacteroidales; family P3; genus Colimorpha. The sequence goes on along the minus strand of JAFROL010000029.1, from coordinate 136,646 downwards.
GAGGAAATCCGCCACCAATTTGCCCGCCGGATGCGAATGGTTCCGCAAGGCGACACATACTATTCAGCCTATAAATATTACCATATCAGTGCCCTGCTGCGCATCGGACGGGACGGCAAAGCGGAGATATTCTCGCTCGATAACCGCGACAGCCTGTCCGAAGCCAAAATCCGCAGGGTCATCGAAGGAATGACATTCAACTGCGACTTCCCCGACGGTATTGACTATTGGTACTGCAAGCTGTTTGAAGCGATGCACAAGCGCAACAAACTTGTAGCCCGTCGCGAGGGAAAACAGCAACAACAACGCGAAGACGAAGAATACCAACGTCGCCTGGTTGCCGACAGCATTGACGGTGTATACATTCCCCGCAATATCGAAGATTGCTTCACCTCGCTCGACTCCATTCTGTGGCCCAAAGACCGCAAGGGCATCATCAACGAGACGAACCGCGACGCAATGAGCAAATACCACTTCGGTCTTGGAATGTGGTTGCGCAACAACTGGGGTCTGTGGGCCGGCTCGCGGCTGCAGACCTATATGAAAGCGCGTGGTGTTTACCATCCCGACAATATGTCGGGGGCAATACTCGAATACTACTACGACCATCTGCATTCGCAGGACAGTGCCTGGCGCGCATTCGACACAACGCTCGTACCCCCACCCCCACCCGATACGGCAACGATGGCAGTACCACGCTACCGTATCGCCGACCGCCAGCTGCGACGCGTTCTGCGAAATGTCATCAAAGGTACTACCGGTTCGGAAGATTATGAAGAAGACGAGGATACAAAACTGAAAAGAAAATCATCTTGCAACATCTCCCTTGTCGACATAAAAGCAACCGACACAGCTTTGCTTGGTTTCCTCCGCGACTATATCGACTCTGCCGTTGTTGCCGAATTGCAATCCTCCGCTTCGATTCCCCAAGCCCTACTCAAACTCGAGCGCCTCGAGTATGACTACCAATACCGTCCCATCTATGGCTACATCAAATTCCGCGGCCGTTACTTCCTGCTTACCGAACAGGAAATCAGCCCCACATATTTCAAAAGAACAAACAAAAGCAAACGCGTCTGGAAACCCCGAAAATACTTCAATTATGAACCTTTTTCTCCAGAGATTGTTTATATCCGCCAAAACGGAAAATGGAGACTCTTGTTTGAATTATAACTACATCTTAACTAATTAGTCAAATTTATTTGACATTTATGGCCAATACTGACGCATTAACACATTTACGCATTAACGCATTAAATAAAAACAGCTTATATGACGAAAAACACCCTACTTGCAACCATCATTTCATTTTTCACCTTCCTTACGCCAGTCGCCAATGCCTGCACCAACCTCATCGTCGGCAAAAAAGCCTCAACAGACGGCAGCGTTATGTGCAGCTACAACTGCGACGGCTTCGGCTTCTCGGGCTCGCTGTTCTACAGCCCTGCCGGACGCCACACGCCCGGCGAACCCATAGCCATCCACGGCTGGGGCCCCTCGCACGAGGGGCAGTTTGTCCGTCAGGTGGAGTACACCCACAACGTTGTAGGACTGATGAACGACCGTCAGGTCACCATCGTCGAGACCACCTTCGACGGTCGCCTTGAACTGCAGAACCGCGACGGTCTGCTCAACTATTTCAGCCTGATGCGGCTGGCCCTGCAACGCTCCACCTCGGCACGCGAAGCCATCAAGTGTATGACCGAGCTGGTCGAGGAATACGGCTACAACAGCAGTGGCGAAAGCATCACCGTCTGCGACCCCGACGAGGCCTGGATAATGGAAATCATAGGCAAAGGTCCTGGCCGCAAGGGTGCCGTGTGGGTGGCGCTGCGCATCCCCGACGACTGCATCTCGGCCCACGCCAACCTGAGCCGCATACGCCAGTTCCCGCAGGAAAAGCGGAAAACGGAAAACGGAAAACGGAAAGCGATAAGTAGCAAGAGTTTCAAGCATATCGACAGTCCGGAATTGGAGTGTATCTATGCTTATGACGTCATCACCTTCGCACGCGAGAAGGGTTTCTACAGCGGCCGCGACGAGGATTTCTCGTTCCGCGACTCCTACTGCCCCATCGATTTCGAGAATGTGCGATATGCCGACGCCCGCGTGTGGAGTTTCTTCCGCCACCACAGCGACGATATGGACCAGTATCTGCCCTACATCAACGGCGAGTTCGACCTCTGCGACCACCTGCCGCTGTGGATCAAACCCAAAGAGAAACTGAGCCTGCGCGACATCCAGCAAGATATGCGCGACCACTTCGAAGGCACGCCGCTCGATATGGCCGCCGATATGTCGGCCGGCCCCTGGCGGATGCCCATCCGGCCGCTGCCTATGCACTTCAAGGACAGCGCCGGCAACGACTATTTCCGCGAGCGTCCCATCGCCACACAGCAAAGCGGCTTCACGATGACCTGCCAGATGCGCAGCTGGCTGCCCGACGAGGTGGGCGGCGTCACCTGGTTCAACTGCGACGACGCCAATATGGTTGCCTACGTGCCCCTCTACTGCTGCATCACGCAGGTGCCCGACCCCTTCCGTCCCGAAAACAACCCCCGCAACGAGTTCAGCTTCGAGTCGGCCTTCTGGATGAACAACTGGGTGGCCAATATGGTCTATCCGCGCTATTCGATGATGATCGGCGACCTGAGGCAGGCACAGCGCGAGCTGGAAGACTACTATTTCGCCGACCAGGACAGCGTCGAGGCCGCCGTGGTCAAAATGACATCCGCCGACCGGCGCGACTACCTGAACAAGAAAAGCATAGCCTACGCCGAACGGATGATGAACCGCTGGGACCGACTGGCCAAATACCTGATAGTGAAATACAACGACCAAGTGGTGCGCAAGGTGGACGACAACGGCAACTTCCAGCGCTGGGGCTACGACACGCCCGGTTACGACCAGCAGTTCATCAACGCCTTCCCTGCCGCCACCGGCGACCGCTACCGCCTCAAAACCGTCATCGAACGCAGAGAAAGATAAAAAATAAAACAATAATACATTATGAAAAAACATCTTATCATCATCGCCACTTTGATAGTGGCAGTTGCCTGCAACAGAGGCAACATCGACGACAACGAAGCTGACACAATAGCAGCTGACAGCCTTAGGGTATTCACGACCCACAACGTCAAGGACGAACAAAACTACATTATCTATTCCGACGAAGAGTTCTCCTTTGCAGGAAATGTTATTGGTCTGCTAAACAGCTACAATATTGTTTGGCCCGACGAGGGAATGCTGACACACAACGCCGAGCGCGAACTGCTGCGCCGGTACTTCCTTGACGACGAGGCAAAAGACTTCGAATCAGCATCGCGCTACTGGATTCTCGACGACTCATACTATCTCGAAAATGGATGCGAAGTGATGCGTACCAACTATAAAGACGACTCGTTAGAATACAGCTATTCCAGAATAGAAAGCAGCTGCGAACAGCACAACGACATTGCCACCATCAATATCTATCGAGAAAGGTACAACATCGGAGCCGTCCACGGACTCTACTCGTGCGAATATGTCAACATCGACGTCACCCACGGCACCATCATCCACCTCAACGACCTGGTCGACACCAATTTGCTTGGTCCCGTCATCGTCCGTGCCGTCGAGGACCTGACCATCAACAGCGATGTCCTCAAAGCCCTTTTAGACCAGACTCCCGAACGCCTGCCGGTGCCACCCGACTTCACCATCGACAGCACACGCAGCACAATAACACTCGTCTATCAAGTTTACGACATAGCTTCCTATGCCGATGGCATACAGGAAGTTGTGCTGCCAATCTTTTGGCTGTCAAAGCACATACCCCTCACTCCCTACGCAAAACGCATCTTCGGCCCGGAAAGCTATATTGAGTAAAGGTTAAAGGTTGGCAACAATAGAAAAGCAATCTCTAAAATTCGTTTCAATTCGAGTTTTGCTTGCAAAACAAAAATATGACATACAACAAACTAATTCGATTTATTCGTATAATTCGATGACAAAAGTAGTTGTTGGGAGTTGCAATAATATGAAAGATTGTAGACGAAGTCAAGATCCACAAGATCTCGCTCGCTTGCGAGCAGGAGAATTAAGAGCAATATGAGATCCCAGAAAGATTAGAGTATAAGTATGTTCTTTGGAGAAACACTATCACTAATCGTGGCCCTGTCGTGGACGGCCACAGCCCTCTTCGCCGAGGTCGCTTCAAAGCGCATCGGTTCCCTGCCTCTCAACATCACGCGAATGGTAATGTCGTTGCTGCTGCTCGCCGCAACGCTGTGGCTCACTATGGGCACACCCTGGCCGCGCTTTGCCGACAGCCCGGCGTGGACGTGGCTGCTGCTCAGCGGCGTTGTTGGCTATGTCATTGGCGACTATTGCCTTATGCAGGGCTACATCCTCATCGGCTCGCGCATCGGACAGCTCTTTATGACCCTTTCCGCCCCCACCGCGGCCATCTTCGGCCGCATACTCATCGGCGAACGGATGCAGCCCTTGGCCATCGTCGGTATGGTGGTGACGCTGAGTGGCATAGCACTGTCGATTCTGTCGAAAGACCACGGCGAGAAAAGCAGTCACAAAGTCAAGCTCAACCTGCCCCTGTGTGGCATAGCCTACGCCGCGATGGCCGGTATCTGCCAGGGTTGCGGACTGGTGCTCAGCAAAGTGGGACTGCAGCACTACGAGACATCGATCGAAGCCGCAGGACTCACACCCGATGCCGTTCCAGCTGAGGCGATTATACCCCTACCGCTTAGCATCAGCGTCCCGTTCGCTGCCACGATGATTCGCGCCATTATGGGTCTGACAGGATTCTTCCTGATGCAGATGCTGATAAGCAAAGACGCCATCTGCGAGCTGCGCCGGGCCGCCAAAGACCGCAAGTCGATGCTTTGCGCACTGGGTTCCACAATGTTCGGTCCCTTCATCGGCGTCAGCCTGTCGCTGATGGCCACACTCTACACCAGCGCCGGCATCGCCCAGACCATCTTCGCCCTCACCCCCGTCCTCATCATCGCCCCCGCAGCATTGCTCTTCCATCAAAAAGTGACGCCCCGCGAAGTCCTCGGCGCCATCATCAGCGTCGCCGGCGTCAGCCTGTTCTTTATCTGAGCAACTACCAGTGTCGGAGACACTGAACGCGCCAAAAGGCGCACGTAACACCGTACAAGCCGAAGGCGCAGTGCGGTGCACTATGCGGTACAATGCGCGATGTACTATGAAAAGCACTGTGCAACTACCAGTGTCGGAGACACTGGACGCGTCAACAGGCGCACGTAACACCGTACAAGCCGAAGGCGCAGTGCGGTGCAGACAAAGAGACCCACCTGTATGCCTGTCGAAGACAGGCGACAAAGTGAAGTATCTTCCGGTAGAAAGTGCTGCAATAAGTAGCGATGTCGCCTCTCTCCGAGAGGCTGGTAGCAGGGTGCATCCATACACCACACTGCACCTACGGCTTGTGTGGTGTTATGCGCGCCCCCAGCGCGGTACAGCCTCTCCGAGGCTATGTTAATGCTACTGTTTTGTGGCGGTATATGTTGGGTGGGTTCTGGCAAAAGTACGCAGTTGGATGATGCCAGTGGCAGTGTCGGAGACACTGGACGCGCCAACAGGCGCACGTAACACCGTACAAGCCATAGGCGCAGTGCGGTGCACTATGCGGTGCGATGAGCAACTACCAGTGTCGGAGACACTGAACGCGCCAACAGGCGCACTTAACACCGTACAAGCCGAAGGCGCAGTGCGGTGACTATGGCTGTAACTCTCAATATGCCTGTCGAAGACAGGCGACAATGTGCTGCTTGAACAATATTATGCACAGTTCATCGTTACATCAGTATGAGTTATACACAAACTTTGTACCATATCGTTTTCCGCACTCACCGAAGTGAGAACACCATCTGTATAGAACACGAGCGCGAGCTCTATTCTTATATCCTTGGATTCATCAACAACATCGGAGGACAGCTGTATCGTATCGGTGGTATGCCAGACCACGTGCATATTCTCGTCTCGCTCCCACCCACATTGGCTATGTCCAAGTTCGTGCAAGACCTCAAAATAGCCACAAGCAAATGGATGAAATCCAACCCTAATTTCCCATCCTTTGACGGATGGACCAAAGAGTACGCGGGATTCACATACAGTATGCGCGACTGCAAAATGATAGCGGGGTATATAGCCCGACAGAAGGAACATCACCGCACTGTCAGCTTTGCCGAAGAGTACCGTGCATTCCTTGTCGAGAATGGAATTGCCATCCGCGAAGAATACTTCCTCAAAGACTGAGTATCGATGTTGCCTCTCTCCGAGAGGCTGGCGACAGGGTGCATCCATACACCACACTACACCTACGGCTTGTGTGGTGTTATGCGCGCCTCCGGCGCAGTGCAGCCTCTCCGAGGCTATGTTAATGCTACTGTTTTGTGGCGGTATGCGTGTGGTGGATTCTGACGAAAGCACGTTGTTGGATGATGCCAATGGCAGTGTCGGAGACACTGAACGCGCCGACAGGCGCACGTAACACCGTACAAGCCGAAGGCGCAGTGCGGTGCAGACAAAGGAAACCGCCTGTGTGCCTGTCGAAGACAGGCGACAAAATGAAGTATCGTCCGGCAGAAAGTGCTGCAATGAGTAGCGATGTCGCCTCTCTCCGAGAGGCTGGCGGCAGGGTACATCATCCATACACCACACTGCGCCTACGGCTTGTGTGGTGTTATGCGCGCCTTCGGCGCGGTGCAGCCTCTCCGAGGCTATGGCCGTCCTAACATTGCACGACATAGGCTTAGCATTTTTTGCAATAGTAATGCTACTAATAAATGCAAAATTACTAATACTTTAGTGACGAACACATCTTACAAAAAAAAAGAAAACGAAAACCGGCTTCCGCCAGTTTTCGTTTTCGTCTTCGTTATCGTTAAGGAAGGAAAATTACACTTCCCAGGTGTCGCCGCTGTTGAGCAGGTCGTCGACACACTTGTACTTGCCGTTCTGCATCTGCTCGTCCATCTGGTCCTCATACAGCTGGGTGTAGGAGGTCTTCTTGACGTTGCGGATGACGCCGAGGGCCACGGGCAGGTCGCCACCCATATGGGCCAGCATCATATGGATGCCGGTATCCTCGGTGGTCTCGTCGTGGACCATAATGTCGTCGATCGTGATGCCGTTCTCGCCGATGGTGACAGCTTCGAGCTGGCGGCCGTTGAAGCGCAGACCCTTGTTCTTTTCCTTGCCGAAAATCATCGGTTTGCCGTGTTCGAGGACGATGGTACGGTCGTCGCGCACAGCGCGGTCGGTGATGGCGGCGTGGGTCTTGTCGTTGAAGATCATACAGTTCTGCAAAACCTCGACAACCGAAGCACCGTCGTGCTTGGCAGCGTGTTCCATCACCTCGGTGGTCAATGCGGGCACGCAGTCGAGCGTACGGGCAAAGAAAGTGCCCTGTGCGCCCATTACGAGTTCGCCCGGATTGAAGGGGTAGTCGATTGTGCCGTAGGGCGAAGTCTTGGTGACCTGGCCGAACTTGGTCGTCGGGCTGTACTGACCCTTGGTGAGGCCGTAAATCTCGTTGTTGAAGATGGTTATGTTCAGGTCCTGGTTGCGGCGGATGGCGTGGATCAGGTGGTTGCCACCGATAGCCATCGAGTCGCCGTCGCCCATATTGACCCACACGCTCAGTGCGGGGTTGGCCAGCTTGACGCCCGTGGCGATAGCGCAGGCGCGGCCGTGGATGCTGTGGAAACCGTAGGTGTCAACATAATAAGGAATACGCGACGAGCATCCGATACCCGACACCATCACGATGTTCTCCTTCTTGACGTGCGTCTTGGGGAACGTGTTGAGCAGGGACGAAAGGATTGCGTGGTCGCCGCATCCGGGGCACCATTTCACCATCTGGTCGCTGGTAAAATCAGCTTTTGTATATGCTACGTCCGTTTTGGGGACAAAATGTCTTTCACTCATATATATTCAATTTTGAATTATGAATTATGAAATTTGAATTAACCGAGAAGACTGTTGAAGTGCTCTTTCAACTCGCCGACCTCGAAGGGCAGACCCATCACCTTGTTGTACTGGGTCATCGGGCACTCGGGGAACTGGGTGCGCAGATAGCCTGCAAACTGGCCGTTGTTGAGCTCGCAGACCACGATTTTCTTGTAGCGGCGCAGTATGTCACCCGTGTTCTTCGGCAGCGGGCAGATGTAGTTGAAATGAGTGTAGGCCACCTTCTTGCCTTCGGCGTTCATCTCCTCGACGGCAAGGGTCAGTGCGCCGCTGGTGCCACCCCAGCCCACAACGAGCAGGTCGGCGTCTTCGGCGCCCATCACCTCCTGGTCGGGGATGTAGTTGGCCACGCGGTTCACCTTCTCCTGACGGTTGTTGACCATCAGCTGGTGGTTCTCCGGGTCGGTGCTCAGCGGACCGTCGGGGCACTTCTCGAGGCCGCCTACGCGGTGGCGCAGGCCTTCCATACCGGGCAGAGCCCACTCACGGGCAAACGTCTCGGGGTCGCGGCGGAACGGACGGTAGTTGGGGTCGTTCGGCTTGGCCAGACGCGGCTTGATTTCAGGCAGGTCGGCCACTTTGGGGATGCGGAACAGCTGCGAGCCGTTGCCCAGATAGCCGTCGGTGAGCAGGATGACTGGAGTCATATGCTCGAGGGCCAGCTTGGCGGCGGTGTAGGCCCAGTAGAAGCAGTTGGCGCTGCTGCTGGCAGCCACGACGATAAGCGGAGCCTCGCCGTTGCGGCCATAGAGAGCCTGAGCCAGGTCGCTCTGCTCGGTCTTGGTGGGCAGACCCGTCGAGGGACCGCCGCGCTGCACGTCGACGACGACGAGCGGCAGCTCGGTCATCACGGCCAGACCCAGGGCCTCGCTCTTCAGCGACAGGCCGGGACCCGACGTCGAGGTGCAAGCCAGTGCGCCAGCATACGAGGCACCGATGGCGGAGCAGATACCTGCAATCTCGTCCTCAGCCTGGAACACGCGGGCACCCAGCGATTTATGCTTGGCCAGCTCGACCATCACGTCCGTAGCCGGAGTGATAGGATAGCTGCCCAGGAACAGGCGACGGCCACTGCGCTCGCTGGCAGCCAGAAGACCCCAGGCGGTGGCGACGTTGCCCGTGATGTTGCGATAGCGGCCCTTAGGCATCTCGGCCTTGGCGACGCTGACAATCTTCGAGTGGATAAGCTCCAGTTTCTCAGCATATTCAAAGCCCTCGCTGAGGACAGCCTTGTTCAGCTTGACCACATCGGGCTTCTTGGCGAACTTGCGCTCCAGGTAGGCGAAAGTCTTCTCCAACGTCTTGTTGGTCAGGAAGAAAATCATACCCAGCGCAAACATATTGCGGCACTTCTCGGTGGTTTTCTTGTCGGCACCCTGCTCCTCGCCGATCTTGGCGGTGAAGCTCGTAATAGGCGCACGCACAATGGTATAGGCGCGTTCCAGCTCGTCGGTGAAAGGATTCTCCTTATAGCCGGCCTTTTCGAGGGCGTCCTCAGTGAAAGTGTCCATATCGACGATGACCGTAGCACCCTTCTTGGCCCATTTCAGCTGCGATTTGAAGGCAGCGGGGTTCATAGCGACGAGGATGTCGCACTTGTCGCCTGAGCTGTAGATGTGCGAGCCAACGTGTACCTGATAGCCGCTGACGCCGGCAACGGTGTTGTGCGGAGCGCGGATTTCGGCGGGATAGTCGGGGAATGTGGCGATATCGTTGCCCGTAAGGGCACTGGCGTCGGAGAACAGCGTACCGGACAGCTGCATTCCGTCGCCCGAGTCACCAGCAAATCGGATAACAAGGTCATCCTTATTAACAATCTGATCTTGTGACATTTTGATTTATTTTTGTTATTTATTTTTATACGTTAATATTTTGCAAAGATACGATTTTTTTGCGACATAAAAGCCCAAAAACGAAATAAAAACATCATTAAAAAGCACCTCGCGCGAAAACCCGACATAAATCACTGTCTGGCAAACCATTGCAAGTTATCATCTTTTATCAACAGCCCACACCGCACCCCACGTGGCGCCACCCGTTTCCGCCCCTCAAAAAACGCCCTTCATAACTCCCTCATAACCAGACCTTCTTCGCCCGTTGTACGCTATATGTACGCTATATGTACGGTATTTGTACGCTTCGAAAGCGTACAAATACCGTACATATAGCGTACATATAGCGTACAACGGGCGAAGAAGGTGCCTTTAAACCCTAAAAATGAGCACGTTATGCGGGTATCGGAAGAATTATCATATTTACCTGTATCTCAAACAGATAAACAAAATTTTTAAATTTGCAAACAAAAAATCCGGTACGCAGGCGCCCCGCCTGCGATTGTCTCGCAGGCGGGGTGCCTGCATACCATACAAAAAACAGCCATCCAACAGTTTTGGATTTTTTCGTATATTTGCATTTTGCAACAAAGAGCACAAATAATCAAACACACTTCACAAAAGCCTACAATACAGAATATTACACACAGCAACAAAACACAAAGGCCCAATTATTAAACAAAAAAACACCAAAATATGCAAGAGACAAAGAAATCCGACTATCAACCCTCCGTTCTCGACACATCGTCAGTCGAACTTCCCGGCGAATTAATGTTGCTGGCCGAGCAAATGGCTGAAAACGTGCACGAAGTGTGGGCTGCGACGCGCATCGAGCAAGGCTGGACTTACGGCCCCGAGCGCGACGACGCCAAGAAACACCACCCCTGCCTGGTGCCCTACAACGAGCTGCCCGAAGAGGAGAAAGTCTACGACCGCAACACCAGTATCGAAACCCTGAAATTCATCCTCGCCAAAGGATGGAAAATCAGCAGATAATAACGGAGAAGTGAAAGCGGAGAACGGAGATGTGAGAACGGAGAACGGAGATGTTAGAGCGGAGAACTGGCTGCCGCGTCAAAGTTCTCCATTCTCACATCTCCATTCTCACATCTCCGTTCTCACTTCTTACATCTCCGTTTTACTCGTAACATTTGATTGAGGGCTCGATCCAGTAGTGGAACTGCTGACCGGGCGAGGCGTAGCGGGTCTGCAGGGCGCGCATACGACGATAGAGGGGTATGCCGTCGCCGACATCGTGCCACAGGTCGGTGAAAACCAGATCGTAAGGCCGCCCATAGCGCAGGAAACGCGACTGTTCGGCGTGGGCAAAGGCATCCTGCTGGACGACAACGATTTTGCGGCTTGCAGCGTCGGAGAACTGGGGCCATATATGCTGTTTAAACAGTTCGATCACCGACTCGTCGACGTCAACGACGGTGACGGTTTCCACTTCATCCTTAACAGCCACCATATAAGCATAATAACCCAACCCGAGACCGTAGACAAGCACATTGCCGCGAGCCGCGTCGATGGCTGTCTGCATAGTGCGTATCTCGTTGGGCGTGACGGTCATCCACTCGCGCCCGCCCTTGGTGATGGCTGGGTAGCGGAACGCCGTGCGGAAGAAACCCATCGGGGCACGCAACTTTTGGTTTTCGAAGTACAGGTCTCCGCAGGGAAAAGCCTGATATGATTCGTATTGCATCGTGGTCAGCGCCACATCGCCCAGCGACGTTTCGGGCAAGAGGATGTTGCGATAGTAGGGATTCGACTCGAAGTCGGCGGGGTCGAGAGCCTTGACCGACGGCAGCAGCAGGTCGTACACCAGCCGGCGGTCGCTGTCGTTTTCGTCGGAACGCAACCCGAAGGCCGACGCCAGCAGCTGCACGTAGGCCATCTCGTCGCTGATGCCCAGCGACGTCATTTCCTCCATCGCCTCGGCCGTGACCAAACAAGGCTGCTCGTTCAGCAGCAACGCCTCCAGTCGCAACAGCTTCTCGTTCAGATTATCAGACATAGTTGATTGTGAATGCGTTAATGTGTGAATGCGTTAATGTGTGAATGCGTTAATGTGTGAATGCGTTAGTGCTGACGCGGTTTGCGTTCTCACATCTCTGCTTTCCGTTCTCCGTTTTCCGTTCTCCGCTCCCCTACTCTCCTTCGATTTTGAGGAACGACTTGATGGGGGCTATGGCTTCGAGACGGGCGTGGTCGTAGAGGTCGGGGAATTCGACGAGGAAGAGGAATTCGCGCACCTTGACTTTGTATTCCTTGCCGTCGAGGTGGATGACCTCGCGGTTCAGTGCCTCGGCGATGCCGGCAGCGGTGCCGCCAGTGGCCAGGATGTCGTCGAAGAAGGTCAGGTAGAACGTGTCGCCCTCGGGCTTGCCGGCGGCGATGTCCGACAGGCGGTAGTAGACGTGGTCGGGGCCGTACTCCTTCATTATCTGCACGTCGTGCAGGTCGCCCTTGGCGTATGGCAGTTTGCCCTTCTTGCGGATGGGTATGACGTTCTGCACCAGCTTGGACTGCGTCAGCAGCGGGGCGGCGAAAAGGAATCCGCGCGCCTCGACGGTGATGACGTTGGGGCAATGAACGTTGGCGTCGATGTCGGCAACGATTTGCGCAAAGGCCTCCTTGTTGGAAAGGAACGGCAGTATGTCGATGAAGTCGACGCCCGGTTTGGGGAAGTCGGGATAATGGTTGACGATGTCCTTATAATTCATAAAATCAACACGTTTTATTTAAAATACGATTCTGTTGCCAGTATGCAAATTTACACATTTTTTTGCACCTGCAAAATTTCGCACGATTTTTTCCTTAATAATAAATACTTTTTATGTATATTTGCAAATTATTTCACTCCCAAAGAAAGACAATGAAGAAAAGCATCATATTACTGATTTCATTAGTTTTAAGCATCGCAACCGCCACCGCTCAGGATACCCTTAGCAAGGGGCAAGTGCCGGGCGAAGGCGCCTACGCCAGCGTGCTGACCTGCGGCCCCGGCGACGAATTCTACGAGACGTTCGGCCACAGCGCCTTGCGCATCTGCGACACCGCCAACGGCATCGACATTGTGTTCAACTACGGTATGTTCAGTTTCGACGAGCCGCATTTCTACCTCAAATTCGCCGGCGGACAGCTCAACTATTTTGTTTCTGCCCAGCCCTTTGAACATTTTGTTCTGGAATACCAATACTTCGGTCGTTCGGTTTTCGAACAGCGGCTGCGGCTGACGCCAAGCGAACTGCAGACGCTGTATGAAGCGCTGAAAACCAACGCGCTGCCCGAAAACAAATACTACCTCTACGACTTCTTCCGCGACAACTGCGCCACACGTGTGCGCGACAAGATCGAGGAGTCGCTCGACGGACGTACAATACTGAACAACAGCCTCCCGGCGGACGCGGCCACCTATCGCGACCTGGTCTATAAATACACCGACAGCACCCTGCTGTGGTGGCGGCTGGGCGTGGACCTGCTGCTGGGCGCGCGCTGCGACAAGCCGATGACGGCAGCACAATATATGTACATCCCAATGGAGATGATGATGCAGCTGGACACGCTGCTGACGGCCGACGGCACGACGCTGACCGAGCCCACCGTGCAGCTGCTGACCGACAAGCGCGTGCCTTCGAAAAAGAGCGTTTCGCCGACGTTGTGCTTCTGGCTGCTCTTTGCCATCGTACTGATGCTCACGCTGTTGGCGCGCCGCAAGGGATGGCGACTCTACTGGCTGGACGGCATCCTCTATGGCGTCGCCGGCCTCGTCGGGCTGCTGCTGGCCTATATGTGGTTCGGCAGCGACCACTGGTGCACCAAAGCCAATCCTAACCTGTTGTGGGCCAACCCGCTGATGCTGATACTGCTGCTGCGTCTGCGTCACCGTAACACCGCAATCGTGCTGGTCGTCGCCTGCTGCCTGCTGGCCGCCCTGGTCGGCTGGGCCCTGCCGCCGATACATTTCAACAGCGCCGTCCTGCCAATCGTACTTATGCTTCTGGTCAGGCTTTTTTTAAGTGGAAAACGGAAAGCGGGAAGCGTTTTTCCTGACCGCATCAGACATTGATTTTTGAATAATGTTTAGGGTTAAAAGTTTAAGAATTAAAGAAATACAAGATAAAATGAAAAGACAGTTTTTATTGCTATGCCTCCTGATTGCCGCCACGACGATGCAGGCTCAGGAGAAGGAATACCTCAAAGAACCAACGAAATACAAGGGTTGCCACACGATTACGACCTTCGACTCGACAAAGGTCTTTATGGAAGAGTCGGGCCTGAGCCGCGTGGAATACCACAAGCGCATCGTGATGCTTGACTACGAGGGCTGTAAGGTCAACAGCGTCGTCAAGATGGACTACGACCCCCTGTCGGCATACGTCGAGATACGCCAGGTGCTGGTGCACCGCAACTATAGCGGCAAGACCGACACCATAATAGCGGAAGACGGAAAACGGAAAGCGGAAAGCGATGTCTACGACTATATTGCGCCAGCGCGATTGATATACTGGGGTGCATCGCAAAAGATGGTCGAAGTGGGCCATCTGGACCCCTACGACGAAGTGGAAATCTGGACTTTCCGCAAGGGCTACACCTACGCTCTTCTGAGCGGAGAGCGGAAAGCGGAAAGCGGAAAGCTGACGACAGCAAACATTGACGCGGCAGCCGGTTCTCCGCTTTCCGCTTTCCGCTCTCCGCTCACAGACGACGACAGCCGCTACATTCCGCCGATGCGCGGACATTTCTACGACATCGTCCCCTTCTGGAGCGACCAGCCTGTGACCGACAAGGTCTATTCGGTCAACGTGCTGACTTCAAAGAAGCTGCGTTTCAGTTTCTATAACGATATGACTGGCGTCACGATGGATTCGACCGTGCAGGGCGACCGCACCATCTACACCTTCCGCCGCCACGACATTATGCCCCTCAAGCACGAGCCTTCGGCCCTGGCCGACAACGATATGCAATGCAAGCTGCTGCTCAGCACCGCCCCCAACTGGGAGTCGAAGTCGATGTGGTTCTACGGCGTCAACGAGGACTACGGCAGCTTCAAGAGTACGCCCGAAGTCACCGCCAAGGTGCGCGAGCTGCTGGCTCCGGCCAAGAGCGAGCAGGACAGCATCAGCATCCTGACCCACTGGGTGGCCGACAACATCCGCTACTGCGGCATCTCGATGGGCGAAGGCGAAGGCTACACGCTGCACAACGCCGAGATGAACTTCACCGACCGCTGCGGCGTGTGCAAGGACAAGGCCGGAATGCTTGTCGCTATGTTGCGTGCCGCAGGCTTCAAGAGCTATGCCGCTATGACGATGGCCCACGAGCGCATCGACCGCATCCCCGCCGACCAGTTCAACCACAGCGTCTGCGTCGTTCAGCACCGCAACGGGCAGTACGAGTTGCTCGACCCGACGTGGGTGCCCGGCGTGCGCGAACTGTGGAGCAGCGCCGAGCAGCAGCAGGGCTACCTGATGGGTCTGCCGCAAGGCGCCGACCTGATGGAAACGCCCGTATCGCCTGCCGAAAACCACTATGTGCGCATCAGCGGCACATCAAAAATCAAGAAAAACGGCACCCTCGAAGGTACCTTCACCGTCACCGCCGAGGGACAGAGCGACGCCGCCGTGCGCGGTGTCTTCAAGGCCCGCCAGAGCGAATGGCAGCGCAACCTGGAGCTGGAGCTGCTGCGCATAGCCCCCAACGCCGTCATCAAGAAGGTGACCCACACCGACGAGGACCGCTACCTGGAGCAGCCGGTCTCCATTACATATAAATATAGCATCCCCGACTATGCCATCGTCGACGGCGACAACATCGTCTTCATCCCCCTGACGGCGCGAGGCCTTTACAGACGCGCAATGGGCCACCTCTATTTCGACACGACGCTGACCGAGCGCACCCAGCCCTTCAGCGACCGCTGCTCGCGACTGGTGGAAATCAGCGAAACCATCACGCTGCCAGCCGAATACAAGACAATGGACTACAACGCCCACATCGAAGGCGTAGTTTCGCCAGCCGTCAACTACGGCTGCGGATTCCGTCTGGACGGCAAAACGCTGACCTTCGGCGAAAGCGCTATGTACAACAAGCGCGTCTACGATGCCGCCGACTGGCCCGCCTTCCGCCAGGCCGTCGCCAACCAGAAGAAAGTGGCCGCCACGCCTGTGGTGTTGAAGAAATAACTTTAACCTTAACTTTAACTTTAACCTTAACCTTAACTTTAACTTTAAATAGAAATGAATAGAATCTTCAAAATATTAGCCGCCGTCGCATTGTTCTCCGTTTTCAGTTCTCCGTTCTCCGTTTCCTACGCCCAGGATGCCGAGTACAACCTGATACGCCGCACCTACAAGGTGAATACCGACGGCACAATGGACATCAGTTTCCGCAAGGAAATCAAGCTGCTGCGCAACCGCGCCATCACCGCCTACGCCGACAAGGGCGAGACCTTCATCCTCTACAATCCCGCCACCGACCGGCTGACCATCAACGAAAGCTACACCATCCGCAAGGACGGCAGCCGCGTGCAGACCCCGCAGAACGCCTTCATCGACCAGCTGCCGAGCCAGTGCACCGACTGCGGCCGTTACAACGGCATCCGCGAACGCGTGGTGGTCCACACTGCGCTGGAATACGACTGCATCATCGTGCTCGACTACACCATCCACCGCCAGGGCAGCTACCTGGACGAAGCGCTCGTGCTGGTCGAGGACTGCCCCGTGAAGAAATACGAGGTCATCGTCGACCTGCCCAAGGACAGCGAGCAATCCATCGGCTACACCGTCGCACACGGCGACTTCAAAATCCAGACCCTGAAGGATAAACACACCTTCCACCAAATCGCCACCGACCTGCCGCAGAAGTACATAGACAACTATCTGCCTGCCGCCGAGACCCTCTACCCCACCGTCAACATCAGCTGCGGCAAGCGTCCCAGCGACCTCGCCGAATCGTCCGACGAGAAGCTGCCCGAGGCCATCTACACCGTCGGCGAGCTCCACGACAATGACCAGCTGACATACGCCACCAACATACGCAACTACGTCCTCGACAACATCCACACCACCGACTTTCCGCTCAGCCTGGTCGGCTACAAGCGTTCGTCGGCCAAAGAGACCTTCCTCAGCGGATGCGGCACGCCCGCCGACAAGAAGCGCCTCGTCGCGGCTATGCTGCGCGAAGCCGGGTTCGGTGCTGAAGAGTACGACAACGGCGTGCACGTGACCGTCCACGAGGACGGCCGTCCGATGACCTATAACCTGTCGACCGACAGAAAGCGTCCCGCCCGCCTCGACGGTGCCGCCATCGACGAGCAGCGCACCATCGACATCAGCCGCGACCTGATATGGGACGGCCCGCGCGTCGGCGGCAGCTACCGCCAGATGACTCTGCCCACCGAGAACGGCAGCATCAGCATCGACCCCGCCTTCCTGACCAGCGTCCGCAAGGCTCCGCTCAAGGTGCGCAACTGCAACGAGAAATACCACTACACCATCGCCCTGCCACGCACCCCCAAGCACACGCTCGTTAAGCCAGTCGACATCAGTCGCACCGAGAAAGGTATCGGCACCATCCGCATCTGCATCAAGCAGCTGCCCACAGGCCAGATAGACGTAGTCCGCGAGCTGAGCATCGACGTCAAAGACGGCATCGTCACCCCGAAGCAATACAAAGCCTTCCGCCGGATGATGCAGGACTGGACGACCTACAAGACCGTCACCATCCGCGCCGAAAAAGGGAAGCCGATTATGGGGAGTTAAAGGAAGTTAAAGGGAGTTAAGGGACAAATGCACTTACAGAGTTCTATTGTCCTTTAACTCCCTTTAACTTTCTGATATTCACACAATCATTTATTTCCAGATAGACATTTAACATCATTTAACAAATTTTCCAAAACTTTTTTGCCTCTTTAACACACTATATATACAAAAAAAGTCAATGAAGGGGAAATATATTATTGCCATAATGATGTTGCTCTGCACAGCCAACCTGCACAGCCAGGTCGTTGTGACGCTGCCTTATTTTGATGATTTCGAGAGCTATGGCACCGACTCCATAAGGCATCTTGGTGCATTTCAGTACTATCCTGCCTACCACTTCTTCGGTGGCTGGGAGTGTTGCTCACGTGGCTATGCTGGTATTGCAGGACTATCAACAGACGGGCCTATGCACCACAACCAAATGTATAACCATATGGTTCTGATGGACTATGCACACGCGATAAATGATTACTACCGTGACACAACATACGACTACAAGTGTGGCGGCACGCTGCTGGCATCTCCCTGGTTCTACGAACTGCCCGAAAGGGTATCCTTCGAGTTTCACAGATATCACGACACTACAATATATTCCATCTACGATTGTCAAAATCTGCCGTTTGATATCGAAATCGGCATATTGTCCGATTCCATTCCCGACACCACAATGATAAATGAGGGACGTGGATGGGCCTGGGGATGGATCAACTCTTGGCCTTGCAACCCTACCTGCGGACGCGATTTCATTCCATTCTCGACTCAAACATACACGCTCAACGGCTATGAATGGCAGGTGTTCGATGTCAATATAATGGGAATGTTCGACGGCATAGAGCCGCCCTACCGCATCGCATTCCGCACCAAAAGCTGCGACACGAATGATTGTCCAAGCGGTGGGCATTCCGCTTTTATCGACGACATCCACATCTTCCCGGCGAACATCACAACCCGCGACACCGTGCAGCACACCGACACCGCCTGTCAGGGTGCGACATACACCGGCTATGGCTCTCTCCTTATCAGCACCGACTCTGCTGGCACCTTCACCCACCATTACACAACCGTCGTAAACGACAGCAGCGTCACCGTCCACCTACTTACGCTGACAGTCATTCCAAGGAGCGACACCGTGCTCTTCGACACCATCTTTGTCGGCGACAGCTACACCTTCTTCGACTCCACACTTACCGACAGCGGTACCTACATCCACACCACCACAGCCACCAACGGATGCGACTCGACCGTGACGCTGCACCTGCACACCGTCATCAGAAAGGACACCGTCACCATCCGCGACACAATATGCCTCGGAACGCTCTACGACAACTATGGATTCTCCGTCCAGCCAACACTGCCGGGAACATACACATACACAAGGGACAGCACCAGCAACGTCCTGCAACGGCACTACATCCTGAAACTGACAGCACTGCCTACGCACGCCACCGAGATGCACATTGATATCAACGCCGGCGACACAATCACCTTCGCAGGAACTGAAATCACCGACAGCGGGACATATATTTTCCACCTCACCAACAGCTATGGCTGCGATTCGACTGTCACGCTGACTGTTGGCCTTAACGAGACACCACCGGTAAATCCCCCACACGACCCACCTACGGGCGACGACGCGATGTACGACATCTGGTTCCCCAATGCCATCACACCCGAGCAGGAGACAAACAACAGCTTCCGCGGTTTTATGGCCTTCATTCCCGTGAAGTACGAGCTGTACATCTACAACCGCTGGGGCAACCTCATTTTCCGTACCACCGACCCCAATGCCGAATGGGACGGCACCTACAAAGGCCACATCGCGTCCCAAGGCTCTTACACCTACAAATACGAAGTCCACCTGCCCGACGGCCGCAGCCGCGAAGGCATCGGCACCGTGACGGTGATAAGGTAAAATGTGAAAGGAAACAGCCCTTAAAAGATAAAGTCAAGGTAACAGCAACAAAATGAAACGACATTTCATCATACTACTGGTCATTTTCAGCATCTCACCCTCTCTGATATGGGCTCAGCCAGGATGCACACCTCGTGAATTGCCATATATAGAGACATTTAATGGCTATTGGAACAACCATCAATACATATACGGTGCGCAGGGAACCGACCGTTGCTGGACCCTATGGCAGGGTGTGCCGACAGGTTGCAACCAGTATCAGGTGTTGTTTTGGCGATTGGATAATGGATTCAATGATGCCCTGCACATTATGACTGGATATCATCTTTGCGACAGTGACGGTGATGGCTATGTAGATACCGTTGGCAACCGATTCCAGCAGACAATAGTCAGTCCACCTTTGGCCGAGGCTCCTGTAAAAATCACTTTCAAAGCTGCCATTGACGGTGGCTTATATTGGACTATATTTGTCTACCTCATCATCGGATACGTCGGCGACATCGACGACATCGGAAACTCTTTCTTCGCCCTCGACACCTTCGCCGTCCAGCGCCGGCCCGACACCAACGATATGGCACCGCATAATGGTTATTACTGGAATTATGACACTTTAATTGTAGCCGACACCCTACCCACTCCCTGTCATTTTGCCTTGAGGATTGACAGCACCCTACAGCGACGCAACCATATCAACGACTCTTCATACCTCTTGGTGGGAGCTCCATACGGCTGGTTTAATGACTTGGCCTTCATCGATGACGTAACCTTTCACCCGCGAACCCACATCTACACCAACTTATACGACACCATCTGCCAAGGCGAAGGCTATTCTGGATACGGATTCAATGTTGCTCCCGGCGATGCCGCACTGCTCCATTTGAGAGACTCGGCAACAGCCTGCACCACTTGGCATTATCAGCTGCACCTGTACGAAGCCGCACCCTCGACCGAAGAGTTAAACATTATCATCAGCATTGGCGACACTTTCTATTTCGACAGTATGCCTCTCTATGCGGAAGGAGACTACACCTTCAACTACTCAACCCAGTACGGCTGCGACTCGACAATCATAGTTCATATCACATTGGACAGTACCGTCATCACACCGCCATACGAGCCACAGCAATACAGCATCTGGTTCCCCAACGCCTTCACGCCCGAATTGGAGACCAACAACCGCTTCAGAGGCTATATGGACTTCGAGCCTGTGAAATATGAGCTATATATCTACAACCGCTGGGGCAACCTGCTTTTCAGCTCCACCGACCCCAATGCCGAATGGGACGGCACCTACAAAGACCACATCGCGCCCCAAGGCTCCTACACCTACAAATACGAAGTCCACCTGCCCGACGGCCGCAGCCGCGAAGGCATCGGCACAGTGACGTTGATTCGATAGCGAACAGAAGCTGATTTACATCGCACTATAGCGGCGGAAAGTCATTCCGTCGCTTTTTTTATTTCACTTTGTAATATTTTGCGTCGCCCAAACGTATATTGGACAAAAAGGTTAAACAACAAAACCACACTCACAAGGTTCTCGATGACAACAAAGGAATACAACGACTGCGTCAAACGATACAGCGACGACCTCTTCCGCTTCGCGCTACGCTACACTGGCGACAGCGACGACAGCCAGGATGTTGTACAGGACTGTTTCCTGACCTTGTGGGAAAAGCGCGAAGAGACAAGACACGACGAGGCCAAAGGCTACCTGATCCGCATCCTCTACCGCAAGCTTGTCGACCGGCACCGCCACCGCGCCGTGGTCCGCGACGCACAAGGACAGCTGATGCCAACCAAGGATAACTACAACCAGCACGACGACTTCGAACTGCGCGACGCTATGCAGCAAGCCCTCAACCAACTGCCCGACCAACAGCGGCAACTCGTCCTGCTCAAAGACCTGGAGGGCTACAGCTATGAGGAGATGGCAACGATGACCGGACTTAGCGAACAGCAAGTGGGCGTCTACCTTTTTAGGGCAAGAAAAACAATGAAGAAACTATTGGAGGATTACCGATATTGAGAAAAAACGTTAACCATAACGTTAAGGAAGTTAAGGAAAGTTAAAGGAAGTTAAGGGGAGTTAAGGGAAGTTAAGAGAAGTTAAGGGAAGTTAAGAGAAGTTAAGGGACAATAGTATTTGTATCTGAGTTTAAGGTTAAGGTTAAGGTTAAGGTTAAGGTTAAAGTTAAAGTTAAGGTTAAGGTTAAAGTTAAAAAAAGAATAATAATATGATAACTAACGAAAACTACGAAGGCTACCTGATGCGCTACATCGACGGCGAGCTCAACCAGCAAGAGATTGCCGAGGTGGAAGCCTATCTTGGCAAGCATCCCGAACTGCATCTCGAGCTTGACGCTGTGAGCGACGCCTCGCTGCGAGTGACAGCCCCGCCTGTGACGATGCCTGGCAAGGAGCGTATGCTGCATCGCTTTCCGCTTTCCGCTTTCCGCTTTCCGCTTCGCGGCTGGAGCGCGGCAGCAGCAGTGGCACTGTTCATCATCGCCGGAGCCATTATGCGCTCATTTTCCACATCCGGCACCCCTGCCAGTCCGACAGCCGTGGTTTCGCATTCCGACAGCCTGAAATTGAACGCTGTCCAGTCCGTTTCGGATTCCATTCCTTTCGACAGTCTCTATATCAACCCAGCGCAAAAACCGCCCGTCTATCTTGCGGCAAACACTTCAAACACTGACATTGACACCGCTTCCGACACCGTCACCAACACCGAGCTACCAACCATACCCAACAATACGATTTCACAAGACAGCCAACCCCTGCTGGCCGAGGTCCCTCAACCCAGCAGAAACATTCGCATCGTGGGCGGGACAATCATCGTCGAGACCGACAACCTTGTCGAAATCGAGCCTGCCCCTGCCCCGTCGTCCAACCCCAACGCCATACGCGGATATACCATCGAGAACTCGCAGCTGGCAATGGAGGACGAGAAAGGGATCGTCGGCCGAGCCGTAGAATTCTTCGTCCGGCGCCTTAACCGCCAGCAAATCAACGACACACTTCTTGCATACACAGATTAAACCATTGAAAACAAAAAACATCACGATATGAACAGAAAGATTAAAACAATCCTCGTCACAGCATTGATTTCCCTCTTCAATCTTTGCGGGCCAAACGCCTACTCGCAGCAGTTCCCCATCGTACTGAAACAGGACCTGCCCAAAGCGCCACGAATCGTCAGGACCACAGGCGACTACGACATCCAAGTGGTATGCGATACCGCCAACTACATCAGCGTAGTAACCTATGGAACCGTCCAAGAAATCGACTCGCTGCAGTTCCCCGCCGAAAAACTGTCGCTGAGCGAAGGGCAGTTTGGCACTACCCTCACCTTCGGCAACGGATTCCCCTACCACAACCGAATTCAGCTGCACACCACCGCAAGCAATATGTCGCTGAACGCGACAGGTGAGTCGATGATAACCCTGTCCGACGCCCACAGCGACACGCTGACGCTCGACGCGCTGGTTCTGCAGGCAGAAGGCAACAGCATCATCTCGGTCAAGCAGCCCCTCGTTGCCAAGACGGTACACATCAACGCCAACGACTATTCTTTGGTTCGCCACAACACAATCCACGCCGACAAGGTCCAGCGCGACATCTACGGCGGCGCCCGCATTGTCGAAAACGGTAAAGTTGTCGACGAAGCGCCCCTCGCCATCCTTTATCGCCACACAGGCGAACAGGGAGCCTTTATGGACTTTTCCGGCGGCACGTCGTATCTGGCCAGCCGTCCCTTCGGTGGCGGCAATATGCCGACGGGCAATTTCGTTTGGGGCACCGGATTCCACTATTCCTTCAGCGGCCGCATAGCCACCTGGCAGCGCCCGCATTGGGGCCTGTCGACTGGTTTTGGATTCAAGGTTGAAACCTACCACACCGACAACGCCTTCCTCGACCTCATTGTCGACACAGTCAGCGGCCTCACCTCGCTCCGGGCCGTCGATGCCAGCAGCATTTTCGGACCCAGCAACAGCAATATTACGTGGAGCAGCACGATGCTCAGTTATCAGTTTTTCATCCCCATCCACCTCGAATGGCGCAAGCGCACCGACTACCGCGGTCTGCGCATCGGTGCCGAGCTGCGGCCCGGAATCACCTTATTCAACAAGAGTTTCTATCTGGTCCGCACCGGTTTCTGTCAGGACCAGAACAAGGCTGCAGTAAGCAACAACGAGAGCCTTGGCAAATACTTCAACCGCTTCCAGCTCGGCGCCAAATTTTCTGTCAGCTACGACAAACTGAGCTTCTTTGTCGAAAGCACACTCACGCCCCTTTTCCGCTCACGGACCGGCCAATCCAACTCGCGTCCTGCCCTCGACCAGAAGCTCTATCCTTTCAGCGTCGGATTCAGCATAACCCTCTAAGGTTAACTTTAACCTAAACGTTAACCCTAACTTTTGATAAACTTAATAATACAATTACACGATGAAAAAAGCAGCATTAACCATATTCCTCTGCCTGTCGGCACTGCTGTCGACGGCCCAAACCGCAGACAAAAACAAGAGCACCTACGGCCTGCTGGAACGCACCTCCATAGGTATCAACGTCAATCAAGTCGTCACCTCGTTCCGCTTTTCAGGCTTCCTCAAAGGCAACCCCTCGCGAGCCCTCGAAGCCACAGCCTCCGTCCGCATCTGGCAGCACCTCGAAGTGGGCGGATATATGACCCTGATGGGTGCCAGCCCCTTTGCCAGCAGCGGAGGTGGCAACTATGGCGACCGGACCCTCTACCACCTCGAATGGAGCGACAACAACTATCACCTTGCAGGCGGAGCATACATCGAGCTGCACAGCGTTTCGCTGAAAAGACAGAAGCAGAGCCGCTTGTACACAGACCTAGTTGCCCGCGGCGGCTTTGGCCTGAACGGTATGACCGACGGATTCTGGGGCGGACTCGGTGCCGAACTGGGCTTCACGCCCCAAGTACAAATGGTCACCTACTTCGACTTCGGCGCATTCCCGATGGGCCACGCCAGCGAAGTGGTTGGGAACCAAACCAGCTCACGAGTTAGTATAGGACTAAAAATCAACCTGAAGTAACCGCCCAAAGCGGCATATAAAACAGATGTGGCAGATTATAAATCTGCCACATCTTTTTTCTCCGTTGCGACGCGGTGGATTTGCCGTCCGCCTATTTGAATCCCCGCAGGTTCTTCAGGGTCTCGTAGGCCTCGTTGATTTCGCGGAACTGGGCCTCGGCGTTCTTCTTCACCTCCTCGCCCAGGCCTTCCACCTTGTCGGGATGGTACTTCATCGCCAGGCGGCGGTAGGCCGTCTTGATCTCCTCGTCGGTGGCGCTGCTGTCGAGACCAAGCACCTTGTAGGGATCCTTCGTGTAGCCCGTCGACGATGACGAGCGCGACGAACCCGAGCCCGAACCGCCACTGTTGCGGCCACCGCCAAAACCACCGAAATTGCCTGCTACGTGACGCGCCATAATCGACAGGAAATCACGGGCATTGATGCCGAGACGGTTGCTGATGGTGCGCAGCAACGACTGCTCCTGAAATGTCACCTCGCCGTCGGCATCGGCTATGCTGAACAGAAAATCGAGCATATGGTAGCGCGTGGTATAGTCCGTGTTCTGCTTGATTTGCTGACAGATATCGTTAATCGGGAAGTCTTCCTGCTGCATATCGCGCAACTTCAGCAGCAGCTCCTTGGCCTTCTCATCACCATAGTTGCTGACGAGGAAGCGCTTGACGAGTTCCAACTCACTCTTTCTCACCACACTGTCGGCCTTCATCACAGCGGCAATCAGCACCAGCAACGCCGCCGACAGGTCGTCGGCCGTGCCCGTGTTGCTGTAGCGGTGCGCGCCCGACGGACGCCCATAACTGCCGCCGCCGTAGCTGCCGCCACCAAGTGATTCGCGGTATTCCGATCGTTTTTCAAGCCTGTTGCCAATCAGATAGCCAATTATGCCACCTATCGGTCCCATCATCGACCATCCAAGGCCTGTCAAAATCCATTTTCCAATTCCCATCTATTTAATTCGTTAATTTGTTAATTCGTTAATTTGTTAGTGCTGACGCGGCAGCCGCTTTCCGTTTTCCGCTTTCCGCTTCCTTAGTCTTGGTCGAAAGTCACTTCATATTCGCCTTCCTCATCGTCCTCCTCTGTTTCGTCGAGGCCCTCGTCGCCGACAAGCGACGAAGTGATGACATAGCCAGAACGCTGGCTACCATCGACGAGGGGCGCTATAACCACCTGATTTTCACCAATACCCTGTCCGGCAAAAAAGAGTTTCAGGAATTCGTTGCGATAGCCAGCCACGACTTCCAGACTCGACATTGCCGCATCCTTCGGATAGAGCCGCTCGGCCAGCCGCTGCACATCCTTTTCAAGGGGACGCTTGCCGAGGCCCTTGGAATGCAGAAATGCCACAAAACCAGTGTCTTTGACCGTTATGGCGTTGACCTCGCCAAACAACACCGCCTGAGGCAGAATGGCCGTATTGGCCTTTTCGGGATGGCGCGACATATAGTACTCTTCCTTAAGCAGATAGAGACTCTGCGCCTTGGCCGACGCGGCGGCGTTCAGCTGCGGCTCGAAGGTGACAACAATCGACGTGTCATATTGCAGCACCTCGACCATCTTGTTGAGCGTGCTGTACTGCTCCGAATTGAACTGCGCCTGCAACGGGTCGAAGGCGATAAACTCCAGATTACCGCTGACACCCAGCGCCTTGGACACAGCGCGGAAAGGCGATGTGGCCACCTTGACCAGCAGGTTGCCCAGCGTCTTCCACACAATCTTCATATACGAAAACTCGGGCGAGTCGATATTACCCGCCACCGGAATGTCGAACTGCACCTTGTCGTCCTTGTCCTTCAGCACATAGAGCGCCGCCTTGAGTGGTATTTTAGCCTGAGGGTCAACATCTTTGCGTTTTTCGCCCACCTGCGGATTGTAGAGGTCCAGGTTGTTGCGGCCCTCCAGCTGACTGTTGCGGATACTGTTTTCGCTGGTGAACGAGAAGGTGCCGTCGGTCAGCGGATATGCCAGATAGCCAACCGAATAGGGCGACAGGTCCTTGAGCTGCAGGTTCTTGATGTTCAGCACCAGGTTCTGGTTGCGTTTCCAGTCGCTGATGTTGCCGTGCCACCGCACAACGGCCGTGCCGCCGTGGGGCAGCTGGGCAAACAGACGGGCATTGTTGTCGCCGCTGGTCGTAAGGTTGTCGGCACTGACATTCAGCTTCTTGACCGGGAACGAGAAGGCCTCGGGCAGCGTATAGTCGTTGTAGGTAAACTCGGCATCGTTGAGTTTGAACGACCCCACGCGCAGCTGCATCGGCTTCGACGGCGCGGCGGCCACGTCACTTTCCACTTCAACACCTTCTGTTTCAACGCTTTCCGCTTCACCACTTCCCACATCGAAAAGGCGCGAAAAATTGGAACCGTTCTGATATACATCAAAATGCGACACAAGCCCATTGATGGCAACCGACTTGATATCATACAGATTCTCGTCAAGGTTGATGCAGTTAACACTAACATTCAACGCGTTGCAAGCCAGTACAGTCTCCTTTCCTCCGTCGCGTATGTCGACACCGTCAAGGTTCACCGTGCCGCCGATATTCATCTTCATTATGTCGCTCAGGTTGCCCTTGACGTCGATGTCGGCATTGAGCAGACCGTCCATCTTGCCCACGTTCATAAATTCGGTCAGGTAGGCACGCACATTGGAGATTGCAAACTTCTCAAGTTCAACGTTTACAGCAAATTCGTTGTTGTCCATATTGAGCGAAGCGTCGGTGCGCAGCGTGCCGCCGTCGGCCAGCTGAAGGGCCAGGCCCGCATCGGTATTTTCCGAACCGTCGAAATAGACACCCGGCACCTTGAGGTTCAGGTTCTTAAGATCCCATTCGCTGTCGCGGTGCGAATCGGCATAATAGACTTCGCCCTCCGAAAGACGGATGTTGTAGAATCCTAGACGCCAGTTGCTTGACGTCGTGTCGTCAGGTTTTTCCTCGTCCGGGGCAAAGTGGTCGATAATCGAGCTGAAATTGAAACGGTCGCCCGACTGGATGACGCGCACACGAGGGTGAGCCAGCGTGATATGGCGCACAAAAAGCTCGTCGACAAGCAGTTTGCGCAGTTTGACCGACACATCGAGCGTGTCGAATGTGAAGAAAGCCGTCGTGTCGTCATCCTCGAAAAGGGTGAGGTCGTAGATTCGCACGCGGCCGCGCAACGCGTTGACACGCAATTTTTCGACATTGATTTTGCGCCCCACCAGTTCCTTGCCGTGGCTGTTGACATAGCTTTTGGCCACCGGCGAAACCAGCGACAGCACAATAAACAGCAGCAAAAATATGCTGCACACAATTATAAGTGTGATTTTCAACCACTTTTTCATAATGCCTAAACTTATTTCAGAAATGCAAAGATAAGAAATATTTACGACAAATGAACACTCCTGCAAATAAAAAAACATCACAAAACGGCCCGGCGCTCGACAGACCTCAATAAAACCCGATTTTCGCGCCTCAGCAACGTACTGATTCACAGCACCCGCACTGCCCGTTGTACGCTATATGTACGGTATTTGTACGGTATTTGTACGCTTCGAAAGCGTACAAATACCGTACAAATACCGTACATATAGCGTACAACGGGCAGAGATGGTATATTTATTTCTCACTGCACCAGGTGTTTAGAAGTTTCGCGAAAAATGCACAATAAAGGGGCCTTCTTTGCGTTTTGATGGCAAAAAACAAAACTGAGGAATATGAAAACAAGGGAAATCGTAGAATACCTCAACAGCTGCTTTCTGCCTGTATATCAAGAGTCTTACGACAACGCTGGCTTTCTGGTGGGCGACCCCGACCGCGAGGCAAGCGGCGTGCTGGCCACAACCGACGTCACCGACGAGGTAATCGACGAGGCCATCTCGCTGGGTGCCAACCTGATAGTGAGCCACCATCCGCTCATCTTCGGCGGCCTGAAGCGGCTGACGCCCGACAGTGCCACGTCGCGAATGGTTATCCGCCTCATCGAAAACAAGATAAGCGTCTATGCCGCCCACACCAACCTCGACAACCTGCAAAGCGGCGTCAACGGCATCCTGGCCCGCAAGCTGGGGCTGGCCGACTGCCGCATACTGCGTCCCGTCGAGGGCGTGCTGCGCAAGGTGGTGACCTACGTCCCCACGGCCGACGCCGACCGCGTGCGCCAGGCACTTTTTTCGGCTGGTGCCGGTGGTATAGGTAACTATGGCTGTTGCAGTTACAACAGCGACGGCTTTGGCACCTTCCGCGCTGGCGAGGGTTGCCATCCCCATTGCGGCCAAATCGGCGAGCTGCACCGCGAGGCCGAGACCCGCATCGAAGTAATCTGCGAGCAGCGCCAGGTGCGCCGCATCGTCGAGCGGCTGCGCCAGGCACACCCCTACGAGGAGCCCGCCATCGACGTCATAGCCATTGCCAACGCCCTGCCGTTGGTAGGTGCCGGAATGGTGGGCCGTCTGCCCGATCCGATGCCCGCCGACCAGTTCTTCGCAATGGTCAAGGAACGCCTCGGATTGCCTGTCGTCCGCACCTCACAAAGAATTGATAATTCAAAATTGAAAATTGAAAAGGTGGCCCTCTGCGGCGGTTCGGGGGCTTTCCTGATAGGCGACGCCAAAGCCTGCGGTGCCGACGTCTACCTCACGGCCGACCTGAAATACCACGATTTCCAGAGTGCCGAAGGCCGCATCGTGCTTGCCGACATAGGCCATTTTGAAAGCGAACAATTCGCAAAAGAAATTTTTTATGACGCCATATCAAAAAAATTTAGTAATTTCGCTTGCCATATTTCCGAAAAAGATACCGGCTATATTAGTTATATATAATTAATACACAATAAACTGGCGCCTTTTCGGCATATATCTGTGCACAGTCGAATTTTAAAATAAATCATCATAAAATGGCAAAAAAAGTCACAACGAAGAAAGAAACCGAGCAAGAAAATGCGGCCCCCGCCATCGTCCGTCCGCTGGATGTCGATGTCGCCGTCGAAAAACGTCTGATAGCCCTCTACACGCTGCAGACCGTTGATTCCGAAATCGACAAAATCCAGATTATCCGCGGCGAACTGCCTCAGGCTATCCAGGATTTGGAAGACGAGATTACAGGTCTCGAGACGCGCATCCAGAACTTCAACAGCGAGATTGAGGCCACCAACGAGAAAATGGCCGCCGAAAAGAACGAAATCGCTGAGCACAACGAGATGACCAAAAAATACCAAAAGCAGCAGGACAACGTGCGCAACAACCGTGAGTTTGAAGCCATTAACAAAGAAATCGAGTACACCGGCCTGCAAATCCAGCTCTGCGAGCGCCGCCTGAAAGAGGGCGCCGCCCACATCAAGGAGCTGCAGCAGCACATCGCCGCCGCCGAACTGCTGCTCGAGAACCGCCGCAAAGACCTGCAAGTCAAGAAGGACGAGCTTGACGACATCATCAAGGAAACCGAGAAGGACGAGGCCCGTCTGCGCGAGAAGTCGCAGGAACAGGAGCAATACATCGAGCCGCGCTACCTGACGGCCTACAAGCGCATCCGCGGCGCCGCCCGCAACGGACTGGCCGTCGTCACCATCGACCGCGACGCCTGCGGCGGCTGCTTCAGCAAGATCCCGCCTCAGCGCCAGACCGAAATCAAGATGCACAAGAAAGTCATCGTCTGCGAGCACTGCGGCCGCATCCTGGTCGACGACAACATCGCCGAAATTGCCAAAGAAAACCTGGAAAAATAAATAGTGAATAGTGACAAGTGAATTGTGACCTGTGGCACGAGCACATTCGTTTCACCGGTCACAATTCACAATTCACAACTATCAATTCACAACTATCAATTCACAATTCACAAATAAAATGACTTTTATTTTTAATCCCGAAGAAAAACTTACTCTGGACAAGATCCAGCAGATTATCGATAAAAAAATGACCCTCGCCCTCAGCGACGAGGCCAAACGCCGCATCGAGAAATGCCGCAACTACCTGAACAACAAGATGGAAACTCAGAAGGAACCCATCTACGGTGTTACCACCGGTTTCGGCAGCCTATGCAACATCAGCATCAGCAAGGAGCAGCTCAGCCAGCTGCAGAAGAACCTTGTGATGAGCCACGCCTGCGGCGTTGGCGACGAGGTTCCGCAAGAGGTTGTGCGCCTGATGCTTCTGCTCAAGGCCCAGAATTTCTGCTTCGGCTACAGCGGAGCGCAGCTGCAGACCGTGCAGCGCCTCATCGACTGCTTCAACGACGACATCCTTCCCGTGGTCTACCAGCAGGGCAGCCTCGGTGCCAGCGGCGACCTCTGCCCGCTTGCCAACCTGATGCTTCCCTCCATCCTCGGAATGGGCGAAGTGTACTGGAAAGGACGCCGTTGCTCGGCCGAAGAGGTCTACAAGGCCAAAGGCTGGCAGCCCATCGAGCTGCAGAGCAAAGAGGGTCTGGCCCTGCTCAACGGCACGCAGTTTATGAGCAGTTATGCAGTGTGGAGCCTGATAAAGGCCGAGCGCCTCAGCCAGCAGGCCGATATGATTCTGAGCCTCAGCCTCGACGCTTTCGACGGCCGCATCGAGCCGTTCTTCGAGTGCCTGCATTTGGTGCGCCCCCACAAGGGTCAGCTGCAGACCGCCGAGGCCGTGCGCCGCTACACCGAGGGCAGCGAGATCATCCGTCGCCACAAGGAGCACGTGCAGGATCCCTACAGCTTCCGTTGCGCCCCGCAGGTGCACGGTGCCGCCAAGGACACCATCGCCTACGTGCGTAGCGTCGTCGAGACCGAAATCAACTCCACCACCGACAACCCTATCGTCCTCCCCGACGAGGATATGGTCATCAGCGGTGGCCACTTCCACGGCGAGCCTCTGGCTATGGTGCTCGACTTCCTGGCCATCGCCGTCGCCGAGCTGGGTGCCATCAGCGAACGCCGCACCTACCAGCTCATCGATGCCAAGCGCGGCCTGCCGAGCTTCCTCGTTGCCAAGCCGGGCCTGAACAGTGGTTTTATGATTCCGCAGTACACCGCTGCCGCCATCGTCAGCCAGACCAAGCAGCTCTGCACCCCCTGCAGCGTCGACAGCATCCCCAGCAGCCAGAACCAGGAGGACCTGGTCAGTATGGGTGGCAACGCCGCCACGAAGTGCTACCGCGTGATGGAGAACGTGGAGCGCGTTCTGGCCATCGAGCTCTTCAACGCAGCCCAGGCCCTCGACTTCCGCCATCAGGAAGGCCTTAAGAGCAGCCCCTTCATCGAGAAGATGTTCGCCGACTTCCGCAAGGTGGTCAACTTTGTCGACATCGACGAGGTGATGTACCGCCACATCCACAGCAGCGTCAAGTTCCTGCAGGAAATGGCGATGTAATAACGAAATGTCGTTATAACGAGATAACGAGATAACGATATAACGTTATAACGAAAAAATCGAGATAACGAGATAACGATATAACGTTATAACGACTTAAAAAAACAACGCTTTTACGTTGTTTTTTTGTTTTATACAATATTTCTTGTCCCGTTGCATTCCGGATAGCCACTGCAACTCCAGAACTGTTTTCCCGAATTGATGCCTTTTCGGACCATCCTCTTAATCATTGGCCTACCGCATTTGGGGCACTTCGGTGCTCCGTCGGCGGCACTTTGCTGTGCCCGCGACGCAAGTCTTTCAGCCGTAAGGGCTTCCGTGAAGCCTCCTTCCTTGCGGAAGGTGTCCAACTGGGTCTCCATCTGTTTGCCAAGCATCATCACCAGCCTGTTGCACAGGATGAGGATGCAATTGGCTGCCGTCAGCGAGTCGTCGTTCTTCAGCCACTTGTCGAACTTTTGTTTCTGCTTCAGGATATGAATGCCACTTTGGTGCAGCACATCGTCGGTATAGTCAGGGCGGTCGAGGGTTGTGGCACTCACCTCGCGATATTCATCGGAGTAGATCGACCAGGGGACTTCGCCAAGGTGCAAGAGCCAATTGACAAAGTCATTGGCCAATTCGGCCAAACTGGCACGAGCCACATCGGTGAGCTTCATTTCGGACTCTTTCGATGTTGAGTGGCGCGAATTGCCTTCAGCTATGTTAGCAGGAACCGAACGGGCCGCCTGCGTCATCTGGTCAAACTGGCGTCCGCAAGGGTCATTGGTACGGTTCAGGAAGCGAAGGCAAAAGTCTTGAGTAGCCAGCTGAACGATATTAGCCATCACCCAAGTATCGAGCCAAAAATAACCGAAATTCCTGATTTGCATAGTGAAATATTTTTTAGATAACGGTTTCGATGAAAAAATATTGTTTTGAAAAGATTTTTTTCGTTATAACGTGATATCGTTATAACGACATTTCGATATAACAAATATATAAATTCCCCAAATCTGATAGTCCGTTTGAAAAAGTGACTATTAGATGTTCCTTTTATTATATGGGATGCTTGAATCACGCTTTGGGTTTGGGGACGCGGGTGCCGAGGGCGGAGACGTACTCCATATCGGGGCTGCCTTCGATGGTGTCGCTCTTGGCCGAGAGGTTGTCTAGGAAATGGACCAGCATAGCCTCTTGCGAGCAGGGCAGCACTGGCGAGCCCCACTCCTTCTGGCCGTGGTGCGAGAGGACGATATGGACGATGCGCTGCACCTCGTCCTGCGGCACGGAGCGGCGTTCAAGTTCGCGCTGCAGGGCCACGGCGGAGATGTAGATGTGGCCCAGCAGGACATCTTCTGGCTGCGCCTCGCCCTCGCGGCTGTAGGTCTGCACCTTGCCATAGTCGTGGAAAAGGATGGCCAGTGCGCAGTGGTCGACACGGATGGGGTAAGGCATACAGGGCGCGATGCCTTCGAGCATATGCAGCATCTGATGGACGTGGTTGAGCAACCCACCGCGGAAAGCGTGGTGGATGCTGCTGGCGGCAGGATATTGCGAATAGGGCTGATAGAGCTTGTCGGCGGCATCGGCGATGATTTCGCCATAAGGCGAATTGGGGCACATCGCAAGCAGGTTGGAGATGGTGGCATTCCACGTGCTGCGCTCAATAGGGTGCGGCAAAAGGGCATAGAGCGGATGCGAGGCGTCGGGCATCGCGCCGGGCCGCATATCGCCGCGCTTAGCCGACCGCTTGCCGTCGTTGTTCTGCATTGTGACGAAGCTGACCAGCTGGCCGACAGTGGGTGCATCGTTGGGGGCGACATCCCAGACGGCGAGGCTGAACTCTTCTTCTCGGTTCTTGACTTTAAGATTGCAATAGGGCGAACCCAAACGCGTGGTGCCATTGGAGCGGCCGATAACGATGTATTCTGTCATATTTTAAGATTGCGTTATTGTGTTAGTGCGTTATTGCGTTAGTGTGTTATTTACGATATTACATTAGTTGAACAATTCGTATCACTGGTCACAGGTCACTATCTTATCACTTCAAGGACGCTTTTGTGACTGACTTGGCGGTTTCTGGTGCTGGTGAAGAAAAGGTAGTAATAGGTGCCATCGGGGGTGTCGGTTTTGTTGGGATCCCAGAAGTCGGCCATCGATTTGATGTTTTCGCATTTGTAGATGAGGCGTCCCCATCGGTCGTAGATATAGAGACGCGGCGTGTCGAAAATGGTGCTCCCAATCAAACCTTTGACTGCGAAAATATCATTGTATCCGTCGCCGTTGGGAGTGACGACATTGGGGAAGCTGAGGTATACCACATTGAGATTGAGGGCATAGACGCTGTCGCACCCGTTGACATCGACATACACCTGCTGGTACTCGCCCGTTTCGCCGAGTGCCTGCCCGAAGAAAGAATAGGTGTCGCCATACAGAATCTCGGCAGTGTCCGATTCGCTGAAAACAGGGAAGCGTTTAAACGAGAGGCAATAGATACTGTCGCAGCCGTGCACAGTAACATACGGGTGGACATAGAAGCCTGTAGAATCTTCGTTAAACTCATCATTGACAAACGATTCGTCGCACAACCGGGCATTCACCGTGTCGTAATAGGAAGGAAAGACCGTTAGGGCAAGCGTGCTCAACGAATCGCATCCGAAACGGTTTTGAAGATGAAGCGTATACGTTCCTGTGCTGTCGGCAAAGAACCCCAACGAGTCGTGCACCCCCACGCAAGAGCGGACCGTGATGGTATCGTCGTTGGTGCCAAAAACCGAAATATGATGCCAGACCGTATCGTGGCAATCTTTATAATTCGCCAGGATATAAACACTTGTATCAGAATTGCACACATAATGTCGGACAGTATCGCTGATCGAATCGTACCAAACGAAAGACGACACCTCGGGCGGCGTCAGCCTAACGGCGAGGCGTACCGTATCGCCAAAACAGGCAGTCGTGTCGCCAGCAATGCTACGACTATGAGCCACATTTACATTGATGGTACGCACAAGGCTGTCGAAACAAGCCGACTGGCTCAGATGGCTGTACAACGCCACATCGAAAAGCGTATCGCCACTGGCATCGAACACAACAGTGTCGCCATAGAGCACATTGCCGTCGACAACCCAAATGGCACTATCGATATACTGTCTCACGTATGGCAGATAGACAGAGTCGATGTCGACATAGCTGCGGTTTATAAGGCGGACTCGCTGGCTGCAAGTGTCGGCAACAAAATCGAAATCGGCTTTAGGGTAAGGCAGGACGGCGCGCGACGAAATGACGAAACTGCATTCGGGACGGCCGATGAAGGTGGCATAGCAACGGTAGAGAGAACTATCGGCAGGCACAATGATTTCGTTTTCGGTAGAAATCACCACAGAATCGGCGGCGCGCACCCAAAGGTATTCGAATCCAAGAGGTGCCCGCAAACGAACCGAATCGTCCGACTCGCAGAGATTGACGAGTGCGATACGCTTGTTGTCGCAATGGACGACGAAATAGGCATAGCCGAAGTGTCCGCCGTCGGCGCAGTCCTTTGTCGTGAAGCGTATTTTGATAAACTGGCCGTGATAGCGTGCTATGTCTATACCCACCGTAGTCCAGTCTTTCCAAATGACGTTGGAGCCACTGACGGTATTCCACCCCAAGTTGCCGCCAGCTACAAAGTCGGCATAGCAGCAGGTTGAATCGATGAGATTGCCATTGTTGTCAAGAATCTCCAGCGTGAAACGCGGCTGGTTGTCGGCAGTGTGGTTGGGATTCTGCATCACGACGGCATACTTCAGGACAAGCATATCCTTATCCAGGCTGTCGACAAAATATTTGTATGTCACCGTTTCGCCATTGCCCCCGATGTTCTGGTCGCCCAGCTTGAACGATGCTATTTCATCGGGAGGAACACACAGAAGGGCGTTGCCGGTATTAGGATCCGTCTGTCCCTGACCAGTCATCACCGTATGCCGCCCGATTTGCCTACCAGAATAGGCCGTCGGATTAGAATAGTTGCCAAAAGTATATTGAACGTGCTCATTGTTGTTCGTGTTGTTGGCATAGTCTATACAGTTATCCATAAGGGTTGTAACAGTACAATACGCGTAATTGCAGCTAAGACTGCCATCAGAACAAAGAACCCTGATTTCGACGACATAATTTGTCAGCTGATTCAGGCCGCTGAATGAATAAGATGTTGTGCCATAATCCAAAGTGTCGACAAACAGAGAATTAAATGAACCTGCTGGACGCATCGTCATAATGTAACGAGCGGCAGAGTCGTCGGCATCGTTCCAAGAGACCGTGAACGATGTCGGAGTAATATCACTCGGAGTAATACTACCCACCGTAAGCAGGCATCCGCCTATCGGCAGGCTATAAGTCTTCACGTTGCAGTACAAGTCGCAGTCGTTGATAATGCTTATCATATCACCGTTGCAGGTATAATCGTACGGAATGGTTATCTCGTTCACCGATCCAGGAACCACCGTGTCGATATTGCCATAATAGGTCCACAGATGCCAGCTTCCGGGGACGGAGTCGGAAGTCCAGCTCAATATCAACGAATCCTCCAACTCGACGATACTAAGACTTGATGGACCGTAACAAGGGCACACAAAAGGGACTTGGTACGTGCCGCTGTTGCCCGAAACCGATGGCGAGCAACCCGTTACGGGTTCGGAATAGATATTGTACACCACCCAGCATCCAACGGGAATGTTATGCACATCCAATCCCCTGACATTCAGAGTATCGGTATTATAGTTAGCCGGATTAGCGAAGAATGTATCCAAAACAACATCTTCGCATACCACAGCCCAATTGACAATCCATTCTGTGCTGCTGGTACCTCCACCCCACTGGATATGCAGAGTATTGCTGTCGGTATAGGACATCGAAACATTGCTGGCAACGGCATTGTTGTATTCGCAAAGAGTGACCTTGAAGCCCTGCGTAGGAATGTCGTCGTCGGAAACAAAACGTATGGTGACGCTGTTGCCGCTGCTGTAGTAGACACCGCCCGAACCCGAAGGGAAAGTGCAGATTTGCGCCCCACTCTCCGAGCCACCATTGTAGATTGACAAAGAGGCATTGCCTGCAGGGTGTGTCAAAGAGCTCTCCACATCGATGCGATAATGGCCTGCCGCATTGACAGTATGGAAGGTGTATGATGCATTGCATATTTGAGAATGATAGAGGTATGGACCTCCGTCGTCATAGACTTCGGCATAGCTCATCGTGGTGTCGCAATGCCCCGATGTCGGCATCAGAACGGTCTGACCGCCGACAATGCCCGGAAGAATAACGAGCACACAGATGAGTATGGCCAATAGTCTATTCATTTCTCTTCCTTGTCATAAGGATCAGCCATAGGATTGTCCTTCTGGTGATTTTCAATATAATGTTCGACGAATTTAAGAATCCAGTTGATGAACAGGATAACAAGCACAGCCACAATGGCCTCGCGCCACAAGCCGTAGCCGCACATCGAACCCACCGCAGCCGAGCACCAAAGGGTTGCCGCCGAATTGAGCCCGTGGATGGTGAACCCGTCGCGCAATATCACGCCAGCGCCGAGAAAGCCCATACCGGTAACGATCTGCGCCAGCACGCGGAGATTGTCGTTGTTCACTGGGCCGCCAGCAGCGACAGCATTGGCGATGACCGTCTCGGAAATAAGAATAAAGATGCAGGCGCCCACAGCCACCAGCGAATTGGTGGTGAGGCCGGCACTGCGCTGACGCAACTGACGTTCCAGTCCGATAAGTATGCCACAAACGAGGGCTATTACTAAACGTGATGCAAAAATATAAATACTCATTCTATTGGTTTAAACGGGTTTGTTGGTTAATGTAAATATATGGTCAAAATTGGGTTTATTGTTCTTCAAACAGGGATGGTCATAAATTACTATTTTTCAACTCAGGGAAGCTCGCAATTATCATTAATGTCAAATAGTTTCGACTGATTACTTATTATATATAAGTGCATCTATGGCAGGGAAAAAGTTTTAAATTTATTGTTAAAAAAGGTTAATTCTTCGTTTTTAAGGGTTCAGAGCATTAAAGATTCAGTTTCCTGATGTATTGTTCCAAGTGGGCCCGATGCAGCGACTGACGGATTTGCGGCTGCACCTCGCGCTTATAGAAGAAGAACATCTGGCGCTGCTCCTGTTTTTCATTGGGATGGCGCGCCACATAGACGGGTTCCATCGTGTCGGGGTTGATACCGGTGTAATACGTCTCGGTCGACAGCGTCATCGGCGTGGGCGTGAAGTCCTGTATCTGCTCCAGACGGTAGCCCATCCGCTGCATTTGCACTGCCAGTTCGGCCATATCCTGTAGGCGGCAGCCGGGATGGGAGCTGATGAAGTAGGGTATCAGCTGGTAGCGCAGGCCTGCCCGTCGGCAGATGTCGTCGAAGCGCTGCTTGGTGTGGACGAAAAGGTCGAACGTAGGTTTACGCATCTGCTTCAGCACGTTGGCCGACGTGTGTTCCGGAGCCACTTTCAGGCGCCCGCTGGTATGGTGCAGCACCACCTCGCGGAAATACTCCCAGCCGTAGTTTCCATCTCTCCGTTCCCCGCTTTCCGCTATCTGTTTTCCGTTTTCGACTTCGAAAAGGTCACAACGGATGCCGCTGCCGATAAAAACGTGTTTGATACCAGGCATTGCCGACACCTTGCGGTACAGATCCATCAACGGCCGATGGTCGCTCTGCAGGTTACGGCACATCGTGGGGTGGATGCAGCTGTAGCGGCTGCACTTGCGGCACAGTTCCTTGTCTTTGCCGCCCATCTGCCACATATTGGCCGACGGGCCGCCCAGGTCGGTGATGACGCCATTGAAGTCTTCACTCTGCGCCATTAGCTTGATTTCGTTCAAGATAGACCGCTCGCTACGACTGGCAATCTGCTTGCCCTGATGGGCGCTGATGGTGCAGAACGAGCAGCCGCCGAAGCAGCCGCGGTGTATGTTGACCGAGTTCTTTATCATTTCGAACGCCGGTATCGGGCCGCGCTTTTTGTATTTTGGGTGCGGCAGACGCATATAGGGCAGGTCGAAGCTGGCATCGATCTCTTCGGTAGTCATAGGCGGCTCGGGCGGATTGACGACAACATATTGGTCACCACAGCGTTGCACCAGCCTTGCAGCCTCTATCTTGTTGCTCTCGCGCTCGATAATGTGGAAATTCTCGGCCTGCTTGCGCTTGCTTTTCAGGCACTCCTCATAGCTGTGCAGCTCGATGGAATTCCAATGAGCGTTCTCCGTTTTCAGTTTTCCGTTCTTTGTTCTATACGCCACTTGGGGTAGCGACCGCAATGCTTCGCACAGTTCTCCGTTCTCCGTTCTCACATCTCCGTTCTCTATTATTTTGGCGATTTTCAGCGTCGTCTTCTCCCCCATTCCGTAGTTCAGCAGGTCGGCCGGCGTGTCGGCCAGGATGGATGGCATCAGTTTGTCAGCCCAGTAGTCGTAGTGCGTCAGGCGCCGCATCGACGCCTCGATGCCGGCGATGACCACCGGCACATCGGGGTAGATCTGTTTCAGTATGCGCGAGTAGACGTAGGTGGCATAGTCGGGACGAAAACCAGCCTGACCGCCAGGCGTATAGGCATCATCGTGACGCAGACGGCGCGCGGCGGTGTAGTGGTTCACCATACTGTCCATCGCCCCAGCGGTGACACCGAAAAACAGCCTTGGCCGCCCGAACTTGCGGAAATCGCGCAGGTCGTCCCTCCAGTTCGGCTGCGGAATAACAGCCACGCGGTATCCCGCCGCCTCCAGCATCCGCCCAATCACCGCCGTCCCAAACGCCGGATGGTCAATATAGGCGTCGCCCGTCACCAGCACCACATCCACCTGCTCCCACCCGAGCCGCTTCACTTCGTCCAATGTTATCGGCAAAAAATGTGGCATTTGCTATTTTTCAAAAGATATGTTTTCTTAAGGACACCTCTAATAAGTAATTAGTCAAATTTATATGACATTTATGATAATTCGCGGACATTCACGGACATTCACGTTCTAAATGATAATTGCTGGTTAATTGCTGATAATTGCCGTTAAAAGAATATGAACAATATTTTTGAACACTTACTTATTTATTTAATCGTCGAATTAAGCGAATTAAGCGAATTTTATTTCATTAATTTGTTTTGCAAGCAAAAAACGAATTGATCGAATTTATAGAGGTTACTTTTTTTTCGGAAGTGCTTTTAAGCGGCGGCGTCCCGCCTTGCTGCTTTTAAGCACTTCCTGCTCTCCGGCTTTTTTTTCTTTTTAGCTTAGCAGTTAAGGTGAACTAGCGGGCAAGCCGGAAGCCAAGGTCGTTGCAGCGGTTCGACGTGTCATGGTTGTCGCGGAACGAGACGCGACAGTGCGTGGCGTCGTCGAACCAGCTACCGCCACGCACGATGTAACGAAAGCCCGAAGTAGGTCCTGTCGGATTGGTTTGCAGTGTATCACCATAGTTTCCTTCCAAGTCATTGCACCACTCCCATACATTACCACTCATATCATACAGGTTCAATTCGTTGGCCTTCTTCTGCCTGACGGGATGGGTGTTATTGTCACTATTGCCATCGTACCAAGCCACTTCGTCGATGTTGTTGCTGCCAGCATACTTGTAGCCTCGCGACCTGTTTCCACCGCGCGCAGCATACTCCCATTCTGCCTCGGTGGGCAGACGGAACTGTTCACCGGTAATCTTGTTCAGCTTTTCGACAAATTCCTGGCACTCATCCCAATCCACCACCTCCACAGGATTGTCGTAGCCTTTGAAACTTGACGGATTACCACCCATCACCGCTTTCCACAGTGCTTGCGTCACTGGCACTTCACCGATATGGTATCCGCTCAGCGTCACTTTATGGGCGGGCTTTTCATCATCGTATGCATCGTCGCCTTGTTCCGCCGTGGCTCCCATCGTGAATGTGCCACCCTCAACGTAGACCATCTTGAACTCAACTCCACCAACACGGTACACCTTGTCCGTGCGATCGATGGCATCCAGCTTATCCTTCAGCCGCACCTCGATGAAGTCAGAATAGTCGTTGTCGGGCACCTCGACAACGTTGCTCTGACGCACACTGTCGACCTTGAGGCTGACAAACTCCAGCTTGTGCTTGCCTTTCTTGAGGCGAACCACAGCATCCTCGCCCACACGGGCTATTCCCAACGCTTTTTGGAATCGCAGTATGGCACAGTCGGCATCGGTCTCGACGTGTATTTCGGCGCCCTCCGATTCGGGTACCGCCACTGTGATATATGGGCGTATGCGATAGTGCACTAGCTCGTCCATCGAAGCCGTCAGCAGCGTCTCGGTATCCACCTGCGAGAACTGATGCTGACCGACGACGTTCTTGACATCGTCGGGCACAATGTCGGGCATCTGGCGGAACGACTTGTCCACCTCTACCGGGACTATATGCTTGCCGCTGCGGTCCGCGTGCAGTATCTCCTGCCGCACCCAGTCGTCGTCGTTGACGCAGCGGTCCAGACAGCCATTCGAGAGGATGAGCATAAAGATGGGTGCGTCGTCGATGGCGTCGAGGATGCGCTGGTCGAACTTGCCGTCCTTCAACTCGTCGAAGTCGAGGAAGACCTTGAAGCCGCGCTTCTCCAGTTCGGGCTTGATGACGCGGGCATAGTTCTTGCCGCCTTCGCGACGGTAGCTAATAAAGATATCGTAGTGTTTGTCTGGCATAATTATTGGTTAAAAAAGGGGAAAAGAGGTGCCGACAGTTAGTGTTTAACAGTCGCGACACCTCTTTTTACTGTTTTACAAAACAAGGATCAGTCCTGGATGGCTTTGATGCCGGGGAGGACTTTGCCTTCGAGGTATTCGAGCATTGCGCCACCACCGGTGGAGACGTAGCTCATCTGGTCGGCGAGGTGCATCTGCTTGACGGCAGCCACCGAGTCGCCACCGCCCACGGCAGCGAAGCAGCCCTGCTTGCAGGCGTCGGCGACGCTCTGGGCGATGTGGTTGGTGCCCTTGGCAAAAGTCTCAAGCTCGAAGACGCCGGCAGGACCGTTCCAGAGGATGGTCTTGCTCTGCATAATGATGTCGCGGATGGCCTTGCAGCTCTCGGGGCCGCAGTCCATACTCTCCCAGCCGTCGGGAACCTCGCCGCTGGGGACAATCTGCGTGTTGGCATCGTTGCCGAACTTGTCGCCAATGACGCTGTCGACGGGCAGATAGTACTTCACGCCCTTCTCGTCCATACGGCGCATCAGTTCGCGTGCCAAGTCGAGCTTGTCGTCCTCGCAGATCGAGTTGCCGATCTTGCCGCCGAGCGACTTGGTGAAGGTGTAGCGCATACCGCCGATGATAATCATATTGTCGACCTTGTCGAGCAGGTTCTCGAGGATGCCGATCTTGCTGCTGACCTTCGAGCCACCGATGATGGCGGTGAAGGGACGCGGCGGATTCTGCATCAGCTTCTCTAGGTTGCGGACCTCGTTCTCCATCAGGAAGCCGAAGTATTTATCGTTGGGGAAGAACTTGGCGATGACAGCCGTCGACGAATGCTCGCGGTGGGCGGCACCGAAGGCGTCGTTGATGTAGCAGTCACCCAGCTTCGAAAGCTGTTCAGCCAGAGCCACATCACCCTTGGTCTCGCCAGGATAGAAGCGGATGTTCTCTAGCAGGAGGATTTCGCCGTCCTTCAGGCCGGCAGCCATAGCTTCGGGTTCGCCACTGCCCAGCAGGGCCTGGGTGAACTTCACGGGGCGGCCGGTCAGTTCCTCAAGGTGCTTAGCCACAGGCTGCAGCGTCAGTTCGGGCTCAAAGCCACCCTTCTTGGGGCGACCGAAGTGGGCCATAATGATGATGGCGGCGCCGTCGGCAAGCAGTTTGTTGATAGTGGGCATCGACTCGCGCATACGCGTGTCGTCGGTTATATTCTTATTGTCGTCGACCGGCACATTGAAGTCGACGCGCAGAAGGACCTTGCGGCCTTTGAAATTTACGTCCTTTATTGATTTCATTATTTTGAGGATTTAATGGGTTTATATTCGCATTTTATTTTTAAAAGTGATAAGTGACCTGTGATGAGTGACCTGTGATACGAGCGCGTTCGTGTCACTATTCACTTTCAGCTGGTTCTTCCACTGCCATACTGATATAGAGGGCCGAAAGCATCGTGAAGACAAATGCCTGGATATAAGCAACAAGGCATTCCAGAAGGCTGATGAAGACGGCAAAGATAACCGAAACAACCGACACGGCACCGCCCACGGCCATACCCAGCGAGTTGCTGAGAATGAAGATGATAACCACAAAGCCAAGAATAACGATGTGGCCAGCGGTCATATTGGCAAAAAGTCGGATCATCAGCACGATAGGCTTGGTGAAGACACCCACCAGCTCCACAATGGGCATCAGTGGGAAAATCTTGAGCCACGACGGAACGCCGGGAGTCCAGAAGATGTCTTTCCAATAATGCTTGTTGCCGTTGAAGTTGGTGATAAAGAAGGTTATAAGTGCCAAAATA
The DNA here is from genome assembly GCA_017429685.1 of Bacteroidales bacterium. GTDB lineage: Bacteria > Bacteroidota > Bacteroidia > Bacteroidales > P3 > Colimorpha. Next base: position 93,278 of record JAFROL010000029.1, on the reverse strand, counting down.
GCCGTCACGGCGATGTTGCCCGTGATGTTGGCACCGGCCGGGAAGATGGGTATCAGTCCCAGGATGTTGCAGAAGAAAATGAAGAAAAAGAGCGTCAGCAGGTAAGGCAGGAAGCGGCGCGTGTTGTGGCCCAGAATAGGCTCGACGATGCCGTCGCGCACGTGCAGCACCAGCAGCTCGATGAGCGACTGCATACCGTGGGGCGCAGCGCTGCCACGCACCTTGTACTTCTTGGCCGAAGCCAGAATAATGACAATCAGCAGCGTAACAGAGATAATGATAGCCGCCGCCGTCTTGGTGATGGATATATCGACAGGCTTCACAACGTTGCCTTCGGCGTCCTTAACAAAATCATACACATTGCCTTCACCATCGACAAAGGCATCAGCCGCCACTTCGCAGCCCTGCATTGGGCCTTCGACGCACACGACCTCTTCTTTGGTCAAACCGCCGCCAACGAGGGCATAAGTGTGCTTTTTGCCCTGATAGACAGCGTGTCCGTGATGGAACCGTTTGGACGAAAAGACCTCAAGATGGCCGTCGTCGATAAGGATAATCGGCAGGTTGACAGCGACGCTGTGCTCCTTGCCGTCCTTCGAAAAGTAGTCAAAAAGGTGCCACGAATGCGAGTCGGTGACGTGCCCGATGATTATCGAACCCGAATCGATTTGCTGTTCTTCGGCTTTCGAACAGCCGGTAAAGACAAAAGCCAACAAAGGCAAAATGACGAAAAATATATTTAATCTTCTCATTACAAGAGCATTTGATATTTTTATATTTAATTCAATAAGCAAGCAAAGTTACATAAAAAAATTTATTCCGCGAAAGAAAAAAAAGACCAATTTCTGTTCAAGGCTTAAAGTTTATGATTTAAAGTTTATTTCTCGCACAAAATCAGCTGTTTTAGATTTTGAACATAACTTAACGCAGCAAGCTAAAACATTTCACTCCTGTGGCCTTGAAACAATAGAGCTAATCCTCTGTTTTTGATGTGCCATTGAAAATGTCGAGCTGCATCGAGTCGAAAAGTCCCAACTGGTTTTTCGACAGGCGCTGCTGTTTCTCGATTGCCAACGTCGCAAGCTGTGCTTTTATGAGCCTTTTGGCTATGAGCGGACGCGAAGCGCCTTGCGACTTGGCATAGGCACAAAGTTTCTCATAATCAGTATGCGACAATGTCACGACAATTTTCTTAGCCTTCTTGGCAGGCTTTTTTTTCTTCATTTCCTGACGTTTAATTTTTTTGCAAAATTACAAAAAAAATATCAACTACAAGTCTGATTACTATGTTTTTTTCACTAAAGTTGCCAACAGACAAAAAAAATAGCGAGGCTCCGATTGGAGCCTCGCTTATTGAAATGGTCATTCTCTATGCAATTATCGCATATTGTTGACCATCGGAAGCACCTCGTTCTGATAGACTGCGCTTTTGGCGAAGTCGTCAATAGCCTTAAGGCGCTCTGCATTCTTGGGATCGGCAGCGGCAAAAGCCTTGGCACCGGCTTCAGTCAGGGCTACCTCGGGACGGTTGTCGAAGGGATTGCGCATCAGGCCGTAGTTACGCATCGACACCACCTGATAAAGGAAGTACGAAGCGTCGGCAATCTGACGTTCAACACCATAGGCCTTGTCCGTCGGAAACTGCTTGGCATAGGTAAGCTGCTGGTTGTAGTAGTCGAACACGTCGCACAGAATCTTGAAGGCCTCGACCTGGTCGCCGACGTGGCTGTAAGCATAGACCATCATAAGTGCAAAACGGTCGTTGGGGAAGTTGGAGGTCGGGAAAGCCTCCTCACGGATTGCCAATGCCTGGCGGGCACCGGCAGTGTCGCCTTCCATAAGCAGCTGGTTGGAAAGCAGCACGAAGGTCTGGCGCTGCACATCGCCCATATTCTTGCTGATGGGGTCGATGTAGATGTCGCGGTTCAGGTTGCCCCACTGCAGCGGCGTATAGGTACCGTCATCATTCTTGATACCCTTCAGCAGGTAGTCGGCAGTGCGGTCCGTATAGCGATAGCGTCCGTCGACAACGGGATAGGGCACCAGCAGCGACAGCATACCGTCGTCGATGCTGTAGTTGTCGACAACCGGGAACACATCGCGAATATAGCTGACATTCATAATGCTCACATTACGTTCGAACTTGTTGGTTCCAAGGAAGTCGAGCATTGCCATCTCGTTGCGCATCAGGTATCCGCGGCGTGGGATATTGACATCGAAGGCGATGATATCAGGAATCGTGTCGGCCTGGGCAGCAGTGATGACACCGTTGGCAATCAGCTTGGGTTTGTCGAGAGTAATCTTGAACTTGTTGGTTGGCAGGTACACGACACTGTCGCCACGCTCCGAGCGGACATAAGTCTTGCGGTTGTCGACAACCATCTGCAGTGCGTCGGTGACTTCCATACGCGGGCCGTCGGGATTGTAGACAAAGATTTCGTGACCAAGGCCATACATATCGCGTGGGAAAGTGAACGGCAGCGGGTCGGACTCGTAGAGCTTGTTGTAAAGCTGGTCGATATACCAGTGCATACCCGACAGCGTATAGTTATAGATACGCACGTCGGTGCGCCAGCCTTCCACCTCCTGGATGTACCAAAGCGGGAAAGTGTCGTTGTCGCCGAAGGTGATTACGACGCCGTTCTTGTCGGCCAGACCGAGGTAGTTCTTGGCAAAGTCGCGTGCGGCGGTCTTCTGCGAGCGGTCGTGGTCGTCCCAGTTTTCGGCACACAGAATGACAGGCACCGACATCGAAAGCACAAAGGCCACAGGCAGAGCCACGGCTTTGGGCAGACGCACCAGACCGACGATCAGCAGCACAACGCCAATCAACGTCAGTATGAAGGCGGCGCCATTGAATAAGAAGCCCAGCACGGCGCACACGGCACCTGCGATGAGGTATCTGTTGCGCTCCTTCTTCTCGAACTTGGTGGTCAGCCAGTCGTAGAGGGCATAGACGCCCAGGCCGATCCACACCGAGAAGAAATAGAACGAGCCGACGAAGGCATAGTCACGCTCGCGCGGCTGGCGCGGCGGCATATTCAGGTAGATGGCGATGGCCAGACCCGTCATAAAGAACATCAGGAAGACCACAAAGGCATCCTTGCGGTTCTTGATGCAATGGTAGATCAGACCCAGCATACCCAGCAGCAAGGGCAGCATATAGTACTTGTTGCGGGCCTTGTTGTTGGCCAATGCGTCGGGCAGGTTGTCCTGCGGACCCAGGCGGTGCTCGTCGACATAGTCGATGCCCGAAATCCAGTTGCCGTCGGTGTAGTTGACCGTCGGATACATAGTGTTCTGCATACCCTGGTTAGCATCGAAATGATGACCCTGGATGTCGTTCTGGCGACCAGCAAAGTTCCACATAAAGTAGCGCCAGTACATCCAACCCATCTGATAGCGGTGGAAGAAGGTCATATTCTGCGCGAAAGTTGGCTTCTCGCCTACCGGCGGCTCACCGGCCCAGAAGCGGTAGTAGAGCGGATGCTGACGGCTGTTGTCATTGCTGTACATACGCGGGAAGAAACCCGTGTGGTCCTCGGCATACTTGTATTTTTGTGCATACGATGCCACCTTGTAGTAGTCGCGACCCTCGCTGTCGGTGGTGCGGACGTACTTGGCATAGTCGTTCTCCGAGCCGTTGGGGTTGCCGGCGGTATAGTAGGGACCTGTCAGCAGGGGCGTCTGGCCGTACTGTTCGCGGCCCAGATAGGCGCGCATAGCGACGGCATCCTTGGGGGCGTTCTCATTGAGCGGCGTGTTGGTGTTGGCGCGGATGACGAGGATGAAGAAGGTCGAATAGCCGACCACCAGCATCAGCAGGCTCATCAGTGCGGCGTTGGTCACCTGGCGGTTCTTGCCCTTGACGATGAACCACGATGCAACACCCAGAGCAACAAGCACCAGGAAGTATCCGAACGAGAACGAGCCGGCACCAATCTTGGCAAAGAACATCAGGGCGAAAATCAGCGTCAAAACGATGATATTGACCGTCTTGCCCGGACGCTTGAAGTGCGAGTTGTTCCACACGCCCCACACGATGAACAGCGCCACAAGCAGGAAGAACACCACCGTACCGGTGTTGAAACCGAGATGCAACTTATTGACAAAGAAGACATCAAAGTCGCACGACAGGTTGACGATGCCCGGGATGACACCCCACAGCACTACAGCCAGGATGACGAGCGATATGACGCCACTGACAATGAAGCCCTTGAGCGTTGTTTTGGGGTATTTCTTGAAATAGACCACATACACTATGGCCGGGATGGTCAGCAGGTTCAGAAGGTGGACTCCGATGGCCATACCGACAAGGAAGCTAATGAGAATCAGCCATCTGAGCGAATGGCTGTCGTCGCTTTGCTCTTCCCATTTCAGGATAGCCCAGAACACCACTGCGGTGAAGAACGACGACATAGCGTAGACCTCGCCTTCGACGGCCGAGAACCAATAGGTGTCGGTGAAGGTGTAGGCCAGCGAGCCGACGATGCCGGCACCGAAGACGGCCCAAACCTTGGTGTTGTTGAGTGCCAGTTCTTCAGGCTTGAGCAGTTTCTTGCCCAGCAGGGTGATGGTCCAGAAGAGGAACATAATGCCCAGACCGCTGGCCACGGCCGACATCACGTTGACGGCGAAGGCGGCGTGATAGGGGTCAGTGAAGAGCGAGAAAAGTCGTCCCAGGATCTGGAATGTCGGTGCTCCAGGGGGGTGTCCGACCTGGACCTTGTAGGCCGTGGCGATGTATTCGCCACAGTCCCACCACGAGGCCGTCGCTTCGGCGGTCATAATGTAAACAACGCAGGCTATGATGCCAATCAGCCAGCCGATGGCGTTGTTCATCAAGTGATACTGTTTCAGTGTTTTGTCCATTTATTAAGAAGTTTTTGATTATTTGCAGTTTCTGGAGTTCTAGTAGTACTAGTAGCACTAGTATCACTAGTTCAACTAGTCGGCTATACCAGGTCGTCGCGGTTGATGGGCATCGTCATACAGCGTGCGCCGCCACCGGCACGGGGCAGCTCGCTGGCGGCGAAGGTGACCACACAGCGCTTGTAGTCGTCGATGCTGACACGGCCTTCGGCGACGTCTTCGGCGCGCAGCACGCTGAAGCCGGCGCGGTCGAGGGCGTCGATGGTGTTGGTGTTGCGGCGATAGCCTATCACCTTGCCGGGGGCCAGGGCGAAGAAGTTGGCACCGCTGTGCCACTGCTCGCGCTGCTGGTTCCAGAGGTCGTCGCCACCGCAGAAGACGGGCTCCATATCCATACCCACCTGCTTGAGGGCCTCGAGCATATTCTTGCAGTCGTGATATTTCACCTTGCCGTTGTCGATTTCGATACGCGTGGTGCGCTTGCCAGCAAACTCGTTGGTTTTGCGCAGCATAGGCTCGTACATCATACAGCGGTCGCGGTCCAGGAAGGTGTAGACCATATCGAGGTGGATGAACGATTCGGGCTGGTACGGCAACTGCTGGGCGATGATGTTGAATTTGGGGCGGTCGCTGAACTTATGTGCCAGGAACTCGATGCCCTTGGCGTTGGTGCGGATGCCCTCGCCGATGCATAGCAGGTCGCTGCGGCCTATCTGCACGTCGCCGCCCTCGGTGCGGGCGTCGGGGTTCCACTCCTGCGCGTTCATAACTTCGCAGCCGAAATAGTGCTTGAATATTGCCTTGTAAATCAAGTTCTCGCGTTTGCGGACATCGAACGACATCGAGTTGACGAGCACGCGGTCGTAGACCGACGACGAGGCGTCGCGGGTGAAAAACAGGTTGTAAAGAGGCCTCAGCACGTAGCGGCGTTCGGCGTAGCGTTCCGGATCTTTGCCCGGACGGTAGGGGAAGCCCTCAATCAGTTCACGGGCGATGGTTTTGGCGTCTTGCATCAGCATCTCGTCGATCAGATATTCGCACCCCTCGGCGCGGCAACTCTGTGTGATGAGCGACGCGCAAAGGTCGTCATCGTCGAGCAGCTGCTCCAATATATCGCTGACATAAAACACATTAGTGCAGCGTTCGAAAACGCCGCGGAACCATTTGTATTCGTCGTCGACAATGTTTTTGCTGAGGATGTCGCTATAGAGGGCCTCGGCGGCGTTGGCGGGAGTCATCCGCTCGATCTCGGGGCCGGGAGTGTGCAGCAGCACTGCATTCAGGTGTCCTATTTCGGACGTTACGTTTACTTTGATTGTCGTTTTATTTCGTTCAAATTTCATATACAAAAATTCAAATGTTCGCCATATCGCGCTGGCAACCAAAGCGATTGCCATCACGCGACAGACAAAGCAGAAATGCAAATATACAAATAATTTTTTAAAAACGTACAGAAATCGCCAAAAACAGGCAAAAAAAGATAGCGGCACAACCGGACCGGCGAGCCGGCAGCGAGGCATTTTTCCATACCGGTTGCATTGAGTTCTTATATCGTTCTTATATTGCCGATATAAGAACGATATAAGAACTGCCTTCGAACGGTATGCCAAAAGGCGGGGCAGTCGGGTGGCAAAGGGGAAGGGCTTGGCGGCGCGGTTTTGTGGCGGGACGGCCTATTCGTCAGGGAGGCGTCGCGTGACGGTGGTTTCGCCATAGACGTTTTCGCCTGTGAAAAGGCTGTAGTAGAGCAACGTGGCGTGTCCGATGCGGAGCTGGTCGGGCTGAATGAAAGTGGCCTCGAAACCGGTGTCGACATAGCGCAGTGCGTGGCTGGACAGATTGAGCGAGAAGACAACGACGGCGTTATGCTCGGAGGCTTCGGGAGCACGGTTGTCGGCGACGAAATAGACGATGTCGCCGACCTGCATCCAGTCGTGTATAGTGCCTACAATCAGCAGTTTTGTGTCGCAATAGAAACCGTTCTCGCCGCCAAAGAGGACCGAGGTGGTGTGGCTTTCGAGGTCGAGGAGGTAGCACGAGGGGTGTTCGCTGCGCTCGAAGTAGACGATGTAATGGTTTGCGCTGTCGACGACGCGGGCAAGCAGCTGTTTGTCGGCCGGCAACGAGGCTATGTATTCGTCGGCCTCCTGCTCGTAGTACAGAATTTCGGCGGCCGTCGCGGCGGCGCGATCCTCGGCCGCGTCGGCCTCGAGCTGCTGACGCAGCTGGGCTTCCTGCCGGGCTGCATCGCTGCGCGAATGCAGAACGAAAAACAGCGTCAGCGATACGGCACAGAGCAGCGCAACCACCCCGACAACAGTCCAATTGACCCTCCCCGAATTAAACGAATTGTGTCTCATCGCTCACCGAATTAAACCTCAACGAATTATACCTCGCCGAATTTTACGAATTATACGAATTGAATTATTGTTTTCAATCGACGGCGATTTGTTTGACGGCCTTGATGGCTTGCTGGAGGCCCTGGTCGTAGCTGCGCATCACGCGGTAGTAGTATTCGATGCCGTACAGATTGCGGGCAATCAGTGCCTTAAGCATATAGCCCATATATGTGTCGCTGTGGCGGTTGATGAGGGCGCTGCGCTGGTCCTCGCTGCGTGCCTTGTCGGCGAGGCGGTCGAGGAAGGTGGTGTCCTTCAGCAGCTGGTTCAGATAGTCCTCATAGTTCGAGGCGTGGATTGTGTGGTTGCTGTCGGTGACGCTTTTGCGCGCCATCTCGTTCATCCACGAAGCCACCCACTCGCCTTTGACATCGCTTCGCACGATGTTCTTGGATACGGCATAATCCGCGAAATCGCGCATCACTGCGGCGGAGTCGTAATGCAGCAGGAAACGGTCGAAGTCGGCGAAGAGCGTGTCGGAGCGGTGTGCGTCGGCGAAGTTGAGGGCATAGGTGTTGAAGATCCCCGCGGAGCGCAGGGAGAGGAAATAGTCGGAGAGGCGGACCGTGTCCATCGGGACAAAGATGTCGGGCATAATGCCGCCCCCGCCATAAACGACGCGGCCCGTGGAGGTGTAGAACTTGAGCGAGTCGGGATAGCCCGTCGAATCGGGATGGACCAGCTCGCCCTGCTCGTAGCGGCGCTGCAGCTCGCGATGGTAGGCTTCGGTGCCCTCGTCGTAGGACTTCTGAATGCAGCGTCCGGAGGGGGTGTAGTAGCGTGCTGTGGTGAGTCGGATCTGCGCGCCGTCGTAGATTTCGAACATACGCTGCACGAGGCCTTTACCGAAGGAGCGCCGTCCGACGATAGTGCCGCGGTCCCAGTCCTGGACGGCTCCCGACACAATCTCGGAGGCCGATGCCGAAAACTCGTCGATGAGGATGACCAGCGGTCCCTTGGTGTAGGTGCCGTAGCGATGCGAAGAGAAGTTCTGTCGCGGCGACTTCAGGCCCTCGGTGTAGACGATGAGCTTGTGTTCGCTGAGGAACTCGTTGGCGATGCCGCAGGCTATGTCGAGATAGCCGCCGGAATTGCCCCTGAGGTCGAAAATGAGCCGCTTCATTCCCTGGCGCTTAAGTTTGCCGATGGCGTCGCGCACCTCTTTGGTCGAGGTTCGTGCGAAGCGCGACAGACGGATGAATCCGACCTCGTCGTCGATCATAAAATATGTGTCGACCGAATAGATCGGCACCTTGTCGCGGACGATGGTGAACTGCAGCGGGTCGGCAACGCCCTGCCGCTTGACGGAGAGGCGCACCTCGGTGCCCTTCTTGCCACGCAGATGGTTGAACACGAAGCGGTTGTTTACGCCCTTGAAAGTGGCCACAGTGTCGTCGACCTTGAGCAGCTTGTCGCCGATTTGGAGGCCCACCTTTTCGGAAGGGCCACCGACGATGACTTCGGTGACCGAGATGGTGTCGTCGACAATCTGGAAGGCGATGCCTACGCCTTCGAAATTGGCTTGAAGCCCTTCGTTGGTGCGCTGCACGTCGCGTGCGGGGATGTAGATGCTGTGCGGGTCGAGTTCGGCAAGCATCGACGAGACGGCTTTCTCGGTTATTTTCTGATAGTCGGGTTCTTCGACGTAGTTGTCTTCAATATATTTGTTCACCTGCTCGATACGGCGGAAGTGCGACGAGTCGGCCTGAGCACAGGCGTCGGAGGCGAAAAAGGATGTCTGCATAGCGGCGAGGAGTGCCGAAAGAGCGAGTATGCGTGTAGTTTTTTTCATTGTCTGAATTGTGTGGATCCGGACGGTAAACGCAAAAGGGGAAAGAATATTTTGCGCCCGACAAAATATTTATTGTATGCGTACGTTATAAATAGGTTTTTAATGTTTACACAATGACTGAAAACAAAAAAGAGAAGAAAAACCCGACGTTCGGGAAAATAATGCTCGCTTCGGGCGTAGGCACGCTGATAGTGCTGATGGTCATCGGTTTGTTCAAACTGCTCGTCCTGATGGGCATCATCGGGTCGATGAGCAGCGAGAGTGTTCCGGTTGTTGCGGACAACAGTTTTTTGAGGATAGACCTGACAAAGCCCGTCAACGAGCGCTCGACAAGCGAACTCGAGTCGATACTGAGCGACGGCAGCAGCGTCGGTTTCGTCGACATACTGCGCAGCATCTCGAAAGCTGCCAACGACGACAAAATCAAAGGCATATACCTGTATATGGGCACCTCGTTCCCCTATTCGTGGGGCAGATGCGAGGAGTTGCGCCAGGCGCTTAAAGCATTCCGCGACAGCGAGAAGCCGGTGCTGGTATACGCTGACGGATATTCGCAAGGCGGATATTTTGTCGCTTCGATAGCCGACAGCATCTACCTGAACCCCTCGGGATTGGTGGAATTTCGCGGCATTGGTGCCGAGAGTATGTTTTTCAAGCAGTTGTTAGACAAAATGGCGGTAAAGATGACGCTGGTTAGGCCACGAAGCAACAGCTTCAAGAGCGCCGGCGAGACATACACGATGGATCATATGAGCGATGCCAACCGCCAGCAGATCAAGGAATACATCTTCAGCATATGGGAATATGCAGTGGCTCAGATTGGCGACGCTCGCGACATCAGCACAGAACGGCTCAACGAGCTGGCCGACAACCTGGCAGGCTGCCTGCCCGAGGATGCTGTCGCCAACGGGCTGGTGGACCGTCTCTGTTTCGAGAACAGCATCAAGACCTCGATAGAGAAGAGCTATGGCAGCAAAAACATTGTCGAATTGGGCGAATATGCCAAGGGCATCAAGCCCAACATTCTTGACAAGCAGCAGATTGCCGTCATCTATGCCGAAGGCGACGTTGTGGACGGCACAGGCTACGGCACAGCAGTCTATTCGGACAAAATCACCAGAGCACTCGATGCCGCCGCTGCCGACGAGAAGGTGAAAGCCATCGTGTTGCGCGTCAACTCGCCAGGAGGACAGGTGACGGCATCGGAGATTATGACCAACGCCGTGATGCGCGCCAAGGAGAAAAAGCCCGTCATAGTCTCGATGGGCGATGTGGCAGCATCGGCAGGATATGAGATTTCGTGCAACGCCAACTTTATCGTGGCCGAACCCACAACGGTGACGGGAAGCATCGGTGTCTTTGCCACGCTGCCCGAGATTGGCGGCACACTGAAGAAATACCTTGGCATCACCACCGACACGGTGAACACCAACGCCAACTCGACAGCGCTCAGCGTTTTACGTCCGCTGTCGCCGAAGGTGCTGGAACTTATGCAGCGCAATGTTGAAGAATTCTATACCGTCTTTGTCGACCGCGTAGCAAAGGGACGCGGACTGAGCAACACTTTTGTCGACAGCATCGCCCGCGGACGTGTATGGACCGGCCGCGACGCACTGAAACTGGGGCTTGTGGATGCCTTGGGCGGACTGGACGACGCCATCAGCATTGCCGCCGACAGCGCAGGCATCGAGAACTACACCGTTGTCGATTTCCCAGCAAAGGACGGTATGCTCAACGAACTGATGAACCGAGGCAAACAGCTGCCCGGGACTATAAAATATGACGAAATACGCTACGGCGACGGTGTGTGGATGCGCGGCAACGTGATGGTCGAAACATTGAACCGCATTTGCGACACCCGCGGACTTCAGGCCCGTGTAGAATTCTTTATAATCGAAGACTGAAGAACACAATGCCCATCTCGCGGCGACATATAATCCTAATACTGCTGCTATTGCCCGCAATGGCAGCGACCTCGCAGCCTCGCGCTCTGGCCGAGATACGCAGCGGTATCGAGACAAGGAAGCACTACTACGAGACAACGTGGGTATGCACCGGCGACACCATTGCCACCGACAGCACCGTCAACGACGGCACCATATACCAAATCGACGGATTCTGGATAACCTGTCAGGAGGTTTCGCAGGACCTGTGGATTTACTATATGAGCCACAATCCGTCGGCGGTGAAAGGCACCCTGCTGCCCGTGACCAATATAAGCCGCGAAAGTGCCGATTCGCTCTGTTTCGAGATTCAGTTCCGGATCCTGCAGGAGTGGCGTCTGCCGACAATAGAAGAATGGCAATTCGCCTACAAAGGAGGCCTTTTCAGCGAAGGCTACCGGCATTCCGGAAGCAACAATATCAATTTTGTTGGCTGGACAGCCCACAACAGCGGCGGGAAGGTACACGAAGGCGGCAAGCTAATACCCAACGAGTTGGGCATCTTCGATATGGACGGCAATGTGGCCGAGATTGTCACCGACGGCAACAGCACACTCTATGCCGGCAGGACTTACAGCACGCCAGTCATCAAAGCCAAATCACCTCTTATGTCGAACAACGTAGCTCCTGAGTGCTGCGGGCTGCGCCTTGTATGGCAGCAACCGCTATGGTTCAACGGCAACAACGAACGGGTGTTCAATCCCCACCCTAATTCCACCCCTTGACACACTGACACGATAACGCACTAACGCAATAACACATTCACACCCATCAACCAATGAGAAAAGTAAAAGTAGGACTGGCCCAGATGACCTCTGGACCCGACAAAGAAAAAAACATAGCCCGCTACAGCGAGAAGGTGCGCCAGCTGGCCGCCGAAGGTGCACAGATTGTCTGCCTTCAGGAGCTGTTTGCATCGCTCTATTTCTGCGATACCGAAGACTACCACAACTTCCGCTATGCCGAGCCCATTCCCGACGGACCCACCACACAGCATTTTATGGCTCTGGCCAAAGAGCTTGGCGTCGTCATCGTCTGTTCGATGTTCGAAAAACGCGCCGAAGGCCTATACCACAACACCACCGCCGTGATTGACGCCGACGGCAGCTACCTGGGCAAATACCGCAAGATGCATATCCCCGACGACCCGGGCTACTACGAGAAGTTCTATTTCACCCCCGGCGACCTGGGTTACAAGGTGTTCCATACCCGTTTTGCTCGCATCGGTGTGCTTATCTGCTGGGACCAGTGGTATCCCGAAGCATCGCGCATCACCGCCCTGATGGGTGCCGAAATACTCTTCTACCCCACCGCCATCGGCTGGGCCATCGACCAGGACGATGCCACCAACGACGAGCAATACCAAGCCTGGCAGACCATACAGCGCAGCCACTCGGTAGCCAACGGAGTGCCCGTGGTCAGCGTGAACCGCACTGGCCGCGAGGGCGATATGCAGTTCTGGGGCGGCTCGTTCGTCACCAACGCCTTCGGCCGTGTCCTGTGGCAGGGTCCGCACCTGGAAGAGTGCATCCACGTCGAAGAGCTCGACCTCGACGACAGCGACAAATACCGCCGCCACTGGCCCTACCTGCGCGACCGCCGCATAGACAGCTACGAACCGATACTGCGCAGATACATCGACTGACAATCTTCTGTAAACAACGATAATGACAACTGCGTCAGCCACTAACGCATTCACGCAATAACGCACTAACGCATTATGATAATAACTCCAACACCCAAAGACCGCGGATTCTATATGCCCGCCGAATGGGAGCAACACGAAGCCACTTGGCTCAGCTACCCTCACAACGAAGACTCCTGGCCGGGAAAGATTGAAAGCATTTTCCCGTCCTACCATCTGTTTATCAAGACCCTTACCGAGGTCGAAACGGTCCACATCAACGTACAGGACGAAGAGATGGAGAACCGCGTCCGCGCCGCCCTCAAAGAGATTGGCGCCTTTATGGTCAACGTCGAGTTCCACCGCTTCCCGACCAACGATGCCTGGTGCCGCGACCACGGCCCTGCATTCCTCCTGAACCACAAAGTGGCCGGTATGCGCGCCCTCGTCAACTGGAACCACAACGCCTGGGGCGGCAAATATCCCTATGAACTCGACACACAGATACCGGCACACATAGCCAAGCATCTTGGAATCACGATGTTTGAGCCCGGCATCGTGATGGAAGGCGGCTCGATCGACGTCAACGGACGCGGCGACCTGCTGACCACCACCTCCTGCCTGCTTAACCCCAACCGCAACCCCAACCTCAGCCAACAGCAGATAGAAGAGCACCTGCGCGCCTACTATGGCGTCGACAACATCATCTGGCTCGGCGACGGCATCGCCGGCGACGACACCGACGGCCACGTCGACGACCTGAGCCGCTTTGTCGACGACGACATCATCGTCACCGCCGTCGAGGAAGACCGCAACGACGAGAACTACGCTCCCTTGCAGGCCAACCTCAAGCTCCTCAACAGCTGCCGCCTGGCCAACGGCAAGCAGCCCACCGTCGTCGAGCTGCCTATGCCGTCGCTGGTGGAATACGAAGGCCAGCGCCTGCCGGCATCATACGCCAACTTCTACATCTGCAACGGCCTCGTCATCTTCCCCACCTACAAATGCCCCAACGACACACGTGCAGCATACATCCTTGAGGAATGCTTCCCAAAACGGGAAATCGTTGGCATCGACAGTACCGACATCATCTGGGGCCTCGGCAGCTTCCACTGCCTAAGCCAGCAGATGCCGATGTAACGAAAACCAAAACGGCCACAAGCCAGTCCACTTGGTGGAAAAAACATAACAGCAGTGATGCAAAGCTCCTGTTCTTGGAAGCGTCATCACTGCTTTTCCTTTTCCTCTTCCACAGCCTGCGCGAGCAACTTGCGTTCTATCCAGATGGCGAAGGGCAGCGAGAGGAGGAAGGTGCATATGTCGGCTACGGCCTGAGTCATTTCGACGCCCTGCAGACCGAAGAAGCGCGGCAGGATGAGTACGGCGGGGATAAAGAAAAGTCCCTGGCGTCCAATGGCGAGCAGCGTCGCCGGGAAGGTCATACGAATGTTTTGGAAGAGCATATTGGTCGCTGTGCTCAGAGTGCACAGGGGGAAAACCACACACTGCCAACGCAGCGCAGCGGTGCCAATTTCAAGCATAACGGGGTCCTGGTCGCGGAACACTGCGACGATATGCGGCGCAAAGATGAATCCCAGTGCCGACAGCAGGGTCAGCATCGCCGCCGAGACGGAAAGGGCGAACAGGTACGACTGGCGCACACGGCGGTATTTGCGGGCTCCGTAGTTGAAACCGCAGACGGGCTGGAAGCCCTGTGTGAAACCAAGAATAAGCGAGAAGGCGAACATCGTGGTGCGCGACACGACGGCAAAGGCTGCCACCGACGAGGCGTCCTGCCCCACGGGTGCATAATGTGCCGCCGCGTGGTTAAGCATAATGACAGAGAGGCAATTGAAGGCCTGTCGGAAGAGCGACGGCAGTCCGCCGGCAATGATTTCGGCGTAGCAGGAGAGCGACGGGCGGAAGCAGGCTATGCGTATGTGCACGGAGTCGCCGCGTGTGGTGCCCAGCAGGAGCAGGCACCAGGCGAAGAACTGGCTGAAAGCCGTCGCGAGCGACGCGCCCGTCACACCAAGGTCGAGTGCGAAGATGAGCAGCGGGTCGAGTGCGATGTTGAGCAGAGCGCCACTGACGATGCCCACCATTCCGAAGCGGGCGTTGCCCTCGAGTCGCAGCTGGTTGTTGAGCGTCAGCGCCGACATCATAAAGGGCGAGGCTATCAATATGTAGCGCAAGTAGTTGCAGGCATATGGCACGACGTCGGGCGGAGCACCGAGAAGCACCACGAGCTGCGGCAGCAAGGGCAGTCCGACCAATGCGGCAACGACGCCCACCAGCAGGGGGGTGAAAAAACCGACGGAGGCCATAACCTCGGCGTCGTCGTAGCGTCGCGCACCCAGCGCACGCGAGATGTGGTTGCCCGACCCGTGGCCAAAAAAGAATCCGATAGCTTGGATGAAGGTCATATAGGCGAACGAGATGCCGATGCCAGCAGTAGCCTCTGTCGACAGATGCCCGACAAAAGCGGCATCGACCACGTTATAGAGCGCAGTGACGACCATACTGACCATCGAGGGTATGGCCAGCCGCAACACCAGCCTTGGGACTGGTGTTTGCGTCATTTCAATATATTTGGCATCAAGGGAAGGCAAGGGAGTTGAGATTAGTTATTGCGTTAGTGCGTTATTGCGTTATTGTGTTAGTGGCTGACGCGTTCGTGTCACAGGTCACTGGTCACTGGTCACAGGTCACTTTTCACTATCTGCGTATTGCCTTGCGAGTTGAGGAGAATCAGGGTTGCAGTGTGCTGTTCGCCGCCGCGCTGGTAGAGTACCTCGACGCTGTCGCCGGGGTTGAAGAGTGCCACCTCTTCCATCATCGAGGCATAGGAGTTGACATCCATATTGTTGACTTTAAGCAGGATGTCGCCTTCGCGAAGACCTGCCTTGTCGGCTGCGCATTTGGGTATGACACGGGCTATGTATATGCCCTTGGGTTCGGAGAGATGGAGTTTTGTAGCCAACTCGCCAGTCACTTCAACGACATTGACTCCGAGGTATCCGCGCTGGACAGCACCGTAGCGGCGCAGGTCGCCGGTGACTTTGCGTGCGATGTTGGAGGGAATGGCGAAGGAATAGCCCGTATAGTAGCCGTTGCCGCTGGCGATAGCGGTATTGATGCCGATGAGTTCGGCCCGTCCGTTGACGAGAGCGCCACCTGAGTTGCCGCTATTGACGGCGGCATCGGTCTGGATGAAGGACTCAATGGTGCTTTCGACGCCGGGGTTGTTGATGATGTTCATATAGCGAGCTTTGGCGGAGATGATACCTGCCGTGACGGTCGACGTCAGATTGAATGGGTTGCCGATGGCGAGCACGGGTTCGCCAATGCGTGCCGAATCGCTGTTGCCAAAGGGGATATACTGCAGGTCGGTGGCGTCGATCTTGATAACTGCCAAGTCGGTGGCAGGGTCGATGCCGACGATGCGTGCCGGCAGTTCGCGCTTGTCGTTGAGAGTGACGGTGAGCCGCTCGGCGTCCTGGACGACGTGGTTGTTGGTGACGATATAGCCATCGGAGGAGATGATGACTCCGGAGCCGAAGGCGTTGTAGGTCTGGCGTCGCACTCCGCGGTCGATGATCATACCGAAGAATGACTGGTAGAGAGGGGTGAGCTTGGTCATCTCGGTCTTAATGTGAACGACGGCGTCGATGGTGCGTGCGGCCACCTCGGTGAAGTCAGTCTGGGTGACCAGCGACGGCAGGGGCTGCAAGGACTGTCGTTCTATGGTTTTGTCCGGTTGGTTGTTATCTGTTTTGTTTTGTGCCGTGCATCCTGTCGGCATCATTGTCATAACGGCAAGGGTAGCAATAAAAAAAATTTTTCTCAACATATTTCTTAATGTGTTAATTTGTTAGTGTGTTAATTTGTTAGTGGATGACGCGTTATTGCGTTAGCGGATGACGCATATGTGTCAATGGTCACTGATGGCAGGTCACTATTCATTATTCACTATTCACAATATTTTTGATGATAACAAAAAAAAGAGTCTTTTATTATATGGAATCAAATTTTTATTTGTAAATTTGCATTTTCAACAGAGAAAAGACGTAACACCCTTACTTTATGAAAATCATCATTGTAGGGCCGGCCCACCCCTATCGCGGCGGTATCAGTGCCTTCGGCGAACGGCTGGCCAACGAATATTGCAAGCAGGGACACGACGTGGAGATGTACACTTTCACGCTGCAGTACCCGTCGTTTCTTTTTCCCGGCAAGACGCAGTACAACGACAGTCCCGCGCCTGCGAACCTGCGCATCGTACGTCGCATCAACTCCATCAATCCATTCAACTGGCTCAAAGTCGGGAAAGAGATTGCACGCAAAAAGCCAGATATGCTGATTACCAACTATTGGCTGCCTTTTATGGCTCCCTGCCAAGGAACCATCGAACGGCGAGTGCGCCGCAACGGGCACACCCACATTGTGGCTGTGCTCCACAATATCATACCCCACGAGCACCGTCCCGGCGACAGGATTCTGTCGCGATACTTTGTGCGGTCGACGCAGGCTTTTGTCGCTATGTCGCACTCTGTGCTTAACGACCTGGCGCAATTCGACAAGCGGAAGCCAAGGGCTTTTTGTCCACACCCGCTCTACGACCACTACGGTGAGCTGATACCCAAAGACGAAGCCAGGCGCATCCTCGGCCTGGACCCCGACGGACGGTATGTGCTTTTTTTCGGATTCATACGTGCCTATAAAGGTCTTGACCTGCTGCTCGAAGCGATGGGCTCGCCCAAAGTGAAGGAGGCTGGTATAAAACTGATGGTGGCAGGAGAATTCTATGGAGATTCCAAGCCCTATACTGACCAGATAAAGCGACTCGGCATCGAGGACAGCACGCTGCTTTTTACCGAATTTATCCCCGACGACAAGGTTAACCTATACTTCCGCGCGTGCGACATTGTGGTGCAGCCCTACAAAAGCGCCACACAAAGCGGCGTGGCGCAAATAGCCTTCCACTTCGAGAAACCGATGATTGTCACCAATGTCGGCGGACTTGCCGAAATTGTTCCCGACGGCAAAGTGGGATATGTGGTCGACCCCTCACCCGACCAAATCGCCGAATCGATGGTCCGTTTCTATGACGGAGAAAAGGAAGCGGTATTCACCGAGGGCGTGAAAACGGAGAAAAAGAAATACTCGTGGAGCAAAATGACAGAAACAATAGAAAAAGTGTGTTGTGAGAACGGGAACACGGATATGTGAGAACGAATTCACCACCGAAGGCCTCAAAACCTGGACGATGGCATAGGCAGCAAACATCATTGCAGATTCTATGATTAGAAAAGCACTCATATTCCTCCTTTTGACCACGACGGCATTTGTCGGTATTCTTGCCAACGACGGCATATACTACACTCGCGGCAACCACCTGGTTCCACTTATGGAGACCGACATTAGCGTCCGCAAGGAGGTGCTGACCATCAGTCTGAGCGACAACGGCTACGCCCAGGTTGACGTGTACTACGAATTTTGGAACCCCGCCAGCACCGCAAAGCGGCTGCTGATGGGATTCGAGGCCGACCCGCCATACAACGACGACTACACTTTCCACCCGAGCGGAGTGCATCCCAACATAACCGATTTCTCGGTAGAGATGAATGGATCCCCACTCCCCTACCGCAATGCAGCTTGCCTGTCCGACACCAACCGGATGCTTCCCATCGACATCACGAAGAAATATCACGTTTTCGCCAACGCGATTGTAGAAGAATCGAAATACGACATCGAGCTGGACGAGCCGAAAGACTGGAATGCCGCGATAGGATATTCATACGTATACTATTTCTACGCCGACTTTCAACCTGGACTGAACAGCGTACACCACAGGTACAGCTACAAGTTGTCGAAACTTAACAGTGCAGCCTACCTGCTGGAATACAAGCTGTCGCCAGCAGGCAGGTGGGCGGGCTCCAAGATTGACGACTTTACGCTGACAATCAGAGCAGAAAATACGGCGAAACATTTTTTCATTTCGAAAGAGGCTTTCCCTGACGGAACATTCCAAGCCGTCAGCGGAAGTTGTAAAATGCGTCAACGAGAACACCTCGCCTCTCCTTGCACAGAAGTGTCGCTTCGCAACGGAGCGATAGCACTGCATCTCAGCGACTTCAGACCTCAAAAAGGCAAAGAGCTGACCCTGATAAGTGCCGAAGTATATGAAATGACAGACAGTGGAAGATACAATTTCGCCGCCTCTTACGACCGCTCAAACGACATATTCCTAAAGGCATTGGATTTTTTTGACAGCACCCACATAACACCCACCGACACCACGCTGCTGAAACGCATAGCCCGCAATCTGCCCTACGCCCACCGCGGACACGTTTTCAGGGATCCGTTTTTGAAAAAACACTTCGAGGGGCTCTGGTGGTATATGCCTGACACCGAATACAAGGACTCGGATGCCGACTTCACCGACGTGGACCGGGAATACATACGGTTGGGGAAAGAATGCCCAAGCTTCCCTGGTGGAGACGACGCCTTGTATCAATATTTTGCCGAAAACATCAAGCTCAATAACGAATGCTTCGTGACAGGTTATGTCGTCATAACATTCACCGTCGAGACCGACGGTTCGATAACAAATCCGAAAATACGGCGCGACCTGGGCTGCGGGACTGGAGCCGAGGTCAAGCGAGTGCTTGAAGGAATGCCCCGATGGATACCCGGCATCAGAAACGGAATCCCCGTGAAGTCAGAGATCTCGCTGCCTGTACTTATTGCAATACAACAAGCAAAAAGCAAACACGCATTGCAACAATAAATAAGCCACTTTTGCGTTAGCACCAAAAAACCGATTATGAACAGTCGCATACAAGAATCAATAGCCCAAAGCATCGCCACCAAGCAGGCCATCCTTGCCGACGGTGACTTCCTTGCTCGCATACAGAAGGCCGCCGACATCATCATCGCCTCGCTGCAAGGCGGAGGCAAAATCCACTTTTGCGGCAACGGCGGAAGCGCAGCCGACGCACAGCACCTGGCCGCCGAACTGAGCGGACGCTTCTACTACGACCGACCGCCGCTAAACGCAGAGGCCCTGCATTGCAACACCTCGTACCTGACCGCCGTCGGCAACGATTACGGCTACGACCACATCTTCTCGCGTCTGATACGATGCTCCAGCCACCGCGGCGATGTTTTGATAGGTATTAGCACATCGGGCAACTCGAAGAATATCCTCAACGCCTACGACGTATGCAAAGAAATGGGCATCAGCATCATATCATTCACCGGTGCCACAGGAGGCAAAATGAAAGACCTCTCCGACCTGCTGCTCAATGTCCCGTCGACCGACACACCGCGCATCCAGGAAAGCCACATAATGATTGGCCACATCATATGCGAGTTGGTCGAATCGGCAATATTCCCGAAATAAAGAAAGCCATCATCCTTGCCAGCGGATTCGGCACAAGCCTGCACAGCATCGCCCGCAACATTCCAAAACCGATGGTTCCTGTCGACGGCCGTCTGTTTCTTCCACGTCGGGAGCCTACTTTAGCGTACCCGAATACTACCTTAAGCTGAACGCCGGAAGCTGACAAACCACTTTATGCACCGGCGTTCACCATCACCATCCGCCGTGGGTCGAGCAGCTCATAGGCAAGTTCCTGAAGGCGACTGACAGAAACAGCACCTGGTTCAAACACTGCCATAAAATTGTCCGTCAAACGCTCGTCGACACCGCTTGTCATCTGTTGGCAGAACCGTTCGCTACGCTCAAATATTCCATCGACGCTACGCATAAAGTCGCCCAGCATACAAGTGCGAACAAGCTCCAGCTCGTCTGCCGGAATGGGTTCTCTTCTGAGCCGCTCAAGTTCCTTTATTATCTCCTCCATCGCCGGTTCGGCCTTGTCGGCAGCCACATCGGTCACGATAAAGAAGTCAAGGCATCCACGACCTATGTGCGTCATAGCATTGATTCCATAAGTATAGCCCTTGTCCTCGCGGACATTCGACATCAGGCGCGAGCCAAAATAGCCACCCAACACTGTCGAAAGAATCATAAACTCGGCGTATGCACGCTCATTCCACCTCATAGGCAGCAGTCGTCCCACGCGCAAAGTGTTTTGGATGGCACCTTTCACCGCGACATTCTGCAAGCCAACGCCTTGCGGTATCGGTTTCGGCAATTCGGTTCTGCTTATGGCAATGACGGCATCACTGCCGAACGTGCAGTCGAACGCGGCGAGCAAAGCTTCTGTAACAGCGCCGCCAAGGACAATATCCATACGTGAAGGCGTAAGCCAATGACGGTGATAGTCGCGTACGTCGGCTGCTGCAAGGGCATCGATGTCCGACGGCACCGCATAGCGCCCCATCGGATGTTCAATGCCATACAAGCACTCACACCAGCACTTGCGGGCCACATACGATGTGCGTTGCATATTGACCATCAACTGCTGGCGACGTTTGGCGACGAAGACTGCAAACTCGTCGTCAGGATAGGTCGGCTCCGTCAGCATCTCGCGAATCAGCGGCAGCAACTCGTCGGCATAGCGTGGCATAGCATAGACCGTCAGTGTCGACGATACCTCATCGTTGCCTTTTTCCACAATAATGCCGCGGAAGTCCAGAAACTCTGCAATCTCGCGTGCCGTATGCCTCCGCGAGCCTTCGGTGACCAGATTGATAGCCGCAGCGGCCTGAAACGGTTTGTCCTGAACGGAAGTGCCTGCCTCAAAGATAAAATCCATTTTGACAAGGCCTATACTCTCATCAACAAAATAATTTATTGTCTTGCCGTTACGCATTTCGTAATGCATCGGCACCAGCGGGGCGCGGTCTATGTCGCACGGACGAAGATGTTCTTTTATAGGGTTTTCAGTTGAAATCATATTTTCTATTTAATTCGCAGTCAACTTCCGTCGTAAATCATCAGAAATTGATTGTCAATTTAAGGTTGAACTGGCGAGCGGTGAGATAATTCGGCACCGGATAGTAAATATTGTTGTAGTCGGCAACCCAGGTATATGAAACCACATTCTTATAATCGAAAAGGTTAAAAACCTCCACCGACACAAGGATATCGTCGATATGGCGCATCAAACGGCTATCTTTCAATTTCTTGAACCGTGACAACTGTATCGTGTTTCCCCAGTCGACACGGAAATACGGCGGATAGGTGTCACCTTTGGCAAACAGACGCTGGCCCGGAAAATTGTATGGCAATCCGCTTCCGACAATGAAATTGAGCGACATACGCCAGAAAGGAATGGTCGGCACATAGTCCTGAAGGAACAGTTTGAAACTCAGCCGCTGGTCGGTAGGTCTTGCCATCCAGCCATATTCGTCGCCAAGAATGTCCTGGCGCGCCGTCATCAGCGACAGCGAGGCCCACGATTCGAGTCCATCAACTATCTCGCCGCTGATGCGCATCGAAAGACCCGCGGCATATCCACGTGCCTCATTGTCGGCATCGTAGCGCATTCGCAGATTGTCTATGCGATATGTTATCAGATTGTCAATATACTTACCATAGAGGTCGGCTGTGAGTTTGAACGGCTTGCTGTTGATTTGGAAATTCCAGTCGGCAGTGGCCATAGCCTGATAGGAGTGCTGCGGAAGGATGGCGTGGTTGAGCGTTCCGTCGTCATAGCGGTATTCACGATAGAAAGGAGCCTGCGTGTAAATGCCAGCAGCCAGCCGGAACAGGATGTCGCGTTCCCACTTAGGCTTATAATTCAAGCTGATGCGTGGCGAAACAAACAGCCGTCGGTTGTGTGGCGAAGTGACGTCGAAATCGGTCACAGATGTGTAGTTCGATGCATTGCCCGTCTCGTTGTCATTGCTGAAATTGATATCGTAGGCGCTAAGGCGCAGTCCGCCGACCAGCGAGAAGAGGTCACCTCGGTCGTTATACAGGTCCACATTGCGCTGGACAAACGCTGAGAATCGCGCCGTCGAGACAGTATGGTTTGAACGGCAAAAGAGCTGCAACACTGGCGTTTGGGGCATATTGGCCGAGTCGCCTGGCGTCGGTATCACAGTGGGCATTGCAAATCCCGCCGAGTCGACCCACTTCCATTCGCGCATACGGTCGCGAACCTGCTCATATTGCACTTTCACGCCCCAGTTCCAGTTACCGAGCACGGCATAGTGAGAGCCTTGCACTTCGGACGAATAAATGTTGGTCCGCAAATAGTTGCGAGCGTGTTCGAGAAACGAGCCAATGCCGCGGTCGAAACGTTGAGGATCGCCGTTTTCGTCGACGCTGCCCATATTGAGCTCATAGAGCATAAACTGGCTCAGAATGTCATATTGTTCTGCCTCGTTGTTGGTCTGGAACGAATTGGTCCAGCGCAGACGGAAGTCGTCGCTGGGGTGCCAGTCGGCTGTTATGGCGGCGAGGGCTGTGTGATAGCTGTCGCGCTCCTGGCCTTCATAGAAAACATCGAACTGCATCACCTCTTGCCAGCCGCCAAAGGTTGTTGTCTGGCTTTCAGGCACAAGACCATAAATATTGCGCGAGGCTATGGCAAACAGTTTAAGGTCCAATGCATCGCTGGCCCGATACGACAGCAGGGCCTGCAAGTCGGTATACGATGTCGTGTAGTTGCCTTTAGTGTCGAGCGAACTGAAGATATAGCGGTTGGAATGTTGCCTCATACCTACGGAATAGGCCAGACGCCGTCCGGCGGTGCCGCTGAGCGACAGCGACGCACCGAGAAACGAAGCCGACACCTGTCCTTTCGTTTTGCCAAAAAACGGCGCCGACGTATCGGCGTCGGCATATGGCAGACCATAGTTGATGTCGAGCACCGAGGCCATACGGTCGCCATATGTGGCATCGAAACCACCAGGCGAAAACATTATATTGTCGACCATATCGGGATTGATGATCGACGTTCCCTCCTGCTGTCCATTGCGCACCAGCAGCGGACGATAGACCTCTACGCGGTTGATATAGACCAGGTTTTCGTCGAACGAACCACCGCGCACCGAATACTGCGACGACATCTCGTTGTTCGAGCTGACATCCGGCAGGGTCTTGAGCAGCGACTCGACACCACCTTGCGGACCGACATTGTTTTCGACCTGTTGCATACGTATGGTAGTGAAGGTGTTGCCTCGCGACCGTTCGTCGGTGACGGTGACCGGACCCAATTGCTGCGACTGGCGTTTCAGGGTGAAATTCATCACCGTAGTGCCCGCAGCAAGCGTCACAACAGTGTCCTTCATAGCATAGCTGGCCAGCCTCACGGTGATGCGCAGCACGCTGTCGGCAGGCAACTGCAACAAGTAGCGTCCCCTTTCGTCAGTGACGTTGCCAAGCACCGGATTGAGGCTTACGGCGGCGACAGCGGCATACGGCAACGGCGTCCCCTCAGCGTCTACAACACGTCCTTGCAGCGTGGCAGCGCGCTGGGCGTCAAGCACAAAAGGCATCGTCAGCAATGCAAAAAAGAGTATTATCCTTATGTTGTTTAGCCTAAAATTCATCCTCCCGTTAACGGAAAAGACAAATCTTTATTGTAAAGGATACAATAAAAATAACCCATCGTCCGTTATTGTGGCAAAAAAAGACTATAATGAAAAAATGTCTCCTTATACTGCTCACTCTGACAGGTTTTGTCGCCAGCGCACAAGAGTTGTCTTTGACATTCACGTCAATTACCGACGCTAAATTTTTCGTCTACGTGAACGGCAAACTTCAAAACGAGCAGTCATCGGGAATGGTGACCGTCCGAGGCCTTGAGGAGAAAGACTACCACGTGCGAATCGTCGTGGACGACCCCTTCGAGGTAGCCGTGACCCGCACCATCAAGCCCGATGCCAAACACAGCGAATACACCGTACAGTTCAATGCAGTACGCGAACGCGTCTATCTGAAAGCCGCCCCTTCGTCGCGCCAACAAGAAGACAACAACCTGTGGATACCTCAGGAAAACCCACAACCGGAGCAGACATCAGAAACAACCACGGCCGCCAAGCAGCGCGCGTCGCTGAAACGCGAGCAGACAAGCGACACAGCCACACAGCGCATCCTTAACCGCCTGAGGACTCCGACCGTTGAAGAATAAACAAGACAGCATACATTTCTTTGTAAAAAAACAAATAAGCACATAATGAAACTAAAGATCATCGCACTGGCACTGCTCGGCCTGAGCTTTGCCGCAAACGCACAGAACAAGATTGACAACCAGGGACGCCGCCAGGGCCACTGGATCAAGACCGACAAAGACGGAAGCCGCATTTTCGAAGGCGACTTCGTCGACGGCAAAGAGACCGGTACCTTCAACTACTACTACAGCGACGGAACGCTGAAAATTCGCAACACCTTCACCACCCCAGGCCGTTACTGCAAGCACGAGGCCTACGACCAGAAGGGACACCTGCTGGCCACGGGATTCTACGACCAGAAGAACCGCGACGGCGAATGGCGGTTCTTTAACGACGACGGCAAACTGGTCAAGATAGCATCATACCGAATGGGCATCAAGCAAGGTGCACACATCATCTTCGACAAAAACGGCGACACCGTCGAAGTAGCCAACTGGCAGGACAACCGCCGCCACGGACGCTGGTGGAAACGCATCGGCGAAAAAGGATACATCACAGGACGTTACGAGAACGGACTGATGCAGGGACGCTTGGCGGAATACGACAGCCAGGGACGTCTGGTTCGCGACGGACAGTACAAGGACGGCGTAAAGAACGGCATCTATCGCTACTACGAAAACGGCACCTGCACCATCGACGAAAACTGGCAAGACGGCACCCTTGCCGACCGCAAAATACTGATACACACCGCCGCCGGCAAAGAATGGCAATCCATTTTCGGCATCGCCTACTTCTTGCCCAAGGGACAGAACGGCACCCTGATCTACCTCAACGACGGCAGCAAGAAAGTGTGCACCGACGCCACCGATATCATCAATGAACGTGTCGGACACGAGACCTTCGTCATCATCGACCGCAAATCGCGAGTGATGGCCAACATAGGCACCATCGTCGACATTGTCAAGGATGCCGACGGACGCGAAACCCTCGAACTGCTGCCCAAACCACCATTCACCATCTTTCCCGACGAAGAGTGCGTCAAGATGGTACGCTCACTGAAACGCATTGACCAGCTCGACGAAGAATAGGCATAAAAAAACCAGGACGATACCCCATCGTCCTGGCTCACATTAAACACTATTACAAAATCCAAATTATTACGAAAGCCTATTCTATTTGGTGAATTCTTTCACTGAATTCGAATGCAAAAATACATACTTTTTCTATACCTGCAAAGAAAAAAAACAAAAAATAATCTAGCACGTCCATAAACAAAACTATATCAAGAAAATATTACATAATTTTTTTTTGCAAACTTAACAGAAAAGTAGTAAAAATGCGACTTTCGAGCATCAAAAATTCAGAAAACTGACCGCAAAAAAAAATGACTATCGCCGCTCACACTTTAGGCTGCAAACTGAACTTCGCCGAGACTTCGGACCTGGTAAGCCGCTTCACGTTGGCAGGATGGCAGCAGACCGACTTCGGCAACAAGGCCGACCTCTATGTCATCAACACCTGCACCGTGACCGCCGTCGCCGAAAAAAAATGCCGCAATGCCATACGGCAGGCTGTGGCCAACAACCCCGACGCAATCGTGGCCGTGATAGGATGCTTCGCCCAAAATGCAGCAGACGAGATTGCACGCATCGACGGCGTCGACATCATTCTGGGCAACGACCGCAAGCACGACCTGCTGCACTACGTCAACGACTTCATCCAGCATCGCGACAAGCCGAACTCACTGCAACACAGCCCACAGACGACAGACAACCCCGGCTTCCACCTTGCCTACTCACACGCCGACCGCACACGAACCTTCTTCAAAGTGCAGGACGGATGCGACTATTTCTGCACCTATTGCGCCATTCCCTTCGCTCGCGGACGTTCGCGCAGCGCCACCGTCGCCGAAACCGTCGCCGCAGCACGCGAAATCGCAGCCAGCGGAGCCAAAGAGGTGGTCCTGACAGGCGTCAACACCGGTACCTTTGGACAAAATAACGGCGAGACCTTTCTCGACCTCATCAAAGCACTCGACACCGTCGAAGGCATTGAGCGCTACCGCATTTCGAGCATCGAGCCCAACCTGCTGACCGACGACACCATACGTTTCGTCGCCTCGTCGCGGGCTTTCCTGCCCCATTTCCACATTCCCCTTCAGGCCGGAAGCGACAAAGTGCTGCGACTGATGCACCGCCGCTACGACACAGCCTTCTATGCCGACCTTCTGCAGCGCATCAAGACGCTGATGCCCGACGCCTGCATCGCCGCCGACATAATGGTGGGCTTCAACGGCGAAACCGACGACGAATTCGAACGCGTGACAGACTATGTCGAAAGCCTGCCGATATCCTACCTGCACGTCTTCACTTTCAGCGAACGGCCCAACACCGCCGCGTTGCGCCTCGGCGAACGCATCCCCGTCCACCATCGCCGCGAACACAGCCGCCGTATGCAGGAGCTGTCGGACAGGAAAAAAGCACTTTTCTACCGGCAGCAGACAGGTCAGCAGCGACCCGTACTGTGGGAGAGCGACATCAAGAAAGGAATGATATACGGCTTCACCGACAACTACATACGCGTGCGACGGCCCGCAGCCGACGCCAGCCATTTGGTCAACACCATCACGCCATTCCGGCTTACAACTTTCATCGAGCAGGACGAGGTGTTTGAAGATTGTTAAAAAAAATCGTCATCGCCATCGCCGCATTATACAAATAAATTCGTATTTTTGCATTTTTATTTTTCATCATATACATAATCATCATTTTAAAAATCAAACAATTATGAGCGGACTATTTGGAGTGGTAACCAAAAATCCCTGCGCTACCGACCTTTTCTACGGTACCGATTATCATTCTCATCTGGGCACACGACGCGCCGGACTCAGCACCATCGACAACGGCGTTATGCACCTCAACATCCACAACATCCAGAACTCGTACTTCCGTACCAAGTTCTCGAGCGACATCCACGAGATGCTTGGCGATATGGGCATCGGCGTCATCAGCGACACCGACCCGCAGCCCATCGTTGTCAACTCGCATCTGGGACGCTTCGCCGTATGCACTGTGAGCAAAATCAACAACACCGAGGAACTCGAACAGATTTGCCTCGAAAAGCACCAGCAATTCACCGAGCTCAGTATGGGCGGCACCAACCCCACCGAACTGATAGCGCTACTCATCACACAAGGCAAGGACTTCGCCGACGGCATCAAAAACGTCTACCGCCACGTCAAGGGAAGCGTATCGATGCTCATCCTCACCAAGGACGGCATCATCGCCGCACGCGACTATCTGGGCCGCACCCCGCTCGTCATCGGACGACGCGGAACCGACTATGCCGTAGCCTCCGAAAGCCACACCTACATCAACCTGGGATTCCAGACAGTGCGCTACGTCGCTCCTGGCGAAGCCATTATGATTTCGCACGATGGCCTCGAGCAAATCATCCAACCCTCAGGCAAGATGCAGATATGCTCATTCCTGTGGATATACTACGGCTATCCCGTAGCACAATACGAAGACATCAATGCCGAAGAGGTACGCTACAAGCTCGGTATGGCTATGGGCCAAAACGACGATGTCGACGCCGACTTCGTGTCGGCCATCCCCGACTCCGGCATCGGTATGGCCTTGGGCTACGCCGCCGGCAAGGGGATACCCTACAAACGCGGCATCCTGAAATACACCCCCACCTGGTCGCGCAGCTTTATGCCCGTCAATCAGGAATCGCGCAACCTGGTGGCCAAAATGAAGCTCATTCCCAGCCGCAAAGTACTGGAAGGCAAAGACGTAGTCTTCTGCGACGACTCCATCGTCCGCGGCACACAGCTTCGCGACCAAGTCAAGATGCTCTACGAATCCGGCGTCAAGCACATCCATATCCGCATCAGCTGTCCGCCGCTGATCCACGGATGCAACTACCTCAACTTCTCGGCCTCCAAGACCGATATGGAACTCATCGCACGCCGTTGCATCGAAGAGCTCGAAGGAGGCGAAATCCGCAACCTCGAAGCCTATCGCGACAGCAGCAGCAAAGAATATGCCGCTATGGTCGAAAAAATACGCCAGCACGTGGGCGTCGACACCCTCAAGTTCAACGACCTCAGCGTGGTGTGCGACTCGATTGGGCTGCCCAAACACCAAGTCTGCACCCACTGTTTCGACGGCTCGAGCTACGACATCAGCAGCCCCGACATCAACCAGCTGACAATGGACCTCTAATAATAATCCAAAACCAAGAGATTTCCAAACCCTAAAAAAACAACCGGAACACAATCGGTCCTGCCACAGGCACCGGGCCGTTACATCCAACCAAACATCATTATTGTGCACAAAACATTACTATCCATATTATTCCTGACCATCGCCACCTCCCTGTTGGGGCAAAACACCCCGACAGGGAATCCCGGCGACACGACGCTGGTGCTGCTCAGCGCCCGCGACCTGTGCCCAAACTATCAGGTCGACGCCCGCGTCGTCGATTCGCCGACAGGCCTGCAGCACGTAATGGACAGCCTTCAGCGCGTGCAGCCCAACGCCTACCCCCTGATGGCACAGTGGTGCCACCAGCAGCAACTGCGAATCAACCGTATGATACGCAGCCTCAACAACGACTACAGCCGCGACGGCGAATACATATGGATAGACTCGCTCCACTGCATCACCGACGCCGGAACATACCTTGCGGCACTCGAAAAAAGCGCGTCAACGCTCCAAAACGAGTCAGACCGCTACAACCAGCTTGAACAGCAGCGGATTGACGCCGAACGCCGAGCCGCCGAAGAACAGGCTCGGGCCGAAGCCCTTCGCATACAACGCGAAAAAGACCTCCAGCTGGCCACTCTCAAGGACACAATCCGCGCGATGCACAAAAACATCATCACCATCTGCGACGCCAAAGGCATTGCCGACAAGGCCCGCATCAAAGAGCTGAAAGAAATCTACTACGCCTACCTCGCCGTCTACAACCGCTATGACCTCACCGACAACAACACCAGCGACAGCCGCTTCCAGCAGCTCGAGGAGTTGCAGACATTTCAGAGCGAGCTGACAGACAGCGTCCTGAGCGACAATTCCTACACCAACCGGATCGAGTCATTCAAGAACACACTGCACACACGCTGCGGCAAAGAACACAACGAAGTCAACAAGTCGTACCTGCGCGTATTCAAGAAAGTGACAGTTCCCATCAGCTTCAAGACCATAGCCGAATACAACAGCTACGTAGGCCAGCTGCGCGAAATAATGGCCGTCCAGCAACAATACCTGCACGTCATCGACCAGCGCGACACCATAAGCCTCAACACCAACCTCCTGCAGCAGCTCTGCGCCAAACGCCACAAGGACATCCTGGCCTCGTACAAGGAAGCACTCGACGAGCTCAACCAAATCCCCGCTTTCACCAACCTTGACGAAAGCGGCAAGTTCACACAGCGCCTCGACGACTTCATCGACCTGCAGCACAGCTATGCCGACGCCATACGGCGACTCGACATCATCGAGGCCCGCGGCGACTCGATTACGGCCATATGCTCAAAAAAACAGGCCGACATTCCCGCCGCCTACAAAGAACTGGTAGCATCGATCGACTTCGTACCGCGATTCATCAACAAGGCCAGTGCCGACCACTACAACGCCAAACTCGACGACTTTGAAGAGCTGCAGCAGATGTACGTCACCCTCATCGGCATCCGCAGCACCATAGATGCCGGAACCCTCGCCATTACGGGCAACAAAAACGTGCCGCGTGGACTGGTGCCAGGCTACCGGCAAATGATGAAATACACCGACTTCACGCCACATTTTGCCAACCGCAAAGGCGCCGACGACTTCATCAAACTGCTGAGCCACTTTGTCGACATACAGCACAAGTTCGTCAGCATCGTCAACGCCAACAACACCATCGACGCCAACACCAAGCAACTGCGCACAGCCTTCAAAGAATACACCAACATCTACAAAGCCTACGAACGCCTCCTGAAAACCTACGACTACGAGCTCAACATCATCAGCGAAGGCGACCTCAACAGCTACATCAAGCACCAGGAGCAAGTCCTGGCAATGCAGGAGCGGTTCACCGCACTGGCAGGCTCGCTCGAGAAGGAGGACTACAACAACCGCCTCAAGAAAGTCAAAGAGCCCGACAAAATCAAGCTCATTATGGCAGTAAAATGAATCACACCAACTAACTTCAAAACCCGCCAAACAACCGGCAATCCTAAAAAAATTAACAAAAAAGTTTAAAAAATAAAAATAATTACGTACCTTTGCATTCTGATACATCTGTCCAACAGAAATCAATAAAAAGCACAAAAAATTATAAATCAGAATTATAAACAATTTTTATTAATCAATTAAAAACGTTTTTTCTATGAAGAAATTATTTTTAGCACTTGTTGCAGTCTTCGCTCTCTCAATGACTGCTAACGCACAGAACAACCTCGGTGTCCGCATTGGTGGCGGCCAGGGTTACAACGCAGAACTCTCCTGGCAGCACGGTCTTGGCGGCAACCGCCTCGAGCTCGACCTCGGATGGCACAACGGCGAACACTATGGCGCTTTCGACCTCACTGGAATCTATCAGTGGACTGGTGAAATTGGATCTGGTTTTGGCTGGTATGCCGGTGTCGGAGCCAACCTCGGTTATTTCGACTATGAAATTGGAGATAGCGATGTTGCTATTGCTATCGCTGGTCAAGGCGGTATCGAATACAAATTCAACGCTGTTCCTATCCAGCTTTCTCTCGACATCCGTCCGCGCTTCTACATCATTCCCGATATGGAAGACCGTTTCCACTGGGGTGACATCGCTCTCGGCATCCGCTACTGCTTCTAATCAACACGTTAGAATACAGACAGAAACAGGACGGTCGTGAAGCCGTCCTGTTTCTTTTTGTGGGGCACGCCAACACCTCGCGACAAAAAAATAAAATTAGTGTAAGATTTGCCACTTTCCCGCGACTACAAGGAAAGAGAACATAAAATTCAGTCAAAAATGAAAAACACCAAATTTTTCTATGCTGTCATTGCAGCAGCGCTTTTTGCCGCGTGCGACCCTGGTTATAATGAAGATGTCGTTATCCATAATCTGTCGACGCATACCGTTACGGTTATTCCGACGCCATCCGACGTATTGTATGTACACGACAGCTGCACGCTTGCCCCAGGCGAGAAGGATACGGTCGCAGATCAGGGAGGAGTGGGAACGGCAAGTCGCTCGGAGGGCGAATATTTTATGGAATTGTATATGGGCGACAGTGTAGTTTTTCTTTTCGACGACAATAGGCGTATAGTATACTACAAGGAAAACAGAGACGGCATAAGCCCATACAATTTCAATTCAGACAATTACAGCTACGAAGAGAGGCTGAACGAAAGAGGCCCGTTTAAGGGCTATGCTGAATATGGCAAACTGACCTTTACGGTCACCGACGAGCATTACGATGCCGCCGAAAGCACCCGCTGACCGGTTTTTTCAGGTGTTGTAAACTCCTGAAAAACACCACCTGCTTCGCCCGTTGTACGCTATATGTACGCTATATGTACGGTATTTGTACGCTTCGAAAGCGTACAAATACCGTACATATAGCGTACATATAGCGTACAACGGGTAAGGAAGGTGGCCTTTAACCACTGGTATTCAGTCGTCTATCTCGCCATTCTTTGCATTGCGCATCGTTATGTGTCAAGATGTGTTACTGCGGGTCAGAGAATGCCGTTTGGCGGACACGCGGCCGCTGGCAGCGTCGCAGACGGAGCAGGCGGGCGAAATTTTCTTTTGGCATTACGTTTTTTTTCGTATCTTTGCAACGTCAATGTTGCGCAAAGCGATGTTCGACGTTGTATTTATTACATTGAAAAACAAAGATAAAACTGTATAATAATATGAAAGTAAACCGCAGAAAAGAACTTTTTCCGAACGTCACCGACGAACAGTGGAACGACTGGAAATGGCAGGTCAAGAACCGCATCGAGACCTATGAAGAACTGAGCAAGTACTTCACCTTCGACGCCGACGAGGCTGAAGGTATCAAGAAGGCCCTGGCCAAATTCCGTATGGCCATCACGCCTTACTATCTGAGCCTTATCGACCCCAACGACCCGTTCGACCCCATCCGCCGTCAGGCCATACCGCAGGGTGCCGAGTGCAACATCGCCCCCGCCGACCTGAACGACCCGCTGCACGAGGATGAGGATTCGCCGGCTCCCGGCCTTACGCACCGCTATCCGGACCGCGTGCTGTTCCTCATCACCGATATGTGCTCGATGTACTGCCGCCACTGCACCCGTCGCCGTTTTGCCGGTCAGAAGGACGACGAGAGCCCCAGCGAGCGCATCGAGAAGTGCCTGGCCTACATCGAGCGTACTCCGCAGGTGCGCGACGTACTGCTCAGCGGTGGCGACGCCCTGATGGTCAGCGACAAAAAACTGGAATACATAATCCAGCGCCTGCGTGCCATCCCGCACGTCGAGATAGTCCGCATCGGTAGCCGCACCCCCGTGGTTTGCCCGCAGCGCATCACTCCCGAGCTGTGCGAGATGCTGAAGAAATACCATCCCATCTGGCTCAACACCCACTTCAACCACCCCAACGAGTTTACCCCCGAAGCCGAACAGGCTCTGGCCCGTTTGGCCAACGCCGGCATTCCGCTGGGCAACCAGACGGTGCTGCTGCGCGGCGTGAACGACTGCGTCCACGTGATGAAGAAACTGATGCACGAACTTGTCCGCAACCGCGTGCGTCCTTACTACATCTACCAGTGCGACCTGTCGATGGGCCTCGAGCACTTCCGCACCCCCGTCAGCAAAGGTATCGAAATCATCGAGAACCTGCGCGGACACACGAGCGGATATGCTGTTCCGACCTTCGTGGTCGACGCCCCCGGCGGTGGCGGAAAGACGCCCGTTATGCCGCAGTACGTCATCTCGCAGAGCCCCGACAAGGTCATTCTGCGCAACTTCGAGGGTGTCATCACCACCTACACCGAGCCGCGTGAATACCACGAGGATTGCCACTGCGAGGCTTGCGAGGCCAAGCGCCGTGTGGACGAGGGTGTCGCCTCGCTGCTGGAGACCGACCGTATGGCTCTCGAACCCAGCCAC
The DNA here is from genome assembly GCA_017429685.1 of Bacteroidales bacterium. Lineage (GTDB taxonomy): Bacteria > Bacteroidota > Bacteroidia > Bacteroidales > P3 > Colimorpha. The sequence continues at coordinate 59,502 of JAFROL010000029.1, read as the reverse complement.
CTGATGCGTCACGAACGTAACAAGAAAAAATAATGGAACTGGGAAGGGAAGTTAAAGGAAGTTAAAGGAAGTTAAGGGACAAATGCACCTGCTGGTTCCTATTGTCCCTTAACTTCCCTTAACTTCCCTTTAACTCCCCTTAACTCCCAATAATCCTACTTTTTTATGAAGTCTAAATCCACACCGTCCAGAATGTTGAAAATTGTTGCGGCTGCACTGCTACTCAACTTTCAACTTTCGACCTTCAACACGCTCTCGGCGCAGGAAGCGTACCCGATGTACTATCCCTGCCGCTGCGAGACGGGCGAATGGGGCTATGTGGACAAGGACAACGAATGGACCATCCAGCCGACATACGACGCCGTGCTCTACGAGACCAACGGCGGAATGTATCCCGTTTCGGTCGGCGGCAAATGGGGTTTCGTAGGCGTCAGCGGTGAACCGCTCACCGATGTCGCCTACGATGCCGCTGTTTGCGAAATAGACTATGACAAAGACGGTTATGCTGTCAACTACGCTGCTCTGCGCAGCAAGGGCAAGTGGGCCTTCATCGATGTGCAGGGCAAGTTTGTCACCGACTTCAAATACGACGAAGTTCTGATTCTCAACGGCAAATACATTATCCGTATGCGCAACGGCAAGAAGATGCGTAGCGGATACCTTGACGCCGACGGCAAAGAGGTTTGGAACGATTGACTGTTTTTGATTGTATAACTGTTAAACTTGCGTATTTGAAGATGTTGCGGAAGTACAGAACGAAACAGGGAAAGCAAATGATTTTTGCTTTTGTGCTTGCCGCAATGTTCATTTCCCAAATCTCGACATTCAATTGCGCCTATGCCCAGGTGGCTGGACTGAACACCCTGTCGATGCTCAAGCTGCCGTCGGCTCCGCGTACGGCGGCATTGGGTGCCAACTACCTGTCGGTATGGTCGCCGACGGACCTGAATGTTGGCCTGGACAATCCGTCGCTGATTTCGACACAATACGACAACCGGCTGGTTCTGAACTACACGGGCTTTTTCGCCGGCAGCAATGCGGGCACGGTTGCCTACGGCCGCGATTTCCACCGGTTCGGCAGTTTCCTCTTCGGTCTCCAATTCAACAGCTACGGCCATTTCGACGCCTATGACGAAAACGAGCAGGAGGAGGGCACGTTCTATGCATCGGACGTGGCTGCCTATGTCGGGTGGGGTCTTAACATCGACTCCTGCTTCAGCATCGGGGTCTCGTTCCGTCCCGTGTGGTCGCAGTATGAGAGCTATACGGCGTTTGCCTTTGCGCTGAATGTTGCCGGCAGCTATGTGTCGAGCGACAAGCGTTTTGCCGCGACGATCCAAGCACGCAACACAGGCACACAAATAGCCACTTTCAACGGCACAAGCGAGCGGCTGCCCTTCGACCTGTCGGCATCGATGTCCTACAAGGCCAGTAACGCGCCTTTCAGGCTTTATTTCGCTATGGACCAGCTGACACGATGGAACCTCTCCTACAGCGACCCTCTGAACCCCACGGTGCAGTTTGACCCGTATACCGGCGAAGAGCTGGCAAAGCCGTGGTATGACGGCATCGCGACAGCGCTGGACCACATAGCTCGCCATTGCGCGGTAGGCATTGAGGCCGAAATCAAAAAGGTGTTATTCCTGCAACTAGGATACCGGTTCCGCCAGACGGCGGAAATGGGTGCCGACGACCGCACGAACATCAACTTGAGCGGTTTTTCGTACGGCTTCGGTCTGCACACCAAGAAATTCGACTTTTCGTTTGCACGCCGCAACTATCACCTGGGGCAGGCGCCAAACTATCTTTCGTTGTCTTTTAAATTCTGATATGAAACTCGTTGTAATAGTGTCGCACCAGACGAATCCGTACTGGAATGTGGCCGTGGAAAACTATTTTGTAGCACAACCGTCGCAGAATCAGGTTGTAATGTATCTTTGGAAAAACCATCGCACAGTGGTGATTGGACAAAACCAGAATCCCTTTGCCGAGTGCAATGTCGACGCGCTGCTGTCCGACGGCGGCTACGTGATGCGGCGCACCACCGGTGGCGGCGCGGTCTATCACGACGACGGCAACATCAATTTCAGTTTCGTCGCTCCCTACGACCTCTACGACCAGCAGCGCCAGTTCGAGGTTATCAGAACGGCCCTGCGCGACTATGGGCTAGAAACGGAGCTGAGCGGACGCAACGACATACTGTGCAACGGACGCAAATTCAGCGGCAACGCCTTCTCGAAGGGCACGCACCAGCGTCTGCACCACGGCACCATACTCATCAAGGGCAATATGGACGACCTGTCGCGCTACCTAAAGGTGCGCCCCTCCAAGCTGCACAAGCACGGTGTGGCATCGGTGCAAAGCCGCGTGGTCAACCTGTCGGAACTGGCCGACATAACGAGCGAAAACATAGTACCGCATCTGCTTTCGGCTTTCGAAACGGTATATGGCGGCAAGGTTCAAACCATTGAATTCGAAGAATTGAAGCAACGCCCTGAAGTCGTCGAACTCTACAACAAATACAGCAGCGACGAATGGCTCTACGGCAAATGGCGCAACTTCACCGCCCAGCGTAGCGGCCAGTTCGACTGGGGCAGCATCGACATCAGCCTGACCATCGACGAACAACGCGGCATCATCACCGACATCGCCGTCGCCACCGATGCGCTGGAGGTTGGCCTTGCGGACGATTTGAGGCGGCTGCTTGTAAGCGCATCGTCGCTCGAACGACCCGAGGTGCCGCCCGATGCGACAGTGCTGAACGACGTCTTGTCTTTGATATACTAAAAAACAGGGTTCCAAAACGTTTGGAACCCTGTTGTTTTTAGAGTTGACTTGAATTTATTTCTTTGCTGCGGCTTGGGTGGCGGTGATGGCGACGACGTTGACGACGTCCTCGACCGAGCAGCCACGGCTCAGGTCGTTGATCGGAGCTGCCATACCCTGCATAACGGGTCCGATGGCTTCGGCACCGGCCAGGCGCTGCACCAGCTTGTAGCAGATGTTGCCGCTCTGCAGGTCGGGGAAGACCAGCACGTTGGCTTTGCCGGCGATGTCGCTGTTCGGGGCCTTCGAGGCGCCGACCTTGGGCACGATGGCGGCGTCGGCCTGCAGCTCGCAGTCGAGCTTGACGTTGGGGTCGAGTTCGTGGGCCACACGGCCGGCCTCGATGACCTTGTCGACCAGTTCGTGCTTGGCGCTACCCTTGGTCGAGAAGCTCAGGATGGCCACGCGCGGCTCTTCGAATCCGGCGATGGCTTTGGCCGTCTGGGCCGAGACTACGGCTATCTGTCCCAGCTCTTCGGCTGTGGGACAAGGAGTTGCAGCGCAGTCGGCAAAGACCATCAGGCCATCTTCGCCGTAGGTCTTGTCCTTCAGCACCATAATAAAGGCACCGCTGACGACGCTGACGCCCGGCAGGGTCTTGACCACCTGGAAGGCGGGACGCAGCACGTCGCCCGTAGCGTTGCGTGCACCGGCCACTTCGCCGTCGGCGTCGCCGTTCTTGATGAGCAGCGTGGCCAGATAGAGCGGGTCTTCGACCAGGCGCATAGCCTCGTCCATCTGCATACCTTTTTTCTTGCGGATCTCGCACAGCATTTCGGCATAGTACTGCTTTTTGTCGTGCGTGACGGGGTCGATGATGGTAGCCTTGTCGATGTTCTTAAGCCCCCACTGCGAAGCGAGGTCCTTGATTTCCTTTTCGTTGCCCAGAAGTATAAGGCGGGCAATTCCTTCGCCGAGGATGATGTCGGCAGCTTTGAGGGTGCGTTCTTCGGTACCTTCGGCCAAGACGATGCACTTGTTGGCGGCTTTGGCTTTGGCCCGGATTTCTTCCATTAAACTCATTGTATCAGATTTATTGTTTCGTTAATAAATGACAATTCCTGTAAAAGTGCGGCTTAATGTGTGGAGCTGCAGGATGTAGCTGCCTTTGGGCTGTGCGCCGAGGTCGATGGCCTGGCTGGTGGCTGTCAGCACAGTGCGGCCCTCTTTGATGCAGCGGCCACTGAGGTCGAAAAGCTTGTAGTTGGCGCTGCCCAGAGCGTCGACGTCAAAATGGACAATACCCGTCGTGGGGTTGGGATAGACGTCGAGGTTGCAGACACTGCGGTCGTTGATGGCATCCTGAGGTGTGACGATGGCCACGGGGTCGGACTCGTAGTCGAGGCCGTCCATCTTCTCAATGCCCGTGTTGTCGGGATCAAGCCAGACCTTAAGCTGGCCGTTGGATTCGCCAGATCCGCTCCACGAGGAATAGAAGCGACCGTAAAGGTCTGTGCCATCCATATAGTCGCAGGCACTGCTGCCGGCATAGAGCTGTCCAATGATACGCTTGTCGGCGTTGAACAGCGGCGAGCCCGACGAGCCCTGTTCGGTGACACCCTTGTTCTGCGTGCCGGTGTACCAATAAGCATAGAGGAACTTGCTATACTGGCCCGAACCTTTGGAGACGCTTCTGGGGATGGAGATTTTCTTGTAGTCGCCGCCGGGATGATGGATGCCGGCACCGGCAGAAACGGCCGAAGACATATTGGATCTGTCCCAACCGGAATAGTAAGGCTTGTAGCTGTCGGGGATACTCTGGCTGAGCTGGAGGAGGAGGAAATCCGAGCCGCCGTTGTAGCTGTATTTGGCCTTGATGCTGGCGCCAGTCACCGACTTGTTGCCGGGTCCGATGGAGCCATTGCAGGTATTGGTCTGATAGAGGAAATAGGTCACGAAACCCTGCAGGGTTCCTTCAAGATCCTGGCAGTGGTAGGCCGAAAGGACGTAAGGGGTCCTGTCCTGACGGGTGTTGTTGATGACAGCGCCGCTGCACATATAGGAATAACCGCCGGCGTGGATTTCGATAGCCACAACCGAACGAATCTGGTCGCGCCAGTCGTCGCCTTCGGGGCAGACAACGTTGATGTGGCAGTCGCCATCGGCCTGACCGTGAGCGCCTTTAAGCGACTCCTCGGCCGACTCGTAGTTGTCGGAAATCATACGGAAAATATTCTTGTATCCGTGGCAGATGCGGTCGATGACAAGGTTGCCGGGTTCCTGGCCTGCCGGGACATTGTATTCCACAAAGACGCGGCTGCCGGGGATGGCCTGCGTGTAGAACGTGCCGTCGTCCATAACGTCGCTGCCGTTGAACGAGCCGAGCACAAAGTCACCGCTCTGGTCATAGAAAAACAGCGTGGCGCCCTCGGGCAGTTCGAACTGCGAGAAATGGAGCGACATAAACGTCGCATTCTCAGACTCGACGGCCATCAGGTAGTGCGTGCCGGCGGCATCCTTGAGGGTTTTGGATTCGCCCACAACGTCGAGACGCGTATCCTGCATAACGCCAATACGCATAGGACCGGCACCCTTGACAGCGTTCACATCTTCGTCCAGAAAACGCTGGTTGTCAATGCCTGGATGGTTAAGTTCAGGGACACCAGCCTTGACCATACTGCTGTTGAACAGAGGCTCGCCGCCGTGGCTCACCTGTGCAACAGCGTTATTGGCAACAAACATTGCCAATGCTATAAATGCTGAAACAAATACTTTTTTCATTTTATGTATAAAATTTTGTTTTTCTTCTTATTAATACCGTTTTGATTTTGCCAAACAAACTACAAAAATACATATATTTATTGAATTGCCAAAAAAATCGTAACTTTGCTTTCTCCAACGAAAGAAATAAAAATAACATAAAATATGGCAAATCAAGAAGATATCTTCAAAAAAGTCGTTTCTCACGCCAAAGAATACGGCTTCATTTTCCCCTCAAGCGAGATATATGACGGACTTGGTGCCGTCTACGACTACGGCCAGCTCGGCACCGAACTCAAAAACAACATCAAGCAGTATTGGTGGCGCTCGATGGTGCAATACCACGAAAACATCGTTGGTATCGACTCGGCCATCTTTATGCACCCCAAAATCTGGAAGGCCTCGGGCCACGTCGACGCTTTCAACGACCCGCTGATCGACAACCGCGACAGCAAGAAGCGCTATCGTGCCGACGTCCTGATTGAAGACCACATCGCCAAAATCGAAGACAAGATAAACAAAGAGTGCGAGAAGGCCCACAAACGCTTTGGCGACGCCTTCGACCGCCAGCAATTCGTCACCACCAACGCACGCGTGCTTGAGCACCAGAAGCAGATCGACGAAATCCGCACCCGCTATGCCGAGCTGATGAATGCCAACGACCTGGCCGGCCTCAAGCAGCTCATCCTCGACCTGGGCATCGTGTGCCCCATCAGCGGCACGCGCAACTGGACCGATGTGCGCCAGTTCAACCTGATGTTTGCCACCAAGATGGGCAGCGTCGAGGGCGAGAACGACACGCTCTACCTGCGCCCCGAAACGGCACAGGGCATCTTTGTCAACTTCCTCAATGTGCAGAAAAGCGGCCGTATGAAGATACCCTTCGGCATAGCACAGATTGGCAAGGCTTTCCGCAACGAAATCGTCGCCCGCCAGTTCATCTTCCGTATGCGCGAGTTCGAGCAGATGGAGATGCAGTTCTTCGTACGTCCCGGCAGCGAGCTGGAGTGGTTCAAATACTGGAAAGAGGAGCGCCTGAAATGGCACCTCGCCTTGGGCATCCCGGCCGAGAAATACCGCTACCACGACCACGAGAAGTTGGCCCACTACGCCAACGCCGCCACCGACATCGAGTTCCAGTTCCCCTTCGGTTTCAAAGAGCTCGAAGGTATCCACAGCCGCACCGACTTCGACCTCTCGCGCCACAGCGAGTTCAGCGGCAAGAAGCTGCAGTATTTCGACAGCGAGCTCAACGAAAGCTATACGCCCTACGTCATCGAGACATCGATCGGAGTGGACCGCACCTTCCTGGCCATCTTCAGCCACGCCCTGCGCGACGAGGTGCTCGAGGACGGCTCGACGCGCACGCTGCTCAGCTTGCCGCCGGTTCTGGCACCCTACAAAGCAGCCGTGCTGCCCCTCGTCAAGAAAGACGGCCTGCCCGAAAAGGCCCGCGAGATTATGGACCTGCTCAAATACGACTTTATGGTCCAGTACGACGAGAAGGACGCCATCGGACGCCGCTACCGTCGTCAGGACGCTATCGGCACTCCGTTCTGCATCACCGTCGACAACGACACCCTCGGCGACAATAGCGTCACCGTGCGTCACCGCGACACGATGCAGCAGGAGCGTGTCGCCATCGACCAGCTGCCAGCATATCTGCATCAGCGCATCAAACCGATCTGCGTAGACTGACATTGCTTCCTTTTCTATAGGCAACCTCTACAATCCAAGAGGTTGCCTATTTTTTTCAACATTAAGCATTCCTGAACGAAAATGGACTTTAACGAAAAAGCAGTACTTAACCGCACCATACGCCTGCTTGGCGATGCAACGATGGGACGCATTGCCGACACCCGCGTCATCATTTTTGGCGTCGGCGGCGTGGGATCGTGGTGCGCCGAAAGCCTGGTACGCAGCGGCATACGCCACCTGACGATTGTCGACTCCGACTGCGTGAGTGTCAGCAACATAAACCGCCAGGCTATGGCATCGGTCAGCACCGTCGGGCGCGTCAAGGTCGAGGCTATGCGCGAACGCCTTCTGGACATCAACCCTTCGGCCGAAATCACTGCCATTCAGGACATTTTCTGCGCCGAAACGGCCGACAGCTTCAACCTGCAAAGCTACGACTACATCATCGACGCCATCGACAGCCTGAAAAACAAACTGGAACTCATCGTGCGCTGTGCGCAAAAGGGTATGCCCACTTTCTTTTCGTCGATGGGTGCGGCACTGAAAATGGACCCGACGAAGGTGACGGTCAGCGAGTTCTGGGAAGTGGACGGCTGTCCGCTGGCTGCCGTGCTGCGCCGGCGTATGCGCAAGTTCAAGCGTTTTCCCGGCCGCAAATTCAAATGCGTATGGAGTCCCGAAGTGCTGCCAAACCTTGGCGAAGTCGGCGACGAAGAAAAAGCCGACAACAGCCTGTCGCTGCAGGACTGGAACGCAACGAAGGCCCAAATCAACGGCACTACGTCGCACGTCACCGCCATTTTCGGCTTTACTTTGGCTGGACTGGTGATTCAGGACCTTTACCATCGTTGAGGATAGCGGCAATTGCGCAGCATTCCTCTTCCTTCAATCCGCTGAGGCCACATTTTCCACCGGCAATTTCATCATTCACCCGCGGTGCCGCCAGCATCCGGCCGCCGAGCACTATCGGCAGGCAACGCATAACATTGTCGCGCGTAATGCGCTGCCAGTAGGAATGGTGTTCTTGGGCAAATTCAAAAAGGACATTAGGCCCATCCCACATCAACTCAACTCCAGCATCGACCACAGAAGTTCCATCAATCAAAGGAGCTGTGCCGCACACAATCACTATGACACTCTTGCTTGTATCGAAATCATCCGGCACCCAGCCATAACAGCATACCGTGTCGCCGGTGCGGTGCGAAGCGCAAAAATCGCGTGCTATCGAGCCCACTTCGGCGGTGTCGGCATTGTCGAACATCACTTGCCATCCGCTCGACGCAGACGAAATGCCTTTTTCACGGACAGCCCTGCCCGCAACAATGCCGGCCATACTATCGTCCGCCATAGGCCAAATCTGGAAATCGGCGGCCGTGTAGTGTGCACCGAACACTTCGTCGGGATTAACATTGCAAGGGATCATCCTGTAGGGCAGCTCTACAAGCCTGTGCCTATAACAGGATGAGACAGCCATTGCCGCCAAAACAATTACCAACAGTCTGATTTTCATTTTACAATTTTTAAATAACCTGCGGCAAGGTCTCCCCTGCCGCAGGTTGGTTTTTAATTGAATGACGGGATTTGATTTCCCGAATTCGTTTATGCGTAGAGTTCTTCGAAGATCTTGCGCAGCTTCGGGCTTTCGCGGAGCTCCTGCAGAGTGAACTCAGCGTGGCCTTTGGTGTAGCCGTTGCCCATAATCATATTGACATCGCTGCCGATACCTTCGGCACCGAGGCTGGCCTTGGTGAAGCTGGTAGCCATCGAGAAGAAGTAGACAACACCGTCGTCCTTGGTGACGAGGATAGCGGTCATTTCCTGGTCGGGGACGTTGACGCAGTTGATGGTGACGTCGGCCATCTTGCCGCCGGTCAGGCGCTCGACGAGCTCATAGACCTGGACGGGGGTCATACCGGCTGCACTTTCGACGATGTCGCAGAAGCCGAGATCCTTGATGCGCTGGGTCGATTTGGGGCTGTTGGCGATACCGATCACCTTGCCGGTGACGCCGACGCGCTTCTTGGCCTCGTAGCAGCAGAGCATACCGCTCTTGCCACCGGCACCGAGGATGACGACGGTCTGGCCATAGTGGCACAGCTTGGCGGTCTGTGCGGGAGCACCGGCCACGTCGAGGGCGCTGAGGGCCAGCTTTTCGGGCATATCGTCCGGAATCTTGGCATAGATGCCGCTCTCGAAGAGGATAGCCTTACCCTTGATGTCGACCTGGTCGATTTCGGGGCGGATTTCGCCGAAGCTGTCGATGCGCAGCGGGGTCAGCGACAGGCTGACGAGGGTAGCAATGCGGTCACCTTCTTTCAGGTCGATCTTGCCTTTCAGGGCGTCGCCGATTTTCTCGACTTTGCCAAGCAGCATACCACCCGAACCGGTGCGGCGGTTGCGGTGCTTGCCCTGCAGCTCGACGTTGAGGAGCATTTCTTTCTTCACCTCTTCAAGGATCTGTTCCTTGGTGGCGCCTTCACCGGCCTGCTCTTTGGCATAGTTCATAATGTCGGTGAACGAAGCGGAGTCGACATTGAGGGTCTGGACATCGATGAGGATTTCGTTGTCGTAAAGAACGTCCATATTGTTGTCGATTTTGTTTGCCGGCTGCGGCAGAACGCCCTTCGGCTCGAGTACACGGTGAACACCGTATTTGTTACCTTTTGGTTGCATAATTTTGAATTATTAGTATGATTATTAATTAATTGTTTATTTATTTATTCTTCAAAAGAACTTTCAAAATTAGGAAAATATTTACAAATGGGCAAATATTTTTTCATATTCCCACATACAAAAGTGATTCTTAACGTTTTAAGAAACATCTCAAGCCAACTCCGCCACAAGTCGCGCCAAAAGGGCCTTGCAACCGAGATGAATGTCGCTGTAGGCCGTCTCAAAATCACGCGTATACCAAGGGTCGGCAATGTCCATACCGTGCTTGGGGTCGTCGGCTGGCAAGAAATCGAGAAGACGGCACAGCTTGTCGCCGGACCTGACATTGACCGCAAGGCTGACGGCCGACAGATTGCGTCCGTCCATAACAACCACATAGTCGGCCCAGTCATACAGCGACTGCGTTATTCTCTGCGCCGACTTGCTGCCGCATCCTATGCCGTGAATGGCCAGCGTGCGTTTGGCAAGGGGATAGACCGGATTGCCGATTTCCTCGTTCGACGTGGCGGCCGAGGCCACCTCTACCTCGTCGGCAATACCTGCCTCTTTGGCAAGGCGCCGCAGTATGAATTCGGCCATCGGACTGCGGCATATATTGCCGTGACACACAAAAAGTACACTTCGTTTTGTTTTGCTATCCATATTGTTTGTCATTTCATTCGCTCTGATTGACAGAGCGATTAAAGTTGTTTTGTTTTTTTTGTCGCACTGCAAAGATACGAAAAAAAAGAGTATCTGAAGAAAAAAAAACAGCAAAAGACAAAATAAAATGCACCCAAAGCAGTTATTGGCTACAGACAAGCAACAAAAAAAAGCTTTTTCCGCCAACGATGAAACGACGCAACGGCATACATCCGATACTCACCATAGCCGCCATAATGCTGCTTTTGGCCATACTGCTCAATGTGCTTTTTGGCGGCAACCGCAAGCGCGACATTATCGGCACGTGGGTCACCGACAGCGCCGGCATCGAGACAGGCTTCCAGTGCGGCAACCAAGGCATTGCCGCCACCATCAACAAAGCCACCTACCAATACAACAGCTGGGAATTGCGTCGCAACCAACTCATCCTTAAAGGCAAAGAGTTCCGCGACCGCAGGGTGTACGACTTCTGCGACACGCTCGTCATTCGGCGCATCAACTCGAAGCAACTCAGCGTGACGCACAACGGGCAGAACATCGAATACCACAAAATCAGATAGATGGGCACGCCCAACGGGAATATTCACCAAAAACAAAACTTTTTTCTGCCGTCGCAACAATAAGTTGCCGCATCGTACGTTTTCCTATATTATAGATACACGAATATTAATTATACAACAACAAATATGAAACGTCTCTTTCTGCTTGCTGTAGCAATGACCATTGCCAGTATGTCCATAGCAGCCGAGGGCAAACACCTTTCGGCGTTGTTCTCGTATGCAACATTCTATCAGTCAGGCACAGGTTCATACGTAGAAACCTACCTGTCGTTCGACGCCTGGAACCTGAACTTTGTCCAATCTTCCAATGGCGGCTACCAGGCCACCGTCGAGGTCGTCATCACCGCCTCGCTGGGCGACTCGATGGTTTTGGCAAAAAAATACGACCTCGCCAGCCCAGCCATCAAGACCCCCGAAGCCAACCGCTTCAATTTCCTTGATATGCAACGCTTTGCCCTGGCCAACGGCATCTACGACCTGCGCATCCAGCTGCGCGACAAAAACAGCAACGACGAAGCCACCGTCGTCGAGCAGAAAGTGCCGCTATACTACGACAATAAGCGTCCGGCGCTGTCGAGCGTGCAGACAATGGCCAAAGTGCAACCCACAACGACGCCCAACATCCTTTCGCGCAGCGGATACGATATGGAGCCCTACATCGACGACTTCTTCCCCGAGCAGATAAAGCATATCGACTTCTACTGCGAACTTTACAACATCCACCGCGAAACACGCGACCCGTACGTCTACGCCGTGTCCTATATCGAAGTGCTCGAAACGGGCAAACGCCTCGAATACACAGAGACCGTGAAACGCTTCGAACGCGACAGCGCCATCGCCATCTTCAACACTATCGACATCGAAAAACTGCCTTCAGGCAACTACAACCTCGTGGTCGAAATACGCAACCACGACAACGACATAATACTCTACAAACGGACACCTTTCTTCCGCAGCAACCCCTCGCTGGAAAGCCTGATCGACAACACGCCGGCATCGGCAACCTTTGCCAGCGCACTGGTCGACGAGGCCAAGCTCAACGACTACATCGAAGCCCTCGCCCCCATCGCCAACGAGATTGAACGTCGCGACATCTACGACATCATCAAACGTTCGGGACTCGAGGAAAAACAACTCTTCCTCTATCGCTTCTGGATGCGCCGCGAACCCCTCAACGCCGACGGCGCCTGGCGCGAATACAAAGAACGCGTCGACTACGTCAACAAGAACTTCTCGTGGCCCAAGACCAAAGGCATTCAGACCGACCGCGGACGCGTATACCTGCAATATGGCGCTCCCGACTATGTCCGCGACGAAAAGAACTTCGTGTCGATGAAGAAGTTCGGCTCGGGTGTCACCGTCCAGAACGCGGGCAACGACGTCCTCACACCCCATACCGAACAAAGCGCCAAACAAGGCCAGATATTCTATCTGCCCTACCAGCTGTGGCGCTACAACAAGATCACCGGCGACGACGCCAACCGCTGCTTCATCTTTTGGGACGAATTCCGGTCCGGCTATTACAAACTGCTGCACTCCAACGCCAAAGGCGAGGTGCGCGACAACTTTTGGGAACGTCGCCTCAGCCAGATGCAACTCGAAGAGGGCGTGCAGGGCGAAGTCGGAGACCAGTTTGAAGGAGGATATTGATTTATCTGAAAGTTGATATTTAGGGAGTTAATAGAAAGTTCAAGGACAAGACATCTCGCATCTCCGTTCTAACATCAAAATGTACTACTTCATTCTGCCCGTCGCCTACCTGCCGCTATGGCTGCTCTACGGCCTTGCCTCGCTGCTGTGTCCCGTGGTATACTACATCGCACGCTATCGGCTCAAGGTGGTGCGCGCCAACCTCGGACGCTGCTTCCCCGACAAAAGCACCGCCGAGCTGCGACGCATCGAACGCCAATACTACCGCCACCTCTGCGACCTGCTGGCCGAAGGCATCTACAACCTGCGGGCACCGCTCCACAAAGTGCGGCAACACTACCACCTTGAAAACGCCGAAATCCTCGAGCCCTACTACAACGCCAACCGCAGCGTCGTCCTGATGTCGGCCCACTACAACAACTGGGAATATATGATCACCTCGCTCGACCACAGCATCAGCCACCACGGCATCGGCGTGGGCAAACCGCTCGACAACAAAGGCTTCGGACGCTTCATCACCGCTCGGCGCGCACGCTACGGCACCGAAATCGTCGACCAGACCGACGTGCGCCAGACTATGGCCTACTACGACCGCTGGCACATACCCGTGGCCTATATGATGCTCAGCGACCAGTCGCCCAGCAACCCGCACCGCAGCTTCTGGACCACATTCCTCGGACAGGACACCCCCTTCCTTTTCGGTGCCGAGCATTTTGCACGCAAATACAATATGCCCGTCTTCATCTACGACGTGCGCAAGGAGCGACGTGGACGCTACAGCGTCCATTTCAACCTGCTGACCGACAGCCCCAACAGCCTGCCGGAAGGCGAAATCACACAGCGCTACGCACAACACCTTGAGAAACAGATACTCGACCATCCGCAATACTGGCTCTGGAGCCACCGCCGCTGGAAACTGACCCGCAACGGCCGCATAATGAAAGACGGAACTGTAAAATTAATCGAAAACTGAATGAAAACCGCCATAGTCATACTCAACTGGAACGGGCGCCCGATGCTGGAGCGCTTTCTGCCCTCGGTTGTTGCCAACACAACCGGCGACGCAGAGGTCGTCATCGCCGACAACGGCTCGACCGACGACAGCATCGAGTTTCTGAAAACGAACTATCCCTCACTGCGCCTGATACTGATGGACAAAAACTACGGCTTCGCCGAGGGCTACAACCGCGCCCTGGCGCAAATCGACGCCGAATACTACGTACTGCTCAACGACGACGTCGAGGTCACGCCCGGATGGACCGACAAAGTCGTGGCCCTGATGGACAGCGACCCACGGATTGCCGCAGCACAGCCGATGCTCAAGATGTTCGACCGGCGCGACCATTTCGAATACGCCGGCGGCGCAGGCGGATACATCGACAAACTGGGCTACCCCTTTTGCCGCGGACGCATCTTCAGCACCATCGAGCAGGACACCGGCCAGTACAACGACACCCGCGACGTCTTCTGGGCCACCGGTGCCGCAATGTTCGTCCGCTCGGCGGTATGGAAAGAGCTTGGCGGCCTGGACGGCGACTTCTTCGCACATATGGAGGAGATCGACTTCTGCTGGCGCGCCCGCAACCACGGCTACCGCATCGTGGCCACTTCCGACGCGCAGGTGTTCCACGTCGGCGGCGGCACCCTGCCCAAAAGTTCGCCCTTCAAGACGCAGCTCAACTTCCGCAACAATCTGGCAATGCTCTACAAAAACCTGCCCGCCAGCCGCCAGCGCCGCGTCATCGCGCTGCGCATCGTCCTCGACTGGGTCGCCGCACTCAGCTTCCTGGCCAAAGGCAACTGGGGCGAATTCCGCGCCGTCTTCAAGGCCCACCGCCAGTTCCGCCAGTGGAAACCAGCGCTCCAGGCCAAACGTGCTGCCATACAGCCCCACGAGGTCGACTGCGTGTACCGACGCTCCATTCTTGTCGACTACCATCTGAAAGGCAAGAAGGTGTTTTCGGAACTTGGATTTTAAGGCAACCAACGTTTTCGACAAGCCGAGCGCAGAGGGCAAATCACGCAGTGTTTGTACTATGCCGAAGCGAGAAAACGGCCCCTTGAAAAGGAACGAAAAAAAAACAGCCCGTCAAAATGGAAGATAACGAATACATATCCAACCCTCTCGACAGCTCGGAGCAAGAAGAGCCACGAGCACACTCGGCGCTGAAACGCGTCTGGCGAGTGGTATGGATCACAGTCCTCTCGCTGATCGGAATGGCCCTGCTTATGCCCGTCGTGTACAAGTGGGTCAATCCTCCGTTGACGCCTCTGATGGTGCAGCGTTTCTTTCAGCAGCTATCAGACAAGGAGCGCGACGTCAACTTCGAGCGCGACTATGTCAGGATAGAAGACATCTCGCCCAATCTGGTCACCGCCGTCATAGCTTCGGAGGACGGCCGCTTTATGCGCCACAAAGGCTTCGACATCGGGCAGCTTAAGCAGACCTATCGCGAAAACAAGCAAGGACGTCGCATACGCGGCGGCAGCACCATATCAATGCAGACGGCTAAGAACGCCTTCCTGCCCCATCGGCGCAGCTACCTACGCAAGGCCCTCGAGGCCGGCTACACCATTGCCATAGAAAAACTGTGGGGCAAGGAGCGCATTATGGAGGTGTATCTCAACATCATAGAGTTTGGCGACGGCATCTACGGCTGCGAGGCGGCAGCACAGCACTATTTCGGCCACTCGGCAAGCAAACTGTCGCGCCACGAGGCTGCCCAACTGGCAGTATCTCTGCCATCGCCCCTCAAGCGCAACCCCGGACACGCAACGCCATACTTCAAGCGGCAGACCTCCGTGGTCGAGGCACGTATGGCCAAATACGGCAGAATAGACCTCAAGAACAAACCCAAAAAACGCAGCAATGAAGATGACGAGACCTTGTGGGACTTCCTCCGCTGGGTAAGAAAAAACAAATAATCATCTCCTCAGGCACCTTCCCGACGCCTAACGCACCTGCAGTAAGCAGGAAATCATCCATCCGCAATCCACACACCCACTGGGCGTTGTACGCTACTTGTACGGTATATGTACGGTATGTGTACGGTTAAAAAGCGTACAAATACCGTACATATACCGTACAAATACCGTACATATGGCAGAGGAAGTGTAGTAAGACCCTAGCAATTAGGTATTTATGCATAAAAGCTGAGGTTTATAACCTAATTTTCAGCAAGTTAAACATACTTATATGCCATTTCGGGATGTTTTTGATGATTATGGAAATATTTTTCGGATTCCACAATAATATGACGAGAAATGCGTTGTGAATAAAATAAAACTATATCAAGAATAAAAACAACCAAGAATAATGTCACAAGAAGTAAGAGTCAGATTTGCACCGAGCCCCACGGGTCCGCTCCACATAGGCGGCGTGCGCACCGCCCTTTATAACTATCTGTTCGCCAAACAGAACGGCGGAAAAATGATTTTGCGCATTGAAGACACCGACCAGACACGCTTTGTGCCCGGTGCCGAAGACTATATCATCGAAGCCCTTACGTGGCTTGGCATCAAGTTTGACGAAGGCGTGCACATCGGAGGTCCCTTCGGCCCCTATCGCCAGAGCGACCGCAAGCCGATGTACAAGAAGTATGCCGACCAGCTGCTGCGCGACGGATGGGCCTACTATGCCTTCGACCGTCCCGAGGAGCTGGAAGCCAAACGCAAAGAATACGAAGCCCAGAAGAAGACCTTCCAATACGACTGCCACACGCGCAGCCAGATGCAGAACAGCCTGAGCCTCAGCGCCGACGAAGTGCAGCGCCGTCTCGACAGCGGCGAGCCCTACGTGGTGCGCTTCAAGTTTCCCGCCGACACCGAAATCACGGTCCACGACTTGATTCGCGGCGACGTGACGATGAACAGCAACCTGCTGGACGACAAGGTTTTGTTCAAAAGCGACGGTATGCCCACCTACCATCTGGCCAACATCGTCGACGACCACACGATGCACATCAGCCACGTGATCCGCGGCGAGGAATGGCTGCCGTCGGCACCGCTCCACGTGATGCTGTACCGCGCCTTCGGATGGGAGGACACTATGCCGCAGTTTGCCCACCTGCCCCTGCTGCTGAAGCCCGAAGGCAACGGCAAACTGAGCAAGCGCGACGGCGACCGCCTCGGATTCCCCGTCTTCCCCCTCGACTGGCACGACCCCAAGAGCGGCGAGCTGAGCAGCGGCTATCGCGAGCGTGGCTATTTCCCCGAGGCGGTGGTCAACATACTGGCCCTGCTGGGATGGAATCCGGGCACCGAGCAGGAGATTCTGTCGATGGACGACCTCATCAAGATGTTCAACATCAGCCACATCAGCAAGAGTGGTGCCAAGTTCAACGTCGAGAAAGCCAAGTGGTTCAACCACGAATATATGCAGATGCACAGCGACGAGGATGTGGCCCGTATGTTCCAGCCCACGCTCGACGAACACGGCATCAAAGTCCCGCACGACTATGTCGTCAAGGTCTGCGGAATGATGAAGGAGCGCATCAATTTCATCAGCGAGATGTGGGACACCACCTCCTACTTCTTTGTCGCCCCGACCGAATACGACCCCGCAGCCATCAAGAAACGCTGGAAAGCCGGTATGACCACCCATATGGCCAAGGTTATCGAAATCCTCAACACCATCCCCTTCGAATACGACGCCATCCACAAGGCGCTGCTGGACGACTACATCGTCGGCAACGGCTTGAATATGGGCCAGGTAATGAACTCGCTGCGCCTTGCCGTGGTCGGCAAGACCGTGGGTCCCGATATGCTGACGCTGGTGATGATGCTTGGCAAGGACGAGACCATCCGCCGCGTGCAGCGCGCCATCGACACCATTGGGGAAGTCGAGAATGCGTGAATGTGTGAATGTGTTAATGTGTGAATGTGTTAATGTGTGAATGTGTGAATGTGTTAGTAGCTAACGCTGTCATTTCATAATAGACATTAAATTTTAAACCCTTAAACTTAATATGGAAGAAAATATCACTAATCAGGAAGAACAAGTAATCAACAACATCGAAGAGCCGAAGCAGGAAGCCGAGAGCTGCGAGTGCAAAAGCGAAAAGAAATGCGGCTGCAAGTGCCTGCCCATCGTCAACTGCATACTGCTCGTTGGCCTCATTCTGCTTTACATTTTCCACTTCACCGGCATCGGTGCCAAGGGTGGCAAGAGCCTTGCCAATGCTGACGCCAAGGCCCCCGTGGCCGTGGGCGAAGGCGGCGTGAAGATTGCCTACGTCAACACTGACACGCTGATGGCCAAATACCAGTATGCCATCGACTTGCAGAAGCAGCTGAAGGATTTCCAGACCGCCAAGGAAAACAGCTACAAGCAGCAGATGATGCAGTTCCAGAAGGACTACGAAGCCTACGTCAAGGGCGGCGGCGAGAATATGACGCTGAGCCAGCAGCAGGCCAAAGAGAAGGAACTGACTGAACGCCAGCAGAAACTGATGAACCTGGAGGGCGAATACAGCCAGCAGATAGCCGAAAAGACTATGCAGGAGAGCGAAAAGATGACCAAGGCCGTCTATAACTTCATCCGCGAATACAATGCGCAGAACCAGCAGTTCGACATCATCCTGTCCAAGTCGTTCAGCAACAGTCCTATCCTTTACGGCAACGAAGGGATGGATATCACCGACGAGATTGTCAAAGGCCTCAACGAAGAATATGCCAAAGTGAAAGAGGATAAATAATCACACAGGCTTTAGCGAAAAACGGCGGGCTGGGACAGTGTTCCGGCCCGCTTTCTTTTTGGAGGTAGCCGCACGATGCGACCGCGAGGGTGTCAGTTCATCCCGATGGATGCTTTCGTCAACGATACTCCTGCTCGCAAGAGCGAGCGAAATCTTGTAAATCTTGTAAATTAATTCCGCCTTCGGCGGGAAGACCAAAACATTTACTCTTTAACACTAAAAACCATAGGATATTTTTTAATCATAAATTATCATAAATGGCTATGAATTAGCCATAAAATTATATTCTTTTAAACGTGAATGGCCGCGAATGGCCAAAACTAATAGTTTTCTGCGTTCTCCGCGCTTTCTGCGGGACAAAAAGATTGTGTTATTGTGTTAGTGTTAACGCTGTAACAAACTGGTAAATACAAAAAACGGAAACAATATTGACGCGTCAGCCACTAACGCATTAACACATTAATTCGTATTGTTCCTTAACTTCCCTTTAACTTCCCTTAACTTCCCTTAAACAATCAACTATCTGTGTATCGGCAGCTGGTAACCGACGGCAATCATAAAAGAGTTGTTAGTTCCAGTGTAGGCGTTGCGGTCTTTGGGTTTGGTGTTGTTGTTCTGGGTGTTCTGGCCGTTTTGACCATTGCCGTTCTGGTTGTTTTGCGTCTGGTCGAACGGTGCCAGCACATCGTCCTTGTTCATCAGGGCGATGAAGCCGTGGTCCATATAGAAGTCGAAGGTGAAATTGTGCCACTGGTAGCCGACACCGAGCACGAGTCCCACGTCGAAGCGGCGCAGGTTCTTGAACGAGCTGCGGTCGTCCTTCGTGCCAGTGACAAATGTATCGTAGTTGTTCGAAGCCTGCGGCATACCGGGAGTCACCTGACGGTCCCACAACTTACCGAAAAGACCCACACTGGCCGTGGGGCCGAGGAAGAAGTTGACGTAATTGCCAGCAGGCAGCTGCGGAATTTCATATTTAAATCCCGCGATGACAGGAATTTGTGCGTACCAGTTGTGGAAGTAACCCTGACGGATGGACAGCATATTGACAAAGACCTGCTGGAAGTTGGTTCCGCGGCGCGTGATGTTGAGGCCAGTCTGAAGGTAGATGTTCTCGGCCCAAGGATTTTTCCACTCGGTGAACATATAGTCGACATAGCCGCCGATGCTGAAACCGAGGATAGGCGTATGCGTCAGCAGGTCGTCGGCGACATACGAAGCGCCGTTGCCGAGGCGGACGCCGTAATCAACAAACTGAGCCTTTGCAGGTAATTGCAGCAGAACGGCAAAAGCCAACAGGGTTAATATCTTCTTCATATTAGATTGTTATTTATTCTTTATATTATTAACAAACAATTCATTGGACTATTTTTAGCCCAACATATCGAACTACAAAGATACAAAAAATCCCGAACAAATCGGGATTTTTTGTAAAAAAGTTTTGCGGTCTTACCTCTTCACCACCCTTCGAACGGCTGTACCGTTTTCGGCAATGATGCGAACCACGTAGGCGCCTTGCGGCAACTCGGAAAGGTCGATTATTTCGCTGTCACGCTGGCATTCGACAACGAGCATAGTGCGTCCCACGACATCCATCACCTCTACCCTTTCGAGCCCGTTGCCGCTGACGGTCACCGTTCCGCGGGTCGGGTTGGGGAAGAGCGTGATTCCGTCAGCCGTCTGGACATCGCCGATGCCCACCTGGTTGACAATGACGAACAGGTGCGTCGTGCTGTCGCAATCTTCCGAAGTCGTCCCCTCGAAGGTAAAGTTGCCCTGGCCGTCGATGCTGTTGCCATAGTAGTCGTAAGGCAGCTCGTTCGAGCCAATGGTCAGCGTGTCGTAGAACGTTACGCTGTGGTTGATAGTCAGATTGAGCGTAATCGTGCTATCGCAGCCGAGAGAATTGAGTATTGAGAACTGAGAATTGAAATTGCTCTCGGTGTAGGTGTTGCCATCAATCCAAGTGTAGCTGTCGCAAGCAGTCTGGACATCGACACCCGTCGTGCTGTGGTTGATAGTCAGATGCAGCGTAACCGTGCTATCGCAGCCCGCAGCATTAGTCAGCGTATGCGTTGCCTCATTCGTGCTATTCGTGTAATTCGTGTTCCACCAAGTGAAGCTGTCGCACGCCACCGCCACAGTGTCACCAGTGGTACTGTGGTTGACGGTTAAGTGCAGTGTGTCAACCTGCGTGCAGCCGTTGTTGTCCGCGTGGCCGTAGGTGTAATCGCCGCTGACTGTGTATGCCGTTCCGTTCCAAGTGTAGGTTTCGCAAGCCGCTTCGGTTGTCGCTGTATGGGCAGGATTGTTGACAGTCAAATGCAACGTATCGACTTGCGTGCAGCCGTTGTTGTCCGCGTGGACGTAGTTATAATCGCCGCTGACGGTGTATGCCGTTCCGTTCCAAGTGTAGCTCTCGCAAGTCACCTCGGTAGTTGCTGTATGTATAGGATTGTTGATAGTCAAATGCAACGTATCGACCTGCGTGCAGCCGTTGTTGTCAAGGTGGCTGTAAGTGTAGTCGCCGCTGACGGTGTATGCTGTGCCGTTCCAAGTGTAGGTTTCGCAAGCCACTTCGGTTGTCGCCGTATGGACCGGATTGTTGATTGTCAAATGCAACGTATCGACCTGCGTGCAGCCGTTGTTGTCAAGATGGCTGTAAGTGTAGTAGCCACTGACGGTGTATGCCATTCCGTTCCAAGTGTAAGTTTCGCAAGCCACTTCGGTTGTCGCCGTATGGACAGGATTGTTGATAGTCAAATGCAGCGTATCGACTTGCGTGCAGCCGTTGTTGTCCGCGTGGACGTAGCTATAATCGCCGCTGACGGTGTATGCCGTTCCGTTCCAAGTGTAGGTTTCGCAAGCCATTTCGGTAGTCGCCGTATGGACAGGATTGTTGATAGTCAAATGCAACGTATCGACCTGCGTGCAGCCGTTGTTGTCAAGGTGGCTGTAAGCGTAGTCGCCGCTGACGGCGTATGCTGTGCCGTTCCAAGTGTAGCTCTCGCAAGTCACCTCGGTTGTCGCCGTATGGACAGGATTGTTGACAGTCAGATGCAACGTAACCGTACTGTCGCAGCCGGCGGCGTTGGTCAACGTATGCGTTGCATCATTCGTGCTATTCGTGTAATTCGTGTTCCACCACGTGAAGCTGTCGCAAGCCACCACCGTGGTGTCGCCAGTCGTGCTGTGGTTGATAGTCAAATGCAACGTTACCGTGCTGTCTATGCCGTAGCGGTCAAGGTATGCGAATGTGTACGTGCCGGCATCAGCAATCAGCGTATCTGCGTATGTGTAAGGCAAGTTGTTAGAGCAGACGGTCATACTGTCGGTTCGACTGTAGGCTGTACGTTGTTCAAGGTGCAGGTTGAAGGTGTTGTCGCAACCGTATGAAGTGTGCGCCTCGAAGGAATAGTCGCCCGTTGCGGTCAACAGCGTATCAATCGTATGCCGTGTGTTCCACTGCAACGCAAATCCGTCGTAGTTGACACTGCCGTCGGAAGTAAACCGTATGGTAAGATATCCAGTACTGGTTTGGACGTTGACGCTACCGCCGCCACAGGTATATAGCAAGCAATTTCCACTTGTGCCATATCCGTCATAAACAGCAATATAGTCGCAACATCCTTCCAATTGGTAGTTTCCACTAAGTTTTATTGTCTCACCCTCATCGGCTGTGAGTATGATTGTTCCGTCGGAATAGTCAGAATAGTTGCCGTTGGGGCCTCCGTTGTCGTAGATGGTACCCGACGGATTGACGCGAGTGTCAACAATCTGAGTATTGCTGTTCATCGTAACACTGAAATCATCAACCTCTTGCGTCCAATCTTGATACGAATAGAGATAAGGTAGCGAGTTTGCTGGCAAATAAACAGTGTCGTGCTGGTTGTTGGTAGGATGCACAGTGAAACTCAGCTGCACAATGCTATCGCAGCCGTTGGCCGATATGTTCGTCAGTGTGTCGAAATAAGTTCCTGACTCTGTCAGCATTTGCCCAGCAAACGAATAGCTCTCTCCCTGGCATATTTCAGCACGTGGATACGAATAGTTGTTCTGTACCTCCAGCCATAAACTAACAATACTGTCGCAGCCGTTTGTGGCACCGTTAATGATGGTATCGTAATACCAGTTTGTTTCCGTCAGTGTCCTGCCATTAAAAGTATAGCTCTGGCCTTCGCAGATACGTGCATTGTGCCAAGAGGTCGGGTTCTGCACCTCAAGCCAGAGGCTTACAATACTGTCGCAGCCGTTGGCGGCACCGTTAATGATGGTATCGTAATACCAGTTTGTCTCCGTCAGTGTCCTGCCATTGAAGGTGTAGCTTTCGCCTTCGCAGACATTAACATTTTCGAATGACTGTACAGGATGATTAATCAGAATTAATTGCGAAACAATACTGTCACAACCATTGACAGTCTGTAGAGTATCGTTGATTGATACACTTTCAGTGTATGTAACACCATTAAAAGTATAGCTGTCACAAGCAGTGATAGATGGTTCTATGAATGTCCTCGGCACATACAGGCAGGGTGGTACTTCAAATACCGGGTAGCCTCCATTGATGTTTGCTGTGTCCGTTCGCCAATGGAAATATTGCCCATCAGTATTATTCTCGTCTACCCACGCATTGAGGGCATCCACCAAGTCGGTACGAAAAGCACCATTAATATAGGATGGTGTGTTAAGAGTCCAAGTGTTCCCGTTGCCAGAGAAAGAAGATATATTTGTATAATCATAGGGTACCAAGGGAATATTCGTTGGATAATTCTTGCAATAATTATTTGAAATAACAGAAGAAACCGCTGATTCTATTATAATTGCAGAATACAATTCATTTGGCACCTCAGACACTACATAGTTGTTGATTAATGTGTCTTGAAAGGAACCGGACAAAAAACCTCCTATATAACCTCTTGTAGCATCTTCGTACACAATATCACTCCTTGCTTCAATATTACCGACGAAACAGGAATTTATCATAGAACTGTAATTTGAATGCCCGACGAATCCACCGACTGACATAATTGCACTGATATTACCTGATACAAGACAATTTGATATTTGTGTATGTTCACTATAGCCAGCCAATCCTCCTGCTTCAGTAAGCCCTTTTATCGAACAATTTGAAATGCAGACATTTTTGATTACTCCGCCAAACGCTCCACCAATAAAACCCACTGACCTTTGTAACTCATTGCAATAAATTCCATTTATAGAATGAAACATACCGTCAAAATACAGATATTGAGAATTGATAGGAGTCCATCTGTAAGCACTCATATCAACATTACCTGTTAAAAAAACATTCTTATTATATAGGTTATTTGATGCTCCATTAAGGTTGTTTGAAACACTCGACAGCCAAGCCAGACCTTCAGCTGAAGATATATATATTCTTCCATCGGCATCTTCTTGATAGCCTTCAGGCTGTGAAGTTACAATTTCTGTCCAACGCAATTTGTCAGGGATGTAAGTAACAAGCGAACTCCATCCGCTATTATCTGTTGTATCACATATAGCACGTACATAGAAATCCAAGGGATATCCTACAGGAATGTTTGTCAAAACACAGGGATTGCTATAAACTGAAACAATAGTGCCAGAATCTATGCTGTGTCGAGAAGCAACATACAACACTTCCCAATGATTAGGCTCACCAACCTGCGACCAAGACAATTCTGTTCGAATGATGGTGTCACCCATTAATGTAGCATTTGAAATCGTCAACTCTGTCGGATTATAACAGGAAGGTTCGAAAGTGTTACTAAAGATAGGATAACCAGTGACACTGTCTATAGCCCAAGTTAGTAGTTTTGGATCATTCATAAATGATACCCAAGCATTCAACGCATTTGTTAAATCTGTATAGGTTTCGTCGTTTAATGCAATAGGCGTTGTTAAGGTATTTGTATTACCATTATGATGGAACTGTGTTGTGTCTGAAACATCTTCACAATATCCACCAAATAATCCCATTCCTGGATTAGAATCAGCATACCCGTATATGTAGTGTAAATGAGGGTTCATATAAGCCGAACCTATCACTTTACCGTAATCTAATGTATTTTCTATTTCTACAAAACCTGTAGCATAACAATTAAAAGCGCTTACATTACACTGGAAATTACCAATTAAGCCACCCCTATACCAAGCATTGATACCACCAGGGGATAGACGTACATCACCTGTGGCATAACTATTCTTTACAGTTATAGTTCCATAACATTCCCCTATTAATCCCCCGCAAGATTCCCTTCCGTACACTACTCCTGTTGCAGAGCAGTTATATATGTTCATAGAACCGTTTTGAATGAACGCCTGACCGATTAATGATCCTACAGCACCAAGTCCAAACACTGTCACAGAAGAGTGACAATTAGAAACTTCGCCTATATGATTTATGCTTCCTGCCAAACCACCAATACAAGCTTGGTTGGTGGAATATCCCTCATAATCACCACTGCTGCCCCAAATACTAGAAATGGAGCCACCAATCATATTTACATTTTTAATGTAGCTACCTTCCCAACCAGATATCAAACCGAATAACCCATAGTAAGAACGTGAATCAAGTATGTGTATATCGCTAATACTGTGATTGTTTCCATCAAAAGATCCAGCGAAATAACGCCAGTCTGGTCTCTTGTTTTCTCCAATCGGCCTCCATCGATAACCAGCTAATGAGATGTCTTCGGTTAATGTTATCAGTTTGTTCTCGAATGTCCTGGCTTCTTGTCCGTGTAGGCCATTGCATAATACTGACAACCAAGCCAAGCCTTCAGCAGAAGATATCTCGACATTACCATCTTCATCTTCAACATAACCCGATGGCTGTTCAACTACAACATCAGTCCAATAAGGTAAATCGATAATTGCTTGAATAGTGGTCCAAGCACTATGTGTGCTGTCATCGCATAAGGATCGAACGCTAATGTCATATACATACCCAAGTGTTATGCCAAACAATGTGTCTGGACTATGATATGAGATTACTGTTACAGCTGAATCAAGAGGAAGACCATTTTTTGCATACCTTATTTGGTATTGTGCAGCATCGATAGATTCTCTCCATTTGACAACAACAGCAGAAATGTTGTCTACTTTGATGTTCTCAGCCGTAAGGCTATCTACATTATTGCATAAAACAGCATAATGATTTCCAAAAACAGGATAGCCATTATTTGTATTAGCATTGTCAATAGTCCACACTCTCAAGTTTTCGTCATTCATCATCTCAACCCCTTTGTTAAGAGCATTGAGCAAGTCTGTTTCCGCCACACCATCAAATGACACAGGATTGTGTAAAATCCAATTATCATTTTCTCTAACAAAAGTAGAAGTATCGCTAATAATTGTAGAACCTGAATATCCAACAACACCCATAGGTAATTCGACACTATAGCAATGATCAATCTCCCCAGTTGTAATATATGCGGCAATTCCGGCATAATAACAATATGAACGCAACGTAATATCACCTGCAGCATAACAGTTTCTTATAGTTTGATGTTCTGCTTTACCGACCATAAGTCCACTCCATCTGTTTCCCACAACCGTAACATTTGAGTAGCAGTTGGTAATTAAACTTTCCTGTGCAAATCCTATCATTCCGCCGATATGATCAGTACCAATTACAGTTCCATTCGATACATAGCAGTTTGTTACAGATCCGTAGTACAAGCCACTCCATCCCATTTGTCCGCAAAGTCCGCCAGTATTACCTCCTGACGATTTGACATATAAGTCTGTTAGTCCTAAATCTTTACATTCCCCCAATAAATATGAGAAGAAGCCAACATATGAATTGTTTTCAACAATATAAGCATTGGAAACGATGTGACCATTACCATTGAAATTATGGCATTCGACTGGCCTCCATTTATATCCAGACAAATCAATATCGGCATTTAGCAGCACATCCCTTGTGTTGTCTGTTTTTGCCCACCAAGCCAATCCTTCTGCTGTAGATATTTCTGCCGTATTTGTTGCTTCGTTCAAAACATATCCTTCAGGTTGAAATGTTACTATGTCTTGCCAATAAGGAGCTTCTATCAGAAGTGTAATCTGGTTCCAAATACCGTACCGAGAATCGTCGCAAATAGAACGAATGTAAAAATCATATTGGGCAAAACTTACTAAATTGCTAATTGTAGCATTGTTGGATGACAATGTCACCATTGTTCCATTACCGTGCGAAAACCCTGCTGTCCCATACTCTATCTGCCATTGTGTAGCACTGCCGTTTTCTGTCCACATCAAGTAGACCGTCGTTGTATCGACAGAGGCGACGATGTTCGATACCATTCGGCAGCCTTCATCCTGGCTGATATTCAATTTGAATCCTGCATAATACCAAAGTCCTGAATAAACAATATTCAGAGCATTGTTCAATGACACTACGGGACTTAAGTCATTTTCACTACCGCCGTGAAGTTCTTTAAGCCATGTACCCTGGCCGTCATTTATTGTAATGTTTTGATCTTCGAATTCAATAATATCTACCACTAATTGATTCGAATTATTGGCAGATATAAAGAAAACATAGCTATCGTAAGTGTTTCCATAGTTAGTTCCCTCGTAGGCATTATGCCCAAGCAGATGGTAAAAATCCAATGGTTCGTCAACGATAAAGGTGCTTGTGCCGGTCATCTGGCCAAGAATAACGTTTCCGGTGCTGTCGGGTAGGATGCCGAGGATGGCACTTTGATTGCTGTTAAAATCCATTCCGCCCGGAGTGACAGCACTGGTGGCGTACCAGCCATCGGAGTAACCGCTCCAGCCAAAGTTAAAATGGTAATAGTTGTTGGCATTGTAGCCATCGCAGACGAAGGTGTGGCCGCCTGTTCCGTGGCCACTGTACATCACCACACGGCTGTTGCCGAGGTCGGTGCGGAGCATATTGCTCCACTCATCATCGGTAAAATATGCCTTTTCTGCATAACTGGCATCAGGGCTTATGCGGAAGAAATTGATCATACCGGCACGGGCATCGACATCGTAGCTGCTACTTTCTGTGGGGCCATAGCCCATATTGGCTGCCACGCCGCAGTCGCGCATCAGCTGGGCAACGGCTTGCACCTCTTGTGGGGTGCTGGCGGAGGTGAGGGCGGAGGGCATATTAGCGTAGTCGTAGGTGGCGCTGTCGTAGTTGACGGTGAGGGTGCCGTAGTTGAAGTGATTGTAGCTGTGGATGCCGCGACCGTGGATGGGGTAGCCCCAGTAGTTGATGATCTGGGCCATAGCTGTGGCTACACAGCCGGTGAGGGCGTGACCGTCGGGGCCGTTGGCATCTTCAGGACAAAGGGCGTTGTAGTACTGGCCTTGGTCCCAGGTGGTGGTAAGCAGGGGACCGACGCTGTCAGGAGCGGAAAGCGGAGAACTGGAAGCGGAAAGTTCGCCAGCCTGCAATTGTTGCCATTCGGTGGCGGTTTCGCGGTCTTGGGTAATATTTTGCTGTTGAGCTGCTCGTATTTGCGATGCGAGATCGTCGAGGAAGCCAGAGACCTGCGAGGGCAGCTGGACTGCGGCAGCCCGTTCTCCGTTCAAAACGGGCCAGGGACGTGCCATACTGTAGCCCAGCACGGGGTGGGCGATGTCGTCGGCAGCTACGATGACGAAGGCGCTGGGGCCGACGTTGACGACATACATTGCCGGCTGGCCGCTTTCGGGCATTGGGTGGGTGTAGACAATCTTCGCTGTGTTGTCGGCCATCTTGACCTGCGTGGCGGCGAAGTTCTGCGCCACACGGACAGCCACCGTCGGGTCGACGGGTTTGGCCATCAACGACATACCCATCAGGGTCATAACGATAAAGGATAATGATTTCTTCATATATTGTTGTTTTTGTGTTTATAAAAATACGTGGACTCTGCTTATTAACGTTGAGGTGTTCCACGACCTACATCCCGATAAGTAAAGCCCACGATACCATCGTGAGCGTTTACTGCCTCATACGGGATGTTTGATTTGTGGAACTTCAACGTTATCCGTAAGCGCAAACGCTATTATGTCTTTCTATTTTTGTATATTCTCTACTTTGTTCTGGTTTATAATATTATATTGACTATTGTTTTAATTTGTTTGTATATCAATTTGTTATTTACAGTGCTATCACTATATGTCTAATGCAAAAACACAAGAATACACCCATCAGTGTTTTTCCATCATAACCTCGTCTGCCAAATAGCGGTCGCCAAATGTGTAGAGTTTGACAATGGGGTCGCGCATCAACTGGTTTGTGCGAGAACGATAGAACATATCCAGTGCCTGTTCGGAACTGATATTCATATCGGAGGCTATCAAACTTACTATCCTGCCTATCTTATTCCACATTAACAACGGACTAAGCATATATCATTTAATTATTAACGATTCAACAAAATGCAAATGACTGTCCAAAACCTTCTGCGAACAGATACATATTTGGTTATTAGGGCGATGTTTTGACAGTTCAAGTAAAGCGGTCTCTATAGGCATCAAATGTGACATATAGGCTTCAACAGTGTCAATCACCCTGTCGTTTGCCACACCGCCTTCGACGATGTCGTACACTTGGCCTCGATACAAACCCTGCCGGTTGGCAACGATAAAAACCAGCCAGTTTTCGTCGTATTCGTCAAATTTTTTATAGCGACACCACTCCTTTGCTTTTTCAATATCAAAATTATACACACTGACGATGCCGCTTTCCATCCTTATACGTGCCATACGGTCGGCCCAAGCCTCGGCTTGCCCTTGAATATCCGTGACATAGAATCCACGGCCGAAATCCAATCCCTGACGGCCTTTGGATGCTTCCGGTTGTTTGATTTCTTCTGTCCCTCCGTGATACACTCTCATACGGCATCTCCTTTCTTGGCTTCCCTACGGTATAATGCTTCAAGTATATCCTCTGTCACAATTCGTCGACTTTGGGTGTGTAGGGTTTCATAGCAAGGATAAATCAATTCGGAAAAAAGGTTAACAGCCTTCATTCGCTCGTACATATCGGCGGAAGAGACATTCTCGGCTTCTGCTGCCGCTTCAACACACGAAGCTGAAAAAATATTTTGCAGTACTTCTTTTGTAAAAGCAGGCATCTGTCGTATTGATTTATCCTCTTGCATAATCACCTCGAATTACATCCTTATATATATTTTTTTCAATCCCTCATAAAGAAGAAAATGTCATTATCAGTACTCTTGCGAGTAAAGGTAAACGCTGTCCTCGCAATGTTCGCCGCGTGCGTAGGAGCAGAAAAGCCAAGCCCGCACCACTGGCTGGGTGGCGAAATAGTCGGCAATGACCTTTGATATTTCGGCTGTACTCATTGTTTTATTCCCTTATTTCGGCGGTGCAAAGTTACGCATTATTTTTAAACTGGCAAAATTCTTTTTGTGTCGGGGGATATAAAGTTAGAATTCGCCTGCTCGCAAATGCGAGCGAGATCTTGTAGATCTTGTAAATAAGTAAACGGTAAAATTTTCTTTTAACAGGAATTACCAGGAATTATCCAGAAATTATATTTATGTCCGTAAATTACAATCAATCGTATCGCTGCCACGTCAACACAACAGGCTATTCTGGCATTGTTTTCAAATACAAATCTATTTGTTCCCTTAAGGGAAGAAGTTCTTCTTTTGATATATGCCACAATTCTTCCATATCTATCCTGAAATAGTCGTGCACTAACACGTGGCGCAAAGCGATGATGTCGCGCCACTCCACTTCAGGGTGCGACAAGCAAAACTCTTTTGTCAGTTTATAGGCAGCCTCTCCTACTACTTGTATATTATGGATAATGGCGTGGCAAAGGATTTTATCGCCAACAAGATTATCGAAAGTAACTCCTTTGGTAAACTCGCTGACATTGTCTATAGCTTCAAGCATATGCCGCAGACGGTTTACATCTTTAATTTGCTCTCTCATAGATAAGTTTTTTATCACGGTTGGCGGTTTTCTCAGCAAATGGCAGAAGTGTGCCATTGGTCACAAGATCGACCTCTTTGTTAAGGATGTCTTGAAGTTCGTTCATTATGTGTATGTGACGCAGCAGGCCCACTCGCTCGTTTTCGTCAAAATCGACCAGGATATCGATGTCGCTATCCTCGCGTTGTTCGCCGCGTGCGTAGGAGCCGAAAAGCCAAGCCCGCACCACTGGCTGGGTGGCGAAATAGTCGGCAATGACCTTTGATATTTCGGCGGTACTCATTGTTTTATTCTCTCAATTCGGCGGTGCAAAGTTACGCATTATTTTTAAACTGGCAAAATTCTTTTTGTGTCGGTGGAATATAAAGTTAGAATTCGCCTGCTCGCAAGTGCGAGCGAGATCTTGTAGATCTTGTAGATTAATTCCGCCTGCGGCGGGGATGAAGAGCGATAATCAACCAGATCTACAGGATCTCTGCCCAAAGGGCAAGGGGCTTTATTCGCCTGCTCGCAAATGCGAGCGAAATCTTGTGGATCTTGTAGATTTTATAGATTGTCCGAAAAGCGAAAATACATTTTCCTGCTCGCAAATGCGAGCGAGATCTTATGGATCTTGTAGATTAATTCCGCCTGCGGCGGGGATGCTGACACGCCGGCATTGTTCTCACATTTCCGTTTTCCGCTCTCCGTTTTCCGCTTCCTTACAGTTTGCGTTCGATAAAGTCGGTCATCAGCTTGTAGAGGTTCAGGCGGGTGTTGCCGCCGTAGATGCTGTGGTTCTTGTTGGGATAGACGCGCATCTCGAACTGTTTGTCGGCCTTCTCGAGGGCGGTGACGAGATCGAGGGCGTTCTGGAAATGGACGTTGTCGTCGCCCGTGCCGTGAACCAGCAAGTAGTTGCCTTTCAGGCGGTCAGCGAAGTTGATGGGCGAATTGTTGTCGTAGCCGTCGGGGTTGTCCTGCGGACGCTGCAGGAAGCGCTCGGTGTAGATGTTGTCGTAGTAGCGCCAGGTGGTGACGGGAGCCACAGCGATGGCGCTCTTGAAGACGTCGTTGCCCTTCAGGATGCAGAGCGACGAAAGGTATCCGCCGAAGCTCCAGCCGAAGATGCCGATGCGGTTCTCGTCGATCCAAGACTTGCGGCCGAACCACTTGGCTGCTGCGATGGCGTCAATGCACTCGTAGTGGCCCAAGTTGCGATAGGTCACCTTCTTGAAGTCGGCACCGCGGCCGCCCGTGCCGCGACCATCGAAGCAGGCCACGACATAGCCCTTCTGGGCCAGCATACGGAACCAATTGTAGTCGCTCCAGCCGTAGGCATTAGTAACCTGCTGGTTGCCAGGACCGCCATAGACGTAGAAGAAGAGCGGGTACTGCTTGCTGCTGTCGAAGTCGGCAGGCTTGATGATGTAGTAGTTCAGTTCTACACCTTCGTCGGTCTTGAGGGTGCCAAACTCCTTGCGCTCGCGACCGTATTCGGCCAGACGCTGCTGCAGGGCTGCATTGTCCTGCAGCACTTTGATAATCTTGCCTTTGCTGTCGTGCAGCGTATAGCGCGGGGCACAGTTGGCGCTGCTGAATGTGCAGATGTAGTATTTGCAGCCGTCGCTGAAGGTGGCGTTGTATGAGCCAAGGATGTATTTGCCGTCGCGGATGCCGTCGGCGCCGTAATCGGCATTCTGCTTGTCCTTGGCGTCGTAGTTGAGGCATTCTTTCTTTTTGCCCTTGAAATCGATAGCATAGAGATCGGTATTAATAGCACCGCTTTCGTGGCTGCGGAAATAGATTTTCTGGTTCTTCTCGTCGATGCCGCATATATTGACGACATCGAAATTGCCAGTAGTAATTTGGCGAATAAGCTGTCCGTCCATACCGTAGAGGTAGATGTGGTTGTAGCCGTCGCGCTCGCTGGTGATGAGAAACGACTTGCCGTCGGCGAGGAAGCGCCACGTGCCGGGCACCTCGACGTAGGCCTTGTCCTCTTCGGTGTAGAGCGGGCGGATTTTGCCCGTGGTGGCGTTGGCGGTCAGCAGTTCCATACGGTTCTGCAGGCGGTTCATACGCATAAAAGCCAGCACGTTGGGGTCCTTGGTCCACTGCATACGCGGCAGGTACTGATCGTTTTCGCTACCTGTCTCAAGGCGCATAGCTTTGCCGTCCTCGAGGGTGTAGATGTAGATATCCACCACCGAGTTGTCCTCGCCGGCTTTGGG
The DNA here is from genome assembly GCA_017429685.1 of Bacteroidales bacterium. GTDB lineage: Bacteria > Bacteroidota > Bacteroidia > Bacteroidales > P3 > Colimorpha. The sequence continues at coordinate 26,934 of JAFROL010000029.1, read as the reverse complement.
ATATTTGTAGTTGTAGTTTTCGGGATAAAGGCCGCCCCAGGTCTGCATAGTGAACTCGCTGACGCGGCTCTCGTCGAAGCGATAGTAGGCGATGCGCTTCGAGTCTGGACTCCAGTAGAAACCCTGCGTGATGGCGAACTCCTCCTCGTAGACCCAGTCGGTGGTGCCGTTGATGATGGCGTTGATGCGGCCGTCGGTGGTAATCTGATGTTCCTCGAGCGACTCCAAGTCCATATAGAACAGGTTGTTGTCGCGCACATATGCCACCTTGGTGCCATCGGGGCTGAGGGTCGTCAGGCGCTGCTTGCCCTCGTTGCTGATTTTGGTGAAGGTGCCGTCGGCGACGCTATAGATATAGTAGTCCGACACGCCACTATGGCGATAAATGGGTTCGAAGCCGCTGCTGAGCAATATCTTCTGCTCGTCGGCCGAGAACTCATAGCTCTCAATCGGGGGCAGCGGTTTAGCTTTCTTGGCCATTGCCGGGCCGCCAAAGTTGCACACCAGGCCTTCGCTTTCGCCCGTCTTGTACGAGTACTTCTCGATGCCGTTGCGCGTCAGCACGCAGTAGTGCTCGCCGTCCTGCATCGAACGGATGCTCTGGATGCCGCGCGGCGCAAAAGTGCCCTTGGCCCAAATATCTTCGAGAGTTATCTGTTTTGTCGGCTGTGCAACGATGCAATTAATTGCTGCAAACATTGATAATAAAATAGTTAATCGTTTCATATTGCGTTTTTTTTGTTTCAATCGGGATTGCAAATATACATAAAAATATCGATTTATTGCATAAGAATTCCACCTCGCCAACAAAAAAAGGCAAAACAAAAAAAGCAACCAAAGATGGTTGCTTTTTTCTTGCGGAGAGACAGGGATTCGAACCCTGGGACCAGCAAGCTGGTCAACGGTTTTCGAGACCGCCCCGATCGACCACTCCGGCATCTCTCCTTGAAAGTCAGAAGCTTGTATTGATTTTTCAATCGTTTTCACCTCTGTTTTCGGAGTGCAAAGATACAAACTTTTTTTGATATGCAAGGATTTTTTTATTTTTTTGTCAAAAATTTTATAGATTAATGGTTGGGTTGATAAAAAAATTGCATCACAATATCGATGAACGGTTTTTTTTTCATAACTTTGCAATTTTGATTCATATTGTGTTGCACGACACAACATATATGATAATTACACAATTGAGCACAAAAAGAGCCTATTTTATAAAATTAGTTAAAAACGAAAAGTTTTATCGTTCAAGAAATACAAAAGTTAAAATAACAATAAACCTTTCGGAGGCCACAAGGCCGACGAGCAAAACAGAAAGGAGCAAACAATGAAAAAACTGATCTTGACATTAATGATGGTTATGACGGTCTTTGTGGCCTCGGCCAACTCGGTGCGCTACTTCACGCGCTCGCAAGCAGCCCGCGTAGCAAACACACTCGACGCGCAGAACGAGCTGATGATTTACTGCGGATATGACTACGAGCTGGCAACCTACGTAATAGTCAACGAGGTGTGGGCCGAGCGAGTCAACAGCAAGTACTACGAAATCTGGCTGTACGGCTATGATGCATACACTGGCGAGGAGATATATATGCCCATCGACCTGTCGTGCATCTGGCTCTACAACGCCTACGGCAACCGTATGTACAGCGCCGCACAGTATCTGCGTTTCCGCAGCACTGTGGCGACACCGAACTTCTACTGGACAATGCCACCATACAACGCTTTCGTGCGCCACTACCACGATCCGCACTTCAACCACGGATACACATACCACTATGAAATACACCGCTATGGATGGCGTCCGCCAATGCCCCCTGCCGGAGGTCCCTGGCCATACCACCCCTATTATATGCGTACGCCCCACACCCCTGCACCGGTACCTGTGCGCCCCTTCACTCCTGGCGTGAACTACCCGCAGACACCTGACGGCCACGGATATATCGGCGGCAACGGCCGTGTAACTGCAGGCACTCGCAGCACAAGCTTCAACAACGCTGGCGGAGCACGTTCGGGCAACAATATGAACAATGCCGGAAACCCTGGCACCACCAACCGCAGCACCATAGAAAACACCCCATCGACCAGCGGACGCGGGGCTGCCACATCGCCCAGCACAAACGGACGCGGCAATAACAACGGAGCTGTGAACACCGGCAGCAGCAACCGTGGCAGCAACACCAACACTGGGACCAGTAGCCGTGGCAGCAACACCAACACTGGGACAAGCAGCCGTGGCAGCAACACCAACACTGGGACCAGCAGTCGTGGCAGCAACACCAACACCGGCAGCAGCAGCCGCGGGACAAGCAATGTGAGCACCGGCAGCAGCAGCCGTGGCAGCAACACCAACACCGGCAGCAGTAGCCGTGGAACAAGCAATGTAAACACTGGCAGCAGCAGCCGTGGAACAAGCAATGTAAGCACCGGCACCAGCAGCCGCGGAACTAGCAATGTAAACACTAGCACCAGCAGCCGCGGAACAAGCAATGTGAGCACCGGAAGCAGCAGCCGAGGCAGCAACGCCAACACTGGCACAAGCAGCCGCGGAACATCGAACGGAACCACAAACAGAGGTTCACAGTCAAGAAGATAACTAAACCAAAACATCCTGCAGGCGATGCGCAAAACGCATCGCCTGCATACTTTTAAAACATTAGCTATGAACGAAATGAAATCGAGCGAGCTGGTATTGAACCCCTCCGGCAAGCCATACCACATAAACATCAACGGCGACGAGCTGGCCGACGACATCTTCCTGGTCGGCGACCCCAACCGCGTCTACCTTTTCAAAAACCTGTTTGAAAAAGTTGAATATGAAAGCAGTAACCGCGAAATACATACCGTTACCGGCCTCTATCACGGGCACCGCTTCACGGCGATGAGTACAGGTATGGGCTGCGACAATATCGACATCGTCCTCACCGAACTCGATGTCGCCGCCAACATCGACCTCGAGACCCGCACCGTCAAACCCAACCACCGCACACTGAATATGATACGCATCGGCACTTCTGGCTCGCTGCACAGCGACATACCCTGCGGCTCATTGGTGGCATCGTCCTACGCCATCGGTCTCGATGGCCTTCTGAACTACTACGAGCACCGCGACGAACAGTTGGAAGAGGCTATGACAGAAGCCTTTGTAAAACATATGCAATTCTCCGACCGGCTGGCCCGTCCCTACTGCGTCAAAGGCAGCGAAGAGCTGATGGCCAAAGTCGCCGGCATCACCGTCAGAGGCATAACAGCCACTGCCCCCGGCTTTTATGCTCCACAGGGACGCCATATACGCATAGCACCGGCAGTCAAGGATCTCAACGAAAAGCTGGCCACATTCCATTGGGACGGGCTGAAAGTCACCAATCTCGAAATGGAAACTTCGGCCATCTACGGCCTTTCAAAGCTACTGGGACACAATGCATTGACCGTATGTCTCATCATCGCCAACCGTGCCGACGGAACCTTCCTGAACTCCTACTACGACCAGATGCATAAAACCGTGACAACTATAATGGACAGAATTGCAGAGAAATAAACGATGAAAAAACTGTTTTTGTTCACACTGATGCTTACTGCCGCGCTGGCTATGCAGGCACAGGCATCGTACATTGCCGAGCAGCTGGGACGCGACGCGCACCACATTGTGCAGTCGCTGGGAGCCTTTGTAGGCAACGAACGTGCTGAAAGTCAGCAGTTCGACATCACCTATATGCCCGCAGGCAACAACGTGGAGGGCGTGATGATAATCAATACCGCCGACTATCGCTGCACGTTCAAGATGGACCCCCGCGACGAGATTTGTTACGAGATAATCCTCGACGTGCGAAGCGCAGACTTCCTGCGCGACTTCAACCGCCTGTTTCAGGTCTACCACACCGAAAACCCCGATAGCGACGACAAGACTATGCACTTCGGCGACAAGCTGATACGCGTCCGCGAGACATCGTCGACCACCTCGCGCTTCCGCAGTTTCACGATGACGGAGAAATGAGAGCAGCGATGTGCAATCCACGGATGCAACCACGCACCGATGCTATATATATAATACAATAATTACAGATTGAGGATAAAATTATTGCAAACCACATATTTTTTGTATCTTTGCAATTTGATTTTAAACTGAAAAGACAATGCAAAACATTCGCAATGTGGCAATTATAGCACACGTCGACCACGGCAAGACCACCCTTGTCGACCGTATGCTGCACCAAGCCAAACTATTTCGCGACAACCAGGAAACCGGTGACCTCATCCTCGACAACAACGACCTCGAACGCGAACGCGGAATCACCATCCTTTCAAAAAACGTCAGCGTCCGCTACCGCGACTATAAAATCAACATCATCGACACTCCGGGCCATAGCGACTTCGGCGGCGAAGTGGAGCGTGTGCTCAATATGGCCGACGGCGTGCTGCTCGTCGTCGACGCCTTCGAAGGACCTATGCCACAGACGCGTTTCGTATTGCAGAAAGCCATCGAACTGGGACTCAAGCCCATCGTGGTCATCAACAAAGTCGACAAACCCAACTGCGACCCCGAAGCCACACAGGAAGCCGTCTTCGACCTGATGTTCAACCTCGGCGCCAACAACGACCAGCTCGACTTCCCGACGGCCTACGGCAGCGCCAAACAGGGCTGGATGGGCGAAGACTGGAAAACCACGACCGACGACATCAGCTATCTGATGGACCTCATCATCAAACACATACCTGCACCTCGCGTCACCGAAGGCAACACCCAGATGATGCTGTCATCGCTCGACTACAGCAGCTACCTCGGACGCATCGCCGTCGGCCGTCTGAACCGCGGCACGCTGCAGGCCGGACAGGCCGTAGCCCTGGCCAAACGTCCCGACCTGAGCGACGAAAACGAGAACAAAGAGCCCGAAATAATACACACCAAAATCAAAGAGCTCTACACCTTCGAAGGCCTCGGCAAGGAGCGCACCAAGAATGTCGTCGAAGCCGGCGAAATCTGTGCCGTCCTGCTCGACCTCGACAAGAACGTGATGTTCGAAATCGGCGACACCATCTGCGACAACGACAACCCCGAGCCGCTGCCGCCCATCAAGGTCGACGAGCCCACGATGTCGATGCTCTTCACCATCAACAACTCGCCGTTCTTCGGCAAGGAAGGCAAATACGTCACCAGCCGCCACATCCGCGAGCGCCTCTATCACGAGCTCGAGAAGAACCTGGCTATGCGCATCGAAGAGACCGGCTCGCCCGACTCGCTCCTCGTCTATGGTCGCGGCATCCTGCACCTCTCTATCCTCATCGAGACGATGCGCCGCGAAGGCTACGAACTGCAAGTGGGTCAGCCTAAAGTGATTATCAAGGAAATCAACGGCGAGAAGTGCGAACCCATCGAGCAGCTTACCGTCCTCGTTCCCGAAGAATTTTCGTCGAAGGTCATCGATGTTGTCACACGCCGCAAAGGCGAAGTGGGCACCATCGAAACCAAGGGCGACCGCGTGCAGCTCGACTTCACCATCCCCAGCCGCGGCATCATAGGCCTGCGCAACACCCTCCTCACCGCCACCAACGGCGAAGCCGTCATCGCCAGCCGTTTCCTCGAATTCCAGCCGTGGAAAGGCGACATCGACGACCACAAATACGGTGCCCTTATCGCCAAAGAGACAGGCGAAGCTACGGCCTACAGCATCAGTAAGCTGCAAGACCGTGGTCCTTTCTTCATCGAGCCCGGCGACCAAGTCTATGCAGGCGAGGTCATCGGCGAGAGCCTGCGCCCCGGCAACGACATCGTTATCAACGTTGTGACAGCCAAGAACCTGACCAATATGCGCAGCAAGAGCGCCGACGACAAGTCGACCTGCTCGCCTGCCATCAAGTTCAGCCTCGAAGAGGCGATGGAGTACATCCGCGAGGACGAATATCTGGAAATCACACCGTCGCACCTGCGCATCCGCAAAATCATCCTCGACGAGATAGAGCGCAAACGCGCCCGCATCGCCGCAGGATTCAAGGACGAATAATTGAATTTCATCAAAACAATATTATTATCTTAAAATCCTTACAATTATGAAGAAATTACTATCACTTCTTATGGTTGCCTTCGCGATGACGGCGATGGTGGCCTGCGACGAAAAGGACAACGGGAACGACAACCCCGGCAATGGTAACGGCAACGGCGGCGACAACAGCACCCTCGCAGCACAGCTGGTAGGTACTTGGCAGTCGGAACACATCTACATCAACGACGTGGAGGCGCATATGCAGATGGGTATCGTTCTGAACGCCGACGGCACCGGCGAGCTTTCGGAGAAGAAAGAAGCCATCAGTTGGCAAGTCGACGGCAACGATGTGAATATCACCAACTCGCACGGCATCACATCCACCTTGACCGTGACCGGCATCACCGAATCTTATATGATAGTTACCGGCAAGACCATTCCCGGTTCAGACCAGCAAGTCAAGTTCGAAGCCAAGTTCTTGAAAGTGAACGGCAACACTCCTGACCCGGGCGATTTGTTCATCGAGCCCCCTGTAATGGTTGAAAACACCGCAACCACACTCAAAATGTGGTCAAAAATCAATGGCCACATCGATGTCTACCTGCCCCAATTTCCCAACTACACCTTCGGTTTCGTATTCTCAAAAAATGGTTCCATATCGATGGATCACAACGTTATCCCTTGCGAGCACCACAATCCGGATGGCAGCTACGAGCTGCTCATCACCGGTCTTGAGCCGGGAACGGAATACACCGTTGCCGCTTGGTTGAAGCTCACGCCTGAAAGCGAGCCCCTCATCAGCAGCACGACCACTATGTCGACCCTCAATGACGGCACCCCCGACGACCCCAACTGGGTCGACCTCGGTCTGCCTTCAGGCTTGCTTTGGGCCACCTGCAACGTCGGTGCCACCACGCCCGAAGGCTACGGCAACTACTTCGCCTGGGGCGAGACACAACCCAAGAGCGAATACATTTGGGAAAACTGTATCTACTGCACGTTTAACAATGATAATCTCATACTTACCAAATACAACCCCTCGACACAATTTAGTGGTCCTGTGGACAATCTAACTATCTTACAGGCCAGTGACGATGCCGCAACATTTAATTTAGGCAACGGTGCCCGCACTCCTACTAAGGAAGAGTGGGAGGAACTGAATAACAACACCACCAAAGAATATGCTACTGTAAACGGCGTAGAAGGCTTTCGATTCACCGCCGCCAACAACAACAGCATATTCCTGCCTTTTGCCGGAATGATGTCAGGGACTGAACTTGAATACCCCGTAGGTCCCGCTGGCTACTATTGGTCCGCCTCGTTATACACAGAATATCCAAGCTTTGCTAATAGCTTTATGATTCAACCCCCAAACGGACATAGTGTGTGGCATTTTCCTCGCTCTAAAGGTTTCTCCGTCCGCGCGGTGAAGAGCGCAAACAAATAAATAATGCTTATCCAAGCGAACAAAAAAGCGAGGAATTCCTCGCTTTTTTTTATTTAAACATCACATCGACAAAGACCTGCGGCAGGTAGACATTCTCCAACGCAGCGGCATCCTTGAAAAGTGGTGCCACCTCGTCGGGTCTGTAGCCTGCTATGCCGCAACCCACGCCGGTGACAAGGAATGTCAACTCGGGGTGTTGGCGGGCACAGGCGATGAAATTGTCCACAGCTTTATGCAGCGACGCATCGCCCTCCATCGTAGGCAGCGCATAGCAGCGACCCGTCAGTCCCTCGCCGACGCCCCATTCGGCACCAAAATGTTTATGGGCATACCAAGCCGCACCACCGCCGTGCATACCCTGGATGTTGCTTCCAAAGACGAACACTTCGTCCTTGCCTAATTCGCTAATGTTGTCCGACGCAACACGCTTTCCATTGACTATCTGTGCATTATCCATAATGTTTGTTTTTTGATTGCTACTGCAAATATACACATTCTTTTTAAAACCGCGCAGAATGAACACAAAAATCATATTTTGCGTTGCAAACAATATTTTGCGCTCCGGCACGTTTACATACGAAAACAAAGACCTATGAAAGTTCACTTCATCGCCATCGGCGGCAGCGCAATGCACAACCTGGCACTGGCACTGCACGAAAAAGGATACACCGTCACCGGCTCGGACGACGAAATCTTCGACCCCGCACGCACGCGCCTCGCCAAGGCAGGCATACTGCCACCCGACGAAGGCTGGCATCCCGAGCGCATCACCCCCGACCTCGACGCTGTGGTGCTGGGTATGCACGCCCGCATTGACAACCCAGAACTGCTTCGTGCCCAAGAACTTGGACTGAAAATATACAGCTATCCCGAATACCTCTACGAGCAGTCGAAGGACAAGCTGCGCATCGTCGTGGGCGGCAGCCACGGCAAGACGACCACCACGGCAATGATACTCCACGTGCTGCGCGAGGCAGGCATCGAGGCCGACTATATGGTTGGCGCACAGCTCGAAGGCTTCAACGTGATGGTGCGCCTCACGCACACCGCCAAAGTTATGGTCATCGAAGGCGACGAATACCTCACCTCGCCCATCGACCGCCGGCCCAAATTCCACCTCTACCACCCCAACGTGGCCATCATCACCGGCATCGAATGGGACCACATCAACGTCTTCCCCACTTTCGACATCTACAAAGAGCAGTTTGCCAAATACATAGACCTCATCGAAGAGGGCGGCACGCTCATCTACTGCGACGACGACCCAGTGGTGCACGACGTGGCCACCGCCAACCGGCGCAACGACATCGCCAAACTGCCCTACGACATACCGCAATACACCGTCCGCAACGGCATCACCTACATTGCCGACAACGAAGGCCACGAAACGCCGCTGCGCATCTTCGGCCGCCACAACCTGCTGAACCTCACCGCCGCACGCCTCGCGTGCCGCGAGCTGGGCATCAGCGACCAAACCTTCGACCAGGCCATAGCCACCTTCGGCGGTGCCAGCAAGCGCCTCGAGCTGGTCAAAGCCAACGCTAACAGTGCAATGTACAAGGATTTCGCACACGCGCCTTCCAAGCTGCGCGCCACCATCGCCGCCGTCCGCGAGCAATACCCCGACCGGCGCCTCGTGGCCTGTATGGAACTGCACACCTTCAGCTCGCTGACCAAAGAATTCCTGCAGCAGTACCGTGGCACGATGGACCAGGCCGACATCCGCTTCGTCTACTTCAGCCAGCACGCGCTGCAACTCAAGAAGTTGCCGCCCCTCGACCCCGAGGAGGTGCGCAAAGCCTTCGGCGGCAACATTGAAGTCTTTACCGACAGCAAACAGATGATTGAAGCCGTCAAGCAGACCTGCTCCCAATTCAAAATTCAAAATTCAGAATTCTCAGTTTTAATGATGTCCAGCGGCAACTTCGACGGCATCGACTTCAGCCAACTTGCCGACCAAATCATTTAAACATATCAACATACAAACCGACAATGAAATCAAAATTTGAACCCGGAGATAAAGTAAAGTTCCTCAACCAGATAGGCGGCGGCATCGTCACCAAGGTCACCGACGACTTCGTCTTTGTGCAAGACGATACCGGCTTCGACATACCGATGCAGCCCGACGAGCTGATACGTATGGCCGACCAGCAGGGCGCCGCCAAGATGTTCAACGCCACGATGGAAGAGCACCTGAAAGGCAAAGGCACTCCCCTGCCCTCGTCGCTGCCCGGCGCAGCACCGAAAGTCAGCGTGCCGCTCACTCCCGAAGAGGAAATCAAACAGCTCAAGAACCAGGTCGCAAACCTTAAAGACCAGATTGCCAAGCTCAAGAAGCAGCTCAGCAACGTGCAGCAGCAGAACACCCGCACGCTGACCGACAACATACTGCTGCAACACCAGACAGCCCCAGGCGAGGCCGAAGTGGACCTCCACATCGATATGCTCACCGAGCGCCCCGGCGACCTGTCGCCCCACGAGGCTTTCGAGATGCAGATGCACTACTTCCGCCTCTGTATGAACCACGCTTTCAGCAACAAAATGAAGAAAGTGACCTTCATCCACGGCGTCGGACAGGGCATCCTGAAGGACGAAATCGTCAAAGAGCTGAAGCAATACGACAACATCCACTTCTTCGACGCCCCGATGGCAAAATACGGCGTCGGCGCCACCGAAGTGTATTTCAGATAATTGGCCAGTACCACTAGTTTTACTAGTATGACTAGTGATACTAGTAATACTAGTTCAACTAGAAATACTAGAAAAAAAAATACAATATGTCCAAGCAAATAACAATAGGCAACCTGACCCTGGGCGGCGGCGCCCCGGTGCGCGTCCAGTCGATGACCAACACCGACACGATGGACACCCGCGCCACCGTCGAGCAGACGCTGCGCCTCGTCGAGGCCGGCTGCGAGCTGGTGCGCATCACCGCCCCCGACGTCCGCGCCGCCGAGAACCTTTACAATATCAAGAACGAACTAGCCCGCCGCGGATGCACCGTGCCGCTGGTGGCCGACATACACTTCAACCCGCTGGCCGCCGAAACCGCAGCAGCCATCGTCGAGAAAGTGCGCGTCAACCCCGGCAACTACACCGACCGCAACACCGGCCGCACGCACTGGAGCGAAGAGGAATATGCCGACGACCTGAAGCGCATCGGCGACAAGATGGCCCGCCTCATCGACATCTGCAAGCAGCACGGCACGGCGATGCGCATCGGCACCAACCACGGCAGCCTCAGCGAACGCATCGTCAGCCGCTACGGCAACACACCCGAAGCGATGGCACAGTCGGCCATCGAGTTTGCCGAGGTATGCCGCCAGCAAGGGTTCGAGAAACTGGTCTTCTCGATGAAAGCCAGCAACGTGAAGGTGATGGTGCAAAGCACGCGCCTCTTTGTGCAGAAGATGCAGGCCCTGGGGATGGACTACCCCATCCACCTCGGCGTCACCGAAGCCGGCGACGCAATGCAAGGCCGCCTCAAGAGCGCTGCCGGCATCGGCGCACTGCTCCTCGACGGCATCGGCGACACCATACGCGTGTCGCTGACCGAGGACCCCGAGGCCGAAATACCCGTGGCCTACGACATCCTGCAGGCCGTGGGCGCACGCATCACCCAGCCCGAATACATCGCCTGCCCATCGTGCGGCCGCACCCAGTACGACATCCAGGAGGCCCTGCAGCGCATCAAGGCCGCCACGGCGCACTTCACGGGCGTCAAGATCGGCGTGATGGGCTGCATCGTCAACGGCCCCGGCGAGATGGCCGACGCCGACTACGGCTACGTGGGCAGCGGCGCCGGCAAGATAACGCTCTACAAAGGCCAGCAGATCGTCAAGCGCAACATCGACCAGCGCGACGCCGTCGACGAGCTGGTACGCCTGATCGAGAGCGACCGCCAAAACTGACACTACTCCGTCAGACCAAGCCAGCCCCCAGGACGACCCGTCCTGGCCAACCCTAAAAAAGAGACCTTGCTGCAAGGCCTCTTTTTTTCATCGCTTTCACCACACTCCATCGCCAGTACCATCAAAAAGTTCATTACCAAGCAAAAAAGCCACCTCACAGTCCACCTTTTCACAGAAAGGCACGCCCCCTCCCCGAAAGCCGGACGGGCCACCTTTTCCCACACCGTTCCGATTCAGTTCTTATATCGTTCTTATATTGCAGATATAAGAACGATATAAGAACTGCATAGAAACGATATGGAAAAATACCTGCCGAACGGCAGGCAGAAGATGCGGATAGACACAAAAAAGTGGGCGCCCCTTCCCAGGGACGCCCGACACCATTATGAATTCAACAAAACAATCTACAAATTCAAATTTTTTTCAAATGGAAGTTAGTTTAGTCTGTCTAGTAATTTTAGTTAAAAATGGTTTATATTACTAACTATCTATTCTTGATTAGAAGTGATAATTGAAACCAATGCGGAAGTTGCCGAGGTGGGCGTTGAGGTCCTGGGCACTTGCATTGCACATCAGGCCAAAATAGTTGTTGACATTGGTCGAAACCAGAGCGTCAGGATCGGTGACGGTACCATAGGTCTTCACGCTGTTGTGGAGGAAAGCGATGCCAGCGAGGTCGATGTAGCAGTCGGCCGACCAGTGGTTGCTGATGCGATAGTTGACGCCAGGGGTGATGGTGAGGCCAATCATAGTGGTCTTGGTGGCGCCATCATATTCGTTGTCGTATCCAACAACGGGAACATTGCTGTAGTCGTGGTTTTTGGTGCGGGGGCTGATGCCGAAGCCGAGAGCAGCCTCGCAGAAGAAGTTGAACTTGCCGGCATTGGCGAAGTAGTAGCGGAAATAGGGAGCCACGGTGAACATCGTGTTGGTGGTCTTCGACCAGACTTCCTGGTTCAGGGCGTAGGCAGCGGCATTGTAGTTGGTAGCAGTACCGTAGTTGTATTCGAGGGTGAGACCGATCTGCATCTTGTCGTTCAGCACATAGCTGACCGTAGGAGCAACGGTGAGGCCCATTGCCTTGTTGTTGGGCATATCCCAGATGGGGCTTGCGTTTTCTTGGGTATAGGTACCGCCATTGGTGTTGAAACCAAGTTGGCCACCGAGGATCCATTGTGCATTGGCAGCCATCGAGACGGCTACGAGTGCTAAGGTTAAAAATACTTTTTTCATTTTTTCTTATCTTTTAGTTATTGTTTTTGTTTGCCTACTCTGTTTTGGTTTTCGGCAACTCCATTTCTTGTTTTGAAATCGGTTGCAAAAGTACGCAGATTTTACGAAACAGAGCCCGTTTTCGAGTGAAACGTCAAAAACGGGCTCTGAAATGTTAAATCGGGCAGGTTTAGAAGTAGAGGTCGCGTTCGCCCTCGCCGATCTTGCAAAGATTTCCTTCCACTTTTCGCTTCAGTTCCTCTTTGCTGAAAGTCTGCGTAAGTTCCTTGAGCAGGCGCAGTCCCTTCTCCTTGGTGGCGGGGCTGGCATAGTCCTCGAGGTACTCGCGGAAGGTGAACATAGCGTTGGGCTTGCAGAACTCCTTGATGAGGCCGGGCTTGGCCAGATCCATAAAGTCGGCGCCCACGCGGCCCTTGCGGTAACAGCCTGTGCAGAAGCTGGGTATGTAGCCGCCGTCGATCATCATACTGATGACCTCGTCGAGCGAGCGGTGGTCGCCGAGGGTGAACTGGGCGCCGGTGTCGCCGGTCTTCTCGTAGGGCTTGGCCTCGCTGCTGTTGTTGTCCTCGTCGTATCCGCCGGGGTTGGTCTCGCTGGCAGCGCTGATCTGGCTGACGCCGTATTTGACCAGCTGGTCGCGCAGCTCGGGACGCTCGCGCGTACTGATAATGATACCCGTGTAGGGCATAGCGATGCGGATGATGGCGATGATCTTCATAAAGTCCTTGTCGCTGACGGGATGCGGGATATTTTCGGGCAGGCTGAATGGCGTGCCTTCGGCGGGCTCGATGCGCGGGAAGCTGACGGTGTGGGGACCGCAGCCGTACTCCTCTTCCAGATGGCGTGCGTGCTCCATAATGGCCAGAATTTCAAAGCGGTAGTCGACCAGTCCGAACAGGGCGCCGACACCCACGTCGTTGATGCCGCCTTCCATAGCGCGGTCCATACAGGTCAGGCGGTACAGGTAGTCGGCCTTGGGCGTACCGGCGGGGTGGAACTTGGCGTATTCCACTTCGTCGTAGGTCTCCTGGAAGCAGACGTAAGTACCTATCTTTTCAGCTTTTAGCTTAGCGTAATCCTCGACGCTCATCGGGGCCAGCTCGACGTTGATGCGGCGGATAGTGCTGCCCTTCTCGTCCTTGGCGGCGTAGGTGCGGCGGATGGCCTCGACCATATAGTTGGCGTCGTTGCGCGGACTTTCGCCGCAGATGAGCAGCGCGCGCTTGTGGCCCATACGGAGCAGGTGGAGCGTCTCGGTCTCAATCTCGTCGAGGGTCAAAATCTTGCGTTTCAAGGCTTTGTTGTCGCGACGAAAACCGCAATAGACACAGTTGTTGACGCAGGCGTTGCCGGTATAGATGGGTGCGAAGAGCACCAGACGGCGGCCGTAGATCTCGTTCTTGCAGTACTCGGCGGTGTCGAGGATTTTCTTGATACCGCCTTCGTCCTCGACGCTTAGCAGCTTGGCAACGTCTTCGAGGTTGAGGCCTTTCAGCTTGCGGGCCTTGTTGAGTATATCGTTTAATTGGCTGTCCGACGGAGCGTTGTTCTCTAGCATTCCGTACAGTTTGTCACGGTCTATGAAATTTTGATGCTTCATAATTATATATGTTTTTATGGATTATTTTTTCTGATTTTTGAAAGGGTTGGTGTCGGTTAGGCAGTTTAGGCGGATTAGGCAGTTTAGGCAATCTCCGATTTCCGCTTTCCGTTTTCCGCTTTACGTTTTCCGCTTTCTCAGCTTGCTTTGGTCACTACTGCTTTGCTTTCGACGCCAGTGATGCGGCCCAGACGGCCTGTCAGGGCGTTGATGCGGTCGACGCTGCCTTCGACAATAAGCGATATTACCGCCACAGCGCGCTGCTGAAACGGTAAACCTTGCCGACAAAGAATAATGTCAGAGAAGTCCGAAATGATTGGATTGATAAGCGCCGACTGGCTACGGTCGGCCACGAGAATTGTTATTGTTCCTATTCTCTTTTCCATCAGAGTATTCGCTTTTGGATTAGATTTACAACAAGTTGCATCGTTTCGACCTTTCGAAACGATGCAACAAAGATAGCAATTATTTTTATATTGGCAAAAAATATTTTTCAATCCGCCCGGACGAAATCCAGATATTTGCGGTTTTGGTCATAGTATATACGCATTGATTTCCCATAATACTCCACATCGCAGATTGTGGCGTCATTCAAGGCATTAAGCAGAGACTCCTCCCACCCTGTCGCTTCGTAGATTTCGGATACGGCGGCGATATTTATATGTATGTAATGATCTGTCATTGCATAATTGCCTGCCAATTGGTTTATGCCACCACCTTCAACCTGTCCGTTGCCGTTGAAAAACAGCCAAAACGGGATAAGTCCGTTGACACTCATAGGCACTTCCTCACTGTTTGTCTCACGGTCGAAGAAACGCTGCAGCTGCCAGCGTTTGCCAACGAGCGTGGCCGCCGTGTCGGGATAGTTGCGGTAGATCTCGCGAACACTGGATGGGTCAATATTATATGTCGAAAGCGGTATGCCCGCTATGCCTCCCAGATTGCCCATAAGATTCCCCTGACAATCGAATAGCGACTGCATTCCGTCGGGGCATTGCACGCAAGGATTGACGATAAATCCCTGTCGGGCAGAATCGTATACACAAATAGAAATTGTGGCCCACTGAGTCGTCGACTCAAAACTCTCCGCCGTGCGATGCAGCCACTCAAGATCTTCGAGCGGATTCTCCACGCCGCAGTGACACGGACCTTCATAGTCGAAATGAAGCACCGACTTGTCTTTCTTGCAAGCCGAAAACATAAGCATTGTCACAGCCACAAGGGCAATCGCTATAAAAAAATTTTTCTTCATAATAACATATTTGAGATAATTCATTCACCTAAATAACGTAAAGAATGGCAAAATGTCACAGCGAAAAAAAAGTTTTTTTTTTGCTGTGACATTTTGCGTTTTTCTGCGTTATATTAGTGAACAAAAAAAAATATCATTATGAAACAGACTCGCTTATTGGCTGCCGCCACAATCATCGTCGCAATGCTTTGGGCCTGCGAAAAGGAGAACAACACTTCGCGAACTATCTCCGAGCCCTTCATCTCCGATATCCACACGTCGGACTGCCACACCAACACCGACAAACTGGCTGCAAAGGATATGACAACCGACTCCATCGTCTATTCGTGGGCGAGCGACGGCAACTCACTGCAAATCACGCACTACAATATGATGCTCGACTGCGGGAAGCAGAACATTACAACCACTGTTGAAACAGAAGGCAACGTCGTGACCGTGGTAGAGCACGTGGGCGAGCAGGGCTTGACCAACTGCATCTGCCTTTACGACAACTCATTTACTATCAACGACCTTCCGCAAGGTGAATTCACGCTGAGAATCAATGTGGAAAGCATCTACGCCGGCGCTCCGCATCAAACAACGGTATTCGAAGAGACAATCACACATCAAATTTAACATCAGTATTATGAAACGGATTAATCTTTTTCTCTTACCGCTCCTCGTTTTGGTGGCAGGATGCAATCCGCAGCATTACACCGACGGCGAACAGAATGCCTTTGAGGGCAAATATTCCACCTCGCTGCCGATTACGGGGATGGTGCACGAAATATATGAAGTGGGTGAATTCGGCACAAGCGACAGGACCGTCAACGACGTTTGGACGTGGAACCGCGACCGCCAGCTGGTTACGGTGTACTACGGCAATGGCTATTACGATGGTATCCAAAGTCCCATCTACGACACCTACCACTACAACAGCAACGGCCAGATTGACAGCATTGTATATCATAGCGACACCGAGGCTCAGCGCACATTCAAATTCCACTACGACAACGGTCTGCTGCAGCGTATCACATATCAGACTCGCAGCACCGAATTCCGCTACTCCGCCGGCAGC
This sequence comes from Bacteroidales bacterium, assembly GCA_017429685.1. Classification (GTDB taxonomy): domain Bacteria; phylum Bacteroidota; class Bacteroidia; order Bacteroidales; family P3; genus Colimorpha. Next base: position 10,459 of record JAFROL010000029.1, on the reverse strand, counting down.
CGGTATCCCTACGCAATAGTGTTCGTACAACCCGTAGCAGACTGGCTCCGTGACATTTACCATACCGACACCCTTGTGCAATGCTGGACGCTGCAGTGGAACGACGGCAACCTGGTGCGCGCCACAGCCGATTCGATGGCTCATTATTGCACCGGCATCACGCAAATAGACTATCAGTACGACAACCACTACAACCCCCTGCAAGGGCACTTTACATCAAATTCTATCTTTGAGAACAGATTTATCGACAACCCCACCTACCTTAGCCGGAACAATATGATTCAAAGTACCGTATACAGTTCAATTCCTACAACAAACAACCTGACCTACCAATACCGCAGCAACGACGGCTACCCGCTCAGCGTGACATACACAACCCCAACGGATGTCTACTCGACCATCACCACTACCACCACATTCCACTACGGCGAACCTTTTATGGATGAATAGCCTCATAGCACCCTAACCGACATAAATACAGAACAATTCATACAAGACATCGTATCGCTGCAACCGACTATGAAACAGACGGCTGCAGCGATACTGCACGACGACGACCTTGCCGCCGACGCCGTACAGGACACCTTTGTGCGTCTGTGGCGTATGCGGTGGCGACTGGGACTGATGAAGGACCCGCAGGGCTATTCCATACGCACCTTGCGAAACCTGTGCATCGATATGCTGCGCCGCGAAAAACAGCGTCAAAAGGATCTGGAGGCCGCCGCATCGGAAATGCACATCCGACAATATGATGAGGACACTGACAAAGCAGAGCAACGCTTTCGCCAGGTGGAAAAGGCCATCACCGCCCTGCCACAACAACAGCAGCAGATAATAGAAATGAAATACATAAAACAACTGTCAATCCGCGAGATAGCACAGCAGACGGGACTGAGCGAGACCAACATCACGACACAGCTGAGCCGCGCCTACGCCACCCTCAGAAACCACATTCAAAACACAGTCAACGAACAATGAAACAGGACGATATAGAGATAATACTGCAACAATACGGCGAGGACAAGCGGCAACAGCAACAAATTGCCGACAACCTGCACCGTATGGCACAGCGACAGTCGCGGCGACGCATCGGCATCGTGGGCGTCGCGGTACTGCTGCTATGCGTCACCCTGACCATACGCAACCTGTCGCCGCAGCAAGGCTCCGAACCGATTATGGCCGCGACGCAAAAGGTATCCACACCAAAAACAGAGGCCGTCCCCTATTCCACCAACGAAATCCCCCATTCAGAAACGCCCCAACACAGCAAACCCCGAGGAAAAGAAAAATTCTATCTTCCTGCAAACGACAATACGCTGGCCGAAAGCAACCTAACTGACAACACACCCCTATCCGACACGGCAGAACCACAGACAGGCATCGCTGCCGCAATGCCGACGAAAAACGAAAACACCGACACCGTAATCCTCCCCCCTACGACAGAACTGATAAATACAACGCCCCTCCCGAACGTAATTGCAAACGCCACAACAATATATAAAGACAACGAAAACCGAATCAGCTTCATATCTTCAATCAACGCCTCGGCCGTGTCGAGTGGCAGCATCGGCTATGCGGAAGGAAATATGACTTACGACTTCCTTTCCAACGTAGGCGAAACGTTCATTTCCATCAATCCCGACTTCACTTTGTCGGCCAACTTCGGAGCCTCCTATGCCATAGCAAGCACCCGCAGCAGCCGCCTCGATGTCGGCGTGTCGTTCAGCGGACACTTGCAGCAAGGCACAATCAGTGATTACACCGTCGGCGTGACGGATAACGGTTACACAGACGACAACAGCGAAATACAATATTTCTTGTCGAACAAGGAGCACTCCTACAGTTCCTTCGACCTTTTCGCAAACCTCCCTATCACGCTGAATTTCTTCCCCTTGGGCAAGGACAAGACCGGATGGAGCCTCAACATAACCCCCGCCCACAGCATCGTCCACTCGCACAAGCAAGGTGCATTCACAGCCAACCCATTCGTCGTGAACCCCTGGAAACTCAATGTCGGTCTTGGCATCGTCCTGCCGCGCAAGGTAATACGCCGAGTTGCGCTGACTGCCAACCTGCTGCCGCTCTACACCTCGCGTTCGATACACGAAATCGGATTCGAAATCGGATTCTGACAATTCAACTGCCATAAAGACAAAGTTATGCAAAATATTTTTCTTTCATTGAAGAAAAATGTGTATTTTTGCATCCACAAACTTTAAGACAATATGAATTACCAATATTTGAAACTCGCTGAAAATGGTGCTGTTTGCACCGTTGCCATCAGTGCACCCCAAAGCCTCAACGCCCTCAACTCGACCATTCTTGGCGAACTTGAGGATTTCGTCGACCACCTGGACTGCAACAAATTTCGCTGCCTTATCGTCACCGGCGACGGCGAAAAATCATTCGTGGCCGGAGCCGACATCAAGGAGATGGCCGACCTCGACGCCGCTCAAGGACAGACCTTTGGCGCAAAGGGCGCCCGTGTGTTCCGCAAAATCGAGACGCTGCCCATCCCCGTCATCGCCGCCGTCAACGGCTTCGCCCTGGGCGGAGGCTGCGAGCTGGCAATGGCCTGCGACATTCGCATTTGCAGCAGTAACGCCCGTTTCGGCCAGCCCGAGGTTGGCTTGGGCATCATCCCCGGCTTCAGCGGCACGGTGCGTATGGCCCGCCTGGTGGGTATGGGCATCGCCAAAGAGCTCATTTTCAGTGGCCGCACGATGAAGGCCGACGAGGCACTGCGCATCGGACTGGTAAACGCCGTCTACGAGCCCGCCGAGCTGATGGACAAGGCCCGCGAGATGGCCGAGCGCATCGCCACCAACGCCCCCATCGCCGTGCGCTACGCCAAGCAGTGCATCAACAACGAATACGATATGCCTGCCGACGAGGCCATCGCCTACGAGAGCAAGATGTTCGGCCAATGCTTCGCCACCGAGGACCAGAAGAACGGAATGCAAGCCTTCATCAACAAAGGCAAATGCGAATTCCAAGGAAAGTGAATGCGTCAATGTGTGAATGTGTTAATGTGTGAATGCGTTAATGTGTGAGTAGCTACGCAGAAAAAGACTAACGAATTAACAATTATCAAATTATCAAATTAATAAATTATGAAAATCTACGTTATCGGAACCGGCACTATGGCCAAAGGCATCGTCAAAGCCTTCGCCGCCAAGATGCCCGTAGTTATGAAGAGCCGCACCCAGGCCAGCCTTGACAAGGCTATGGGTTCAATCGCCAAATCGTATGCCAAGCTCGTCGAGAAAGGCAAGATGACCCAGGAGGCCGTCGATGCCCTGCTGAAGAACATCACCACCACCACCGACTATGCCACCTTCGCCGATGCCGACCTCGTCATCGAGGCCGCCGTCGAGGAGATGCAGCTCAAGAAAGATGTCTTCACCGAACTCGACAAAATCTGCAAACCCGAAGCCATCTTCGCAACCAACAGCAGCTCACTGAGCATCACCGAGATAGCCGCCTGCACCAGCCGTCCGGCCCAGTTCATCGGTATGCACTTCTTCAACCCCGCCGACCGTATGGCCCTCGTCGAGGTGATCCGCGGCCAGCTGACCAGCGACGCCGTCTGCAAGTGCGTCGTCGACCTCGCCACCGAAATCGGCAAGCAGCCCGTTGAGGTTAAGGAAGCCCCCGGCTTTGTCGTCAACCGCATCCTCATCCCGATGATCAACGAGGCCGTAGGCATCCTGGCCGACGGTATCGCCACCGCCGAGGATATTGACAAATGTATGATGCTCGGTGCCAACCACCCGATGGGACCCCTGGCCCTGGCCGACCTGATTGGCAACGATGTCAACCTGGCCATTATGGAAGTCCTCTACAAAGAGTTCGGCGATCCGAAGTACCGTCCTCACCCGCTGCTGCGCAAGATGGTCCGCGCCGGCCTCCTCGGCCGCAAAACCGGCGAAGGCTTCTACAAATATTGATAGTCGACAGACCAAACATCCGAAAAAAGGAATCCGAAAGGGTTCCTTTTTTTGTTTTATTTGTCGGTTCAAAAATATTTCGTATCTTTGCATTGAATTTTGACAATCAAATTCTTACCAAAACAACCAACTTTTTTATTAATCCAGAAAACAGAAAACCGATGAAAAAAGTATTGATTTTCGCAATTACCGCTTTCGTGGTATGCAGCTTTGCCTTCGTCAGCTGCGGACAGTCGGGCGACTCGACCGAGACAACAAAAACCAGCAAAAAGAACTCGCCGACGGCGACATTGGAAAAAGTCTTAAAAGAGTTGAAAAACAAAGACTACAAAGCAGCCTTGATGTATACCGTAGGCACTGAAAACTACACCGAAGAGGAAGTCAACGGACTTGCCGAACATATGCAGATGGTTTACGAAGCCAATGGCGGCCTGAAAGACTATGAAATCCTCAGCGAAACCATTTCTGAAGATGGTCAGGCAGCCTCTGTTGCAGTCAAGTGCACATTCGGCAACGGCGAGGTACAGGAAGACACGGAACAGATGGTCCTCACCGAGAACGGATGGAAAATTGCTGAGTGGTAATAACATTACACCTTCAATTCGAACAACAAAGCCGGGCGAAACCTGGCTTTTTTATTTACCTTTAAAAACTTTTTGGCCTATTTCGAAAAAAAATCGTACTTTTGCAATCGATTCCGGTGAGCGTGTCGGTAGCCGGAACGTGGTGTGAATCTGTAAGAACCATCGAAGTTGGGCACACGTTTAACTAAATGGTTTTTATGTATGAAATCACAAAATCAGTTTCAGCATTTGGTGTATGCGTTGATCACGGTGGTCATCACTGTTCACGCGTTTGTATTCTATAGTTTATATGTCGTCGAGGGTGACGCACTAATGCAGGCCACCGACACGTCGTCGGTGCTCCAGGCCATCAACAGCCAGGGCGGCGTCTATATGTTCGGCACCCACGTGCCGATATGGCTCGTGATTGTCATCGAGACGGTGTGTGCCTTTGTGCTGGCGGTAGCGATGGGCAGTCCGCTGGCGTTTCGCTTTGCCAGCCGCAAATTTGACCCGCGACGCAACCACCCGATGATATTCGAGTCGGCCATCATCTCGGCCACCGTCTGCCTGATGTGCCCGACGATGAGTCTGCTGGCCGACGCATTCTACTATCCCTATTATGAAGGGTTCGATGTCGTCGACTTCTTGTGCCGTTGGTTCCGACTGATATGCCACAACCTGCCGTTTGCCTATTTCTCGCAGATGTTCTTCGTCCAGCCCTTTGTGCGGTTCGCCATCCGCAAGATTTTCCCTAACGATATTGCACAGCGCAACGAGCGAAACGCCACCAAGACCGTCAAGCCTGCCGACGAGACCGAGGCCATCGCCGACGTGATCATCCGCGAAAAGGAGATCGCCGCTGGCAAATAACCATCTTCCAAAGCCACAATTCAGGGGCGCAAGCCCATTATTCACACAAAAAGTATACAGTTATGTCAGTAACAAATTTGAACGAAATCGACAAGGCGGATGTGCTCGTTGCTGGTCTGCGTAAACACACCAAGGAGTTGCCTGAACTCGGCATCACCACCGATGCCATCAACCGAATGGAAGAATTGGCCATAGTCCTGCGACAGAAGGATGCCGAGGTCGACGAGCTGCGGCGAAAGGTCACCCTCAAGGCCCACGAGAACCTTGAACTGATTGCCGACCTCAAGGCACAGATGCTCATTATGCGCAAAGCCGTCAATGCCCGCTACCCGCAATACGAATGGATAAAGTACGGTGTGCAGGACAAACGATAAATGGGCAAAACATAGAAAGCGAGCCTGAAAACAGACAGAGCTGTTAAGATGGGATGAAAATATTGTTACGAGACAAATTTTCATAAAAAATGTCATACCGTTGGAATGCAATAAGTGGCGTGAGAAAAATATTGGGGGCGAGGACAATAAAAACAAATATGATGCGTTAATAAGGCAAAACAATATTAATTATGCCAACGATATTCACACTTTTTGGACTGCGCTTTATGTTCTATTCGGACGACCACGAGCCTGTGCACGTCCACGTCACCAATGGCGGGCGAGAGGCGAAGTACAACGTGCAGCCCGTCAGTATGGTCTACAACCACGGCTTCAAGAAGCACGAATTGTCGCTCATCGAGTCGCTGGTCGAAGAGAATGTGGACGTGATTGTTGACCGTTGGCACGAATTCTTCAAAAAGTGATGCGCTATGAGAATAAGCAAAGTATGGATTGACGACCACTCGGTGTATGCCGCCACTACCGACGGCCTCACGGCTTCGTACGACTTCAGCCGCTGGCCCCGACTGCGCGATGCCAGTCCCGAACAACGGGCGCAGTTCGAACTCTCCTACAGTGGCATCCACTGGCCTGCCATCGACGAAGACCTGAGCTTCGAGGGAATGTTCCACGCCGCCGGTCTTTGCGACACCAGCGAAAACGAGGACAACGTCTGCTATGTGTCAATCTCGTAATCTATATGCATTATGGATAGCCGTTCCTATAACTCACTGATTTTCTCCCCACGAATTGCACAAGTAATCGCCGGGAGGATTTCCTCTTTGTTTTTAATTCAATTGTCTGCGCCTGCCGCAATGCTGCGGCGGGGCGGGATTGGTTTGTAATTTCTAAAATAACGGGATTGGTTTGTAATTTTTAAAATAAATTGAATATGAAGAAACTCTTTTTGCTCGGCGCGATGGTGTGTAGCTTCTTTCTTGGCACAGTAGCACATGGCCAAGATGTGAATACCTGCAAACCGATAGCTGAGCGCATATTGACTGCCGCACAAAACCATACCTCTGATGGCATTGATGAATTGCTGGCATCCGACTTTCATTATAACAAAATCAAACAGCCGACGGCTGCCAAAGTGTTGAAACAGATTATTGCCCAAATGCCCGCCATGACGAGTTGGGAACTGACGGGCACTGAACAGAACAGCATAGGACTGACGTTGCGTTACATCATAACGAAACCTGACAGCAGCACCTCGGAGGCAACAATCCTTTTCAGCGTCGATAACTTGGTTCTCGAGGCCAATTTACTGTCGAGTAATGTCTCGCTTCTAAAAGCCAACCCCACGGCCAAGGTACAACCAGAAGTGAAAATGGTGCGCATCCCCGTGCATCGCTATGGCGGGCTACCCATTGTGACCGTCATCATCGACGGCCAGCCGTGCAATATGTTCTTCGATACAGGTTCCCCTATCGTCGTTCTCAACAGCAAGTATTTCGACCACAACATCGACGGCCAGGTGATGGGGAGCGGCGGTCGGGGTGCCGTCGGCACAGGTTCCGTCAGCGGTGTGCACCATGTGAAATTGATGGATATAGGCGGCGTTATGCTCAACGAGACAGACATAATGACATCGGACTTGAGCAATCTGGAGACCGTCGGCGTGGCGGTGCACGGCATTTTGGGGCAGAGTTTCTACAAAGATTTTGACGTGCTGTTCGACTTCAAGGCTGGCGAGATAGTGCTGCTAAGCCCGGACACCACATACCAATGGCTGCTGAACGAGGGCTACCGCTGCCAAACGGTGAGCGGCGTGAAGAAAGGCCATCTGCTGGCCTTCGACTGCCAAGTGGGTGGCGTGCCCGTAGTGCTGGCATTCGACAGTGGGGCACAGACCAACCTGCTCGCCAGCGATTGGTCCCAACAGCATCCCTCCACGGTCAAGGGCCTCAAGAAAGACCATCTCACGGGCTATGGCGACGGACGGGCATCGATTACAAAAGGCAAAACCACCCTTACGCTCGGCGGTCGCAAGTTCAAGAAGCTGCAAACCGCTTTCTCCGACGTGTCTCACCTGCAGGAGAGCAAAGGCATAGACGGTCTCTTCGGCTGCGAAGTGCTTGCCAAGCAGAAGATGCTCGTCTCATACAAACGCCAAGAACTGATACTGATTGATTAAGGCCGCCAAGGTGTCGCATATCAATCGGTTTTGAAAACGGCAGAAAAGACTCTCGCAAGTCCCAAATGATTTTGAAGATGGGTGAAAAGAGTGTCGCAAGGGTGTTTTGAAATCAAAAAGCGGTGAAAAGGGTGTCGCGAGGGCCAAATGATTTTGAAAATGGATGAAAAGAGTGTCGCGGGGTGTTTTGAAATCAAAAGGCGGTGAAAAGATTGTTACAAGTCAAATTTTCATTAAAAACGTCATACCGTTCCATTTTATGAGTCGTTTTCTCGCCTCAGCATAGTGCAAACACTTCGTGATTTGCCCTCTGCATTCGGCTTAACGAAAACGTTGTAATATCGCCTGTCTGTTTTTGCAGCGTGAGTCAAGCTGCCTTTTCCACTATATCAGGCCACAGTCCTGCCGGCAACAGCAGGGCTTGTCTTTTTCTCAATCGGCCGTCGCATAATGGCTGCTGGTTAGCCGCCAACAGCGGCAGCCGATTCAGACGCCAGTTGCACGAACAATCGTTTCCCATACAATAAAACAACGAGTTAGGCGTTATAGCAGCAAACCGAATAAAATAAGCGCAGATGAACGCCAAAGCGCGAAACGGGCTCCGCTCCTGTGCGCGGTGAAAATGACAGAATGAAACAACAGATTGAACAGAAACAATAGGCAAAATGGAAACACAATCGCACGTAACACTCGTAACAAAGATAGTAATATCCATACTATGGGGAATATTTTCGCTGGTTGTGGGTGGTAATGCATTGTATCAACACTTCAACACTTCACCAATTAACCCAAGTGACCTTAAATATGTAGACGGAACGGTTTCATCCGTTTTTGTAAATAAAGCTCCGGGTAAGAATAATGCCCATTGGACACGAGTAAAACTAAAGGAATACCCATCGCATCGCTTCATCATCCCCTATAGCGATGAAGCAATCCGCGAGCAATCAACAATCAGGCTTTACGTCAAAAAGAACGAAGGCCTTAACCGTTCACGTAGATCAACAGTTTACGCCTATGAAACGGCGGACTATAGTATTCCATTAGCTGCTTATTATGAGTACCAGAAAACTGAATCCCAATGGGGGCTTCCGGTCGGAATAGCACTTGTCATTATGTGTTTTGCGGTTGAATTAGCCATTTGGCAAAAGGAATTGAAAAAAAGGATTGTAACAAGCTAAACGGCTACCATCCTTGCGTGCTATGGCCACCGACCGTAGCGGAGGTGACGACAAAGAAAACAGGAACAACACAATGCACATCTCCGTCTTCTGCGGGGCATCGTTGCCGCACAGCGCCACCCCGCTCACGAGCGCGGAAAAAATGCAGAAACTAAACAATAAATTGAACAGAAACAAACTTATTATGGAACAAATATTTTATGGATTCTACCCGAAGCACCAATGGCGGGAATTGCAGATAGAGCCAGCTGTGCACTATTATTCTTTCAAGCTATTGGAAGAAAACGACCCAATCGTTTCCGATTCGAGGTACACGGTAAGCAAGGGGACAAAACCATACGACATTGTTCCATACCTCAATTGGTCGCAGTTCCTCATTTCTGAAAGGCTTAAAAATGTCCTTGAAGAGGGGCAGTTCAATGGCTTCAAATGTTTCCCTGCGGAGATTGAAGGTGTCACAGAAAAATATTATGGCTGGTTAAATATAAATGAAGCGGGGCCTATAATAAAAGAAGATAGAGACGCAGACATTGTATGGTTTGACCTGAACACTTGGAAAGACTATGATGTCTTTCACTTGAAAGGAACATATACGAATATCTGCACCAAAGAGGTTAAAGAAGCCATCGAAAACGCCGCAATCACCAATATTGAATTTTCCTCAGAATATATTGGCGTTGCGTAATTTTATGCGGATAATTATACCAAATGGCTGCCATCCTTCATTCTCCAATGAGCGAAACATCCAGTGAATGTTTTGCGGGGCATACCAGCGGACGGCAATGAAAATAGAAACAACACAATGAACATCTCAGTCTTCTGCGGGCGTCGCTGCCGACAATGAGCATCTACGATAATGTCTTGTCGGGATTTTCTTTGAACGGTATTGTTAGATGCAAAAATACGAAAAAAGTAACACTTGAGATGAATTTTTTATATTTTTCCCCCACGGAGAAGGTTACAGAACATCGAAGCGACACAGGACGATCCCTAGACCTACCCTATACCCAGGCAGAATTTGAGTAAAAGATGATAAAAAGGGGTGTAAAATGGGAGTAAAACCTATAGACTCACATCCGATGTTCTCTCATCGTGAAAATCAATACGCTACCCGCAGTTTTTCAGACCGACTTTATTCAGATTGTACATATGAGCGAGTTCTATGCTAGAAAACACAATCCACTCTTAGAAAATAGACTCTTCCGTTTCGGTGGTGAGTAGTTCAAGTGCTTTCATTCCCATAACCGAATTGCCTTTCTCGTTGAGTCGCGGACTCCATACCGCTACGGAATAGCGGGATGGATAAATGGCGGCGATACCTCCGCCCACACCGCTTTTTCCGGGTAGTCCTACAAGGTAGGAGAACTCGCCAGCCTCGTCGTAG
>JAFROL010000002.1 GCA_017429685.1 Bacteroidales bacterium | reverse complement strand
CATTATTGTTTTCCTAAAGCCTGACGCAGATAGACGCTGTTCATCTCTATTTCGATTTCGGCATCGAGGATATCGCTTTTGGCCGAAATCCAGGCCGTCTGGGCAGCCATCAGGTCGCTGCTGCTGCACATACCTGACTTGAAGCTCTCGTCAGCGAGGCGCAGGTTTTCCTCGGCCTGGACCAGATTGCTCTGTGCCTGGTCAAGTTTCTTATAGGCCAATTCCAACTCATAGTTGAGCTTGTTGACCTGCAGTTCTATCATCTCCTGAGCCTCTTCAATCTGGTAGGCCACCTCGCGGCGTTTGGCTTTGGCAGCCTTAACCGAATAGATGCCGCCGGGATGGAGAATGGGCACATTGACAACCACTCCGGCCATCAGCGTGCCTCCGAACTCGTTCTGGAAGCCGTTGAAGAGGTTGGGATTCGAAAAGAGGTAGCCGCCCGTGAAGGCAATGTTGGGCTTGAGCGTCGACGATGCGAGGCGCACACCCTGTGCAGCTATGCTGTCGCTGATACGGAGCATCTGCATCTCGCGGCGGTTACGCCACACGTCGTCCATATTAATGGTCTGCTGCGACGTGAGTGCCAGAACCGGGTTGTTTTCCGCCACCTCGAATTCGCTGTCGAGCGGCATACCGCAGCGTTGTGCCAGCAGCATCTTGGCCAGCGCCAGTCCGTTGGTTGCCTTGGTAAGGTTCATTTGCGCCTCGTTCAGTTTGACGCGGACCTTGGCAAGGTCGCCCTTGGTGGCCATCTCGGCTGCGACCAGCTGTTCGACGTTATGGTTCAGCGTGTCGAGCAGTGCGGCATAGTTCTCGGCAAGTTCCTTCTTGTGCTTTACGCTGACCACCTGCCAGTAGGCCTCGTCGACGGCGATAAGGGTTTCTTCGCGTTTCTTGTCGTATTCGATACCCGACAGGCGATCCAGCAGGCTGGCAGTCTTGTATAGAGCCATCAGCTTGCCACCCAAATAGATGGGCTGCGAAAGTGTGACAATGCCGACGGCAGTGTTGCGCGTATCGGTTTCGAGTGCATCGGTGATGTCGCGTCCCACGCCATTGAGCGACGAACTGAGGTCGGAATTGGCGATAAGATTGGTGACAATATTGCCAATCACGTCGCCTCCGATGGGCAAGTCGGCTAACTGGTTGCGCAGACTGGCAGTCAGGTCGTCCTGAACAGTGTTGCCCATATTGTTGATGCGGTCCTTCTGCTCGTCGCTGAGCAGGTTGACCGTCTTGTCCATCCACACGTAGCCACCAGTGGCACCGACCTTAGGCAGCATCTGCCACAGTGCCACCTTGCGCAGGTTGGAGGTCTCGACCTTTTTCTCTTCCGACACCTTGAGGCCCTTGTTGGCTTCGAGTGCCATTGAGCGGCACTGGTCGAGCGTAAGCACCTGCTGAGCACCGGCAGTCGTAGCCATTATTGCAAACAATAAAAAAGCTATCAGTCTTTCTTTCATTTTCTATGTTTTTTTCGTATTCTGACTGAAAACTACTGGCGACGCGAGATCTGCGCCGCCAGCATTTCAGTCATCACAATCAAACACTTAACTAATCCAGTTATAACCAATTTAGAGTTGCAAAAATAGTGGGTTTTGTAACAGGAACGATGATAATTCTCATTCAAACAGAGCAAAACCTGTCCGAAATGTTAAAAACGTTGTTTGAAGCAGCATCATCGCAGGGCCAAAGATACTCTAATTCTCTTCGTTCTGTTCCTCTTTGTCAAGGTAGTCGTCCGGGTTGCCCGAGCCTATGAAGCGCGCCGTCCAGTCGAAATCGTTATAGTGGTTCACCCCCTCTTCGTTCCACTGATCGGGATCGACATAGACCTCCAGCAGTTTGGCGGGGCCTTCGCAATAAAGCTCCACCGTATCGGCAACGGCAGGAACTAGCACACATTCGCCAGCGTGAACAGGGCAGATGGTGTCGAGTGTCTTGACAGCGGAAATACCCTCGGTGCAAAGATAGATGACAAACGAATCCAGATGCTCGAAATTCTTGCGCATCGGTTTGTCGATAGCGATGAGGTTTGTAGTGAAATACGGGCATTGGGCCAGCGGCACAGTGCTGTTCTGACGGTAGTTGTAGTGTGTGCGGCCGTCGACTGTAGGTGTGAAGTCGATGGCATCAAGAGCCTCGGCGGTATGCAACTCGCGCAGCTTGCCGTTGGCGTCGGGACGGTTGTAGTCGTAGATGCGGTAGGTGGTGTCCGACGACTGCTGTATCTCGGCAAGCAGCAGTCCTTTGCCCAAGGCGTGGATGCGGCCGGCGGGAATGAAAAAAACGTCGCCCTGCTGTGGATACTCCACGTGCAGCAGGTCCTCGAGGTGGCCAAGGTCGAGGAAACGCTGGTATTCGTCGCGCGTCACCTCCTGGCTGAAGCCGTCGACAATCTCGGCACCATCCTCAGCTTCGATGATATACCACATCTCCGTCTTGCCGTTTTCCATACCGCGCTCGCGAGCCAGCGCATTATCGGGGTGCACCTGTATCGACAGGCGGTCGTTGGCATCGATAATCTTGACCAACAGAGGGAAGTCGTTGCCGAAATGCTGATAGTTCTTTTCGCCGAGCAGCTCACCCATATACACCTCAAGGGCCTCGTTGAGGGTGTTGCCTTCAAGGAAACCGTTGGCGACGACCGACTCGTTGTCCTTGACAGCCGACAGGGCCCACAACTCGCCGCAATTGGGCAGCGGGTCATAGTCGAAACCGAGCGACTTGATTTTGTTGCCGCCCCAAATTTTATTTTTATAAAGAGGTAAGAATTTCAAAGGGTAAAGTGCTGTTTCCATATATTTTATATAAGTAAAATTCGAGATTGAGAGAGAGTGAAAACTGAAAAAATGGGAGCTGAAGGTTGTGCTCCAATCAAGGTTTTTCCACGTGCTCCGCCGGAACTTGCGCCATCTCGCCAAGGCATCTTCGCAATTCCCATATCCTTATGTCGCGAGCCACTATGCGGCGTTCTGCGTCGACAAGTATCAGGTAAGGAATGTGGTCTATGTCCAGAGTCTGCATCAGTGGCGCATCCCATTCGCCAGCAATCTTGTCGACATCGATTGCCACAGTGCTCACTTCGGGATATGCTTTCGACAACGTGTCGCGTATGGCCGCACACTGACTGCAATATGTCGAGCCTACCAGCAAGACGCTGTTCCGGCCAGTAGCCAGCAGCGTGTCCAGAGCAACCGCCCTACCCTGCCGATCGGTATACGTCACCGCGGGCAGCGGACTGCCAGCGGCAAGGGCAGCCTGGACCTTCAAACGGTGGCCAAGATGGCGGTAATGATAAGCCTCGCGCGCCTCGCCGGCAAGCAGTCCGTAGAGGTGCTGAACCGTCTCGTAGTCGGTCAAAGGCATTACATACCGCTCCAAAATATAAGGTGCCACGGGCGACGACGGGTTTTCGGCCACAAAGCGGCTCAGGCATTCGGCGTCCGTGGTGCCGCACTGCTCCAGCTGATAACGCATCACGCTGTTCTGGCGCGCGCCGGTGATACGCGAAGCCTCAGGATTGTCGGCGTCGAACGCCACGGCAATCTCGGCATTGTCGACAAACAGCGGCAGTGGTCGCAAGACATTCTTGTGGCGCAGCTCGGCATAGACAGCGCCACGCACCGAACCGGTGAAGTACACCGAACCGCGTTTGCCGGAAGGTTTCAGCACACGCGGCGCAGCCTCCGAGTCGTATACCCAAAGCTCAAAATTGCGCCCCAGACCTGTAGGCGCAGAGACACCAACGCGGAACTGCTGCGCATTAGCCGTCCACGCCAGCAACATAGACAGGACGAAGAACAACGATGTTTTTTTCACTGCCAAACTCTGCCTATGCAAAGCATCAATAGGTGTGATAGGTCGAACTGTTGCGCTGGTTGTTGCCACGCACCCTGTAGTTGCGGTTTATCTTCTTCGACGTCTTCTTCTTGGTGGTATACATCGATTCGGACGACGACTTGCACGATGTCACCGTGCCGCAAACGCCTGCCAAACCAAACACCAAAAGTAACGTCATCACTATGCGCATTAGCTTTTTCATAATTTCTCGTATTATTATTTACAATTGATTTTTAAACGGTTATAACAGTTTTCCACCACAAAACACACTCCCACACAAAAAGCAAAATAACGAAAAAAAATCGGGACAGACAAATTTTTTTGTATTATTGTCTGCCTTAACACGTTTAAACAACTTTTAATCAACAATTAAAAAGTCGTTGGAAACCGTGCCGCCACAATGAATCCGAACCCGCCAACGGACATTACTTTGAAAAAATTTTTCCCATTTAAGGAATTATTTGTATTTTTGCATTTTCAAATCTGAACATTTCACGATGGAAAAAACAACACAGGCTAAACTCTACGAATGGGCGTCGTACGTGCTGATAGTGGCGGCGACGGTCTACTTTTTCGTTTCACACAAAGAGGTGACAATCACTATGATGGGCATCGTCTTGGCACTATTCTGCCGCAATATGATGTGCCGCACACGCCTCAAGATGGTCGAGGAAGAGAACGAGGAAATGCGCGTCGACCTGCGCCGCCTGACCAACCTGCTGGAGGTCGAAAAAAAGAAAAATTCCGAAAATTCCAATAATAATAATTAAATATACACCTATTTTTTATGGCAACAACAGCTGATATCAAAAACGGATTGTGCATCAATTTCAACAACGACATCTACACCATCGTCGAATTCCTTCACGTCAAGCCCGGCAAGGGTGCCGCCTTCGTGCGCACCAAAATGCGCAACGTGAAGACCGGCCGTATGCTGGAGAACACCTTCCCCAGCGGTGCCAAGATCGACATCGTCCGTGTGGAGCGCCGTCCCTACACCTATCTCTACAAAGAGGGTGATATGCACGTCTTTATGCACACCGAGACCTACGAGCAGATCTATATTCCCGAGGCCATCATCAACGCACCCCAGTTCCTACGCGACGGCCAGTATGTCGAAATCACCGTCGACGCCGACACCGAGACCCCGCTAATGTGCGAACTGCCTCCGTTCATCGAGACCGTCGTCACCTACACCGAGCCCGGCTTTGCAGGCAACACGGCCACCAATGCTATGAAGGACGCCACCGTCGAGCCCGGCGTGCAGATCCGCGTGCCCCTCTTCATCAAGGAAGGCGAGCGCATCAAGGTCGACACCCGCACCTGCGAGTACTCGGAGCGCCTCAAATAAAATGCTTTATGACTGATAGGGCGACCCCTGCGGTCGCCTTTTTTTTGCCAACTTACGGAAAAAGAAATGAAGAAAACCATCCTCCTGATCCTGGCAGCGCTGATGGTCGCAGCCTGCCACCACAGCACCGACAACAAGAGCACCGACAACCAACCCGCGGCCATCGACTATACCAAAGTTGCCACGCCCGATTTCAACGCCGACTCGGCCTACCGCTTCGCCGCCGAGCAGCTGGCTTTCGGCTTCCGCCACCCCGGCACCAAAGGCCACGAGCAGTGCGCACGCTATCTGGCCACGATGATGGGACGCTGGTGCGACACCGTCATCGTACAGCCCTTCACCACCACGCTGTGGGACGGACAGAAGGTTGAAGGCAAGAACATTATCGCCTCGCTCAACCCCGAGCGCGACCGTCGCATACTGCTGGCCGCACACTGGGACTCGCGCCAGTGGGCCGACCACGACCTCGACACCAACAACTGGTACCGGCCCCTGCCGGGCGCCAACGACGGTGCCAGCGGCATAGCCGTGCTGATGGAAATGGCCCGCACTATGTCGGCAATGCGCCCCGACGTGGGAGTCGACTTCGTGATGTTCGACGTCGAAGACCAAGGCATTGCCGAATGGGCTGGCCGCTACGAGGACAACACCTGGTGCAAGGGATCGCAGCATTGGGCCAAGAACCCGCACCGTATGTTCTACCAGGCCGAATACGGTATCCTCTACGATATGGTTGGCACCGACCAGCCGCGCTTCACCAAGGAGGAGATATCGATGAACTTCGCCCAGGGCCTGATGAACCGCGTGTGGAACTGCGCCGCAGGGCTGGGCTATGGCGGCATCTTTGTCGACGAGCTGAGCGGCGCCATCCTCGACGACCACCTCTATGTCAACCAGATACTGCGCATCCCCACCATCGACATCGTGCAGAACAGCCCCAACTGCAGCTTCTACCCCCACTGGCACACCACCGGCGACAACCTCGACGCCATCAACAAGGAGACACTCCGCACCGTCGCCACAGTCAGTATGAAGGTTATATACAACGACTTCCCAGCCAAAGAAAGCAAAAAAACAGCAGAATGAAAAAAGCACTCCCATATCTGCTACTCGTTCTTTCTTCCATCGCCCTGACATCTTGCGGCCGCGAGCAGCGTTGCAATGTGCCCATCGGGATGACCAACTTCACCATCGAGCCCAACTCGGCCTACTATTCGGGCCTTAACAACGTGGGAGGATATATGTACCTGACCGGCGGCCACCGCGGCGTGGTGGTAATCCGCACCGCCTACGACCAATTCGTGGCCTACGAGCGCACCTGCCCGGCCGACAGCACATCGGCGGTAGAGGTCACGTCCGACTGGGGCAGCTCCATTCTCGAGTGTCCCAAGTGCCACACCCTTTTTGTGGTCAACGCTGACGGCTACCCTATGGACGGCGGCGCAACAGCCTGCCCCCTCTACCAGTATAGCACCGCCTACAGCGGCGGCATCCTGTCGGTATATTGACTTGGTATGCAGGCGCCCAGCCTGCGAAGAAGGGTTGGGATTGAAAGAAATTCCCTCGGGGTTGATTAACAAATTGCAGAAGGCATAATCTTAATCAACGTCCTTTTTCGATTTGACGTGTTCAATATTCCTCTCCGCCCACTTCGTATATGGATGCTCCGCACCGAGTTTTTGTTTAAATATATTATATGCCTTGAGGTAATACTCCAACGCACGGTCATAGTCGCCTTTGTCATCATACACAACACCGATATTGCCGTATGACATTGCCGTGTCGTTATGCTCGGTGCCAAGCACTTTCTCCCTTATCGACAGCGCCTTGAGATGATACTCCAACGCGCGGTCGTAGTCGCCTTTGGCACGATACACTCCACCGATATTGTTGTATGACGCAGCTGTGTCGCTATGCTCGGTGCCAAGCACTTTCTCCTGTATCGCCAACACCTTGAGATGATACTCCAACGCGCGGTCGTGGTCGCCTATGGCATAATACACAAGGCCGATATTGCCGTATGACATTGCTGTGGCGCTATGCTCGGTGCCAAGCACTTTCTCCTGTATCGCCAACGCCTTGAGGTAATACTCCAACGCGTGGTCGTAGTCGCCTTTGGCATAATACACAATGCCGATATTGTTGTATGGCGTTGCTGTGTCGCTATGCTCGGTACCAAGCACTTTCTCCCTTATCACCAATGCCTTGAGGTTATACTCCAACGCTCTGTCGTGGTCGCCTTTGGCATAATACACATTGCCGATATTGTTGTATGACGTAGCCGTGTCGCGATGCTCGGTGCCAAGCACTTTCTCCCTTATCGCCAATGCCTTGAGGTGATACTCCAACGCTCTATCGTGGTCGCCTTTACAACGATACACATTGCCGATATTGTTATATGACATTGCCGTGTCGCGATGCTCGGTGCCAAGCACTTTCTCCAATATAGACAACGCCTTGAGGTAATACTCCAACGCGCGGTCGTAGTCGCCTTTGGCACAATATACAAGGCCAATATTGTTGTATGACGATGCCGTGTCGCGATGCTCGGTGCCAAGCACTTTCTCCCTTATCGCCAACGCCTTGAGGGAATACTCCAACGCTCGGTCGTAGTCGCCTTTGGCATAATACACAAGGCCAATCAAGTTATATGACTTGGCAGCATCGACGCTGTCAGCACCATTCAATCCTTCCACAAAAGCTAGCTGCCGCAAAGAAACAGCCAGTGCTTCATCATACAAACTGTAGTCGCGCAAGAATATTGAATAATCGAACAGCATCTTGGCGTACTTATCCTTGTCATACTCGGCTTCGGCAGCGAGGGTGTCGGCTTGGGCGTAGAGGGCCTTGGTCTGAGCGACGCGTTCCTTGATTGGTATTGAGGCATCTGCCATCAGGGTTGAAGTCTTTAACAATAGCTCCTCGATGCTTTTGATGACATTCTGGCGCAGCTGCTCGGAGACAGCCTTGCTTTGGCGGTATTCCTGCAAGTTGCGTTCGGCGTCGCGTTCAGCCTCGTCGAGGATGATGTTGGCCTCACGTACATTGCCATTGTCGAAGGCCTCCATAGCGCGGCGCATACGGTCGGTGATGCGGCTGCCCGACAGCTGGGCGATACGCTTGGCGGTATCAAAAAGGAACTGCTGCTGCTGTTCAAAATCCTCCTGCAATTTGTTGCGCTCGTTGAGCAGCTTCTGCAAGTCGTCGCGGAATTCCTCTTCGTCGGGATATTTTTCGACACGCAAACTGGCTTTCTCAATCAACAACGGCAGTTCTGCCAGGCGGCGGCTCATACGCTGATAGTCCTCGTTGCCGGCAGCGAACTGCAGGTTGTCCATCCGTGCCACGGTCATTTCGCCCATACGCACCTCGCCGCCCTCCACCTTGAGGTCGTCGATGCTACTGTTTTCCACCAGCTGCAGCTGCATCACGAAGTGCAGCTGCATCGAGTCGCGGTTGTTGTAGCGGCTCCAGTAGTGGCCCATCTCGTCGAAGAGCCGTTTTTTGAATTCCTTCAGCTCGGCACTCTCTTCGTCGCCGGGCTGCAGGTCGCGGCAGTAGACGTAGCTTTTGGGAGTCTTGCCTGTGCGGCGGAACTCCTCGGTGGCCACATCGAATTCCTCGATGGTGTACTTGCCCGCCTTGGTGTGGAACAGGGCCAGAAACATATCGCTGGCCCGCACCTGGTCGTTGTATTCGTCCTGTTTGCGGCGGTCGTTGTAGGCGGCATCGTAGTCCTCCCATTCAAACAATTCGATACGGATGCCACGCTTCTCGTAAATCTTGTCCAGTTTGCGGACAAGGTTGCCGAAGGCATTGCGGTCGTTTTCAAGTTCTTCGCTCGAAGCAAGGAAAATCTTTATTGTGCGCATAGGCTATTTGTATTTGGATTCATAATAAGCAAACGAGCATAACTACATTACGAGCGGTTGAGTTTTTCGGCGGCCATCTTCTTGGTAATCTTTATCTTCTCGCCGCGATGCGAAGGCAGCTCAAACATAAGGTCGTTCATAATGGACTCAACAATGGAGCGCAGTCCGCGCGCACCGAGCTTGTACTCGACAGCGGTGTCGACAATGACGTCGAGTGCGCCCTTGTCGAACTCCAGTTCCACATCGTCCATCTTGAACAGCTCCTGATACTGCTTGACCAGAGCGTTTTTGGGCTCGGTAAGGATGCGGCGCAACGCATTGCGGTCCAGCGGCTCGAGGTGCGTCAGCACCGGGAAGCGACCCACCAGCTCAGGGATGAGGCCGAACTTCTTGAGGTCCATCGGCAGGATGTACTGCAGCATATTGTGGCGGTCAATTTCCTCGCGCGTCTTGGTGCCGTTGAAGCCGATGACGTTCGACTTCATACGCAGCGCTATGTCGCGTTCGATGCCGTCGAAGGCACCGCCCGAGATGAAGAGGATATTGCGCGTGTTGACCTGAATCATCTGCTGTTCAGGATGCTTGCGGCCACCCTGCGGCGGCACGTTGACCACGGCACCCTCGAGCAGCTTCAGCAGCGCCTGCTGCACGCCCTCGCCCGACACGTCGCGCGTAATCGAAGGGTTGTCGCCCTTGCGAGCTATCTTGTCGATCTCGTCGATGAAGACGATGCCGCGTTCGGCCGCAGCGACATCATAGTCAGCAGCTTGCAGCAGTCGCACCAGCACGTTCTCCACGTCGTCGCCCACATAGCCCGCCTCGGTCAGCGTCGTGGCGTCGGCAATGCAGAACGGCACCTTCAGCATACGTGCTATCGTCCTGGCCATAAGCGTCTTGCCCGTTCCCGTCTCACCGACGAGGATGATGTTCGATTTCTCTATCTCCACATCGTTTTTGCTTCCCGTGTTCTCGTAGTAGTGCAGGCGCTTGTAGTGGTTGTACACCGCAACGGCGAGGACCTTCTTGGCGTCGTCCTGACCGATGACATACTGGTCCATATGGGCCTTGATTTCGGCCGGAGTAGGGATTTGCGTATTGTCGAACTCGAATTTGGAACTGTGCGAATGGTTCTGTTCGTTAATGATGATGCTGGCTTGCGAAACGCAGTCCGAACAGATAAAGCCATCCAGTCCGGTGAGCAGCATCGAGCACTGCGACGCCGGGCGTCCGCAGAAAGAGCAATGGTCTTCGTGTGAATTCTTGTTTGCCATATGATTAGTAATGTTTTTTTTCGATTTATGATAATGATATCCAACGGTATTGCGCAGGCTTCTCCTGTTTTTTCACATCAGTTTGGTGCGCGCCTGGTCCTGACGCAGGAAGATGAAAAGCAATATTGTGAAGGCCATCAGCGACGAGCCGCCATAGCTGAAGAACGGCAGCGGAATGCCAATGACGGGCAGCAGACCCAGCACCATACCTATATTGATAAATATATGCAGAAACAGGATACTCGCAACCGAGTAGCCATAGAATCGCGAGAACTTGGAATACTGCCGTTCGGCAAGCCTTATCAGCCTGAAGAGCAGGCCGATATAGGCGAGTATCAGCAGCGACGACCCGACAAAGCCCCACTCCTCGCCCACGGTGCAGAAGATGAAGTCGGTCTCCTGTTCGGGGACAAAATCGGCCTTGGTGATAGTGCCTTTCAGGAAACCCTTGCCAAACAGGCCGCCCGAGCCGATGGCTATCTTCGACTGGTTGACGTTGTAGCCCGTATTGCTCTTGTCGTCGGTTTTGCCCAGCAGGACGTATATGCGGTCGCGCTGGTGCGGCTGCAGAACCTTGTCGAAGGCGAAATCGACCGAGACTGTGAACAGCGAGCATCCCAGGAAAAGTGCAGCAACCCATACGTAGTGCTTGCGTGTGCGCTTGTTGAGCCACACAAAAAGGTAGAACAGGGCAATGGCCGCCAAAACACCAATGATAATGAACTTGTTGACAAGCAGCGCAAGGACAAACAGCACCACCGCCACCAGGCCGAAAACAAGGATGTGCGGCGACATCCCTTCGCGGTACATCGGAAGCAGGAAACTGGCAAAGACCAGCGCCGAAC
This sequence comes from Bacteroidales bacterium, assembly GCA_017429685.1. Classification (GTDB taxonomy): domain Bacteria; phylum Bacteroidota; class Bacteroidia; order Bacteroidales; family P3; genus Colimorpha. The sequence continues at coordinate 11,127 of JAFROL010000002.1, read as the reverse complement.
CCGTGTCGTGCTGCAGGATGATGATGGCCGCAGGCAGCAGAATGAACGACCAGGCAATCAGCTTGGTGCGCAGCTGCCGATAGTCGAGGTCGAGCGAGCTCATATACTTCGACAAGGCCAGCGCCGTGGCAAACTTGGCAAACTCGGCCGGCTGGAACTTGAAGGGGCCGAAGTCGATCCACGACAGGCCACCCTTGGTCACGGTGCCTATAAAGAGCACCACCACCAGCAAGCCGATGACGACAATATAGATCAGATAGGCCATCGACGAGAAGACATTGGGCTCGATAAGCGTTATAACCAGCGCCAGGACCAACGAGACGCCGATCCATATCAGCTGCTTGCCGTGGCGCGTCGAGAAGTCGAACACCGCGCTGTGCGCCTCGTCGTAGCAGGCCGCATAGATGTTGAGCCATCCGAAGAGGAGGATGGCCAAATAAAGCAGAAGCGATACCCAGTCTATCTTGTTTTCCATTATTTTTTCTTCTTTTTAACGGTTTTCGGCAAGGGCAGTTTCTGGCACGGTGCCGCCTCGCGGTACATCCGTTCCACGTCTTTGCGCGTCACCTCGCCGCGTATGTATTTCTCTATCACCAGGCTGGCAATCGGCGCCGCCCAGTATCCGCCACCGCCGCGGGCATTCTCGACGTAGACGGCCACAGCGATTTTGGGGTTGGTCTTGGGTGCAAAGGCGATGAAAACCGAGTGGTCGTCGCCGATATTCTGCGCCGTACCCGTCTTGCCGCACACGTCGATGTCGGGGATGTTGGCACGGTGCGCCGTGCCGCCGGCACCGTGGACAACGTCGTACATACCGTTGGCGGCTATCTCGAAATATGCAGGATTGATACCCGTCTCGTGGCGCTCGTAGAACTCCTCGTTGCGCGTCGAGTCGGGCCCATAGTAGCGCACCAGGTGGGGCGTGATGTAGTAGCCGCGGTTGGCCACGATGCAGGCCAGGTTGGCCATCTGGATGGGCACCACCTCGACCTCGCCCTGGCCGATGCTGTTCGAATAGATGGTTGAGAAGGCCCAACGGCCCTCGCCATATTTCTTGTTGTAGAACGCCGTGTCGGGGATGCGCCCGCTCCTGACGTTGGGCAGGTCGATGCCCAGCCGCTGGCCGAAGCCGAAGCGGTGCATATAGTCGTCCCACACCGTCAGGCCGTAGGGGCTGTCCTTGTATATGCTCTTGTATTTGTTCTGCTGTATGATGCGGCGGTAGGTATAGTAGAAATAGGGGTTGCACGACATCTTGATGGCCTCCTGCACCGAACGCGCGCTGGGATGGTTGTGGCAGCCCACCAGCGACTTGTCGCACGGAAAGCCCTGGCCCGGCTCGATCACGCCGAGGCTCAGCGCCGTCATAGCCTGCGCCACCTTGAAGATCGATCCCGGCGGATACTGGGCCTGCAGCGCACGGTTGAAGAGCGGCTTGCTGATGTCCTGCTGAAGCTTGAGGTAGTTCTCGCCGCGCACACGGCCCACCAGCAGGTTGGGGTCGTAGCACGGCGCCGACACCAGCGTCAGCACCTCGCCCGTCGACGGCTCGATGGCGACGATGCATCCGCGCTTGTTGGCCATCAGCCCCTCGGCATACTCCTGAAGGTTGGCGTCGATGGTGGTGTAGAGGTTGCCGCCCTCGACGGCCAGCGTGTCGTGGGCACCGTTCAGGTAGGGGCCGATTTCGCGATTGTGCACGTCGACGTGCATTATGCGGTCGCCCTTGATGCCGCGCAGCACCTCCTCGTACGACAGCTCCAGGCCGCTTTTGCCGATATAGTCGCCCTGCTTGTAGTAGGAGTCGGCCTTGATTTCGTCGTCGTTGACCTCGCCGATGTAGCCCAGCACGTGTGCCGCGATGGGACGGTCGTAGACCCTCAGCGTGCGCTGTTGCACATAGAAGCCGCGGAACTTGTACAGATGGTTCTCCCACGAGGCGTACTCCTCCTTCGAAATCTGCTTCATAAACATCGAGGCCGAATAGGTCGAATACTTGCAGGCCTTGCGCATACGGGCGTCGAACTCATCGCGCGAAATGCCCACAACGCTGCAGAACATATTGGTGTCGAGCCGCTTGACCATCTTCGGGATGACCTTCAGGTCGTAGACAGCCTCGTTATAGACAAGCAGCTCGCCATTGCGGTCGTAGATCAGGCCGCGAGCCGGATACTGGGTGATATGGCGCAGCGCCTGACTGTCCGCCTGGCGACGCAGGTCGCTGTCGAACAGCTGCAAAAAAGCCAGCCTTACGATAAAGATAAGCCCTATCGCGAGGAAGATGATGCGGACAACCGCGCTGCGTTCTTGGTACTGGTTACTCATATCTATGTTGCACTTTGGGACACACAAAACACTTCGTGTTGCGGTTTTGGCTTGACAACCAATACTTTGCACGAAAAATAGTCACAGTTAATGCAGTGCAAATTTACGAAAAATTTTCCATTCGGCGGCCGCCGGCATCAACTTGTGGCAAAAAAAAGCCAACGTGCCAGCAAAACCGCGCCCGCCAAGCCTTGCCGCCAGCTCCGCGATTTGGAACACCGTTCCTATGCAGTTCTTATATCGTTCTTATATCGGCAATATAAGAACGATATAAGAACTGCATATCAAGGATAGGCAAAAAGGCGGGGACGGTGCCGTGAGGAGGCGGCTGGAGGCACCGCTTGGAATCAGAGGGTTTTGCGGTAGTGGCAGTTGAGCACCTGGCTGCAATCGCCGTGCCAGTTGTGCATCCCGCCGCCAAGGCAGCGGCCAAAGACCTTGCAGTCGCGGCACTGACCGCGACGCGCCCAGTCGCGCTGGCGGAAGGGCTCGAAGCGGTTCTGCCACACTTCGAAGAAGTTGTCACTGTAGATGTTGCCCTGCCCGAAGGCGTCGCGGTCGATGTTGGGGCAGGCGCTGATGGTGCCGTCGATGAGCACCGAGGCGATGTTGATGCCGGCGTGGCAGAAATAGGGGTTCTGGCGCACCTCGCACTCGTAGCGGCCCAGGTAGCCCTCGCAGCTGAAGGTGACGTTCATCGGCGGGTTTTTCTGCTGACGCTTCTGTTTGATAAACTCCATCAGCTCAACGAACTGCGCATTGGTGAGGTGCAGCTCGGGATGGTCGTTGGCGCGGCCGATGGGGATGATGGTGAAGATGCGCCACTGCGGCACGCCGAGGCTGGCCAGCAGGTCGTGAATCTCCTGCAAATGAGGTAGGTTGCGCTGGTTGACGCAGGTGACGACGTCGAAATTGAGCCTGCGTTCGGCAGCGGCAATGGCGATGGCTTGGCGCGTGCGGCCGAAGCTGCCCTCGCGGCCGCGCATCCAGTCGTGGTCGGCCTCGAGGCCGTCGAGGCTGATGGTCAGCGCGCCCAGGCCGGCGGCCATAAGGCGCTGGTGCATAGCCTGGTCGTAGAGCCATCCGTTGCTGACGATGCTCCATCCCATTCCGCGTCCGCGCAGGGCACGCCCTATTTCGGGCAGGTCGGGCCGCAGCAGGGGTTCGCCGCCGGTCAGGACGACGGTGAAGCGCGGCACGACGGCGCTTTGCGGAATCGTGTCGAGAGCGCGGATGAAGTCGGCCAGCGGCATATCGGCCTCGCCCGACGAGGCGGTGCAGTCGCTGCCGCAGTGGCGGCAATGCAGGTTGCAGCGCGTGGTGCACTCCCAGAAGAGATAGTTGAGCTCGTGGGTTTTGGTCTCGACGCTGCGGAAGAGCAGGCCGAGCTGAGTCTGAAGGATTTTTCTGATCATTCTGCCTTCTTGAGGAAAACCTGGACGGTGTCGTTTTCGACCGGTTCAAAAACAAGGGTGTCCCCCTTGTAGATTTTGTTCTCGTCTTCGAAAATCAGCCTCATTGCGCCGTCCATCTGACAAACTCGATGGTGCAGGAATCCTGCACTGTCCGACGAGCCCCAGCTATTCATATAGTTAATAGGCCCTTCCGGCTCGAAATTGGCAAAGACACGGATGCCAGGAATGGGGCTGTTGTCGTCGGCCGACAGCACACGGACGCCGAAATCAACGCAATTGACTTCCCCTTCCCATTCTTCTGTGCCATAGCAGGCCTGGAATACAAACATCGCCGCCGTCAGCGAAATGCCGCCTAAGATTTTTCTTATTAGTTTCATCGTGTTTGATTTTAGATTATTATAATGATTTCATTCTGGATTTCAGCCTTTTAAACCACCATTACACCATCAAAACGCGTCCGAACGATAATGCAAATATACAAAAAAATTCCATTCGCACACAGAGATATGAAAAAAAATTCATATTTTTGCACGGTAATATGCGCCGGTCGAAGTGCGCATTCTTTTACTTATAAAAAAATGAATATGAATAAAATAAAGATTCTTTTCCTATTGGCTGCCGTTGCCGTTTCCTTCGGCGCAAAGGCTCAATTTCGTCAAGACCGCTCGGATTATGAAGCTATGTTCAAGGCCGGACTGGGCTATATGCCTTTTGTTTCGAACATCGGGGACGAAGGCCCCAACGGATACTACATCAGCGACCTGCAGCACGCCGCAGGTGCCTACTTTGCCGGTGGCGTCAACATCAAGCAGGACTTCTTTGTCGGCCTGGGCCTGGCCTACAACTATGTGGCTGTGCCCAAGGATGTTATCGGCGGCAACCTGAACGGATGGCACTGTCCGGCGGCATTTGTCGATTTCGACTACCGTCCCCTCGACGTCGAGTGGTCGCCGATGGTCGGCGCCAAGGCCGGCGCCAGCTACCTGATGGCCGACTCGCCCTATGGCAACACGCTGACGCCCTACGTAGAGCTGTCGGCAGGCCTCAACTGGTTTTTCCGCTACGAATACCGCAATATGGAGCGCAACTACCTGAGCCTCTTTGCCGAAGTGGCTTTCGCCTACACACAGCAGTCCACCTTCGTCCCCATCCGCGTAGGTGTACGCTTCTAAACTAACTTATACTATGGACTCTACACGCCAAAACAAAATTTCACGACTCATACAGCAGGACCTGGGCGACATACTGCTGAAGGAGATGAAGCCGCGCATCGGCAACTCGCTGGTCACAGTCACCAAGGTGCGCGTCACCAGCGACCTCTCCATTGCCCGCGCCTACATCAGCATCTTCCCCGTGGGCACGATGCCCGAAACCGCCGGCGACGTGGCCGGACAGAAGGCCACGACGCAGATGGTCATCGACGCCATACTGACCAACGCCGCCGACATCCGTCGCCGCCTGGGCCAGCGCGAAGGCAAGCAGCTGCGCATCATCCCCAACCTGGAGTTCTATCTCGACGACTCGCTCGACTATATTGAGAACATCGAAAAGCTGCTGAAGAATTGAGGCTCACCACCTTCATAGCACGCCGCTACCTTTTTTCGAGGAAGGAAAAGACCATCGTCAACCTCATATCCTGGATTTCGCTGGTCGGCATCACCGTAAGCACGCTGGCGCTCATCGTCGTGATGTCGGTCTACAACGGCATCGGACTGCTGACGCAGTCGCTCTTCAACGTCTTCGACCCCGAAATACTCGTCACCCCCACCGAGGGCAAGACGTTCCGCACGTCGGACATACGCTACGACGACCTTGTAGCCACCGACGGCATAGCCCACGTGTCGCAGATGGTCGAAGAAAACGCCTGGCTGACGCTGCGCCAGGCCGAAGCCATCGTGCAGCTGCGCGGCGTCGACGAAAGCTACGGCCGGGCCTGCGGACTCGACACCCTCATCGCCGAAGGCGAATACCTTTTAAAAGCGGAAAGCGGAGAGCGGAAAGCGGAAAGCGACGATTGGGGAGTGGAGAGCGAAGGTTTTGATTTTGAGCCCGAACCGCAGCTGGACTTCCTGCTGCTGGGCTGGAACATAATGATACGTATGGGCGTCAACTCGATGACCAACACGCCGCTGGCAGTCCACATCCCCAAGCGCGGCACGGCGTCGATAGGGTTCTCGATGGACGAGGCCTTCAACAACGGCTACGCCTACCCTGCCGGCGCCTTCCGCATTCAGGAGGAAATCGACGACCTCTATGTCGTTGCCGATATCGACTTTGTGCGCCGCCTGATGTCCTACGCCCCCGACGAAGTGACGGCCCTGGCCATCACCCTCGACGACCCCGCCAAGCTGGGCAGCGCCAAACGGCAGCTGCAGTCGCTGCTTGGCGACGGCTTTTCGGTCAAGGACCGCTTCGAGCAGAAGCCGCTCTACTACAAGATTTTCCGCTCCGAGCGGCTCGGCGTGTTCCTCATTCTGTCGCTCATCGTGCTCATTTCGACCTTGAACCTCATCGCCTCGCTGTCGCTGCTCATCATCAACAAGCGCAAGGACATCGCCACGATGCGCGCCCTGGGAATGGACCGCCAGCAGATACGCCGCGTCTTCTTCACCGAAGGCATCCTCATCGCCCTGGTGGGCGTCGTTGCCGGCCTGGTGCTGGGACTCGTCGTTTGCCTGCTACAGCAGCATTTCGGCATCGTCAAGCTGGGTGCCAACGCCATCGTCGACGCCTTCCCAGTGGCAATGCGGCTGGTGGATTTCGTAGCCACCTTCCTCGTCGTGACGCTGCTTTCCACCCTCGTCGTAGCCTTCACCGTCCGCAGGGCGAAAATCTAAAACAATTAATATTATGGCATACAAGAAGTTAAATGAAGTCAAGGGGAGTTAAGGGACAATTGTACCCAGCAAGTGCATTTGTCCCTTAACTCCCCTTAACTCCCCCTTTAACTTCCCTTAACATCAATTTATTATGAATCAAGGAAAACAAATCTGCAACGAACTGAAGGAGATACGCCGCAGCATAGCCCAGGAGAACGGCATCGCATTGGATATTCCGGAATGCACCTATGATGGCCAGTGCGACGGTACCTGTCCGCGCTGCGAAGCCGAGCTGCAGCACCTGGAACAGGAGCTCACCATTCGCGCCGCTATGGGCAAAGCAGCCGTGGTGGCGGGGCTTGCACTGGGCCTTACGGCCGGGACGCTGACCGCCACGGCGCAGGAGACCCTGCCCACCAGAAGTGACTGCAACAATGGCACCGAGCTAAAACAGTCGGACACCTGCATATTCCGGGGCTGCGTTGTGGAAGAAAAAACAGGCGAACCGCTTTCTTTCGCCAACGTTATCATCAAAAAAGGGAGAAAAGTTGTCGGCGGTGCCCGAACCGACTTGGACGGCAATTTCACAGTCCGTGTGCCCAAGGGCAAATACGACGTTGTGATAAGCGGAATCGGCTTCAAAAAGGAGACGTTCCAGTTCGACCTGACCAGCGACGAGGTCAGCGTCAAGGCCATCACCATCCAAGAAAGCAGCAAAACGCCAATGATGATGGGCGTGGTGGTAGTATCGAAGAGCGCCCCATTGATCGAAATGGGCGCCCCCGAAAGCGGCGAGCGCATCGACACCGACCGCATCAAGCACTTCCCAAACTAAACCTCGTCTGCGAGCAGGAGAACGAACCTGCAGAGCACCGTCACAGCAACCCTGCATAGTAGACCGGCAGGCAGGTGACAGGACCGTCCTGTTGGTAGTCCTTAGGGTAGAGCAGCAACCGCTGGCCGATGCGCGAGGGGTACTTCTCACAGAAAACATCAAGCGAGCGATGGGTGCGATAGCCCGACGATTTCACCTCGATGGGTACCAGTTTGTTGCCGCGCGAAAGGAGAAAGTCGACCTCGTAGTTCTTGTTGCCGTTGCCCGTCGGGAAGGCGTAGTAGTATAGCTCGTTGCCTGCGCTGCGTAGCATCTGCGCCACCAGATTCTCGTACACATATCCCAGGTTGGCCTCAAGCTTATCGCCGAGGAGTTTCTGGTAGACAACATTCTCGGTATACTTCTTATCCCAGAAAGCCAGTGTGACAAAAAGCCCTGTGTCGGCAAGGAACATCTTGTAAGTGTCGAGGCTACCGTTCAGGCCAAGCCCAACGCTGGGGTCATTGGCGTGATAGGCAAGGTTGACCACCATACTCTCGGCCATCTCGTGGATTATGGTCTCGGCCTGCTCCGAGCGCTTCTCGCTCAAGGCTGTTTCGACCATATACCGTGTTGCGTTGCCTGTAAGTTGGGCTGGTATGTTCTTGAACATTTTTGAGGCTCTCCCCGAGGGGTCTATCTTGTTGAAGTCGGTGTCATAGAGCTGAATTATCTGACGCTTCACCAAGTCCACGTCGCTCAGGTTGTTACTTTTCAGGTATTCGTCGACAGCTTGTGGCATACCCCCGACAAGCATATAAAGCCGCAACTGGCGCATCCATTTACGGTGCACCGCATCGCCGATCGGCCTCCTCATTGCGAAGACCTGCCTGATTTGTGCCGGAACAACCTCTCCAACAGTGGCCCAACAGAATTCTTCCCAGTCCATAGGATAGAGTGTAGTGCTCATTTCTTCGCTGGGAATAAGGATATTCTCCACATTTTTGCGGATAGAAATCAGCGAACCAGTCTCTATGTAGTCGTAGCGTCCGTCGGCGACCAAATGCTTGATTGCCTGCCGTGCCTGAGGCTTGAACTGTACCTCGTCGAATATGATCACCGACTCACGCTCGTAGAGCTTCACATTGAAGAGGGTTTGCAAACGAAGAAAAAAATAGTCGAGATCCATTATGTCGTCGAATATTTCATCCACCTGCTTAGAGGCTATCGAAAAGTCGATAAGTATATGGCTGCGGTATTCGTTTTTTGCGAATTCTTGTACGATGGTTGACTTGCCAACACGCCGTGCACCTTTCACAAGCAGAGCATATTTCCCTTGCCACTGCTTCTTCCACTCAACCATTTCTGTGTATATCTTTCTCTTGAAAATCATCTGTTCTTTCGTTTAAAAAACAAATGCAAAGGTACGAATAAAAAACGAATCCACAAATATTTTTTTTATTTTCCACGACAAATCCACAAATTAATTAGCTTTAAAATGTCGGGAATCCACAAATTCATCACACTCATCTTTCACATTCTGCAAAAAACGAGCGAAGACAAGAGCCATATTGCCAATTTTATGAACGAACAAAATGCCATATACGCCAAAAAGGCTGGACGCAGGATACTCTAACCGCATCAAGCATTTCCCGAACTAAACCAGCCTGCGAGCAGGAGAACGAACCAGCACAACCCATTGTTTTATTTATCATTCCGAAATTCCAATTTCAAGTGCAACGCTGGAACCTAGGTTGCATTAAAATTGCGGAATCCATTCAAATAATTTTTTTCCCATTTCTGCGTTATGGTGGTATGAAACGGAAATGCTTTTTTATGAAATCTATGGCGGTGGCGATGCTTGTCGCGACGCTGCTGCTGGCGGGGTGCAGCCGCAAGGGGGTGCATATGTCCAAGCACCGCAAGAGCCGCAAGTGCAACTGCCCGACTTTTGCCGACAACAGAGTGGAAACAAGCACTTTGCCTGCAGCATACTATGACTAACGAGGAACAGAACAAGGCCATCCTGCGCCGCTACCTGCCCCTGTCGGCCGTCGACCCAATATACAACTATATTGTCGCCAACTCGGTCCGCTTCCACATCACGCGCCAGCGCACCTCGAAGCTGGGCGACTACCGTATGCCGCAGCCGCGCCACAACTACAACGAAATCAGCGTCAACGGTGACCTGTCGCCACACCTGTTCCTACTGGTGCTGCTGCACGAAATGGCCCACCTCGAAACCTTCAAGGCCTACGGCCGCACCGTCCAGCCCCACGGCCACGAATGGCAGCAGCAGTACCGCAACCTGCTGGTGCAGTACTTCAACGACGGCCATTTCCCCACCGAGATCTACCCGCTGCTGAAAAAATACACCGCCCGCATACCGCTCAACCGCGCCGCAGGCAACGAACTGGAACGCAGGCTGAAAGAAATTGACAACCCTTCGGAAGCCAGCGCCGTGCTTCTGCTCAAGGATTTGCCCGAAGGGTCACTGTTCCGCATCAAATCGCGTCCCGAAATACTTTTCCGCTCGGTCGAAAAACGTCGCACGCGCTACCGATGCGACGAAGTAAAAAGCAACCGTCCCTATCTCGTCAACGGTGACGCCGAGGTTGAGCAGGCATAGGGTAAGTTCCAATAAGAAACGCAACTTTTTGAGAGAAAACACGGGCTGATAAAGGGATTTTTTTCCGGCAAAGGAAGAGGAAAAGAACCTCTCCCCTTGCACAGATGGAAAAAAGTTGTTACCTTTGCCCACCGACAACGGACCCGAATTCGCCGAACACGAATACATCACCCGGCACCTCGGCGCAAAAGTCTATTTCGCCGACCCGTACTCCTCGTGGCAGAAAGGTCTCATCGAAAACACAAATATGCTTATCAGACAGTACATCCCACGCGATGACAAATTTTCCAAACTGACGGACGAACAAGTCGCTGCCATTCAGTACAAAATCAACCATAGACCAAGAAAAAAATTGGGCTTCCGCATCCCGTTTCAAGAATTTTACCTATCTTTGCAAACCTGAGTTGCGTTTTGGTCTGGAATCTATCTAGAAAAATTTTATTCTATAAAAGTTTGAATATTATATATTTTTTTAACTTTGCAAAAGTTATTAATTAAAAAGTTAGTTTATAAAATAACAATATCATATTTAAAATCAAGTTCTTATGAACGAGATTATTTTTAGGAAACAGTTGGCCATTTTTGTTGGCGCTGCTTTAACATTTTTATCGTTATATACAGGTCCGTCCTCAGCACCGACCCTTTGAGTGGAACCATTTCCTGCGAAGGAGTTGAGAAAGAAAGCGATGTGGCAAATGCCAATTATAGACCTGAATGCACTGATAATCCGTAAATAACAAAAGTTTATTATGAAAAAATTATTGATTATATTTGTTATTCTCCTCAGCGGTGCTGTCCAATCGCAAAACATTATCACCTTGGGCGATACAAACAGCGGATACCTCATACCAAACCTTTTTAATACATACAATCTTTTTGGTCACGCAACATACCCTTCTCTGGCTGTATATATGCGTAGTGGAAACAATTTTTCGGCACAGCCAGAAGGAACAAAAATATATGGTATAGCGTGTTTACTTGATAATCAAATTCCTGACAGTATTGAGTATTATGCTTTTTTTTATCGTGACATTGATGGATGCATTGCAGTCGATTCGATTAGAGTGGATACAGTGGTCCCTACAACATATCTTCATTTGGGGCATATTGATGGATTAACTGACT
>JAFROL010000028.1 GCA_017429685.1 Bacteroidales bacterium | reverse complement strand
GTGAATCAATTATTTATGCAATTGAAAACAAACATGCATCAAAATGGCGATTTCAAATCCGTTTACTGTAAAAGTCATCACAAATGGTTGATATAGTTCAACTAAGAATTATCGGTATAAATTTTTAGTGGACAGCAATGAACAAATAATATAAATAAAAGGCCATATTGTTCCATTATGATCTACAAAAACAATAAATCCCGAAAAAATGAGTATTACTATTAATAAAAACCACCATAATTCTGCACACTGCCAACCGTGGCCAAACTTACCCCAAAAACCTGGTTTGTATTCGAATGTAGAAAGTATTGAATCAATAGTTGCGTAATTATCATCGTGCGTGGTTTCTACCACAACCAACACAATCTCCGTATTCGTATGCGATGCAAAAGTGTATACATATTTCCATTTGGAACTGTCTGTAGTTTCATATTTCTTTTTTACATAATCTTTGGTCCACTGATAGAAGTTTTCGGTTTGAGTTTCCAAGAGTTGCGTTGTTTTCTTATTAACAAATATAGTATCCATCGTTTTTAGATTTTTGTAGCGATCAGCAATAGCGCCTTTATTGCCGTCGGGCATTTCAGTTTCTAAAGGTATTATGTATACTGTATATATATAATTGTCACAATAACCGCGAGATTTACTGAATTGATACGAATTCTCAATCGGAGTAATGCCTTCCGGCATTTGCATTGTGAGTTTTTCTGCCAAGCGGATTTCCTGCGCCGACAAGAATAACGGAAACATTAATAGCATCAATAGGAAGTGTCTTGCATTTACCATACATAAAACCCTTATTCGTGTCGGGCACAACTGTTTGTTTGACACGATTCCCGAAGTGCCACAATAATATCCGATAATTCAAAAACAAAATAGAAAGAAGCGCGGGATTCAACTTTGCCTATCCCGTCGCTGAGGCCTCGCATTGCCCATCCACCGAAGATAAGCAACGTCAAACGCCCACGCTATAAGCTTACAACATATAATTTGTAGCAAATGTGGACGTTGACTTTGCCTTACCGTGCGGTGGATAAAGAAATTGCGAGTTTCAGCGACCGCAGATAAAACGCCGTTCAACGTCTTGTCTATTATGTTCTGTCACTATCTAATTCTCACAGAATCATTTGTTAAAAACAAAAATCAACCGAGAGCTTTTCGATGAATGACTTTGCAAAAATAGCAAAAAATGACAAAATGGTAAAATAAATTATTCGTACTAAATGTTATTTTATCAAAAAAACATTGATAATCTAAAAATTGAACATTCATTTTTTACGATTCAAAAATATTTTGTACTTTTGCAAAAAATTAAGACTGACTATGCCCGAGATAAGCAAGTTTTATGGTATCATAATTTATATGTATATTGATGACCACAATCCGCCTCATTTCCACGTGTGGTACAATAATTATAAGGCCATCATTTTCATAAAAGACGGTCTTGTCAAAGGCTCTCTTCCCCGTAGGGTTTTGTCTATGGTATATGAATGGCTTGACTTGCACAAGGATGAGCTTCTTCAAAACTGGGATAACCTTCAAAATCAAAAAGCACCGTTTAGTATTGAACCTCTTGATTGATTTATTATGGAAAACTATATGATTTTATGCGTGACAGCCGCCGAATATGTACGCGACCATATTTTGAAACTGACTTTCAACGATGGCGCTGTCAAAATGGTCGACTTTACGCCTATGATGCAAAGTGGAATCTGCCGCAAGCTTCAAAACATAGATTATTTCCGAAGCTTCACGTTAGATCCGTTCACCGTAGACTGGCACAACGAAATTGGGTTTGCACCAGAGGCGTTATACGAACGTGGTGTTGCCGTATCTTGAGCGTTGAGAATCAAATCAGAACCTTAGCCGTATGCCTGCTGCTGGGGCAAAGCCGAGGCCGGTGCCGAAGGTGCCGCCGATTTTGTTGTAAGGCAGCAGTTCGGGAGCTATGTTCAGCGTAAGGTCGTCGGTGATCTGGAAGTCGTAGAGATGGCCGAAGACGTAGGCGTCGAGCAGGTTGAGGCCATAAACGGCAGCGGCGATGATGACCGACAGCTGGAACGTTTTGTTATAGTCCTCGTAGAGGTTGTAGATGTTCGACGTTGGCGCACCCGAAATGTCCACATCGTCGGGATGCAGCGTCGCACCATTGTTGTTGACGCGGTAGAGATACTCATCTTTGTAGAGCCTCATCTGCGTGTAGTTGCTGTAGGTGTAGTAGGCCACGCCACCAAGACCGGCATATACGATGGGTATCTTCCACGCCTGTCCGTTGTAGACCTGGCCGGCGCCAGGCAGCACGGCCGACAGTATCAGCGCCTTCTTGGCGCTATGCGGCTTTTCGACGGCGACGGTGTGCACCGTGCCCTCTGTCCTGCCCTGCCGCGCAACAAGGGCCGTGTCGTTCTGAGCCACAGCGGCACCGCAAAACAACACACAAAAAAGAGCAAGGCACAACGACCCCACTCTTTTTATATTATTCTTATATGTATACACGCCAATCACAAAAAGCGTCTCACTTTTCAATCAGTTTGATAATGCGTTCGAAATCCTTGTCGCTGTTGAAATGGATGGTCAGCGTGCCCTTGCCGCGACGGCTGCGCTTGATGTCGACCTCCGACTGCAGATACTGCTTCAGCGCCGAGCGCGAAGCGGCGTGCGTTTCGGGCAGGTCGTCCTTGCGGCGTGCAACCACGGCAGGCTTGGGTTTGGCCATTTCCTTTACCAGTTGCTCGGTCTGACGCACCGACAGCTGCTTGTTGATGATGTCGTGCAGCAGGGCCAGGTGCGTGTCGGTGTCCTCGATGTTGACCAGGCAACGGGCGTGAGCCATACTGATCTGGTCGGTGCTGAGAGCCAGCTGCGTTTCGGACGGCAGGTTCAGCAGGCGCAGGTAGTTGGTTATGGTCGAACGGTTTTTGCCCACCTTCTCGCTCAGCTGCTCGTGCGTCAGCTGGCACTCTTCGATAAGAGCATTGTAGGAGAAAGCGATTTCCATCGCGTTGAGGTTCTCGCGCTGGATGTTCTCCACCAGGGCCATCTCCATCATCTGCGTGTCGGTGGCGATGCGGATATAGGCCGGAATCTCCTTCAGTCCAGCAATTTGCGAGGCGCGCAGACGGCGTTCGCCAGCAATAAGCTGATATTTGCCGTCAGGCATCTGGCGCACCGTGATGGGCGTGATGACCCCCTGCTGGCGTATGGACTGGGCCAGTTCGTCGAGGGCTTCCTGGTCGAACTCCTTGCGAGGCTGGAAGGGGTTGGCCTCGATACTGTCGAGAGGTATTGTTGTGATGGCCGTAGTCAAGTTGCTCTTGCCCATAGCGGCGTCGATATCGACGTCGGGCAGAATAGAGCCCAAACCGCGTCCCAGTCCTGTAGTTTTTTTCTTTGTAGTCATAACAATCTAACTTTCAATTCTCACTTGCTTTTCTTTGCCTTGTCCATTCCGTTGCGGCGCAGGATTTCATTGGCCAGATTCAAATAGTTGATGGCACCCGAGCAGGTAGCGTCGTGCATAATGATCGAACGGCCATAGCTCGGAGCCTCGGCCAGCTTGGTGTTGCGATAGATAAGCGTGTCGAAGACCATCTGCTTGAAGTGGCCTCGTACATCCTCCACCACCTGGCGTGCCAGACGCAGACGCGAGTCGTACATCGTAATCAACAGGCCCTCAATCGATAGCTTCGGGTTGAGGCGGGTCTGGACGATACGGACAGTGTTGAGCAGCTTGCCAAGGCCTTCGAGGGCAAAGTATTCGCTCTGTATCGGGATTATGACAGAATCGGAAGCCGTCAGTGCGTTGATGGTGATGAGACCCAGCGACGGCGAGCAGTCGATGATGATGAAATCATAGTCGTCGCGAATAGGGGCCAAAGCCTTGGAGATGTAGAATTCACGCTGTTTCTCGTTCACCAGGTCAATCTCGGCGCCCACCAGGTCGATACGGGTAGGCAGCAAGTACAAGTTAGGGGTTTCAGTCTCCACAATGCAGTCCTTGGCCGCAGCTTGGCCAAGGAAACACTCGTAAGCACTTTGCTCCACCTCCTCGGGGTTGACGCCAAGACCCGACGTGGCGTTGGCCTGTGGGTCGGCATCGATCAGCAGCACCTTGTACTCCAGCACCGCCAACGAGGCAGAAAGATTGGTTGCCGTGGTTGTTTTGCCCACGCCCCCTTTTTGGTTAGCTATCGAAATTATTTTACCCATAATTATGGATGGTCGTTGTTTTTAAAGTAAAGGTTAATGTCAAAAGGGAAACGGTCAAAGAAAAGCTTTAGAAATCAGCCAGCAGCTAATCCGCACCACGTTTCGCCTCTTTTCAACATTCAGAAGGCTGTCGGCCGCAAAGACTGCAGCGTTCAGATTTTGAAGATGTCCTCAATGTCGTCGACAGGAGCTTCGGCAGCGGGAGTTTCGGCGCTAGCTGTGTCATCCTCGGGGACAACACCCGTCTCTATGAAACTGATGGCATTGGCCAGACCCTTCTGAAACTTTTCAAAATCTTCCTTGTAAAGGAACATTTTATTCTTCTCGAAATAGAAATTGCCGGTGTTGTTGTCAAAAAGTTTGCGGCTCTCGGCGATAACGATGAATTTGTCACCACCGCGTGTCTCTTTCACATCAAAAAAATATTTGCGCTTACCTGCACTAATGGACTGTGAATACAACTCTTCTTTCGTTCTGTTACTGTTATAATCCATATCTTTGTTATTTAAATTTTGAATTGGCAAAATTACTGTTTTTTTTTCATATAGCACATCAATAGGACATTTTTTTTTCAACATACAGCCGTCCGGGACGCTTCCTTCCGCCATACGCCCGCTGTTCAGGCATTATGTTTGTGCGTCATTATGTCGAGCACCACGTCGTCGGTCTGGTCCATACCCTCTTTGCCAAGTCGGCCCAGGTTGCGGATCGAATAGTCTATATTCCTCTCCGACAGGCCGTCGCAAGCGTCGACAACCTTGTCGTGCAGCGCCAGCTCGGCGCTGACAAAGGCGCTGTAGAGGCCCGTCGACATCTTAAGGGCGCACGACGGCTTGGCACCGTCGCAAACCATTCCCGCCAGGGTGTTGATCATATTCTTTATGGCATAGCATATCTGGTCGTAGGTGCCGCCGTGCAGGTAAGTGATGCCCGACGAAACGCCTATCGAAGCATTGACGATGCCGCACAAAGCCGACAGGCGTCCAATGCCACGCTTGATATAGATCGAGGTCAGATGACTGAGTATCAAAGCCCTCGTCACCTGTTCCTCGCTCGAGCCCTTGGCACGGCCATATTCGTAGACAGGCAAAGTGCAGGCAATGCCCTGGTTGCCGCTACCGCTGTTGCTGTAGACCGGCAGCGTGCAGCCGTCCATACGGGCGTCCGACGCCGCCACGGTGCGTGCAATGACGGTGTGGACAATGTCGCCATCGGCATTTTCCATCAGGATGCGTCCCGTGTTGAGACCGTAGCCTTTCAGGCCCTCGTTGGCGGCGGCGCTGTTCAGCTCGACCGTTTCGCGTATGAACGTCAGTTCTTCTATGGGTGCTGTGGTGGCATAGTCATAGACGATGCGCTCCGTCAGGCAAGGGTCTGTGCAGCATTCGGAATCGGCACCGGCAGCGCTCTCGTTGTCGACAAAAACCTTGCCGTTGCGGGCCACGTATACGAAATTGGTGTGTCGCTTCGAGATGACAGCCGTAGCCGTGTCGTCGCCTTTCGAGCAAATGCACTCGATGTAGAGCTTGTCCTCGCAGCGATCCTTGAGGCCAATGCTTATACGGTCGCCGTTGTTGGCCAGCCAGGCTTTGGCTTTCTCCACATCTTCGGCAGGCACCGTCAACACTTCGAGCTGGCGTCTTGAATCGCCCGACGTCAGCGCTATGGCCACGGCGATGGGCAGACCAATCATTCCCGTGCCGGGGATGCCGACACCCATTGCGTTTTTAAAAACATTCTTGCTCAACAGCAGCTGTGTGCGGTCGGGCATCGTGCCCAGCGTTTCGCGTGCCTTGGCGACAGCCAGTGCGACGGCGCCGGGTTCGGTGCATCCCGTTGCCACAACCACCTCGCGCTGAATCAAGTCGCGGATATTCTGACGGATACAATCGTCCATATTGGTGGATAGTGAATTGTGAATTGAGATTAGTGGATTGTGACCTGTGACCTGCAACCCGTGATACGAGCGCGGTCGTGTCGCAGGTCACAATTCACTACACATATAAGTCTTTATTTTTCAAAAATTTTCTGCCAGTTCTTGTACTCGCGTTCGCGCCAGGGGCCGTTGTGGTAGACATACGAAGCGATGAGCGGGATGACCGTCGTGCCTTCGGCATAGACCATCTGCTGCAGCTCTTCGCTGACCTTGCCCCAGCTGCCGGCCTCGAGCAGTGTCGACGACGAGCAGGCGCCGTCGCGCACGTCGGCAACGGTGATCTGGATGGCATATTTGTGCATAGGCACCTCGTGGCCAAGGATTTCGGCGCAGACGACAGTGTCCTGGGCGAAGTTTTTGGGCGTGCCGCCGCCGACCATAAAGAGGCCTGTTTCGGGGGCCGCCATCTTGATCTTGGTCAGCTCGATAAAGTCGCACACCGAGTCGATGCTCAGATAGGGCTTGCCCTCTTGGGCGCGCATCCACTGGTGCTTGCCGATGCCGAAACCGGCCGAGCAGTCGGAGAATGCGGGGCAGAAGATAGGCACGCCGCACTCGTAGCAGGTCTGGATCAGGCTGTCCTTCTTGACGGCGCGACCGTTGTGGAGCCACTTGCCAAGCTCGTAGATGAACTCGCGCGAGCTGTAGGGACGGGCCTCGAGCATATTGGCCAGCTCGTAGGTGGCATTGTCGCAAGCCTGCAGTTCCTCTTCGTCGATAAAGGTGTCATAGATGCGGTCGATATAAAGTTCGCGCAGTTTGGTGTCGGGGATGACATTCTCTTTGGTGCCGATATAGTGCTTGAAACCAAGGGCTTCGAACAGGTCCATATCGATAATCGACGCACCCGTCGAGACGACGACGTCGACCATCTTGTTGCGGACCATATCGACATACACCTGCATACATCCGGCAGCCGACGTCGAGCCGGCGATAGTGAGGATGTTGGTGCAGCCTTTTTCGGCGCACATTTTCATCAGTATGTCTGCGGCACGGGCGGTGTCGCGGCTGGTGAACGACATACGGCGCATAGCATCAATCAGTTCGGTCGAGTCATACTTTTTGATGTCGATGTGTTGAACGGTTTCTTTCAGAAGGTCCTTCTTTTCCATTTTTTGTTGTCTTTATAATGAATTAATATTATTATATACTGAATTTCAAAAAAATAACATTGTGTTGCACAAAGCAACGCATTTGCAAATTTACACATTTTTGTGAATTGGGCAAAATAAAAATTCCGTCTTGTCGACACTGAAGGCCCAAAAGCCTTGCCAAGCCGTTGCCGCAAGGGCTTCTCCCGCGAGGGAGCGGCACCGCCTTTTGGCCTATCGTTCGAAGGCAGTTCTTATATCGTTCTTATATTCGCGATATAAGAACGATATAAGAACTGCATAGGAACGGAATGCAAAAAGGGCCGCCTGGTGGCGGTGCTGGGCGGGCCGGAAGGGGCCTTGCCACTATTCGAACATTTCCTGGTTTTCTTCGTTGGACTGACTGTCGATGTCGCGGTTCATCTTCGAGTCGAGGATTACGGCGCCGCCGCCGTCGAAGGCCGTGTTGGGCTGCAATCCCGACATCATATCGTAGCTGCCCTCGCTTTCGCGGTTTTCGAACTTGGCGTATTGCGAAACGAAACGTAGGCGCACCTCGCCGGTCTCGCCGCTACGGTGCTTGGCGATGATGATGTCGGCCATACCCAGCGTCGACCCGTTGTCGTCTTCGTAAATATGGTAGTATTCAGGACGATAGATGAACATCACGATGTCGGCGTCCTGCTCGATGGCGCCCGATTCGCGCAGGTCGCTGAGCTGCGGCTTCTTGGTGCCGCCACGGGTCTCGACGGCACGCGACAGCTGCGAGAGTGCGATGACGGGGACGCTGAGCTCTTTGGACAACGCCTTGAGCTGGCGCGAGATAAGGCTGATTTCCTGTTCGCGGTTGCCGTTGCGCGACTGTTCGCCGCCGGCCTGCATCAGCTGCAGGTAGTCGATGAAGACCATCTGGATGTTGTGCTGCTGCTTGAGGCGGCGGCACTTGGCGCGCAGTTCGAAGATGGAGAGCTGCGGTGTGTCGTCGATATAGATCGGTGCCTCGGTGAGCACCTGCGACTTGGCATAGAGCTGTGTCTTTTCGACCTCGGGCAGCTTTTCGCCTTTCTTGAGGCGGTCGCCCGAGATGCCCGACTCGCTGCTGATGAGGCGCATAACAAGCTCGACGGCAGTCATTTCGAGCGAGAAGAAGGCGATGGGTTTCTTCATATCGATGGCAATGTTGCGGGCCATCGTGAGGGCAAAGGCGGTCTTGCCCATTGCGGGACGTGCGGCCAGGATGATGAGTGTGCCGGGCTGGAATCCCGCCGTCATACGGTCGAGGTCGACAAAACCCGTCGGGACGCCGCTGTACGAGCTGTCGCTCTGCTGCGCCGCCTCGATTTGCTCGAAGGCCGTGTGCAGGACGTCCTGCATATTGTGGTATTCGGTGTGGAAGTTCTTCTCGTCGATGTCCATCAGCGTACGCTCGGTCTCGTCGAGCAGGTCGAGCACATCGGTTGTCTCGTCGTAGGCCTTGGTAAGCGTCTCGGTGCAGACGCGTATTATTTCGCGCTGAATGTATTTTTCGGAAATGATGCGCGAATGGTACTCGATATGCGCTGCCGAAACAACACGGTTGACAAGCTGCGAGAGGTACATACCGCCACCGACGGCCTCGAACTGGCCGTCCTTCATCAGCTGCTGCGAGACGGTGAGCAGGTCGACGGGGCGCGACTGTTCGAAGAGGGTCAGGATGGCTTTGAAAATCAGCTGGTGCTCAGGACGGTAGAAGTATTCCGTGCGGAGCATCTGGATGGTGTTGTTGAGGGCGTTCTGGTCGAGCATCAGAGCGCCGAGGACGGCCTCCTCGAGTTCGACAGCCTGGGGAGGCGTCTTGCCGTTGAGCGAGAACGCCTGCTCGTAACTGATTCTTTCTTTTCTCTTTGTGCTATTTCGCTGTGTTGTTTCCATAATGCAAAATTACAGCATTTTTTTTGAACAAGAAGTGGTTTTTGCTACAATTTTTTTTCAACAATCGCGTTCTATAAGGCGACAACATATCTTTTTTGACTAAACAACAATGCTTTCGAACCAATTGCCGACTATCAATATTTATTGTTTATGAAACTTAAAAAAACATCTTTCATACTTTTTGCTCTGCTGCTGTTATGCAGCGGCAACGCCAATGCCCAGCGCCGACAAAGCAGCCAGGTGATTCGCGCCTACCCCGCGCTTGGCGCCACGGCATCGCAGATGCGCGGCGACGAGCTGCGCGGCTTCCGCAAATGGGGCTTCACAGCCGGCGTGGGCGCCGTCGTCGACCTGACTTCCAACCAGCGCTGGCAGCTGTCGATGGAGGCCGACTTCTCGCAGCGCGGTGCCTACAACAACTCCAAAGACCCATACAGCCTTTTCGGGTTCACGCTCAACTATGTGGACATCCCGCTGACGGTCCATTTCACCGACCCCTACGGCGGAATGACGTTCGGACTGGGCTTGACGTACGGGCGCCTGGTGCAGCAGCCCCACGGTCTAATCCTGTTCCAGCCCGGATATTTCGAGCCCGACACGTCGAATATGTCGTTCCTCAAAAACGACCTGTCGGCCGCTATCGACGTGCGCTTCCCCATCTGGCGCGGCCTGACGCTGAATTTCCGCTACCAGATGTCGCTGATGCCCGTAAAACGCGACTGGCACTTCACGGGACTGCACTACGAAGGCGACCGCGAAATCACCAGCTGGCAGAACAACGTATTCAATTCGTCGCTGTCGATGCGCCTTCTTTATGTTTTCGGCGACAACGGCGACAAAAACCATCATAGGCAAACAAAGAAAAAACGAAGATAACAATGTCAAAAACAGCTCTTTTCCCTGGTTCGTTCGACCCGATGACCGTCGGTCATCTGGCTTTGCTGCGAAAGGGTCTGACTCTTTTCGACCGCATCATCATTGCGGTGGGTGTGAACACCGAAAAGAAAAACTTCCTGCCTGTCGACGAGCGCGTTGAGCGCATACGTCGCGCCGTTGCCGCTTTGCCGCAAGTCGAAGTGACCACCTATTCGTGCCTCACCACCGACCTGTGCCACCAAACGGGAGCCCAGTTCATTATGCGCGGCGTGCGCGATGCTGCCGATTTTGCCTACGAGCAGAAGATTGCCGACATTAACCGCCTCGTGGCCCCCGACATCGAGACCGTCCTGTTATTCGCCGACCCTGCCACTGCCGTCATCAGCTCGACGATGGTCCGCGAACTGGCAGCCTTCGGCAAAGACATAAACAAATACTTGGCATAGTTGGGAGTTAAAGGGAAGTTAAGGGAAGTTAAGGGACAATACATTTTGTATATTCATATTATTAACGAGTTAACGAATTAACAAATTCACAAATTAACGAATTAACAAATTCTCCAAAAGTGCTTTTCGTCGACACACCGATAGAATTCCTCAAAGGCGTAGGCCCCACACGCGCCCAGCTGCTGCAGCGCGAACTGGACATCTACACCTACGGCGACCTGCTGGAATACTTCCCGTTTCGTTATGTCGACCGTTCGCAGACATCCTCAATCCGCGACATAAACATCGACGAGCCTTACGTGGTGCTGCGCGGAACAATATTCGATATGCACACCGTGGGCAGCGGCAAGTCGACGCGCCTGTCGGCACAGCTGCGCGATGCCACCGGACAGATTGAACTGGTTTGGTTTCAGGGCATCAAATGGATACGCGAATCGCTCAAGCCCGACACCGAATATGTCGTTATGGGCAAGCCGACAGTCTTCAACGGCCACATCAACATAGCCCATCCCGACCTGGAACGCGCCGACCACGAAGGCGCATCGAACATAAAGTACATCCCCATCTACTCCTCGACCGAGAAGCTGAAATCCAAGGGGTTGAACACCAAGGGCATCGCCAAGCTGACAGAACTGCTGCTTCGCTCCGCCGCCGGACGCATACCAGAGACGCTCCCCTACTACGTAATCGAGAAATACAAGCTGCCAAGCCGCGCCAACGCCATCGAGGTGATCCACTACCCCACCCGACCGCACGACATCACGCTCTCGATACAGCGAATGAAATTCGAAGAGCTGTTCTTCCTTCAACTTGACTATCAGTACGCCCGGCACGAACGCCAGATGCACACCAACGGGTATATGTTTTCCGTTGTCGGCGAACATTTCAACCGTTTCTACAACGAGCGGCTCACCTTCGAGCTGACGGGTGCCCAGAAACGCGTGGTCAAGGAAATCCGCGCCGATATGAAGAGCGGACACCAGATGAACCGCCTGCTGCAAGGCGACGTGGGCAGCGGCAAGACGCTGGTGGCGCTGCTGACAATGCTCATAGCCATCGACAACGGCTGCCAAGCCTGCCTGATGGCACCCACCGAAATACTTGCCAACCAGCACTATAACAACATCAGCAAAATGCTCGACGGCCTTGGCATCAACGTCGAACTGTTGACCGGAGCCCTGAAGCCGTCGGCAAAAAAGAAGATTAAACAGCGCCTGACCGAAGGCGAAATCGACATACTTATCGGCACCCACGCCGTAATAGAGAAAGATGTGACATTCAAGAACCTGGGCTTCGTCGTCATCGACGAGCAGCACCGTTTCGGCGTCGAGCAGCGCAGCAAACTGTGGACCAAAAGCGCACAGCCGCCACACGTGCTGGTGATGACCGCCACACCGATACCGCGCACGCTGGCAATGACCCTCTATGGCGACCTTGAATGCTCCATAATCGACGAACTGCCTCCGGGACGTAAGGCCGTGAAAACAATTCACAGCACTGACCACCAGCGCCTTAAAGTCTTCGGATTTATCCGCAACGAGATTGCCAAAGGCCGACAGGTATACATAGTCTACCCCCTCATCGAGGAGTCGGAAACGATGGACCTCAAGGACCTTATGGACGGATATGAAAGTATCGTGCGCGAATTTCCGCTGCCGCAATACCAGATCAGCATCGTCCACGGACGTATGGACAGCGAGGCAAAAGACTACGAGATGGGCCGTTTCAAGCGCGGCGAGACGCAGATAATGGTCAGCACCACAGTCATCGAGGTGGGCGTCGACGTGCCCAACGCGTCGGTGATGATAATCGAGAATGCCGAACGGTTCGGCCTGTCGCAGCTGCACCAGCTGCGCGGCCGTGTGGGCCGAGGTGCTGAGCAGTCGTACTGCATACTGATGACCGGCGACAAGCTGTCGAACACCGCACGCGAACGAATAAAGATAATGGTCGACTCGAACGACGGATTCCGCATCGCCGAGGCCGACCTGCGGCTGCGTGGCCCTGGCGACCTGCAAGGCCTGCAACAGAGCGGCATACTGCAACTGAAGCTGGCCGACATCGTCAGCGACGAGCCGATAGTCCGCGCCGCACGCGAAACAGTTCAGGAAATCCTTGAGAAAGACCCCCAACTGCAGTCGGCCGACAATGCCTGTCTGCGCCTCTACCTGCAGAAAAACAAACGCGCACTGGCGTGGGGGAAGATTAGTTGAGAATTGAAAGTTGAAATATGATGAAGATAAAAACCACTTTTTTAATTATTTTGTTATTATCGGTTTATTGTTCTGCTTTTTGCCAGAACAGCAACATCGAAAAAGGCCAGAATGCCGAGAAACTCGGTCTGACCGACCGCGCCCTGACCTACTACCAGCAAGCCGTCGTCGATGAGCCCGAAAATGCAGTCCCGCTGCTGCTGCTTGGCAAGCTGCAGGAACGCCGCAGCCACTACGACGAGGCGGCGACATCGCTGCGTCAGGCCATCACCCTCGACGAAAACCTTGCCGAGGCCTACGAACATCTGATTTACTGCTATATAGAGAATGGCGACTTCGACGGCTCGCGCAGCGGACACTTCAACGGCGTCGACGAGCTGCTGAGCCTCGCCGAACGTGCCATCGAGCTTGACCCCACAAGCGCTTCCGCCTATTGCAGTATGGCTTTGATTTACAACCACAAGAAGAATTTTACCAACGCACTCAATTGGGCCAAGAAAGCCTTGGAGATAGATCCAAAACTGCCGCGAGCCACCAACACACTGGGCGTCATCTACTATAACCGCGGCAACGACAACGATGCCCTCGCGCAGTTCCGCAAGACGCTTGCCAACGACCCCGACAACGTCGACGCCTACTACAACCTTGGCGTGATGTACACCCAGAAAAACAACTACGAGACAGCCATCACACACCTGCGCAAAGGCCTGCAGCGCGACAACAAGTCGATAAAACTTTACTACTATCTCGGCATCGCCTACACACAGCGCGGCGACGACAAGAAAGCCATCCAGTGCTTCGAAACCATCATCGGCATCGACAGCACATACCTTCCGGCTTACAACCGCCTCGGAGCCGTATATGGTCTGAAGGGCAACTACGACGAGGCCATCGCCTACCACCAGAAAGCCGCACGCATCAACCCAAAAAGCGTTGATTCGTACAAATGCTTAGGCCAGGTCTACACCGACAAGGGCGACTATGTAAAAGCCCTGCGCAGCTACCAGAAAGCCGTGGCCATCAACGACCGCGACCACGAGACCTACTGCCTCATCGCCAAGCTTTATGCCAAGCAGGGCAACAGCAGCCGCGAGACCGCCAGCTATAAGAAAGCCGCCAAACTCGGCAACAAAGAGGCCCAAGCCTGGATGGTATCGCGCGGTATGGCGTGGTAGCAACGACGACAGTCAAATACAAATAAAAGCTTTTGGTTGGTACGCAGGCGCCTCGCCTGAGGTCCTTTGTCGCAGGCGAGGCGCCTGCGTAGCACGATGCTATTTGTTTGCTTGACTTTCGAAAGCTAAAAGTAAAAAAGCTTTAACATTTTAATCTTTAAACATTAAACCTTAATCATTACCCTTTTTCCATTAAACTTCACTTTATCGGGCCAACGCGGGTAGACATTTTTACATTAATTTTTCAACACGCGAACATATATAAAAAAATATGCGTATCTTTGTTGTTTGTACAACAGATATAAGATATGCCGTTAATACTTGACAACGAATTGGTTGAACGCTTTTCCAAGACCCTTGGCAAGGCGCAAAACATTGCAATTGTATCGCATATGAACCCCGATGGCGACGCCGTGGGTTCGGCTTTGGCCACATACAATTGGTTGAGGACGGCATTTTTTGCAGGGCAGACAATGCCCGTAATCAACGTTGTTCTGCCCAATCGCTGTCCTGACGATATGCTGTATCTGCCAAGTTCGGAGACCATTGTCGATGCCGAAAGTGACCTGGAACGTTGCCAGCGCCTGATGGCCGAAGCCGACCTGATACTTGGCGTAGACTTCAACAACGCCTCGCGCATACTGCCCTTGGACGGTGCACTGCGCGACAGCAAAGCCGTAAAGTTGCTCGTCGACCACCATCACAACCCCGACAGCGAAATGTTCAATGCCGTTGTGAGCATTCCTGACCTCTCGTCGACCTGCGAGCTGTTGTACTGGCTTTTTGTACAGATGATTGGCGACAGCTCGATAGCGCTGCCCACAGCCCGCTGCCTGTTCCACGGCATCAACACCGACACCGGCTGCTTTGCCTACGCCAACGAGGACCCGTCGCTCTACGAGGCTGCCGCCGCCCTGCTGCGACACCCCATAGGTGCCGCCGATGTGCACAACCGCACTTTCAACAACTACAGCATCAACAAGATGCACATTCTCGGCTTCCTGCTGAGCCAGCGACTAAAGATATTCCCCGAGGTCGGTTTCGCCTACATCTACATTAACGCCGAAGACCTAGCTCAATTCGGCGGCACATCCAACGACCTCGAAGGCCTTGTCAACTATACCCTTATGATGCAGCCGATGACCGTCGGCGCAATGGTCAAGGAGACCGACGGCCGTGTGCGCCTGTCGTTCCGAGCCAAGGGCGATTTTGACGTCAACGTTTTCGCACACAAATATTTCGGCGGCGGCGGCCACACCAAAGCCAGTGGTGCCACATCGCCTTACGACTTTGAGACAACATTGAAGGTGCTTGAGGATAATATGCTGCGCGAACTGTCCAACCACTTGAAAAACACCGAATCGAAATGAGACGCACACTTCTTGTCATAGCCTGCACCATATTGGCCTCGTGCCACAGCGACCCACCGATGGTAGGACGTCCGTCGGCACCCAGCCGCGACATCAAAGAAAACCTTATCAACGCCAACAGGACCATTGCACAGTCGGAAGAAACAGCTATAGACGAATACATTGCCCGTCGCGGATGGAAGAATATGAAACGACTGGACGAAGGAGCCCGCGTGTGGGAATACCAGAAAGGCAATGGTGCAAAAATAGATTTTGAAGACAGCGTGACGTTGACCTACAATGTTGAGGCCATCAACGGCAAAACGATATACAGCGACATAGAAGACACATATGTTGCCGGCCGTCGACAATATATGATAGGACTGGACCAAGCCGTTATGCAACTGCATCACGGAAGCCGTGCCAAAGTCATTCTGCCGTCGAACCTGGCATACGGCATAGGCGGTGACGGGGACAAGATTCCCCAATCGGCAATCCTGGTCATCGATGTGGCTGTCAAATGAGATTAAAGTAAAAATTCAAAAAAACATAAATAAAACAATAAAAATAAAACAACTAAACGAAATGAAAAAAAGTTTTAGACTTTTCGCCGCTCTTATCCTCGGAGCCACAATGCTGGCATCCTGCGGCGACGGATTCAAGACCACCGAAGGCGGCTTGAGGTATAAATTTTTAGAGACCAACAAAGACGGTCAGCAAGTTCAGCTGAACGATGTGCTTGTCGGCACCTGCGTGTTGAGACTCAACGACTCCGTTTTGGGCCGCGTTGACACTCCCGACCGTATACTTATGGCCAACGAGGCTGTCTTCCCCGGCGACCTGCCCGAAGGACTGCTGCTGATGCACACCGGCGACAAGGCCATCTTCGAGGTCGAAGCCGACTCTGTGGCAAAATACGGCTTCCGCTTCCCCGAATACTACAAGGCAGGAACCGGGATGAAACTGGTCTATGAAATCAACCTCACCGACATCATCACCCGCGAGGAGATGGAGCAGGAACAGGCCAACTTCAGAGAGAATATGCAGCAGGCTCTGGCTGCCGAGAAAGAGGCTTTGGCTCAATATGTTGCCGACAACAAGATTAAGGCCACTCCCGACGAAGAGGGCCTCTATATCATTGTCAACAAGAAAGGCAACGGCCAGAAGGTTGAAATCGGCCGCCAGGTGGCCATCAACTACACCGGACGTCTGCTCGACGGCAAAGTGTTCGACACCAGCCTTGAAAGCGTTGCCAAGGAGAACGGCCTCTACGACGACCGCCGTCCCTACGAGCCTCTTAGCTACCGTGTCGGTGAGCAGTCGCTCATCCGCGGATGGGAGAAGGGTATCATAAACCAGCCTGCAGGCAGCAAGCTGACCCTCATCATCCCGTCGTCGCTGGGCTATGGTCCTCAGCCTGTCGGCTCAATTCCCGCCAACAGTTCACTGATTTTCGACCTCGAAATTGTTTCCGTAAAGTAAGTTCGTAAAATAATCAAAAAAATGCTTAACATAGTTTTGTTTGGAGCTCCCGGAGCCGGAAAAGGCACACAGAGCGACCTGCTGGTTGAGCGTTACAAACTCAACCATATTTCGACGGGCGACCTGCTACGCAAAGAAATCGCCGAACAGACCGAACTTGGCAAACGCATCAAAGGTATTATGGATTCGGGAAGCCTTGTCAGCGACGATATCGTTGTAGAGATGATCGACAACGCCATTGCCAAAGACACGCAAGGTATTCTTTTCGACGGCTTTCCGCGCAATGTGGCACAAGCCGAAGTGCTTGACAAACTGCTTGCCAAACACGGACGCAAACTGACCTGTATGGTCAGCCTCGACGTGCCTCGCGAAGAACTGATACGCCGTATGCTGGAACGCGCAAAAGTTTCCGGCCGCAGCGACGACAACGAAGAAACCATCAAAAACCGCCTGAAAGAATACGAGGCCAAGACCCTCCCCGTTGCCGCTTATTATGAAAGCAAAGGATTGCACGTCAAGGTCAACGGATTCGGTGACATTAAAGATATTTCGGCCAACATCATCGCCGAAATCGAGAAACTCAAATAATCCGAGTTTACTACATCTTGAACGGCACAGGCTTGGCGGTCTGTGCCGTTCCAAACAGAACAAATTGTTCATACAAACAATATCACAATGACCTCTAATTTCGTCGACTACGTGAAGATATTTGTCCGCTCGGGCAAGGGCGGTGCCGGTTCTGCGCACCTGCTGCGCGTGAAATACAACGCAAAAGCCGGTCCCGACGGCGGCGACGGCGGCCGTGGCGGACACGTGATTTTGCGCGGCAATACCAATCGCTGGACGTTGCTCCACTTGAAGTACACCAAACACGTCTTTGCCGAAAACGGCCAAAACGGAGGTCAGAACCTTTGCACCGGACGCGAAGGAGAAGACCAGATACTCGACGTGCCTCTTGGCTGCGTGTGCCGCGACGCCGAGACAGGCGAACAGCTGTGCGAAATAACCGAGGATGGGCAGACTGCGATAATCGCCAAAGGAGGCCGCGGTGGCTGGGGTAACGACCACTTCAAGTCGCCAACCAACCAGACACCCCGCTATGCACAGCCTGGTGAGCCCGCCGAAGAAAGATGGGTCATCATAGAGCTGAAAGTACTTGCCGACGTGGGACTTGTAGGATTCCCCAATGCCGGCAAATCGACATTCCTCTCTGTCGTTTCGGCAGCAAAACCAGAAATAGCAGACTATCCGTTTACAACGCTGACACCAAATCTCGGCATTGTAAAATACCACGAAGACCAGTCGTTCTGCATAGCCGACATACCAGGAATCATTGAAGGTGCATCGGAAGGCAAAGGCTTGGGGCTTCGTTTTTTGCGTCACATCGAGCGCAATTCCATCCTTTTGTTTATGGTGTCGTGCGAAAGTATGGACATCAAAAAAGAATATAATATCCTGCTGAAAGAACTGAAAAAATACAATCCTGAACTGCTTGACAAAGAACGCATTCTGGCAGTGACAAAATGCGATATGCTCGACGAGGATATGATAAAGCAGATGAAGCGCACCCTGCCACGGACACTGCCGACAATAATGATCAGCGCTGTGTCGGGATACAACATCAAAGAACTTAAAGACTTGATTTTCGCCAAATTGAATGGAACGGATAATCGAGATTGACAAATCTGTTTTCTGGTGGGTCAACAGCCACCACACCGACTGGCTTGACTGGACGATGTGGGTCTTCAGCCAATCGTGGAGTTGGCTCATTGTCATAGTTTTGGCATATTACTTCACCACCATTCGTCACGACAGACGCAGCTGGCTATGGGTTTTGGCCGGGATTGGAGTCTGTATCCTGCTGGCGGACAAAATAAGCACCGATGCCATAAAAGACGGCGTTCAACGCCTGCGTCCCTGCTATGAACTGGATGGTGTCAGAATGTTCCATACCAGCAAAGGAGGGCATTATGGCTTTGTCTCTTCTCACGCAGCAAATGCTTTCGCTGTAGCGATGTTTTTCAGCCTTTTGTATGGCGGGAAACGGAATACGGGAAGCGGCGAACAGGGCGCGGAAAGCACATACCGCAGTAAGGCTTTGCCCTACCTGCTTTTTGCGTGGGCAACCGTAACAGGATACAGTCGCGCCTACCTCGGCAAACACTATCCCGGCGATATAATATGCGGAGCATTTCTGGGACTGGGCGTCGGTGCGTTGGTTTACTTTGTCATTTCGCTAATAAGGCGTAAAATTGCATCCAAATCGCTTGCGTGAAGCACTTTTCGCTTATTCTCTTCCGTGCCGGGAATCGATTTCGACAAAAGGCACCAATATTCCTTTATCTTTCTGATTTTAGCTTGATTGGAAATATCAAGCTCAAGGATATCGTTAATTAGAGCATTGATAAAAGTCTGCGACGAAAGCGAATCGGATATCTTGTGAGGCCCTTCTGAAGCAAAATCCTCCGGCATCTCAGCACGTATCATTGTGGGCAGCAAAGGGTTGTATAGTGCTCCACGACCTATCATAACATCCTTGACTTGTGGAAATTTCAATCTGATTTTCCGGTAATCGTAAACCGAACAGACATCCCCGTTATATATAACCTTATGTTTGATTTCCGGCAGGATTTCAGCAAATTTATCGAGATTAACCTGTCCCGAATACATCTGTTTGCCTGTACGAGGATGCACCGTTACCGACGACAATGGATAATCATTTAGAATCGGAATGATGGCATCAATTTCGTCCGGAGACAAATATCCCAGTCTAACCTTCACAGAAAGAGTCGCTTTCAGCCGCGGAACGACACTGTCAAGGATTCCGCGAACCTCATCAGGATATGGCAGTATGCCCGACCCACGATGTTTGGCTGCAACCCGGCGCATAGGACAACCCATATTCCAATTCAACTCACTGTAGCCCAAATCATTCAGACGATTTGCCAAGTCAACAAAACCATCAGCTTCGTGCCCCAGCAACTGCGGCACCACAGGAATGCTGTCACTATTGAATTCCGGCAAGACATCCTCTACCTTTTTCCCCGCATCGCGCAAATTGCCGTGTGTTATGGACAGGAACGGACTTACGGCATAGTCGAAAGCACCAGGGTAACAGCGGTGGAAAACCCTGCGGAACAATAGTTCGGTAAGTCCTTGCATCGGTGCCAGAATGAGCATAGATAACGATTTAGTGTTCAACCATTTTCCTGCTGCTCGTGCAGCTGCTTACGCTGATTGACATATGATGTCATTTGGCCTGCTATGCGCTGGCCCGAGCGTTCGACAGGACGATACAACATTGAAGACTGTTTCGCCTCGCGTGTCAATACACTTTCTTTCAAGTCAATAACTGCAATATAATAAAGTAACACTCCAACTATGCAAAGGCCCTTGAGAAGCCCCAAAAGTGCACCTGCCAGATTATTGACTATGCCAACGTGCATCAGTTTGACAAACCTTTCAACCAACTTGGCAATAGACAGCGACAATACAATAACAATCAGGAAAATAACAAAGAAGGATATCAAATAAGCATTAGAGCCATCGAGACCAATCAGCGAAGAAAACCAATTTGCAAGCCTCACTGCAAGAGCGCTGCCAAGTATAACCGACAGGAGTGCAGCAAGCTCAAAAATAAGGCCACGCTTATATCCTTTAAAAATCAGATAGCCCAAAGGGATTGCTATAATCAAGTCTAAAAAATTCATTTTCTCTGTTTTTTCGTCACATTAGTTGAAATTGAAATCCTAAACGGAAATCACAGTGTTTTATTGTCTGCAAAGCCTCTAAATATTTTTTTGTTATTGCTATAGATTTTTTTTGTCAATTCAAAAAAAAACATTATTTTTGTGAATTAAAAAAAATAAAGGCATTCCCGTATAACTCTGTCATACACTGCTATTTGAAATGAAATTAAATTATATATCTATATAATAAAAGCAGTAAAATAAAGGAGAAAAGCGGTATTTGACACAAAAAACCTAAAAAAGTCCGACACCAAAGCGTGACGGATAGGTACAGCCTCTAATGGGACTGACCAAGACGGAAGTGTGCCGAAATGCCAGATAAACCTCATTTAACACAGTTCATTTTGCATCCTTTTTTCAATTACAAACTGGCCGAAACGTTAGACAATGTATGTCTGAACGGTTCTACGACAGTGGTGAACTGCCTTAACCCCCACTCATTTGTCAAAGCGCTCGACGACGAGGCGTTCAGGACCGCGCTGGAGCAAAGCGACGTTTTGCTGCCCGACGGTGAAGGCATCTGTATGGCATTACGGCTATATGGCGGCAAGAGAATCAAAAAGATTGCCGGCGACGACCTTCACAGCTATCTGCTGCAAAAGCTGAACAAAAGCAATTCAGACGGCGAGGAACACTCTGCCGGCAAGGTGTACTATATGGGAAGCAGCCCTGAGGTATTGAAACTGATAGAGAAACGTCTGCACCAAGAATACCCAAACATCGAGATGCGCTGCTGGTCACCTTCTTTCTGCGACGAGCTTTCACAAGACGAAAGCCGCACCATAATAGACGACATAAACACCTTCTGTCCCGACGTTCTGTTTGTTTCGATGACAGCGCCCAAACAGGAAAAATGGGTTGCCCGCCACCGAAAAGAGCTGACAAAGCCACAGGTAATAGCATCCATAGGCGCCGTGTTCGAGTTTTACGCCGGAACAGTCAAACGCGCTCCGCAATGGGCCGTAAGTATGAAAATGGAATGGCTCTTCCGGCTGATTAAAGAGCCTCGCAGAATGTGGGAACGCAACTTCGTGTCAACACCTCGATACCTGAAATGGGTATGGAGACACCGAAGAGAATTGAAAAACGAAAATTGAAAACCCAATTCAAATACTGGCAAATAAACCAATAATTTCATTAATCACTAATTACCAATTGAAAATTAAAATTTTATGAATAAAATAATCAAACGATTCGGTTTTATTGTTCTTTTATCATTGTTCGCAACAAGTTGTGGAACGGTACAAGAATACGTACTGCTCAACGATCTCGACGTTGACACCTATTACAAAATGCAACAGATGCAGGAGTTGCATATCAAACGCGGCGACGACCTGCGTATCGTGGTAACACACAAGTTGCCAATGCTTGCAGAAATGTTCAACAACAAAATCAACTCTGTCGAAGGTGGCGAATCACTGACAACCTATAGTGTCAATGGCGACGGATATATCAATTTCCCACTACTCGACACTGTTAAAGTGGAAGGTCTCACCTGTTCGGAAGCGGAACAGATGTTAAGCCAGAAAATCGCCGACGCCGGCTTGGCCTATGGTGCCACGGTGAGCGTGAAAATCACCAACTTCAAAGTGACGGTGATCGGTGAAGGTGCTACAGGCATCTACGAATTCGAAGACGGCAGGGCTACCATCTTCGACCTCGTGGCAAAAGCCAACCTGCTGCAGAGCAACAATGGTGGTGGCGGTAATGGCATCAGGAGAGACAAAATACTCATTATGCGCGAAGTCGACGGCGTTCTCAGTTCCGACTATGTAAGTCTCCTGTCGAAGGACATCTTCTTTTCACCATATTACTACCTGCAGCAGAACGACGTCATATACGTGTGGCCGTCACAGACATCCATACGCAACAGCAACAAGATATTCGACTTCTGGTGGAGCCGCCTGTCGGTTGTCACCACAGCCGTCAGCGCAGTCACTCTGCTGATAACCCTTTTCAGCAAAAAACAGCAATAACTTGCAACTGATTTATTGGGAAGAAAAAATATTTTTACACCTCATAACCATTAAGCCTCAAAAATGATTGATCAAGCCAAAGTAGAAAATACGACGGTAAGAAAAAACACCAACCGCTTCATCATCCATAACATAATCGAGCTGTTTATGTCGGCGTGGTACTGGATACTGGTATCGCTGCTGATATGTATGGTTGTGGCCTGGCTCTATCTGAAGATGAGTCCCGACACCTACCAGATTGCCGCCACGATGCAGATCAACTCGCCTTCCACGCAGGTCAGTCAAGACGTTATGAAGGCTTTCCGCACACCAAGCAGCGCCGAGAAGGAAATCCATTTCTTCAAGTCGCACCAGGTGATTCAGGATGTCATCAAAGACCTTAACCTGACTGTGACATACATCAAGCCGCACCTCTTCCTGGACGAAGATATGTATGACAAGTCGCCAATCGTGGCCCATTTTGTCGAAAACAGCTATCCTGCCTGCACCTTCAATATCGAATGCCGTGCCGACAACTTCACGCTGACCTCGGTAGAATCCGAGAAAGGCAAGACATCGATGACGTGGGAAGGCAAATACGGCGACACGCTCATCACACCCAAAGGCGTGATAGTGATCGAGCGCCGCGAAGGCTTTGCCCATATCAACAACGAAGAGATGCAGCTCCGTTATCGTCCGCTCAACGAAGCCACTGCCTATTATATGGGCCGGATGAATGCAGCCATTGTCGACGAGGATGCCGGCAACATCCGCCTGTCAATGAGCGACATCAACCTCAAGCGCGGCATCGACATCATCAACCTGTGGATCGAGTCGTACAACCGCCATACCGTCGAATACAAGAACCGTGTGGCCGAAAACACAGCACGTTTCATTGATGAACGTATCAAGGTGATCAGTGTCGAACTCTCCGATGTCGAAGGCGACCTCGAACAATATATGCGCGAGAACAACATCAGCGATATGAACACGCAGATGGGCACGAATATCAACAGCAAAAGCCAGTATTCGCAGACCCTTGTCGAGGACGAGGTGGCAGCACGTATCGCCCGCGATTTGCAAAACAAGGTGCGCGAGGCTGCTCCATACACCATCCTGCCTAACATTTCGCTCAACGATGGAAGTGTCAACTCGCTTATCGACGAATACAACAAGCGCGTCCGCGAACGCCAAGTGCTTTTGGCCAACTCCAGCAGTTCCAGTCCTTTGGTTGCCGAGCGCGAGTCGCAAATGGAAACAATGCGCTCCACCATTCTCCGTTCAATCGAAAACTACATCCAGTCTCTGCAGATCCGCATTCGCGAATATCGCAACCAAGAGATTCGCACCAGTTCTGCAATCAATATGGTACCCACACAGCGCCGCGAGATGCAGTCGTTCACACGCCAGCAGTCCATCAAAGAACAGCTCTATCTCTATCTGCTCAACAAGCGCGAGGAAAATGCCCTCAAGATGACCATCACCGATGCCGACACCCGCGTCATCGACTATGCCGCCGGCTGGAAAGTGTCGCCAGTGCCTTCGCGTACCTACACGATAGCCTTCATCATCGCCCTGCTGCTGCCCATCGGCATCATAATGCTGATCAAATGGCTCGACGTGCGCATCCGCAGCAAAAAGGATGTCGAGGCCTACTGCTCAATTCCCGTGGCAGGCATCATTCCTATGATGGAAGGCGGCGGAAGCAAGATAATCACCAAAAGCGGCAAAGACCGTTTCAACGAGACATTCCGAATACTGCGAAACAACATTCAGTTTATGAATGGCGAGGTGAACGGAGGCCGTGTCCTGATGCTGACATCCACAATGTCGGGCGACGGAAAAAGCCTTGTGGCATACAACATAGCCCTCTCCTTCGCCTATGCCGGCGAAAAAGTGCTGCTCGTCAATACCGATATCCGCAAACGCGAATCGTGGCACGGCACCAAGGAGAAATACAAACGAGGCCTTACCACTTACCTCTCGGCACAGGAAGACTCGATGGAAGACCTGGTGGAGAAAGACAGCATATACCCCGACCTCAACGTAATCCACAACGGACCGATACCCCCCAACCCCGCCGAGCTGCTGATGAGCAAGCGTTTCGACAAGTTGATCGAATGGGCTCGCAAGAATTACGAGATAATAATCATCGACAGTGTGCCTATCGACATCGTTGCCGACGCAACGATAGTCAACCGCGTTGTCGATGCCACGTTCTTTGTCATCAAGGAAAAGACCTCCGACCGCCGCATCCTGATGGAACTCGAAGAGTTCTATCAAACTGGCAAACTGAAGAATATGAGCATCATCCTCAACAACTACAAGATTCGTAAACACAGCTACGGCTATGGTGGTTACGGCTACGGATACGGCTATGGCTACGGCTATGGCTACGGATACGGCTATGGCTACGGATACGGTTATGGCGAGGACGATAGCGAAAGCGAAAGCTGACGATAAGCCAACAACCGACTTGTGGCAATATCCAACAACGCCCTGCGGAAGGATATGTTTTTGGAAATAAAGCAAAAAACATACAGGGCGACAAAACAACAGACACAACTCCACGTGAGTCTACTTCTACGACAAACTTTTTAGTAATCACTTCAATACGAAACAATTTAAAACTACAATGAAATACTTGAACAGACTTTTTGTATTGACAGCGCTTCTTGTGTTTTTCGGCTGTCAGTTTGCGATGGGTCAAGACCTCGACCCCAACAAGAGAAAATATGTTGCTATTGGAAGGGCCTACCACTCCGACGACACCGCCGTTGTCAATGGCAGCAAAGGTGTGGGTTGGATCAGAGCCCACTTTTTCGACGACTGGTTTCTTGAATTCCAAGGCGGCGGACAGCTCTACTATGGCACCGACGACCGCGAGGGTGCGTTTTTTGACCGCCTGACCGGCAACGCCGAATTCCAGTTCGGACGACGCATCTTCCCGATGTTCGGTTTCCGTGCCGGTTTCGGACTTGGCTACGCCCACGGATTCCTGACTAAAGACAACTATAACAGTTACGTCATTTCCGGAGGAAACGGAATATGCGGCACCGACCCCGTGACAGGAAACGAGCTGGGTGGCTACTTCTACAACTACAACGACGACTTGCTGATTCAGAAGTGGAGATACTACTACCTCGGTGCTGACCTGTTTCTGGATCTTGCCATCTTCAGAGGCGCCAGACTATACAACCCCTACAAAAGATGGAACAACATTGTTTATATGGGAGCACACACCAAGTTTGGAAAATCAGAGACCGACTACAAGAACCACCGCACCGAAGCCCACTTGGGCTACATCCTCAAATACAACCTCAACCCAAACATCAGCTTCCTGCTCGACACACGCCTGTCGATGATGGAACGCCTGTTCGACAGGGAATGGGTTTCGGGAGTGGAATCTGCCGGATTCGGACTTGACCCGATTCTGAACTTCCAAGTCGGCGTGACCTACAAATTCCACGTCCGCACCGAAGAGGAGCGCAACGAGTTCGTCCGCAAGGAACGCAGCCACGACACCGTGATCTCTATGGTGAGCCATTTCACATACGTCAAGATGGAAGAGACCCATACGCTGAGCCTTATCGACACCCTGCTCAAATACGACCAAGTCAACACCCCCACCCCCGAAATGGCCAAAAAGATTCAGGATCTGCGCGACTCGATTGAGGCCGACAAGAACCGTCGCAAAAACCTGGTCGACGGAATGCCGCTCGACTCAATACTCCTCAACCAACTGCTGCCTTACGAAATGGTCTTCTTCGAACTCGACAAATGGGACATCCTGCCCAGCGAGGTTATGAAAATCGACAAGATGGCACGCATAATGAAAGCCTACCCCAACGAGAAGTTCATCCTCACAGGCTCGGCCGACTCGAAGACTGGTACCGTCAAAAGGAACATCTTCCTGAGCCACAACCGCGCCGACGTCGTCTACAACATTCTCGTCAACGAATACAACATTCCTGAAAGCCAGCTGCGCCGCGAATACCTTGGCGGTATCCTCGACTACAAGCCCTTCTACCTGAACCGCTGCACCGTAATCATTATGGACCATCCGACGGTGCAGAAAGCCTTCAACGAGATGAAACAGACCGGACGTGCCGGCGGCGGCGAAGTCGAATTCTGACCCAAAAACACTGACAAACTTATCTTAACTGAATAAACTCAATTGCATAAGATGAAAAGGACATTATTTATAGTTGCATTGCTTTTTACAACACTCTCAGCAACAGCACAAGTCGAAAGCCGTTCGACGTCGGTCGACACATTAAGCAACCGTGGCGAGCACGGCGTGGGTTGGATCCGCTCGCACCTGCTGGACAACTGGATGTTCGACATCCAGGGTGGCGGACACATCTACAGCGGCTTCGAAGACACCAAAGGAGCCCTGAAAGACCGCATTGCCGGAATCGGCGAGGTGCATATGGGACGCTGGATATTCCCTATGGTTGGACTGCGCGGAGGTTTCGGATATGCCGCATCGCACGGATTCATCAGCAAGGGCAGCTACCTGCAGAACAGGTCGCAGCTTACCAAGGACTACGGCCGGTGCGAAGGTCTGTCGACCTCGACCATCATTTCCGGCAGCGACGAGATCAAAGGCGCCCTTGGCGGATACTACTGGACGGTGAACAACAACGAGAACATTTTTCTCCAGGACTGGCGCTACTTCAGCCTCA
The DNA here is from genome assembly GCA_017429685.1 of Bacteroidales bacterium. Lineage (GTDB taxonomy): Bacteria > Bacteroidota > Bacteroidia > Bacteroidales > P3 > Colimorpha. The sequence goes on along the minus strand of JAFROL010000028.1, from coordinate 16,653 downwards.
ACGCCGACATTATGCTCAACCTTACCTACCTGAAACGCTACGACCGCGTGAACCTGAACCGCAAGCTTAACCACATCCTCTATGCTGGCTATTGCATCCGCATCGGACTGTCCGAAGACCATCCCCAAAAGTTCTCCAACTTCATCGGCTATTCAACGTCAGACGACTTCAAAGGATTCAAAAACACCAACTTCGCCAACGAAGGGCACATCGGCTATATCGCCAAATACCAGCTTACAAAACATCTGAACATTCACGCCGACGCAAGAATTTCAATATTGGAAGGCGACTTCGACCGCGAAAGGATTCCCGGAGTCGAAAAATGGGGTCCCGATATGGACTTCACAGTTATGGCCGGCCTTACCTACGACTTCAACTTCCGCAGCGAAAATGCACGAAGAAAATACTATGTCGAAAAAGGCATCCTGCCCTACAACACCAAAGATCTGCCCAAATATGTGGCATTCGTACAGGTTGAAGACGTCGACGTCATTCAGGTCATCGACACCATTACACTTGTATACTACGACACAATCGACGACATCGTACACATCAACACCTACGATTCGCTCTACACCTACTACGACACAACCCACTCGAAACTCGTCAAGCCCATCTCGGGCGACGACGAATCGCTCGACTCGATACTGATGAAACGCCTGCTGCCCTACGAGATGGTCTTCTTCGACCTCGACAAATGGGACATCCGTCCTCAAGAGGAAATGAAGATCGCCAAAATGGCACGCATTATGAAAGCCTACCCCGACCGCAAGTTCATCCTCTACGGTTCGGCCGACTCGAAGACGGGTACCGTCAAGCGCAACAACTTCCTCAGCCACAACCGTGCCGACATCGTCAAGAATCGTCTGATCATAGAATACGGAATCCCCGAAAGCCAGCTGCGCTGCGAATACCTCGGCGGCATACTCGACTACGATCCTTTCATCCTGAACCGTACAACGGTGATCATTATGGACCATCCTGTGGTTCGCGACGCCTTCGAGAAGATGAAAGCCCAGCGCAAGGCAGGCGGCAACGTCGTGGAATTCTAACCCGATGCGGATTCTCATAGCACATAACGACTACGGCCGCTACAGCGGCGAAGAGGCTGTCGTCGACCGGCAGATTGCCGACTACAAGGCTGCCGGACACGACGTCGCCACACTAAGGCTCACGTCCGAAGGGGCGCGCGACAGCGTATTCGGAAAAATACGCGGCTTTTTTGCCGGAATCTACAGCATCCGTGGGCGACGGACAATGAGGCGATGCCTCGCGGATTTCAGACCCGACATTGTCCACATCCACAACCTCTACCCCTTCATCTCGCCAGCCGTTTTGCCGCTATGCAAAAAAAACGGTGTGCCGGTCGTTATGACCGTCCACAACTATCGGCTCATCTGTCCGACAGGACTCTTCCTGCGCAACGGACACCCGTGCGAGACCTGCCTTGAACGCGGCAACGAAACAGGCTGCATCCTGCACAACTGCGAACAAAGCCTCTTCCGCTCCATCGGCTATGCACTGCGCAACACGACTGCACGACTCAGCCGCGCCTATCTCGACAACGTGGACCACTACTGCTGCCTGACAGAGTTCCAGCGCGCCAAGCTTATTGCCGCGGGATTCGACAAAGACAGGATTTCGGTTATCCCCAATTATATTGAACTACCGGAACCGACCGACAAGCCGTTCCCGCAACAGGGTTTTGTAGGCTATGCCGGCCGGCTGAGCTACGAAAAGGGATTCGACCTGCTGATGGAAGTGGCACGGCGGCATCCCGAAATCGAATTCCGCTTTGCAGGGACACTGCGCGAAGAAGAAAAAGCCACGACGCTGCCGAACGTCACACTTTGCGGCCAGCTCGGACAAGAGCAGCTGGCTGCCTTCTACACCCAGGCACGCTTCATCGTCATAGCAAGCCGCTGCTACGAAGGCTTTCCGCTTGCGCTGCTCGAAGCCTCGTCGCACAGCCGCTGCTGCATAGCTCCCGACCACGGCGCCTTCCCCGACCTGATGCGGGACGGCCACAGCGGCGAAATGACAGGACTGCTGTTTCGCCCTCTCGACACCGACGACCTGGAAGACAAGGTGGTACGCCTATGGAACGACACCGCCCTGGCATCGCGCCTCGGCCATCAGGCCCGGCAAAACTGCCAGGCGCGCTTCACCAAAGAAACAGTAACCAGAAAATGGAACGACACCCTGATGCAAATTGCCGACACCTGCAATTCTGCCCGCAATCGTCAGGACAACACCCGACACACAAGTGCGCTCCGGTAACCACCGGCTCCATATTTTGGCATACCGTTTTCATTCAGTTCTTATATCGTTCTTATATCGCGAATATAAGAACGATATAAGAACTGCCTCCGAAAGCTCCTGAAAAAGGCGGAGCAGCCACAGACAAAACAACACGACTCCAAGACAAAGCCAACACACTCTAAACCAATGAAACGAGTAGCGATAGACGTCAATTCGGTAATGCCCCTCTACAGCCGCAACTGGATCTCGGGCATCGGCCGCACCACGAAAGAGCTGGTCGAAGAATTCGACAGGACCGAAAACCTGCCCTTCGAGATAATGCTTTATTCGCAGAATACCAAAGGCATAAGCGGCAAACAAATCGGACTCCACTTCGCCAGCCGACATCTGTACCTGCCTCACAAACCGACGGTTAACAGGCTCATAGGTATGACCCATCTGCGCGAATTGGCCACAGGCTACGACCTGCTGCACATCCCGCACAACTTCGAGTGGGTACGCCGACCCGAAAAGACTGTTGTAACCATCCACGACGCACTGTTTTTTGCACAGCCCGACGAGGTTTACGACTACGAATACGCACAGCGTACCTACCCCACCCTGGCACGCCGCTGCCGCGCCATCATCACCTGCTCCGAATCGTCCAAACGCGACATTGTCAAGTATATGGATGTCGCCGAAGACAAGGTGTTTGTTTGTCCTTGGGGCTATCGCAAGGACCTTTTCCATCCCAACAAAGGCAAAAAGACCGGCTATCCCTACTTCCTCTGCGTGTCGTGCAGCACAGGCAGGAAGAACACTATGGCCGTCGTAAAGGCCTACGAAACACTGCTCAAGCAAAAGCCTATGCACGAATTGGTGCTGGTCTGGCCCAACACGCCCGATGCAGTTCTCGAATACTGCAACCAGAGCCATTTGCGCAACCATATATATATAACCACCGATGTCGACGACGAGCGGCTCAGCGTGCTCTACAACGAAGCCACCGCCCTGTTCTTCCCTTCGCGCTACGAAGGCTTTGGACTTCCGGTCCTTGAGTCGATGGCCTGCGGCACGCCTGTGGTGACCTGCCGCAACAGCTCGCTGCCCGAAGTTGGAGGAGACGCAGCTTTCTATGTCGACCCCGACGACATCGACGCGATGCGCCTGTATATGGAACGCTTTGAGCAAGGCGAGCTCAAGAAAAGCGAGCTGTCGCAACGCTGCATCGAGCAGGCATCCAAGTTCTCGTGGCAGCGCTGCGCCGAGCAGACTATCGACATTTACAAACGTTGTCTTGAAATATGAACCAATCAGTACTTATCGGAATACCCTGTCTCAAGACCGGTGGCACCGAGATGCAGACCCTTCGGCTGGTGGAAGCGCTGACCGAGGGAGGCTACCATTGTGTAACGGTATGCTATTTCGAATATGACTATCCGATGGTACAGACGTTTGAAAAAGCCGGCTCGCGCGTTGTCTGCCTTTCGGCCTATGGCAAACGCCCAACGGGCATACGCAACGTGTACCGTTTTTTGAAAACCGGACTGAAGCGCGTTGTGGAAGAATATCGTCCCAAAATAGCCCATATCCAATATATGGCTCCCGGAGCGATACCTGTAACCGTGCTACAGCGCCTTGGCGTCAGAACGATTGTCGCCACGCTGCATACCGATGCCGACATCTACCGCAACCTGCGACTGATACATTTCCTGCAGCGCCATTGCGTCACGGCTTTCACCTGCGTCACAGAAGCTGCCGAGCGAAGCTTTTTTGGCAATAGCCAGTTGTTCAACAACGACACTAAACTACGCAAACACAACCATTTCACAATCCACAACTGCCTTGCTCCCGATTTTACGCCGGCTGATAACGTAGGCGAGCTGCCACATTCCGTTATCGGCATCGTGGCACGTCTGGTGCCCATCAAGGGGGTAGACCTTGTGATGCCAGCCTTTGCCAAAGTGCTTGAAAAACACCCCGAATGCCGCCTGCTGATAGTCGGCGACGGCAAAGAACGCACAGCGATGGAGCGTCAACAGGCCGAATTAGGCATTGGACCGGAAAAAACCGAATGGGTCGGAACAGCAGAACACCGCAAACTGCACGAATACTATAGCCGGATGTCGCTGGTGTGGATGCCGTCACGCAGCGAAGGCTTTGGCCTCTCGGCCATAGAGGCTATGGCACAGGGGCGAGCTGTTGTAGCATCGGCTACTGGAGGCTTGTGCGAAATAATCGACGACGGTAACGACGGAATCCTGTTCCGCAAGGGCGACGCCGACGATATGGCAGCAAAAACCATAGCCCTGCTGGACGACATCCAGCGGCTGCAGACACTCAGCGCCAACGCCTTGCAAAAAGCCAAGCAATTCTCATTCGACAACTACAAGACTTCAATCCTTACACTGTATTCTAAACTGACAAGCGAAACAAAGTGAGCGGAATAATCAACCTTATTATTTTTCTGGTGCTTAACGGATACTTCTTCATCTATATGTTCCGTTACAGCGCCCGCATCAAAGACCCTCTGAACAGCAGCAGATATCTGCTCATCGAGGGGACCGAGATGTTCTTCATTCTGCTCTTTGCCACAGGCACATTGGCATTGTCATCATCTGCTGGCGGCCAAGGTTCGGGGGGCGGTTTCAACCTGCAGGCCATACGCTTGCTGCTGCTCGAAGTGGCAATGCTGATATCGCTCTTTGTTTGTGTCGAAAAGCCCAAGTGGGGTGCCGGAACCGTGATGTACCTTATCTATATACTATGGCTGGTTTACTCCTTGACATACTGCAGCTCCGTCGAATACGGCATCCGATATATATTAAAATATCTGTATCCATTAATAATAATGATTACAGCATCGGCACTGATAAGGGACGAGCAGACATTCCTCTCCTGCTGTGTCTGGGCCAGGCGTGTGGCGATAATAAGTGCACTGCTTGGATATGTCCCGTTTATTGCCAGGATCTTTAGCGGCACCTTCTGGTATTCTTCCGCACTGAATCTCAACTACGTCACCATATCTCTGATTTCTTTTGCCCTCTATTATTTCTACGGCAAAGACAAGAAAGACCTTATTTTGGGCATTCTGTTTGTGTTGCCCTGCATTTTGATGGTTCACCGCAGCGGACTGCTTGCGTCTTTTGTCGGCTTGGCTGTTTTTATGTTTTTTAAACATAAATGGATATCACTGCCCTATATTGCTGTTGTCTTAGGTGTAGGACTGGCCATCATATTCTATGTGCCCGCCTTCCACGACAAGATGTTCTGGAAAGACACCGACAACGAACTGACTATCCAGGACCTTCGCGAAGGTAACATCGCCGAGGACGATATACGCAACAACGGACGCGAAGCGGTATGGGAAATGCTCGAATCACAATTCTACAAAGGCCACGAACTTAGAGGTAGCGGCATTGGCAGTTGCCAGAAATTCCTGTATGACAACCCTGCAGGTGTCAAGCAGACCCACGGCGACTTTGTACAGATGCGATGCGACACGGGGCTTATCGGCTTTTGGCTGTACATTATCGTTGGAATAGTTGTCGTTGTACATTGTTTCCTGATCTGCATACGAAATTATATTCCCGATTATATCAAGTGCTGTGCAATGATTGCTGCAGGTGGCACTGCCGGCTGCTTCGCAGCAATGTATAGCGAGAATGTTGTGACATACACTATGGCGTCGACAGGCTATCCGTTTGCACTATATGGAGTAATGCTCGGAATGCTGTCTAAAGTCGAGAAACCGACCTACCAGTACTCCGAACGCGGTCTCAACTTTTAGCGACACACATATCTTATACCCCGCAAATGCTCTCTGTAGTAATTCCATTATACAACAAGGCCTCCACCATTGAACGTGCCGTACGATCGGTACTGAATCAGACTGTATCTGACTTCGAGCTGATTGTCGTCAACAACGGCTCGAGCGACGGAGGAGAGAATATTGTGCGAAGCATCGACGACCCAAGGGTTCGCCTGGTGGAACAGGACAACCAGGGCGTTTCTATGGCGCGCAACCGCGGCATAAGCGAGGCCCGTTCCGAATGGATTGCTTTTTTGGATGCCGACGACGAATGGTATCCCACTTTCCTGGAGACTGTATCAGGTCTGCACGAAAAATATCCCGACTGCGCCGTTTGTGCCACAGCCTATCGGCGCTGCAACCGTAGGGGTGAGATTCAGGACATTCGTCTTTACGGCTGTCCAAAATCCAATGATTTCAAGATGGACAATTATTTTGAAGTTGCAGCACTCTCCGATCCTCCGTTCTGCTCGATCAGCGTGATGGTCAAGAAAGAGGCCATACAAGCCATCGGCGGCTTTCCGCAAGGCATCCACCAAGGCGAAGACCTCCTCACCTGGGCTCGGCTTGCCGCCAACAACGGTATTGCCTATTGCCGCACGCCGCAGAGCATCTTCTACACCGGTGAATCCTCGGCTATGGACAAGCCAAAGCGAATACCTTCCGATGTTGATATCGTCGGCAAGACCTTGGAGCAGATTCACCAAAGCAATCCGCAATTAGCCGGCCTGAAGCAATATATAGCACACTGGCACAAGATGCGAGCATCGATCTATTTGCGGCTTTCGGGCTATGCCGCCCAATGCCGCAAAGAGATACGCATATCGCGCCGATGGCACAAAAACAAAAAGACTGTCTATTATATGATACTGTCATATATACCCTACACCCTGCGAATGAAAATAATGACAATCTTTAACCATTGATTTCAAATGATTGTCCGTACGTGACCGAATTGCCGTTCGAAACCTGTTCAGGACTAAACGTACAGACAAAAAGCCTTTAAACCTGCAAAAACGTCAAAAAACTTTATATCTTTACTAAATTTCCCACTAATGTCCCCAATCTGCATTTTTGTATACAAAAGATACAACACAACCAAACTGATGCTCGAATCGCTTCTGGCCTGCCCCGAATGCAAAGAAAGCGAACTGTATGTCTTTATGGACGAAGCCCGAAACGACAACGAAGCCAAAGACGTTGAAAAAGTACGCGAACTGTTCCATAACCTGCAAGGGTTCAAAAAGACACATCCATTCCCTGCCCGAATGAACAAAGGTATGGCCAATTCGGTCATCGACGGAGTGACGAAAGTATTGCAAGAGAATGAAGATGTTATCGTCTTGGAAGACGACCTCGTCGTTTCTCCCGACTTTCTGTCCTTTATGAACGCAGCTCTAAAAACATACAGAGACCGTAGCGATATCTGGAGCATTTCCGGCTATACTCCCCAACTGAAAGAATTGGAAAACGACAAAAGCAACGGTGTTTTCCTTGTACCCCGTGCACAATGTTGGGGATGGGCCACTTGGCGCGACCGCTGGGAGACAGTGGATTGGGAAGTCAGCGACTTTAGTAGTCTGGCACGGAAAAAATCGTTGCGTGACGATTTCAACCGCGGCGGAAACGACTTGTTCCGTACTCTTGAAATGGAGCGACGCGAGCGTATCGAGTCGTGGGCCGTCCGCTGGGCATATGCCGCATCGAAACAGAGCAAATGGACCGTCAATCCGACACAGTCCAAAGTACAAAACATAGGATTGAAGAGTTCGCAAAGCCACGTAGGCTGGCACGACGAACGACACAATGTCGAGCTTCGCGGCAACACGACCGTCATCGATCCCAATGTACAGGCCAATGAAGTCCTCGTTCGCGCATTCAAGAAACACCACGACCTTGGCATCATCAGCAAAATAGGATACTTTATGCGCCTCCACAACCTCGGATACGATTTCGTGAAGAGTTTATTTCATCGGAAATAAAGTTTAACGGTTAAAGATTATGATCGCTGCTTAAATTATCTACATATGTTTAGTTTTGAGAATTTAAGAGTATATCAATCTTCCAGAAGTCTTGTTAAAGATATTTACATAATTCAAAACACCTTTCCAAAAGAGGAACGTTACGCATTATGTGACCAAGTGAGACGAGCAGCGGTTTCTATTACGGCAAACTTGGCCGAAGGAAGCGGACGTCAGTCAATACGTGAAAAAATCCATTTTATTGAAATTGCATTTGGTTCAATGACTGAGGTATTCTGCGAGCTGCAAACCGCTTGCGATTTGAACTATATAACAACAGAGCAATTTGATTCTTTACGTCCAAAATTCACTGAAGTGGCCAAAATGCTATCAGGTCTACGTAATTCTTTACAAAAACAAATAGAAGATAATAAAAACCTTTAAACTTTATCCTTTCTAAAATCTCTTTAACCTTTAAACTATAATCTTTAACCTTTATCTGACCCCAAAAGTCTTTAACCGTTAAACATTAAACCTTAACCTTTACAAAATTGTTTTTTGTTGTCTCTAAAATCTTAAAAGTATTTCTCCTTCCGCTGACGTGGATTCTGCTGCTTCTCATCCTGGCTTTTTTCATAAAAGACAAGAAGTGGCGCAGAAACCTGTTCATCGGTGCCATAGTCATACTGCTTGTTTTCAGCGACAAGCCACTGTTGCAATGGGCACAGTATATGACAACGCGCCAATACAGCCACCAGAAGCTGCCGAAGAAATACTATAATGTCGCCATCGTGATGGGCGGTTTCAGCGACAGCTTCGACACAGCAACGATGCAACCTGTGTTTATCGACGACCGCGGCTCAAGACTTTGGGAAGCCATAAGGCTGTATGAAAGCGGAGTGGCAGAGAAAATTATGATAACCGGCGACGCAACGATATCCAAATCCCACGACGGGAACGGCACATCCGAGAGTTTCAAGACCTACCTCAGCGACTTTGGCATCCACGACGATGATGTCATTTTTGAATATTACGCCCGCAACACCCGCGAGAATGCCACCAACAGCATTGCGATTCTCGACTCTCTCGGCTTTAATCAAGAACAATGCCTGCTTGTAACCTCTGCCACACATCTGAAGCGTAGCCTTGACTGTTTCGAAGCAGAAGGCTGGACACTGGACGGCTATGCAACAAACATTTACGCCAAACCTCATCCCAAAGCCTACCAGTTCATTCCCCAATGGAAACCTCTGACCGATTGGAAAGAGCTCATCAACGAATGGGTTGGCGGTGTCGTTTACAAAATCGCAGGCTTCTAACCAATATCTTACATTAAAATATGAAAACCCTTACCTTTCTTGTACCCTGCTACAATGTCGAAAATTGTGTCGGCAAATGCATCGAATCGATGCTTTTGGACGATATTTTGGACGACATTGAGATATTGCTTGTCAACGACGGCTCAAAGGACAGCACGTTGAATCTGCTGCAAGAATACGAGAATAAGTATCGAAATACAATACGTGTCATCGACAAACCTAACGGAGGCTGGGGAACAGCAATCAACCGCGGCATACGCGAAGCGCAAGGCAAGTATATAAAGGAAGTGGATGCCGACGACTGGGTCAGCACCGAGAATCTGCCCACTTATATCGCCTTCCTCAAGGAACACGACATCGACTATATCGCTACAGATTATACTGAATACTTCAAGGCAGAAGACAAATACATTCGTCATTCCTACCATAGAGAGATATACGACAATCCGATGTCTCTTAATGAATTCTGGGAAAAACATCCTTCGGCTTGGGACTTCCCCATCCACGCCATAACCTATCGCACACAGATGCTACGCGACTGCAGCCTCCGGGTTGGCGACCGCTACTATGGCGACATCGAATACAACCTCTACCCCCTGCCCTATGTAAAGACCATCTGCGTCTTGCAGCTGAACGTCACCGTTTATTTCCGTGGCAGCGACGAGCAGAGCACCAGCACCGCCGGCTACGCCAAGCACTACAAAGACTATGCGGCAATGAGCCAAAGGATAACAGATTTCTTCCACACGGTGCCACAAACCCTGCACCCCGCCTTAAGACAATTCATTCACGAAACAGTGTACGGTACCGCTGTAAGAACCTACCATCTGATGCTATCCCCAATCTATGCCGGCAAGACCCCAGGTGTGGCCGAAGACCTTCGACAATATGACCGATGGCTAAAATCCTTCGACAAAGACATCTACCACCACTGTGCCCGTCAGCGCAAACACGGCATAGCGTTCATCCGCTTATGGCGATGGACAGGAATTAACATACTGAAACTGCGATAATATGATACCAAAAATTCTCCATTACGTTTGGCTCGGAAAAGGAGAACAGTCCGATACAATAAAACGATGCTTCGAAAGCTGGGAAAAGATTTTACCAGACTATAAAGTAATGCTTTGGAATGAAGAGACATACAACATAAGCGAAGCTCCCACTTTTGTTCAAATAGCCTATAATGCAAAGAAATGGGCTTTCGCGTCCGACTATATTCGCCTCTGGGCCCTATATAAATATGGAGGAATATACCTTGACACTGATACCGAGGTACTAAAACCACTTGATTCTTTTCTTGATCACAGACTTTTTATCGGGACACAAGTCTTTTCCGTCGATATTAACAAAAAAAAGAAGAATGTTGTAACCAATCTTTCGATGGGTATAATTGGTTCCGAAGCCGGACATCCGTATCTTAGTGACTGTATGGACAAAATTGCAGCCTCAACATTAATAAGACCTGACGGTAGTATCGACACCAAGGTTACAAACTACACAATGTCAGAAGTATTGCAACAATACGGCTTCATTGTTGAAGACGAAAAACAGGAACTGAAAGAAGGCATTGTTGTTTTCCCATCATCTGTTTTTGCCGACCGACTTGCCCCGAATGTCAACCCAGATGCTTATACATTTCACTGGGGTGAAATGTCTTGGTTCCAGCCAAAACCAAGAGGTATATTCTACAAGTTATGCTGGAATCTTAATTTGATGAGACTCTATCATTGGATTGAAACAAAAAGGAAATGATACCCAAGACCATCCACTATTGCTGGTTCAGCAGTGATCCTTATCCAGATTTAGTAAAACGATGTTTGCGTAGTTGGCAGCGTCTTCTACCCGAATATAAACTTAGACTATGGGACGGTGATAGTTTTGACTTTAACAGTATTCCTTTTGTCAAAGAAGCAATGGCCGCAAAGAAATATGCATTTGCGGCAGACTATATTCGTCTTTATGCATTATACACCGAAGGAGGAATATATCTGGATTCTGATGTGGAAGTTTTAAAATCATTTGATTCTTTTTTAAACAATACTTTTTTTACTGGTACCGAGCCCTACATAATTGATGATAAGGTCTACTACGATCTAGAATGTGCCATTATGGGATCAGAAAAAGGTCATCCTTTTTTAAAAGAGGCATTAGATTACTATAATTCTATTCACTATAGTCCCAATCAGCAGCAAACTATTTGTATTACTCTTGCACAATTACTAACGAAATACGGATACACATCAGAAAACAAACTGTACAACTTATCAAACGGAGTCACTGTATACCCATTGGACCATATTCACGACAAATACAGTTTTTACAAACAAAGTGCCATCCATTGGTGTCAAGCCTCTTGGCTTGACTACCCCGAAAAAAGCAGGTTATATTATTTCTGTCAACGCAACGGACTGATGGGGTTCTATCACTGGCTTGAACGCATCAGAGGAACACGTGACTAATAATGAACACAAATCTCTCACACCAAACAAATTCAAACTAATTATTATTAGTGTAATTCGTAATATTTGTGTTCAAAAGAAAAACAATTCGAGTTAAAGAATAAAAGGTTATGAATGTCTGTATTGTGGCTTCCAGTGATTTCTTCTCCGACTATGGTGGAGGGCAGGTCTATGTCCGCAACATAGTGGACGAACTTGCTCGTCATTCTGAAATATCCACTACAGTTATTTCATTCAACGCCAACCTACAGCTTTCCATCATAGATTACAACGGCATTCAAGTACACATTGTAAACAATGAAACATCTTTTCTTGACGCTTTAAAAAAAATACAGCCAGATATCGTCCACGCCCACGGTGAGAAACTAGTGTCGGCAAAAATCTGCAAAGAACTTGATATACCTTGCATTGTAACAGCTCATCACGGTGGATTGGTATGCCCAGCAGGTGCATTACTCAACACAAACGATGAAATATGCAGCATTCCGGCCGAATATAGTCACTGTCTAAAATGCTACTTGCGAAACACCCCAACCGGATTATTTTGGTATCCATTGTTAAAAAAATATAGCCAGAAGCATTACTATCGCATAGGGGAACGCCTTGAAAAACTGCCCTCAGTCCCATTCCTTACCCCTATCGGTCGAACCGGACAGATCGTAACCCAAAAACTCAACGATTGGAAAGAACTCGCCGCCACCGCAACCCACTTCATTGCACCATCAAACGCCATTGCAGAGGCCCTTGAACGCAACGGATGCCCACAAGACAAAGTCACTGTCATTCCCCACGGCATACCTGTACATCATACATCATTCATAAAACATAATACATCAACTATTAAGTTTTACTACGTCGGTCGTATCAATTGTATTAAAGGAATTCACATCCTTTTAAAAGCCTTTTCGTCTATTGATAATCCAAATATTGAATTGCATTTAATTGGCGGTGCTGCCAATAAGTCCGAACTGAGTTATCAAAACCGACTGAAAAGGAGATACAGCAAAGACTCTCGGATTGTTTGGCTCGGGAAAATGCCATATGATCAGATGACTGATTACATAAAAGAATACCAATGCCTTATCCACCCAACAATCTGTCTTGAAGCCTTTGGTCTTGATATTGCAGAAGCTCTTCAACAGAACAAATATGTTATTGCAACCAAATGCGGCGGAGCAGAAATGCAGATAAATAATAATGAAGGAATATTGGTGAATCCGAATGATGTTAACGCAATGGTACGAGCTATAGAGAAATACATCAACAATCCAATTTCATCCAAAACCAAAGTGCGAAGCATTGTTGAACACGTTGAGGAATTGATCGACCTATACAAAAGGATAATATAACCACATATATGCCAAGTTTCTCTGCATTCAGAAAGTACCAGAAAAAACATCCACATTATATTAGGAGGTTTTTATCTGATATCTGTCACATATGGTGGTGGAATCTGTTAGGGGAAAAAATAATTGTTCTTACTGCTGAAAGCGGTGGATTAGGTGACTATCTATGGATCAGAAGTTATTATAAACCCATTCGCGAGTATTACAACCCTCAGAAATGCAGAATCATCGTGATAGGTATGGTGCAGTGGGAACCTTTTGTTTATGAAATGGATGCTGATTCAAATAGAGACCATTTCGACATATACCGTGCATTCGAGTCGCCCGACAATCCATTGATAATTGAAGCCCTCTTTTTTAAATTATTTCACGCGGATGTTTTCGTTAATTTCCGGGAAAGACATTTGTATGGATTGGTGAAGGCAAAGGGGTATTATTCTGGCAAAGGATGCAAGAAAACAAAGGAGTACTATGAGGTAGCCAACAACAAAGTGATAAATAAATGGTTTCCATTGAAAGAAAATTTTTGCCATAGACCTCCATTACTACCTGTTGAAGATTTAAGTAGAGCGTCTGCACTTGACGCCCCATATGTTGTATTGGCAGAAAAAGGGAACACCCAAGGCAGGTTAACCGATGAACAAACAATTACAATAGTGCGTGTTATCCTATCACAAGGTTTTAATATCTTTTTTAATGGCGAATATAAACGACTAATCAACAATCTCTCGGAACATAATATAATCATTTCTTCCTCGCAAATCATTGATGGCTATTCATATCCTTTGATAGAATACCCAACCATTGTCAACAATTGTAGATATGTGGTCTCGGTAAACACATTTATATACCATCTTGCCATTCAACTTAAGAAACAGTGTGTTGTAATGAGTGCTAACGAATACGAGTCCGTCAAGTTGGATGCGCCAAATCAAATAATACTATTTAACAAAGAGTTGCAACAGGCATACGAATGCAATGAACTGAATAAATACGTTTTTAACAATTCAGTTGGATTAAAAGATATAGAAAGCGATAGAATTTCAGATGCCATCCGACGAATATACAAATGACTAAAATATGCTTGTCTCTGTTATAGTAATCACATACAATTCTGCCCAATATGTAATGCAGACATTGGAAAGCGTCAAGCGGCAGACATACAAAGAAATAGAATTGATAGTCAGCGACGACTGTTCTTCAGACGATACAATATCGATATGCAATAGTTGGGTTAATAAAAATAAAACCATATTTAAGGATGCGAAAGTGGTACAAACACCTTCCAACGGAGGAATATGCCATAATTACAACTATGCATTGCAACAAACTAAGGGAGAATGGATAAAATACATAGCTGGTGACGATATTTTAGAAGACAATTGTATTGAACGTTTTGTAGCCAATATAAAGCCTAACATCTTTCTTTACACCTGCATCACAAAACATCTTCAAAACGAAACAGGCAAGATAGCTTTATACAGCACACGTATACCGGATGATACTGCTTGGAAGCAGGCCAGAAGTATGCTTAAGTACCTATATTGTATAAACGGGCCTACAATATTCATCGAGCGAAACCATCTGGTTGAAACAGGTGGTTTTGAAGAAAAATATCCTATGATAGAAGACTGGCCAATTGCCATACGTTATACAACAAGCGGAATGCGCATAGGGATAGTTGACGAACCATTGGTTCAATGGCGTATATATGGAAACAGTATTTCACACTCAAATCATTCGTTTGCCATATCGCTTCGCGAAGCTTGGTACGATTACACAATGCGCTTCTGTTGGCAGTATTTTTTACCCTTGCACCTTTACCATCATTGGTTGAACCACTGGTTATTAAAACATAGCAAAGACGGTGCTTTTATAAAATTATTCGGTTATGTGTTGAGGTGTGTGGATTTTGTAAATGTCAAACGGAAGATTATACCATTTAACAATGAGCCGTATCGACTTGTAAAACAATCAGAATTGTAATCCACTATGGAACGTAGAAAAAGTCTTTCCATAATTACAATCAACTATAACAATCTATTGGGTCTTCAAAAGACTATTGATAGTGTTTTGTCACAATCCTTTGAAGACTATGAATGGATTGTTATTGATGGAGGTAGTACCGACGGCAGCAAAGAATTGTTAGGGGAAAAACAGAAACACTTTGCTTATTGGTGTAGCGAACCAGACAAAGGAATCTACAATGCACTTAACAAAGGACTTCAATATGCTCACGGCGATTACGTACAATTTCTAAACAGCGGAGACTGGCTGTTCGAAAACACGACTTTGGAAAGAGTTTTAAATATCATTGATGGAAAATATGATATTTATTATGGCGATAACATCCAGGTTAATAACAACAATCTGAATCCATACACATACCCTGACGAATTAGGATTTCTATTCTTCCCGTACAACAACATCTGTCATCAAGCCACTTTTTACAAACGAAGCCTCTTTGACAACAATCTATACGACGAATCCTTTTCCATTGTTTCCGATTGGGCAATGAATCTTAAACTACTGTTCAATGGCGCAACTTTCAAGCATATAAATCAATTCATTGTTTACTACGACAACAAAGGGCGCAGTTCTGCTGCAGATAGCAAGCATCACATTGAACGTACAGCAGCATTCGACAAATATGTACCACAACAAATCAAAATAGACCTTGCTAAATACGAGAAAAACTACCATTTCTCGCGTCATCGCAAATCTACCCGTTGGATAATGGACAAGTCTATAACCTTTACACAATGGTTGGACAGAATACTATCACACAAAGAGTCCAAACGCAAAAAATGAAAAACAATATAATTCCATCTTGGGTCATATACGGAATACTTTTTATAGCAGCATTTCTATTTGTATTCCTCTTTTCCAGTACGACATCGCCACTTTACGAACATCATCCATTTTGGTTCAACGGTGACAGCGGTATTTTTCAGGAAATGGGCATCTGTCTTCTTCAGGGTGGCACTCCGTTTATAGATTTATTTGATCACAAAGGTCCTATTCTATGGTTTATACAAGCTTGTGGAAAAGGATTAAACTATAATTGGGGACTGATGGCAATACAATGCATAGCCTTGTTCTTCACATTGCTGATATGGTATAAAAGCACACATATTTTAGTTGAGAATCAAGTTGTTTCCATTGTTATTACCATAATGGGGCTTATCTTTCTTCTTGCTTTTTACGTTCGCGGAAATTTATGTGAAGAATGGAGCCTTTCATTCATTAGTATTCCTATTTATCTGTATCTAATAAGATGGAAACAGAATACAAATGCAACTTTTCCATTGTACAATCATACCGATGCATTTATCATAGGAATTTGTGTCGGCATTATAGCAATGATAAGACTTAAGGGGAGTTCTATAAATTAAATAGCTAAATTTCATTTTGTTATATCAATATTTTTTCGTATTTTTGCAGTATTAACAGAAAAATACAGCATCTATGAAATACCGTAATAATCAAGGCATTGGATTATTTGACAAAGAG
>JAFROL010000035.1 GCA_017429685.1 Bacteroidales bacterium | reverse complement strand
GGGTCGGCCATTTTAAAAGGGAAAAAATAAATACACAAATTATGGGACTTTTAAGCAAATTTTTCAGCAATGCCAGAAAGACGGAGGGCTTTTTAGGCAAACTAATGGTAAACGGAATGAACGGCGGCGGTCACGCTGCAATGGCGAATTGGGCTTTGGCAATGGTGACGATTGGCCGCGAAGACCGCATTCTCGACATCGGGTGCGGCGGGGGCGCGAATATCGCTCGGCTGCTGCGACGCACCCTCCAGGGAAGCGTCACGGGTATCGATTTCTCGCAAGTGTCCGTACGGAAATCAACGAAAGTGAACGCCAAAGCCATTCGGAAAGGCCGTTGCAGGGTCTTGGAAGGCAATGTCGCCAACCTCCCGTTCGCCGAAGGCTCGTTCGATATGGTGACCGCCTTCGAGACCATCTACTTCTGGCCCGACATCGAGCATTGCTTCAACGAGGTGAAAAAGGTGCTGAAACCCGGCGGCCAATTCGTCATCGTAAACGAATCAGACGGCAGCGGCGAAATGGATGCCAAATGGGAGAGCATGATCGAGGGCATGCACACCTACACGCCGGAAGAAATCAGGCGCCATCTGACAAATGTCGGCTTCCGCGACCTCAACATCACGGTGAACGAGGAAAAGCGGTGGCTGTGCGCGACGGCGAGGAAATGACTGATACGCGGTTAATCTATATTCAACAAATTTTCCAATTCCTTAATGGGAGTGACATGATTACAAGCTGCCATAACACGAAAGGCTACGCAAAAAATCAATGATTTCTTCATTGTTCCGGATGTTTATTTTTTAATAGCCCATAACAAAAGAAAAATCCGCAGTGCCATTGCGGATTTTTCAGGAATATCCGCAATGACGCCGCAAAAATATAATAAGTTTTGATTATGCAACAGTTGTTCGAGAAAATATTTTCATGTCAGGTTTGAGAACTTTGTTTCTTATTGAAGTTTTCCATCTGCGCCAGCATCTTGATGCCGTAAACCGGCCAGTAGGGCACCTTCTCGATGCCTGTGCGCATGCGCGGAATGTCCAGCAGCAGGAAAGCCATCGTCATGAAGCCCTGCACGCGGTTGTTCTCCTTGTAGGTGAACCTGTCGCAAATGTACGAAAAGTGTAAATGTTCGGCTAAACCACAAAAAAAGAGACGCCGAATTAAGACGTCTCTTTAAGTGTGCATTCGAAAAAGTCGGTTCGCTATTGTATTACCTGTAGTTTTTGGAGTGCCTTAGCCTGCTGTGCGCTAATGGGTACGAATGGGTACTCCGTGCCGGCGAGGTGCTGGGCGTAGTCAAAGTATTGCGCCAGTATTGTGCCGTCCGACTTGCGGCGAAACAACTGCACCAAGGCACCGCCGTGCACGGCGGGATGCACGTCAATGTTGTCGGTCTCGCCGTTCAAGAACGCCAGAATTTGTTTCTGGCATTCGCGAGGGACCAGAACTTCCTCCAAACGGAACACACCGGTCTGCCCATTCAACTTATAGCCGTGGCGGAGGAAGGGAGCCAAGGCCAGCACGCTGGCAATCCAGCAAACTCCGAAAGGTGTCCAACTGCCACCGAGGGCAATGACTAACACTCCAGCGGCGATCAGGATTCCGAGAATCAACCAGTCTGTCCATAAAAAGACCTGTTTTGCTGTATCCTTCTTCATATCTTCTGGATTAGCAGCTGTGCTTGGTCAGCCGGGAGTTTCACAATGTCGGTAACGGGTTGGAATCTGAGTTCCTTGTATTCGGACAGCTTCGCGTAGGCGATGTCGGCGGGGGCGTTGAACCACACCTCCAACAGGATGGTACCTCCCTCGTTGCCCTGCACAAGCATGGGCTCAATTTTCTTGCCGTTGAGGAAGTCTAAGAGGGATTCGCGACAGTTATAGTTTAGCTCCATACTCTTTTTCTGTAGAAGAAAGCCTTCGCCGTTCAGTTTGTAGCCGGATTTGTAGAGAATAAGGAAAATTATGCCGCAGAGGAATATGCACACACCCGTGGCCTTGTGCACGAAGAACAGGGCTGCGCCGGCCAAAATAATGCAGCCGGAGATGATGAGGTCCTTTATCGCATGAACCTTTTTGAAATTGTTTTCCATTATTTTATAATTTTAGTGAAATGATATACTTGAAGGGCATACGCCATCGTGCATACGGACAGGCGTACGCCAAGAAGCCGTTCTTGGGAATGGCTTAAAAAAAAATGAGTGAATGGAAAACTGTCTAAATCCGGATGCGCCGCAAGGCTATGAAGTAGCGGTCGGCAGAGAAAGTACCTGCAAAACCCTTGTCGTGGACGGTGGGGTAGGGATGCCGGAGAATATGGACCACTTTGCCATTGCGGAAGATGTGGAAATTGCTATATGACAGATTGTTCGTTCGGCTGTTGGACGAATGCGGGCGCACATTCGGCGCGGTGCCTTCCTCCTCGCCGACCGTCAGCAACGACTGCGCCGAGCTGAACAGCAGGTCCTTGTTTGGCAGGTTGTCGGCTGTGAGCCTCTCCGACGCAGGCTGCGTGACGGTGGAACTCCCATCGGTGTGCTGTACGGAGCGTACCTCGTCTGAGACACCGCCGAGAAGCAGTGTCCACAACACGGAGAATATGCCAATCAGATGTCGCATCGCCTTTTTTGTTTGACGCGACAAAAGTACATTTTTTTTGTGATTTATAAATAGAGAATAGTTTCCCTGTCGGTATTCCTCTCTTGACGGGGATGTTGGTTTAGCTATGGCATTGTCGGTGCCGTTTAACGTATGTGATTCCGCCGCCTCCTTTCGTTGGCAACGGTATAATGGTGTGACCATCCAAAGCCATTGCAGAGGAAAGCTCAGCGATGCACTGCCCGATTCCCTGCGCGCCTCCCGTGACGACGGCAATTTTGTTGTTGAAATCCATATCTATACTCCGTTAATAATACTCTTCCGTGGCAAATCCGCACTGCGAGATGAATATCTGCTTGAAAGCGTGCAGGTTGTTCTGTTCCGTATCGGTGCAAAAAAAGTCTTTTTTCGCAAATTATCGGCTCAATCTGCACCGATAATCCTTGTCTTTACAATGATCAGAGCCGATTCCTAACGATAATTCTCCTTCCGTGCCAGCATCTCCATCAGTTGGGGTGCTGTGCAAAAAAAGCAGAATAGATACGGGATACTATTGGTTTGTGTTTTGGTTATTTACAACCTATCACTACATTACAATCATTAACCTCTTTTTTAATAGTATCCCCTTC
>JAFROL010000027.1 GCA_017429685.1 Bacteroidales bacterium | reverse complement strand
TTGAGGGGCTCTGACTCTAGTACGAGAGGACCGAGTTGGACAGACCTCTAGTGTACCGGTTGTAACGCCAGTGGCACCGCCGGGTAGCTATGTCTGGATCGGATAAGCGCTGAAAGCATCTAAGTGCGAAGCCGGCCCCAAGATGAGACTTCGTTACAGGGTGGTCGCAGACTACGACCTTGATAGGCCGCAGGTGTAAAGGCAGCGATGTCAAAGCCGAGCGGTACTAATTACCCGAAGACTTTCCGTAAATCTCTTATATGTCTCCAGCCAATAGTCAGCTGTGGCACAGCAATGGACCACAGAACCTGATTTTGGTGGTTATGGAGTGAGTGTTCACCTCTTCCCATTCCGAACAGAGAAGTTAAGCCTCACATCGCCGATGATACTGCATTTATTTGTGGAAAAGTAGGTCGCCGCCAATTTTTTTAAAGGGAACCGATTTCGGTTCCCTTTTTTTTTGCTATGGACTCTAGGAACTCTAGTATTCCTAGTATTACTAGTAGTACTAGTGATTCTAGAAAAATTAGTTTGATGTCTTTTTTGTCAAAAATGGCTGTCAGATGTAATATTTTTTTCTTTCGTCCGTTTATTGATATAAAAGCAAACAATGATTATATGAAAAAGTTATTATTACTAACCTTTCTCTGTGGTGTTTTATTTGTCTCCTGCGAGGATGACTCTATCGACAACTCGATGCTTATCGGCAAGTGGGCCAGTGTCGCCAATGCCAAGGACAGCGATGCCAATGCCAAGGATGGCGCATTGATACTGTATATCGACGAGACAGATATAGAAGTCCAGAACGGCTCGTGGAGCTATCGCCCGTTTACCAGCGATGAGTATTGGTATTATTATATCGATAGGGACTCGGTGCTGCATATTTCGCACGAAGAGTACGACGGCGAGGACTATTACACTGAATACTATGAGCTTGACCTGAGCTTCAGAGATTCGTACAATACGCTGACATTGTGGTATAAACCCACATTCAGCGCGTTGCGCAAATATACTTTCATCAGACGATAACCGCCTCCAAAGGCCGACGCTATGCGCCTCAAGAGGCTCTTTTGCCTGATGCTCTTGGTTGCTGTGGCCTGCAAAGCCGCAGCTCAACAGGCTGATGGTCATCTTCGACTTGTCTTCGCCGGCGATCTGATGGGACATATGCCGCTGCATAAGGCGGCGCAGCAGTCCGACGGCAGCTACGACTACGAGCCCTGTTTTCGTTATATAAAAGACTATGTCGAGTCGGCTGACTTGGCGATACTGAATCTCGAAGTCACCCTGGCGGGCAAACCATATACTGGTTTCCCCTGCTTTTCGTCGCCCGACGCCTACGCCGCAGCTGCTCGCGACGCTGGTTTCGACATCTTCGCCACCGCCAACAACCACAGTGTGGACAAGGGGCGCCGCGGTATTGAACGCACCCTCCGCATCCTCGACTCGCTCGACATCCCGCATCTTGGCACCTACGCCGACGAGCAGCAGCGAATTGAAAGCTATCCGCTGATTGTCAGCCGCAACGGCATCCGTCTGGCGCTGCTCAACTACACCTATGGAACAAATGGAATCAATGTGCCCAAGCCGAATATTGTCAATCTGATCGATACTGTGCAGATGCTGCAGGATATCGAAAAGGCACAACGCTATGGTGCTGACTTTATCATCGCCCTGATGCACTGGGGCGTTGAGTATCAGCGTCACAACAATAAAGAACAGCAGAGCATCGCCCGTTGGCTGTTCGACCACGGCTGTGGTGCTGTGGTTGGTGCACATCCCCACGTGGTTCAGAACCTTACCATCGATGCCAATCCCGACAACGACCGCTATCCCGAGCCAGTTGTTTACTCGCTGGGCAATTTCTTCTCCAACCAGCAGGACGAGGACTGCAACGGCGGCATAATGTTCGAACTGGAACTGCTGAAACAGGGCGACAAAACCGAAGTCTACAGCTGCGCCTATATGCCTGTGTTTGTACACCGTGCCGTCGTCGATGGCGGACGCCGCCAATATCGCATCGTCCCTTCGTCCGATGCAATGTCCTATCCTGAAATATATGATGTCAAAGGCAGCGAGCTCAGCCGCTTGGAACGATTCGACCGCTCGACGCGCGACCTGCTGCTGGGCTGCCAGGCCGACATTGGAAACCTCTATCGCATACAGGAAATCCGTTTCTACGACAAGGCGCAGCCTGCCAAACGACGCCGTCAATGGCTGCCATATCTCGACAATTGGACACCCTTCTACGGATTTCCGCTTCGGCGTGTCGCTTGGCGAAGCCGCGCTTTCTGAGCGCAGCCACGAGCCGAAGAGACGTTGTAATACAGTGGCTATTGGTGTTTTTTTTGAAAAAAAACGCCTTTTTTTTTGTTTTTTTCTATCTTAATTACTAATTTTGTTGTGTTTTTCAAGAAACGACAAAACTCTACAAATTATTAATCCATAGCATAATATATTATGTATAAGATCGAAAAACACCCTATTCTCGACATTCCACAGAGCGAGATTGTGGAATTCGTCTTCAACGGAAAGAAGGTCGAAGGCCGCAGAGGTTACACCATTGCCGCTGCGCTTCACCAGGCTGGTTTTCCTGTTCACAGCCATAGCATTAGCGGCTGCCCGCGCAGCCTCGAGTGCGGCATCGGCAAGTGCGGTGCCTGCGAGATGCTGGTCGACGGCAAGATACGCCGCATATGCATCACCCCAGTCGACAACGTCAAGGAAGTCCGCGAGTTGCAGAAGGACTATATGCCCGAGGCGTTGCCCGTCGCTCCTCGCGAAGTGAAGGTCTACAAGACCCAAGTGGCCATCATCGGTGCCGGTCCTGCCGGTCTGGCCTGCCGCGAACAGCTCAATGCCTTCGGCATCGACAACATCGTCGTGGACAGCAATGCCCGCATCGGTGGCCAGTTCAATATGCAGACCCACCAGTTCTTCTTCTTCGAAAAAGAGAAAAAGTTCGGCGGTATGCGTGGTTTCGACATTGCCAAAACCCTTGCCGGCGACGACCACAGCGGCATACTGCTCAACAGCGTGGTGTGGGACCTGCTCGAGGGCCGTCGCATAGCCTTGAAGAACGTCGAGACACAGGAGGTGGCCTACATCGATGCCGACCACCTCGTCGTGGCTACGGGTGCTGTGCCGTTTATGCCCACCTTCGAGAACGACGACGTGCCTGGTGTCTACACCGCCGCCGTGTTCCAGAAGATGATGAACCAGGAGCATACGCTGCTGGGCAAGAACGTGCTGACCGTCGGCGCCGGCAATATCGGCTACCTCACTTCCTATCAGGGAATGCAGGCCGGAGCCAACATCCGCGCCATCATCGAGGCTATGCCGCGCGAGGGCGGTTTTCCTGTCCAGGCTAACCGTGTGCGCCGTCTGGGCATCCCGATTATGACGGGCTGGACGCTGGTGCGTGCCATCCCCAACGCCGACCGCACAGGCATAACGGGTGCCGTCATTGCCAAATGCGAAAACTTCAAGCCCATTCCTGGCACCGAGCAGGTGCTTGAGGGCATCGACATAATAAACATCTGCACCGGCCTTGTGCCCGACAACCAGTTGCTGGTGAAGGGCAAGGACGTCTTTGGAACCAACACCTACGCCGCCGGCGACGCCGTGCGCATAGGCGAAGGCACCAGCGCTGTGCTGCGTGGCCGCCAGGCTGCCTACGAGGTGGCGCAGAATATGGGCATCCGCTTCAACTACGACGAATATCTCGATATTTCGCGCCAGTATATCGACTCGCAGCAGCACCCTGTTCGCCTGCTCGAAAAACCCAATCTGCCTAACGCGGAGCGTCAGAAAATCAAACCCTTCGTCCAGATGGACTGCCTCTACGGCTTCGCCTGCAACCCCTGCTCGTTCAGCTGTCCGCAGGGTGCCATCAGCAAGGCCTCGACCTCGTCGACACCGGTTGTCGACTACGACAAGTGCATCGGCTGTATGGAGTGCGTCTACCAGTGCCCGGGTCTGGCAATTTTTGGCTACAACGTTGAAAAACAGTGGTGTTTCTTGCCAATCGAGTACGATGTGGAGGAGGGCAAAGAGGTCTTCCTGGTCGACAACAACGGCAGCAAGATTGGCGAAGGCGTAATAGAAAAGATACTGCGCAAGCCCAACAAGACCAACGTGGCGCGCGTCAAGGTCGGCACGTGCAACGGCGCAATGACCGACGTCAAAGGCTTCATAGTCAAGGAGCGTTATCCCGAACCGCTGCAGCTGAAGCCGCCCTGCGGCAGCGTCGAGTCGGAGACATACGTCTGCCACTGCGAGGACGTGAAGCTCGACGAGCTGCTGGCCGTCATCGGCGACCGCAAGTATATCTCGGTTGACGAACTGAAGCACATCACCCGTATGGGTATGGGTCCCTGCCGCGGCAAGCGCTGCATACCGCGTGCGCGCCAGATACTGCGCAGCTACGGCATCGAGGTGACCGGCGACGCCACGCCGCGCGCCCCGCTGTCGGCCCCCGTCACGCTGGGCGACGTCTACACCGAAGGCACCAAGGAGGTGTTCGTCTTCCCGAAGGACAACAACGTCACTCGCGAGGAGGTGCGTGTCCTCATCGCCGGCGGCGGCATTGCGGGCAGCTCGCTGTTCCGCTATTTCAGCGAAGCGGGAATGAAACCAGTCCTCGTCAACTGGAGCCGCGGCGCATCGTGGCGCAACATCGGCGGCGGCCGTCCGGCCTTCTCCAACCCCGACATTGCCGACATCGCAATGCACAACCGCGAGATTTTTATGAGCATCCAGAAGGTGCACAACATCAACTTCAAACCCACGCGCTACGTCAACCTGGTCCACGACGACGCCACCTACCGTTCGCTCGACGCTTCGCGCGCCTGGAGCGATGCCTATATGGTGGACCGCAAGGACTTCAAGAAGGAGATTTCGCCGCTGTGGGACGACACGAAGACCACCTACAGCCACGCCCTGATGACGCGCGACTGCTGGCAGGCCACGCCGGGCCGTGTAATCGACTACATCCGCGGCATCGGCAAGTCGCTCGGCGGACGCGTCTATGAGGACTGCGAGCTGCTGCACGTGCAGCGCAACGGCAGCCGCACACTGGCGCTGGTGCGCACCCACGAGGGCCGCTATGTCGAGTACGACTGCGAGCATTTCGTCAACTCGATGGGGTGGGGCGCCGAGCGCTTCACCGATATGCTGGGCATCGACACGGGCCTCTATCCCGTCAAGCACCAGGCCTTCATCACGCGCCGTCTGCCGATGATGGGCATCGGCGGCGATGCGCTCGATATGATTATCGACCGTCGCCACTATAAAGGCTTCAGCGCCGTCTATGGCCAGCAGTTTGCCCACACGGGCCAGATTATCGGCTGCGCCAGCCCCGACACCGACGCCTACGAGACGCGCCAGAACATCAAGTACAACAGCAAGGAGTTCCTCGAGATTGTCAGCGAGGTCTTCGCCGAGTGGATCCCCAACCTGCGCGAGGTGGGCTTCCACGCCGTCTGGGCCGGCCGCTACACCGAGCCGCGCTACATCGTCGACCCCGAGGTGGGCCTCTTGACGGGTCTTCGCGGCCACGGCTTTATGCTGGGCCAGTATCTGGCCAAACTATACGTCGAGAAGTACCTCGGACACGACGTGCCGTCGTATATGAAAGACCTGGCCCTGAGCGGCAAAGGCCTTAGCGAGAACGCTTTCAAGTAGAAGTCGCAACGGCCTGGCCGTTAGCGTACTGTGGGGCCGGATGGGTGCGTAAAGGCACCTGTCCGGCCCTTTTTCTTCAGAACCGTAACCTCGATACCGATTCGTGCCCCACAGGGCCGTATTTTTCCATACCGTTTTTATTCAGTTCTTATATCGTTCTTATATTCGCGATATAAGAACGATATAAGAACTGCCTTCGAACGGTGTGGAAAAAGGTGCGGAAGGTGGAAGGGGAGGAGGCGGAAAAAATAGTGTTGGCGGAATGGATTTTTATGTGTATTTTTGCAGAGTGAAGCGATAGGTGGGATTTGGATATAAATAATTGTAAACTAATAAATAGTAATATTATGAGAAAAATTTTTCCGAAAAAATGGTGTGCCGGTCTGCTTGTGGCAGGTGCCCTCGTCCTGATTTCGTCGTGCAACCGTAGCCAGGAAGGCAAGGTGTTTACTATCAGCGGCTCTGTCCCGCCTGAGATCGAAGACCAATACATATATGCCACCGAGATTATCGACGGCAGCGAGATTACACGCTTTTCGGGACGCATCGTCGACGGCAAGTTCTGCATCAAGGGCCATTGCGACGATACGGTGGCGCTGGCGGTGGTGCATCTGGGCGACGTCGAAAAGTATCCTGCCGTGACCTGGAACGTGGCTTTGGAAAAGGGCGACATTGTGTTGGACACCAACGGCCAGTTCGCCACCGGTACGCCCAACAACGACGGTATGAAGGACTGGATGTTGCAGATATACAACATTATGATGACCAGCGCCGACCCCAATGCCATAAGCGACTTTTTTGCAAAGAATTGGGCTCTGCGTCCGACCGACTTTGTGGGAGCCTATATGCTGATGTCGATGTCGCCGTATATGGAGTTCGGTTTTGTCGACTCGCTGGCGCGTCAGATTCCTGCGGAGATGATGCAGAAGTATCTGATGTTCCGCAAGTTCGACGAGCAGTTGGCGACAATCCGCAAGATGCAGCCGGGCTGCGTCTTTACCGATGTCGAGGTGAAGACCCTCGACGGCGAGGCCACGCGCCTGTCGGACCATATCGGCAAGGGCGAGTACGTGCTGGTCGACTTCTGGGCGTCGTGGTGCGGCCCCTGCCGCCAGGCAATGCCGCAGCTGCAGGCTGTGGCCAAGAAGCATAAGGAACTTAAGGTTATCGGCATTGCCGTCAGCGACGAGGTCGACGACACGCGCAAGGCCATTGGCGACCTGCGCATCAGCTGGCCCGTGCTGAGCGACACGGAGGCCCTGTCGGCAAAGACTTACGGCATCAACGCCATTCCGGCAATGATTCTCTTCGCGCCCGATGGCAAAATCGTGGCCCGCGATTTCAACGTGGTGGAACTTGAGAATATACTGTCGGAGCAGATGAAATAGCCCCAAAGGGATTCATTTATAATTGCCGATAAGTAAAGGGACGCTGCTTTTGCGGCGTCCCTTTCTATTGTGTTGGAAGTCATTTTATTTGGCTGCTTCGCTGGTGTCGCCCTTGTAGGCTTTCTTTTTGCGGGCTTTGGCCTGCGTGAAGAGGGCGGCGAGGATGACGACGAAGAAGACGCATCCGCGGAGGCACTCGAGGGTCAGCATATAGCAGACTTCAATGCCGACAAGGAATGTCAGTCCGGTCAGCAGCGACCAGCCGAATTTGCGGCTGCGGACGGTGTCGGCAATGATTTTGATGAGCACGAGGAGCACTATGGCGATTTGGCCGGCGATGAGTATCCACGACGAGACGGTGTAGCTGGCAAAGAGCGCCACGCTGGTCAGGAGGGCGAAAATAATCATTACGAAGACGCCAACTTTCCATTCTTTCCAGGGCTTGTTGTCGGTGAAACCGGCTTCGACGTTGATTTGTGCCGTGGATTGCATAACTGCCGATATGATGCAGAAGATGACGTGCGAGAGCAGTGCCAGCATAACCAGCGCCAGCGGCCAGCCAACGATGTTGGGCATACAGAACCAGCCGATGAAGGGGCGCGGGTCGATGTCGGGCCAAACCTTGTAGGCGGGGAATGTGTTCAGGAAACAATAGTAGCCGCAAGCCAACACTGTGAGTCCCAGCAGAGTGTACAGCCAAGGGTAGTACTGCTGCTCGCCTTTGTAGCGGACGCGCCGGTCTACGATGTTCATCACTTCGGCCAAGATGAAAATGATGACCAGTTGCAGCCACAACGGAAGTCCCAGAGGATTGTCGTGTTGCAGCCCCATCAGTCCCGGCAATTCGGGCAGGTTGGTTAATGGTGAATTCGCGGATACAAAATCTATTAAATACATAAGCTGATTATTATTGGAAATTTGGATTTGCAAAGTTACAAAAAAAATATGTAATAGGGATAAATGCCATTATTTTAATGCTAGTTTGCTGTTTTACAATGCGCAAATTGGTTTGAGCGAATGCCTCTGCCGTATGTTTTTTGCTTGGAAAAGAGCTGCAAATGATATTTTTTCGTAAATTTGCAAAACCGTATGCCTTGTGGTATGTGGTATAAAATGTCTTTAAATATATATATAACAGTATAATAAACGTAATTCAGCACGAAATGAAGAAAAGATCGTTTTCGCGTCGGCTCAGCTGGCGTATAATCGGTATCGCGTCGGTGATTATTGTCACAATGCTTGTCATTGTGGCCATTGTGTCGCATCAGCTGATTGCCGACGAGGCGACGCGTGCCACGCAGCATATCCTGCACGGCACCATCAGCGACATCGAGAAGCCGCTCAGCGAGGTGGAGGTGGTGACCAAAACCGTGGCGGCACATACGCTTTCGATGATGAGCATCGACAGGAATGGAGAGACTGCCAATGCCGCCGGCGTCGACCCGATGGAACAGCTGGTGAAGTATACCGTCGAGGGCGATTCGCTGGTCTGTGGCAGCTATGTAATCGTGCCTTCCTGCATAGGCAATCTGATATATTACGGCTGCGAACTGCCCAGCGGCGATATTGCCGCAGGTTCGATGTTGGACGACGCGATGAATTCGCCGGCCGACTGGCTTGTCACCACAGCCAAGGAAAAGAAGGATGCCTTTTGGATTCCGCCCCACAAGTCGCTGGTGGACAGCAACAAGATGGTGGCCTCGTACTGCACGCCGGTCTATCTGCCGGGAACGGAACAGCTGGCCTGCATCGTTGTCAGCGACCTGGGCGTGGACTGGATGGAGCAGAAGGTCGAGGAGCTGCGCCCCTACAAGAACTCGCTGACCACCATCAGCTGCAGCGACGACTGCATCGTGGGCATCAAGGATACCGCCATCATTGCACAGATACGCAAAAGTTTTGCCGAGGACAAAGAACTGGCCGCCCTGGGCGAGGATATGAAACTGGGCAAGGACAGCATACGGCGCCGCATCGGCAAGGGACGCACGCTGTCGTTCGTGGTCTACGGTCCGTTGCATAACGGCTGGATGGTCAGCATCGTGTGCCAGTATCGCGACGTGCTGAGGCGGTCGGCCCAGATGAATTTCAACCTGATGCTGATAGGCCTCATCGGTCTGGTGGTGCTCTTTTTCGTCTGCCGCCGCACCATACGCCGCCTGTCGCGACCCATCACCGAGCTGTCGGAGTCGGCCTTGAAAATTGCCAAAGGCAACTTCAATGCCGAACTGCCCGAAATCAAGAGCCAGGACGAGATGCTGCACCTGCGCGACAGCTTTATGTATATGCAGAACTCCATAGCCGACTATATCGAGGAGCTGAAAGTCACCACGCGCGCCAACGAGCGTATGGAATCGGAACTCAACGTGGCGCGCAACATCCAGATGGGAATGCTCCATACCGACTTCCCGCCGCAGCTCTACGCCCTGTTGCGCCCCGCCAAAGAGGTGGGCGGCGACCTCTACGACTTTGTGCTTAAGGACGACCACCTCTATCTTGCCATCGGCGACGTCAGCGGCAAAGGTGTGCCGGCATCGCTGATGATGGCCATCACACGTGCCTCGCTGCGCTTTGTGGCCGGCTTGGGGCTGCCGATGGACCAAACGATGAACCGCATCAACAACTGCGTCACCGACACCAACAGCAACAATATGTTTGTCACCCTGTTCTCGGCGCGCATCGACCTGAAAACGGGCCGGATGGAATACTGCAATGCCGGCCACAATCCCATCATCATCGTTCCGCCCGACGGCGAGCCTTATTTCCTCAAGGCCAAGGCGAACCTGGCTGTGGGCCTCTTCAGCGACTTCCCCTACGAGGCCGAGAGCATCGACCTGAAGCCCGGCACACGCATCGTGGCCTATACCGACGGCGTCAACGAGGCGGAAAAGGCCGACAAGAGTATGTATGGCAACGACCGCCTGCTGGCCTACGTCTCGTCCCCGAAGGTGCGCGCCAGCGCCACCACGGAGCGCGAGGTCGTCGAGGGTCTGCTCGAATCGGTCACCGCCTTCACCGATGGCAACCCGCAGAAC
Organism: Bacteroidales bacterium; assembly: GCA_017429685.1. Lineage (GTDB taxonomy): Bacteria > Bacteroidota > Bacteroidia > Bacteroidales > P3 > Colimorpha. The sequence goes on along the minus strand of JAFROL010000027.1, from coordinate 132,833 downwards.
GACGACATAACGATAATGAGTGTGAAAATTTAGAATTAAACGTTAACTTTATCATTAACGTTAAGGTTAAAAAAATAACAACAATGAAAAAACGATTCAACCCTATAAAGGACAAAAGCAGCGAGATAATCGAATTCCTGATGTCGTCGCCCGACATACCCGACGACGACGCGCTGCAGTTCAAGTTGCGCCTGTCGATTGAGGAAGCTGTCGAAAACGTGGTGCGCTATGCCTACGACGGCGGCATCGGATGGCTCGAAGTGGGCACAAGCCTCGACCACGACTCGCTGATCCTCACCATCGAGCTGCGCGACGCCGGCGTGCCCTTCAACCCCCTCGAGCGCGAAGACCCCGACATCACCCTCTCGGCCGAAGACCGCGAGGTGGGCGGACTCGGCATTTTCCTCTGCAAGCAGCTGATGGACAACATCGAATACCGCTACGAGGACGGCAATAACGTATTGACAATGACGAAAAAAGTTTGACAATGGACGTAAAGATAACAAACCAAGACAACAAAACACTAGTGGTCCTCGACGGCCGTTTGGACACCACCAACGCCGACCGTTTCCAGCAGGACGTGAACCCCCTGATGCAGATGGAACATCCCGATATCGACATCGACTGTAGCGGAATGTCGTACACCTCGTCGCAGGGGCTGCGCATCTTCCTGATGCTGCAGAAGAGCGTGCTGGCCCACGGCGGCAAGATGGTGATGCGCAATATGAACCCGCAGGTCAAGGAAGTGTTCGACATCACCGGCTTCTCAAACATCATAACCATACTCTGACGCCCTATGCCGCTCGATATGCACTGCGAGATGATACTCGACGAGTATCGTGACAAACTGCCTGTATTCAATCGCATCAAGGACATCCTCCTCGCCAACCTGCGCAAAAGCCTCGACGAAAAGAACATCATCGTCGCCGGCCTCGAAACACGCATCAAGACCGAGAAGAGCCTGACCGGTAAGCTGGAACTGAAAGGCTACAAGTATCGCACCCTCGACGACATCACCGACATCCTCGGTGCCCGTATCATCACCTTCTTTAGCGACGAGGTGGACATCATTTCGGCCCTCGTCGAACGTATGTTCGAGATCGACTGGGAAAACTCGGTCGACAAGCGCAAAATGCTTGAAATAGACCGCTTTGGGTATATGTCGCTCCACTATATCTGCCGCATTCCCAAATCGATGTGCGATGACCCGGCGATGCCCGAAATCAACCAGGTGCGCTTCGAAATCCAGATGCGAAGCGCCCTGCAGCACGTGTGGGCCAATATGCAGCACGATATGGGCTACAAGAGCGACGTCGAGATCCCTGTTGAATACCAGCGCAATATGAGCCGCCTAGCGGGTATGCTTGAGCTGGCCGACGAGCAGTTCAGCCGCATCCGCAAGGAGATTACCGACTATCGCCGCAATGTGCAGTCGCTCGTGGCCAGCGGCAATTTCGACGAGGTGCCCCTCAATGGTGACACCTTCCGCAGCTATTGCGAACTCAAGCCGCTGCAGCGCCTGGCCGACAAGATAGCTACCATCAACCAGGCCGAGCTGTACGACGACAGCCTGATGCCCTACTACAACGTGCTGGTGCATATGGGGATGAAAACCATAGGCGATGTCGAGCGGCTCCGCATCGAAAACAGCGAGGCCGCCTACCAGCTGGCCCTGCTCCAGCTGGCCGGAACGGGACTCGACATCGTGGCCTACTCTGTCGCGCTCCAAAACCTCTGCATCGTATACATTTTGAAGCAGGGCTTTGGCGAAGCCGGCCTGGTCCGTATGTTCGCCGCCCTCTACGGCGAAAGCGCCTACAATGCCCAGCGCGCCAGCCGCATCTATCAGCAAGCCAAGAAGATAAACTTAGTCAGTTGAACGGAAAACGGAAAACTGGCTACCGCGTCAGCACTAACACAATAACGCATTCACGCAATAACGCAATATATGAATAATCCACTCGAAACAAGTCTATTCGACCGCGCCGCCCGTTTTGCCGTCGATGCCCATCGAGGCACCGAACGGCGTGGGAAAGGATTCCCATACATTATCCACCCTATGGAAGCCGCCGCCATCGTGGCTACCGTTACCAGCGACCAGGAACTGCTGGCCGCTGCTGTGTTGCACGATGTTGTCGAGGACACCGACGTCAGTATGGAACAGATTAGCGACGAATTTGGCGACCGTGTCGCCACTCTGGTGATGCACGAAACAGCCCCATCGGACGAAAATCTCACCTGGCGACAAAAAAAACAGGCCCAGCTCGACCAGCTCGAAACTGCCGACCGCGACAGCAAGATTGTCGCCATTGGCGACAAACTGTCCAACCTGCGTGGCATTGCCAACGACTACCGCTCGATAGGCGACGCCATTTGGAGCCGTTTCCACGCCCCTGGCGGCAAGAAGGACATAGAGTGGTACTACCGCAGTCTGGCCAGCGCCCTGTTCGAACTGGCCGAAACGTTGCCTTTCCAGGAGTTTCTTCACCTGCTTGACCAGACGTTCGGTCCGATGGACTACAGCGAGGCGCAGCCCGTCAGCCTCGACGACTACGAAGAAAGCGGTGGCGGATATTTCGCTACAAGCTACAACCACCGTGACGGACAGACAATGGTGAAGTTTTACAACAAAGGAGTCGACAAAGCTGTGCCGCAAAACGAGTTGCGTATGGCCTATGCCGTCTCGCGGATGGATATTCCCACGCCGATGCCGGGCCGCCTCGTGACCGACGGAATCCGCTTTGGCGCCGAGTTTCGACGCATCAGCCCCAAGGAGTCTTTTGCGCGCTATGTCAGCAACCGCCCCGACAGTTACGAGGACATCGCGCACCGCTTCGCACGGATGTGCCTTAAGCTGCACAGTACACCCTGCAACACGGCTGTCTTCCAGTCGGAAAAGGAACACGCCGCAACGGTTGTGCAAAGAAGCACGCGCTTCAGCGACGCCGAGAAGGAAAAGATCCTTGCTTTCATTGCCCAGGTGCCTGATGCCACTGCTTGCCTGCACGGCGATATGCATATTGGCAACGTCATCACCAACGCCGTCGGACCTGTTGCGATTGCGGGTACCACGGATTTTTGGATCGACCTCGGCGACTTCCGCTGGGGCAATCCGCTTTTCGACCTCGGGATGTTCTATCTGGCTTGCAACTATAATGACGAGAAAATCACCAAGCACCTCTTCCATCTCGATAGCGCCACGATGCGTCGCATCTGGAACGTCTTCATTCGCGACTACTATCCCATAAAGACCGATGAAGAACAATATGAAATAGAACAGCGACTTAGACCCTTTGCAGCCCTCAAGTTTATCAACATCGACCTTCAGACGCCTCTGGCCGACCCAATCATACAGTTTGTTCGCCAGTCTTTTGGTATGTAGATGGTGTGATTAGCAAGAATGGATATGCCAACGAAAGGCTGTTTTGGATATAATCTATACGATTGATTCCAAGCTCGGTACGTAGCTTTTCTGTATGGATTCGGCAATGTACTGAGCCACCTCCATCTCACTGAAGCCGATGCTGTTGCCGAAGCTGTAGAGCAGGCCGATCTCCTCGTTGGCGATGCGTTTGTCGCTCATCACGATGTGGATCATATACCGCAGCAGCGAGTCGCGCATACCGGGGTTGATGTTCAGTATGCCGCCCACGGCCTGGTTGAATGTGTCGCTGATGTCGCCTGCGGCCACCTCTTCGAGGTATCGGCGAGGGAAGATTTGCAGGCTGGCCAGCGAGTCGAGTATCTGGTTGAATTCGGCCTCTTTAACCTCGCTGTCGGCCGAAGCCACGATGATGCCGGCAGAGGCGATGAAGCGGGCCAGATGCTCGTCGAGGTCGGTGTTGCCCACCTTCAGCAGGATGGCTATCAGCTCGTCCATACCTTGATGGAGTTCTTCGTCCGACGAGGCGTTGGCGAAGAGGTTCAGCGCCTGTACGCGGATGGGGTTTACGGGGTGCGACGCGCGGCTTACGCCCTTGTCTTTCAGGAAATAGTCCAGGCGGCGGTTGTTGTCGGAGAGGAGGGCGTCGATGCTGACGTTCATTTTTTGCAGGTCGAGTCCCGAAGCCATTTTGAAGAATGCCGTCACGCAGACGCTGAGGTTGCCGGTGGCCAGGAACCCGTAGCGGTCGGCCACGAGTTCGGCCAGCTGTTCGTGCAGCCTTATTTTGTACTGTAGCGACACAGGCGCATTGGCGTTGGGCGGGAAGACAAACTGGATGAGGCGGCTGAGGGCGGTGTCGCGGTTGATGAGGTGTCCGAGTTCGTGGCCGATGACGAACTGCAATTCGTCGCGCGTCATCAGGTCGAAGAGGCCCGAGTTGATGTTGACGATATGCGGCTGGCCCTCGTCCTCAGCGGCCAGCGAAAAGGCGTTGACCGTCGAGTCGCCCGTGATGTAGAAGTCGACAGGTTCTTCGAAATGAAGCTTTTGCTTCACATCCTGGCATAGGCTGTAGAGGTCTGGCAGCAGTTCGGGCTGCACCTTAAGGCAGTGCCCCTCCATACTGCTGCGCCAGTAGGCGTCGTTGCTGCTGATTTTGGTTTTGCGCAGCACTTCTTCCACCACCGGTCCCTGCAGGGCGGTATAAATCTGCTGACCGAGCTGCCGCTCGAGGTCGATTGTCGGATTGAGGTTGTTCATATTTTTAGAGGTATGAGGTATGAGGTATGATGTATGATTCTATAAAGGTTAGGAGATGGTGAAGCGGGATTTTTTGCCGTCGAGGATTAAATGGAGAGAGTGTGAGTTTTCGATGCGAATGAAGGTTTTCCCTTTCTGTGTGCAGCAGTCCCACTGCAGCAAACGGGGATTGAAGACGATTCGTCCTTCGAATTCGTCGGGGGTGAAGTCGGGTTTGGTATAATTGGCCACAACGTCCATTTTGTCGCCGTCGCGCATAAACAGGAACTGCCGGAAGGCGACGTTGTAGATTATGTCTGACCCGTCAACGGTGCCGTTGTTGGAGCAGAGATAATAGTCGTTGCCGTCGTCGTCGCTGAGACGGAAGAGTTTTTCTATCTTAGTGTCGCCCGTTTCGCCGATCTTGCTAACGCGCAGGCCGTTGGCGGTCGGATAGACGAGAAAAGAGTAAAGCGGGTTGGGGCTCCATTCGTGGTAGTTGAGAATGCCTGCCGTGCCGTCGGCGCAGTGGAAGTCGGTGACGAAATCCACCTGAGGGCTTAGTCGCACGGCTTGTTCCAGGAAACGGAAGAAGAATATTTCGGCACGGTTGGTGTCCACCTCGCTGCCGTGGTTGAACCAGTAGCCCAGGTCGAAGGCCAGTGCGTCCAGCGCGCCGCGCACCTCGTCGGCGGGGTAGAATTCGCGCCGGCCAGCGGCGTAGTCGTCGAGCAGGCGAATGGCATTCCATATCGCAAGAGAATCCTGGGGGTCGCTGGAGTGTACCGCAACCACGGCTCCCCATTCGCTGCAAAGGGTTTGGAAATAAGCCGTGAGGTCGTCGGGTTCGTCTGTACGGTATTCGCCTGGGGCGAGGCGTGCATCCTGCGCCGCCGCTTCGTCCTGCCCGTCGGAAACGCGTTGATTGTTGCTGTCATTGCGACAGGCCGCAAACGTCACGACGATAAAAGCAAGAAGTAGAATTGATTGTATTTTGGTCATATTGTTTTGTTTTTTTTTGGCAGCAGTGTCTATAAACAATTGTTTTCTTCAATAACGGAAAGAATGCAAAAATATTGCAGACAGTCGGGTGAATTAGAACAGTGTTGTCGACATTTTTCCCATTACGAAACTGATGTCTGCATTCCTTGCAGATGTATGTCGAATGTCATCGTGGCTGAAATCTATCAGTATCGGCAAAAAAATCACATCCGGAGGAATGAATGTGATTTTTGTGCGAAAACAAAGCTGGAAAATGTGATCTGTGATGCGAGCGTGTTCGTGTCACTGGTCACTAATCACGGTTCACTAAAAAATTACATATTTTCCATACATAAACCTTGGTATTCAATTTTGTATCCTTTAAGTTTGTGTGTCGCATTCAGGAATGTCTCTGCTTTTTGTTTGAGTACTCCAATGCTAATTTCGCTTTTTTGGCGTTTTATCTCGTAAAAGATAGCCAAATCCGACAACTCGTCTAACGCTATCAAATCGATCTCGCACTCTCCCCGTCGGTTCCACCAACGGCCGATGCGTGTAAACTTCTCGCTCTCGATTGCTTTGCGGTGGAAATAGCGCTCCAGCATCAGTCCGCTGAATGTGTTGTAGTCCCTGTCGTAAAATTTCATAATCAGTGACTTTAATTCGGAAATGATTATTTCCGAAATGGTTGTTTCTGATGCAAAAGTACTATTTTTTTTGGAAGTGAAAAAAAAACTTGCAAAGAGAATTTATTTTGTTCGCAATTGGTACATAGGCAAGGTCGCGTCTCTCCGAGATGCACACGAGGTGTTGATTGTCAGTCACCGCACTGCGCTTTGCTTGTACGGTGTTATTAAGATTAAGCCTCTCCGAGGCTTCTTTATGGCAAATGTGGATAATCATATTTTTATATTTAATGAAACATAATATTTCAAGCGAAATGTTTTTTGCATTTTTAATAAATTTTATAAAAATTTTTGATTTTTCTTTGTGGAAATAAAAAATACTCGTAACTTTGCAGGCTGAAATCCAAATCCATAAAACTATGAAAAAAACGTTATTTCTTCTGTTTTGTCTGACGCTTTTGGCGTCGGGAAGGGCGGTCGCTGATGTGGGCGACACGCTGTCGTATTGCGGGAACAGCGCTTTGCAGACCCGCATCGGCGTCAACAACACCACAACCACAATCTATTGGGGCATTATGTTGCCCGCAAGCCAGTTGGCGGGGCGCGATTCGGTGATGAGCGTCCTGCTTTATGTCGCTTCGGGCGACACTGGAACCTACACGGTCACGCTCTATCAAGGCGGGACAACTGCCCCGCAGACACAGCTATGCTCCCAGACCTACTATATCGGCACGTCGTTGGCCGGAGGCTATGTCGACTGCGCTCTGACTACACCTGAAGCTATCGTTTCGGGCCAAAACCTTTGGGTCATCATCTCCAACACCGACGTCCTCTATCCCGCGGCTGCCTGTGCATACGTCAATGACCTTAACAGCAACTGGCTCTCGACCAACGGGACCTCGTGGTCGCACGCCAACCCTGATGTCGGACTCAACCAGAGTTTTTCGTGGCTCATCAAGTGTGTCACCAAAGCTTCGGCCAACGCCGCCCCCACGGTCATTGCCAGTGGGCCGACGATGGCCGCCACAGGCCAGCAATTGACATTCAGCGCTATGGCCAGCACCGGTGCCACCGTCAGCTGGCAACTCAATGGCGGCAGCCCTTCGACGGCGACGGGCAATACGGCAACAGCCGTATGGAACACCCCGGGAACCTACAATGTCATTGCCACGGCCACCAACGCCAACGGCTCTGCTCGCGATACCGTCGTCCTCAACGTTGTAGAATGCTCCGAAATCAGCACGTTCCCCTACACGATGGGCTTCGAGAGCAGCGATCCGGTTGCCTGCTGGACGGTGCTTGATGCCGACGGCGACGGCTACACGTGGGACCCCTCGGTGTTCTCATCGTCCGAACAGGCCCACACCGGTTCGGGTTGCATCAGCTCGGCCTCATATATCAACGGACCGGGTGCCCTGGAACCGGACAACTGGCTCATTTCGCCGCAGATATATCTGCCGCAGGGCAATGGTTTTTCCCTCTCCTTTTATGTCGGTGCCGTCGACCAGAACTATTACGCTGAGCATTACGGCGTTTACATCTCGACTACCGGGATGAACCAGAGCGACTTCACGCTTTTGCAGGAATATGATATCACTACCGTCAACTGGGTGCAGAAAACCATCAACCTTGACGATTATGCCGGACAGCACGTCTACATCGCTTTCCGCCATTTCGACATCGTTGATATGTATTGGATGAAAATCGACGACGTTACGATAACTATGCAGCAGCCAAGCACTTATCCTGTGACATTCGAATGCGAAGGCGGCATTGTCGGCACGGTCACTACATCAGCCGACTCCGACAATTCGCTTTGCGGCCAACAGGTTAGTCTTAGTTCGGAGCAGACAACTAATGTCTATATCAAGTGCCAAAAATTTGAGTATCATCTCGATGCACTCTATGTGAATGGGGTGGACCGTATGAATGATGTTCAGCTTAATACTGGCGATGTCGTTGATACTTATGTTTTTGCCTTCCGTCCAGTCGAGGCTTCCACAATCCGTGCAGTCTTCGTGGGGCGCGAAATCACCATCAATGTTGGTGCCAATCCCACGCAGGGCGGTACTGTCAGCGGCGGCGGGACATATCACTATATGGATACCATCGAAATCGAGGCACACCCCAATCCGGGCTACGTCTTCGCCGGATGGAGCGACGGCAACCATAATAACCCACGTCAGGTTGTTGTGACAGCAACAACGACTTATACCGCCAACTTCCAGCAGTCTTCGGGCATCGAAAATCCTGCTGCACAAACCTCAACCATCAATGTCTATCCCAACCCTGCCAGCGATGTGGTATACATTGAAATACAGAATCCTGACCAGTCACGCCGGAGTTATGAAGTTGCGATTATCGACCTCAGCGGCCGCACCTGCCAGACGACAATTGTCGATGGCAATAGTGACAGCGTGAACAGTATCCGCCTGAATATCTCCGATTTGCCCCAAGGCTCTTATTTCGTTCGCATACAGGCCGAAGGTGTCAACATTGTGCGCAAGTTTGTCAAGAAATGACGCTTGTCGCATTGTCAGTAGCCTCCGCCATCCGTCGTCACCAACCAGGAGGCTACTCCGGATTGAATAGATGAGAATGAAAAAAGCGGCTCAAAGATTGACTTTGAGCCGCTTTTTGTATTGAAAGGGAACGCTTTTGGTTAGCAGTTCTCAAGTTCGGCGAGGTGCTGGCTGACTTGGCCAATGCTTTCCTTGACGAAGTACTTGCAGGACTTGAGGAAGCGGGCGTCGCGCTGGCTGTCGAGCAGCAGCAGGTAGCCCATAATGATGTTGCTCAGTACCTCGGTGAGGGCGCGTGTGGAGTGCTCGAAACGCTCGCTGGTGGTGCCTTCGGCAGCGGCGAGGTCATAGAGCTTGCTGTAGAGGCCTGTGGCTTTGCGAAGCACGTCGAGGCAGTGCTGCATCTCGGCGTTGGGTGCGGCGGCGAGGCCTTCGGCGGCACGTCCGTCGTAGCTCTCGATCTGCTTGAGGTAGGCGCCGCTGGCGATGCCCTTCATAGCGGCGACGACCTGCAGCTGGCTGGTGCCTTCGTAGATACTGAGGATGCGTGCGTCGCGATAGAGGCGTTCGCAGGCGTATTCTTTCATAAATCCACTACCGCCGTGTACCTGGATGCAGTCGTAGGCGCAACGGTTGGCGAACTCGCTGGCGTTGAGCTTGACGAGGGGCGTCAGGATGTCGGCCACGCGCGAGGCGGCCTTGGAGCTGGACGAGAGGTCGACGTAGCGTGCCGTTTCGTACATCAGGCTGCGGGCGCCGTCGGTGCGTGCGCGCATCTGGTCGAGGAGGTCCTGGACGGCGACGAACTGGTTGATGGCGTGACCGAACTGTTCGCGGCTGGCGGCATAGGCTTCGGCTTCGCGGCAGGCGGCCTCGCAGAGTCCGATGGACTGTGCGCCGACGCCCAGACGGGCTCCGTTCATCAGCGACATCACGTATTTGATAAGTCCCAGGCGGCGTTCGCCGACGATCTGTGCGGGGGCGTTGGTGAACTGCAGCTCGGCGGTCGGCGAGCCCTTGATGCCCATTTTGTTCTCGATGCGGCGCACGGTCATTCCGCCGTCGGCTTTGTCGAAAACGAAGTAGGAGAGGCCGCGTCCGTCGTTGGTGCCCTCTTCGCTGCGTGCCAGCACCAGGTGCAGGTCGGCGTCGCCATTGGTGATGAAACGCTTCACGCCGTTCAGGCGCCAGCAGTTGGAGGCCTCATCCCAGGTGGCCTTGAGGCGCACCGACTGCAGGTCGCTGCCGGCGTCGGGCTCGGTGAGGTCCATCGAGCAGGTGGCACCCTGGTAGATGCGGGGCAAGTATTTGTCTTTCAGTTCTTCGCTGGCGAAATGCTGGATGGTCTCGGCGCAGTCCTGCAGGCCCCAGATGGTGGCGAAGCCTACGTCGGCGCGAGCAATCATCTCGGCGGCCATAACCTCGACCACACGGGGGAAGTTGAGGCCGTTGTATTTGCGTTCGAGAGCCATACCGTAGAGGCCCGACTGGATGAGGGCGTCGAGGTTGCGGCGAGTGCCGGGGGCGTACTCGACGTGGCCGTCGACGAGCGAGGGACCCACGTGGTCCACCTCTTCGGCGTTGGGTGCAATGACGTCGCCGGCGATGTCGCCCAGCAGACGCATCACCATATCGTACTGCTCCACAGCCTCTTCGGCGTTGGCCGGAGCCTCGGGGTGTACGCCGGCTTCAGCATAATTCTTCTCTTTTACGGCTACTACCTGTTCCATTTCGGGGTGGTGCAGGTAGAAGCTAAGATTCTCGTTATCTGTGTAAAAATTCATAATTCCTTGTTCTAATTAACGTCAACATAGGGGTTAACGTTAAGGTTAATGTTAACGTTATTTCAGATTGTTTTTGTAACAAGCCATAAACTGAGGAATGACGGTCATCACGTCGCCGATGATGGTATAGTCTGCAATGGCGTTGATAGGAGCGTCGGGGTCGGTGTTGATGCTGATGATCTTGGCGCTCTGCTCCATACCGGCGCGGTGCTGGACGGCGCCGCTGATGCCGCAGGCTATGTAGAGTTTGGGGCGCACAGTGACGCCGGTCTGGCCTATCTGGCGTTCGCCTTCGCAGAAGCCGGCATCGACGGCGGCGCGGGTGGCACCGACGCTGCCTCCTATGAGGTGGGCAAACTGGTGCAGCAGCTGGAAGTTCTCCTTGCTGCCCATACCGTAGCCTCCGGCGACGATGATCTGGGCACCCTTGATGTCGATTTTCTGCTCTTCGATTTCGCGGCTCAGGATCTGGACGGCCTTGTCGGCGGCGTCGAGCGATGCGTCGACGCTGACGGGGATGATGGTACCCTTATAGTTGGGGTCGAGAATTTCTTTCTTCATCACGCCTTCGCGCACGGTGGCCATCTGAGGACGCGTTTCGGGGCACACGATGGTGGCGATGATGTTGCCGCCGAAGGCGGGGCGCATCTGCATCAGGATGTTGTCGTAGCTCTTGCCGCTTTTGGCATCCTGGTGCGAACCGATTTCGAGTGATGTGCAGTCGGCCGTAAGTCCGCAGCGCAGGAACGAGGCGATGCGCGGTGCCAGGTCGCGGCCCACGCTCGAGGCACCGAAGAGGACGATGTCGGGTTTCTGTGACTGTATGAGCTTGGAAAGGACGTCGAAGTGGGGCATTGTGCGGTAAGGTGCCAGACGGCGGTCGTCGGCCAAAAAGACATCGTCGACGCCGTAAGGGTAAAGAGACTCGGCGGCGGCTTTGACGTTGCAGCCCAGCACGGCGGCCTGCAGGCGGCAGCCAAGCTGTGTGGCCAGCTGACGGCCTTTGGTGCAAAGCTCGAGGCTGATGTCGGCTATCTGGTTTCTCTCCGACAACTCGCAATATACTAATACGTTATTCATTTTTCGTCTTCGTTTCGTTAAGGTTGTTAATTACAGAATATGCTCTTTGATCAGTGTTGCCGAAAGTTCGTTGAGGGCTTCTTCGGTAGGTTGGAGCACCACCGACTCTTTGTGTGCCAACACGACGTTCTCGATTTTCTTGACCTTGGTGGGCGAGCCTTTGAGGCCCAAGCGTTCCATATCGGCATCGATGCTGTCGGCGTTGATCATACGCACCTCCTCTTTGGCCTGTTGCAGCATACGGTGCGCGTTGGGGAAGCGGCAGTCGGCTCCGGCCGAGGTGACGGTGACGAGCACGGGCAGAGAGGCTTTGACGCACTCGGTGCCACGCTCGAGGCGGCGGCGGATGGTGATCTGCTTGCTGTCGACGGCAATGAGTTCTTCGGCGTAGGTGATTTGCGGTATTTCGAGCTTTTCGGCCACCTGGGGACCCACCTGTGCGGTGTCGCCGTCGATGGCCTGACGGCCACCGAAAATCAGGTCGACGTGGCCCAGCTGGCGGATGGCCTGCGAAAGGGCATAAGAGGTGGCCAGGGTGTCGGCACCGGCAAAGCGGGCATCGCTGAGCACGAAGCCGTCGTCGGCTCCGCGCATACGGGCGTCCTTGATGATTTCTGCGGCACGCGGCGGACCCATCGTCACCACGGTGACTATGGCGTCAGACATCTGGTCTTTTACGCGCAGTGCCATTTCCAGTGCCTTGAGGTCTTCGGGGTTGAAGACGGTGGGCAGAGCGGCACGGTTCACGGTGCCGTCGGCGTTCATAGCGTCGGCACCGACATTGTGTGTGTCGGGCACCTGCTTGGCCAATACTACTATTTTGAATGACATATTGTGTTCTGTTTTGTTCTGGTTAGTTATTGTTTTCTTTGACGTAATTGATGATGTCGCCAACGGTCTTGATGTTTTCGGCTGCTTCTTCGGGGATGGTGATGCCGAACTTTTGTTCGATGGACATTATCAGTTCCACGCTGTCGAGCGAGTCGGCGCCGAGGTCGTTGATGAGGTTCTTCTCGGGGGTGATTTCCGAGGCTGCCACACCAAGACGTTCTTCGATGATGGCGCTGATTTCTTCGGTCAGCTGTTCAGTGGTCATTTCTTTGATGTTCATTATCAGTGTGCTTTTTTATTTCGTTGATGTTGTTTTAGTTGATAGCCAGGCCGCCATCGCAGCTGATGACCTGTCCGGTGACATACGAAGCCAGGTCGCTGGCCAGGAAGAGCGACACGTGTGCCACATCGGTGTCGAGGCCGCCGCGGCGCAGCGGAATCTTGGTCATCCAGTCTTTGCGCACGTCTTCGGGCAGCTGTTGCGTCATCGGGGTCTCGATGAATCCGGGAGCCACGGCGTTGCAGCGTATGTTGCGCGAGCCCAGCTCTTTGGCTATCGAACGGGTGAAGCCGATGATTCCGGCTTTGGATGCCGAGTAGTTGCACTGGCCGGCGTTGCCGTTGAGTCCAACGATGGAGCTGATGTTGATGATCGAGCCTGCGCGCTGTTTCATCATCATCGGGGCGAAAGCTTTGGTGTAGTTGAACACCGAGCGCAGGTTGACGTCCATAATGAGGTTCCAGTCTTCGACGCTCATTCGCAGGATGAGGTTGTCCTTGGTGATGCCTGCGTTGTTGACCAGGATGTCGAGACGGCCGTAGTTGTCGGCCACCCACTGTGCCACCTCGTTGGCCTGTGCGTTGTCGGCGGCATTCGAGGCGAGGAAGTCGGCGCGGACGCCTTTGGCGCGCAGCTCGGCGAGCAGCGAGTCGCTGTTCTCGTTGGCTTTGAGGTCGGTAAAGATGATGTTGGCGCCTTCTTCGGCAAAGAGGAGGGCGTGGCTTCTGCCGATGCCGCGCGAGGCACCGGTGATCAATGCGGTTTTATTTTCTAACAGTTTCATTGTTTATCGTTTATTGATGTTTTTATTCCTCCGAAAAAATGCTTGTCGTATATCGGTCGGCAGAATTTTCGGAGCGCTTTTTAATAAATTTGGATGCTATTTCTTGTCTGCCAGCATAAAAATCAGGCTGCCTTTGGCGCACAGTTTGCCGTCGACCTTGGCTTCGGCATCGACAAAGAATGTCAGTCCGCGTTTGGCTGTGATTTTGCCGCGCACCTCGATGGTGTCGCCGGGGCGCACCTGGTTTTTGAAGCGCACCTTGTCCATACCGGCATAGAAAGTGAGGCGTCCGGGCAGTTCTTCGAGCATCAGCGTGCAGCAGCACTGGCCCATTATTTCGCACAGTATCACTCCGGGTACAACAGGATAGCCCGGGAAGTGGCCCTGAACGAAATATTCGTCGCCACGCACGTGGTAGTGACCTACGGCAGTGTCGCCTTCCATAGTCACATCGTCGACAAGCAGCATAGGCTCGCGGTGTGGCAGATAGTTTTTGATTTCTTCTCTAGTCATAATACTTTATGATTTCAATATATAATAACCAATTTTTTTCAGATTTTGCGCAGTGCCACGCAGGCGTTCTGTCCGCCGAAGCCGAACGAGTTGCTGATTGTCAGGTCGGCAGCGTAGTCGCGAGCGGTGTGCGGCGTGTAGTCGAGGTCGCATTCGGGGTCGGGTTGGTCCAGATGGATGGTGGGGGCCACCTTGCCATCCTGCAGCGTCTTGGCGCAGATGACCAGTTCGATGGCGCCTGTTGCTCCGAGCATATGGCCCATCATCGACTTGGTGCTGCTGATGACAGCCTGGCGTGCTGCCGTTTCGCCCATAGCCTGCTTGATGGCCAGGGTCTCGGTCTTGTCGTTGAGCGGCGTGCCGGTGCCGTGGGCGTTGATATACACCTTTTCGCCCTCTTTGTATCCGGCCTCTTCCAGAGCCCACTTGATGCAGTTGGTGGCGCATTTGGCGTCGGCGCGCGGTGCGGTGTAGTGGAAAGCGTCGCAGCTGTTGCCGTAACCGCACACCTCGGCATAGATGTGTGCTCCGCGGCGGCGAGCTATCTCATAGTCTTCCAGAATCATAACGCCAGCGCCTTCGCCCATAACGAAGCCTTTGCGGCGCAGGTCGAAGGGCAGCGATGCGGCCATCGGGTCCTCGCAGGTCGAGAGGGCCTTGCTGTTGGCGAAGCCGGCGATGGCTATTTCGCAGATGGCAGCCTCGGTACCGCCGGTAATCATAGCGTCGGCGCGGCCTTCGCGAATCATACGGTAGGCCTCACCGATTGAATGTGTGCCTGTTGCGCAGGCCGTCACCACCGGCAGGTTGGGACCTTCGGCGTGGAAGACGATGGCTGTGTTGCCCGATGCGATGTTGGCAATCATTTCGGGGATGAAAAGGGGCGACACGCGGCGCGGACCGTTCTCGAGCAGCGATGCGTGCTCGCGGCAGAAGGTCTGGATGCCACCGATGCCCGATCCGATGGCGCAGCCGAAACGGCTGGAATCCACGTCTTTGCCCACCTCGAGGCCGCTGTCGCGCATAGCCTGCGTTGCTGCGGCTATGGCATAGAGCGCATAGCGGTCGTTATGGCGAATCATAGCCTTGTCGATGTCGAAATCTTCGGGTCTGAAGTCTTTCACCTCGGCGGCCACCTTGACGGTGAGAGCGTCGGTGTTTATTGATTTTATGGTATCTATGGCGCAAGAGCCTTTCAGCAGTTCGCTCCACATTGTGTCTACGTTGTTGCCAAGGGGTGATATACAACCCAGTCCGGTAATAACTACTCGTTTCATATATTTAATAATTTGATTTCGTGAATATTATTGATTGTTATTTTCATTGTCAGCCTTTTCAGGATACGATATGGCGCTCCATTTCAGTATTGCGGCAGCCGTCACAAATCCGCCACCAAAAGCGCTGAGAACAAGCGTGGAACCGTCCTTGAGCTCGCCGGCTCTGGACATCTCGTCGATAAGGATTCCGATGCTTGCCGACGACGTGTTGCCGTATTTCTGCAGGTTTGTCGGGAATTTTTCTTTCGGTTGCTCAAGGTGTTCGCGGATTGAGTCGATGATGCGCAGATTGGCCTGGTGAAGCAGATACATATCGATGTCGTCGCCCTTCAGGTTGTTGCGTTCCAGTATCGTGTCCACATCCTTGATGCAGGATTTCACTGCCAGTTTGAAAACTTCGCGTCCATTCATCACGAGCGGCATCGTCCTTTCGTCGACGCGGTCGTATGGGGTCGACTCGAGCGAACGTTTGTAATACAGCGCGTCGGTGTGTGTCTCGCCGGTCAGACGGAAGTCTTTAAAACCTTCACCTTCAGTGACTACCAGCGCCGAAGCGCCATCGCCGAACAGGACGGAGGTCTCGCGTTCGTGCCAGTTGCAGAAGCGCGACGGTTCCTCGGCTGCCACGATAAGGATCTTTTTCGCTTTGCCGGTCTTGATGAAGGCGTCGGCGATGTCGAGCGAATAAATCAGTCCGGCGCAGGCACCGTTGAGGTCGAAGCAGGGGCAGCAAAGCCCCAGTGGTGCCAGAATGATGCTGCCCAACGAGGGCGACACATAGCTGTTTGCAACATTCGAGCAAATAAGATAGTCTATTTCTTCGGGTTGAAGCCCGGACGATTCGATGGCAGACTGTGCTGCGGTGATAGCCAACTCGCCCAGCGTTTCGGTGCTCAGTAGATGACGAGTACGGATTCCTGTCCGTGAAGTGATCCAACTGTCGCTTGTGTCCAGAAATCCGGTAAGCATATCGTTGGTTACAACTTTTTCGGGAAGTGCGCTACCTGTTCCAATTATTTTCATATTATAGTATTCTTTTTTAATAAAACCTGCACAAGCAGATTTTGCGTTTCGGGTTGCAAAATAAGAAAAAAATACAAAATTATTTTTGTTAAAAGTGATGTTTGGGGCAATATTTTGGGTAAAAGTGCGTTTTTTTGGGTGAAATTATATATTTTTGGGTGAATTACGTGAAATCTTTTTAACATTATGGCGAAAAACATTGTTAAAATACCGAAATTCTTTAACGAGATGAAGAGTATATGGCTTTTTATTGGCACGATGATTGTCGTCGCTATGCTCTTTGTCGTCTTTTACCAGCCGGCGGCGTATATGCGTGCCGAGGAGCCTGTGTCGAAGCTGAATATATACATATTTACTGTCATTATGTTTTCGAGTGGCTCGGCTATGTTCATCATTAGCCGGATGCTGCTGTACTATATTGAACATAAGCATACTATGGAGTTTTTCCACTTCATAATATGGATGGTCGGCGAGCTGGTCGTCATCACCGTTCTGTTGACGGTTATAGCTTTTTTTCTTGGCAACGAGGCTAACCTGGCATTCTCCGATATGCTTTGGCACGTGCTGCTCGATTTCCTTTCGGTCATCGTGGTGCCCTATGCCATAGCGGTGCTGGTGTCGTATCTTGACGATCGTAAGCAGCAGGTTCACAGCCTTCAACGCATTGTCGACTCGGTTTCGGCGCAGTTGCCTACCGAGGGCGAGAATATGCTTTTCTATGACCGCGGCGGCAAGCTGGCTTTTTCGACCAGACGCAGCAATGTCCTCTATGTCGAAGCCGCCGATAATTATAGTAACATCCACTATATCAATGAGGGAAAGGAGCAGACGTTCATTCTTCACAGCTCGATGAAGCTGCTCGACGATACCGAAAAATATCAGGGCCTGCTGCGGTGTCATCGTGGATATATGGTTAATATTGAAAATGTTAAGCTTCTGCGCAAAGAAAAGGACGGCCTTGTGATCGAGCTGGTTCAAGGGTCGCGTCCGATACCGGTCTCTCGCTCATATAATCAGCGCGTTGTAGAGGTTTTTGCCGGCGACAAGTTGTAGTTCAAGCTCCGGAAGCTTGGGGAAATATGATGCTTCGGCTTCTATGCCGGCTATTCGGTCGGCATCTGTGCCGTATTTTGGCCTTTCGTTCGAGGGCAGTTCTTATATCGTTCTTATATTCGCGATATAAGAACGATATAAGAACTGCCTGCTAACGGTGTGCGAAAATATTGCGGTGGTGTCATTTTGGCGCTATGCTGTCCTGTTTTTCGGCGTTTTGTGCTATCTACTTGCTATTCAGCTCTTTTGGCTGTCGGGTCGGTTCTGTGGCATTTAAACGTCGGCCAATACAATATTTTCCCCTTTTTGCCGTTTCCCAAAAGTTATGAAACAGTTATTATTATCTTTATTTTTGGCGTTTTTTGCTTTTGTCTCGTGCCGAAACACTACCGACAGGCCGGCCGGTGTGGACGATAACGGACTGCAAAACGGCGATTTGATTTTCGTCGGCATACCAATGAGCTACACCCTGTCCGACTCGGCCTCTGCAGACCAGGCCCTCGCCGACGCCACAGACGACAGCAGTTCAACCAATTATATCCACGTAGCGATTGTCGAGGTCGACGGTGATTCGACCTTTGTCATCGATGCCACCATCAAGCGCGGTGTGGCGCGCTACCCTATCGACACCTTCTTTGCCGACTTCAAGCTCAAGGACGGTTCATATCCGCGCTTCGACGTTATGCGGTTGAAAGACAATGCAAACCGAGACGCCTTTGTGGCAAATGCCAAACGTTATGTCGGGCGCGGCTACGATATGTGTTTCCTGGCCGACAACGAGGAGCAGTACTGCAGCGAGCTGGTCCGCAACGCCTATATTTCCAGCGACGGTTCGTTTGTCTTCGGCGAGGCGCCGATGAACTTCAAGAAAGCCGACGGCGAGTTTCCCACCTATTGGGTCGAGCTGTTCGGATTGCTTGGAATGCCTATACCACAGGATGTTATGGGCACGATACCCAACGATATGCTGCGCGACACGAACCTGCGGTATGTCACAACCATTGAACGAAAATAAACCTGAAATATGAAACGCAATCCCTTTCTTTTGACGATACTGCTGATAGCCAGCGTGCTGACTACCAATGCACAGACTGCGCAGGATGCCGACACCCTGCTGTGGAACGGCAAACGGTATGCCGTCGCCGTCGACCGCTGTGCGCCGTCGGTGGTGATGTCTTATTTTCAGCGCACTATGAGCGAGACTCCTTTCGAGTCGTGGAGCCTCAACAACAACCGCGGCCATATCGCCAAGATGGAGCTGATCGACGAAAAGATAAAGCTGCTGTCTGTCAAGGCGATGCGCTTCCGCACACGCACTGGCAACCTGTGGACCGAGACGGGCATCGACACCGTTGTCGCGCCCGACTATTTCCTGATTGCGCCGCTGCATTCCGAGCAGCCTCTTGGCGAGACGGCCGTGGAGGCCGACTGGTATTCCGGCATTCTGGAACTGAGGCTGTTACCTAAAGACAAAAAGGAGCAGAAGAGCGACGAGGCCCGGGGCACGCGCTACTTGAATGTCGTCAACGGGCAAGTGGTTGACAATGTTTTCATTTCGGACAAGATAATGGCCGAATATCAGTCGGGCCGTGCGAAGTTGGGACACGACCAGGCCAAGATATATAATATGAACGAGCGCTTCAAGGAGTTCTATCTGCATTGCGCATCGGACCGCGAGGCGGTGACCTACAATGGCCACAAAGGGCTTTTCAAGCAGAAAGCCAACGGCTTGACCCTTGTGATGGAATTCTTTGGCAACGACCCTCTGAAGTGTGGCTCCAGCTGGATTGGAGTACCTTCGGTAAATGGTGCCCCGTTCGGGACGTGGCTGCTCCACGACGACTCGCTTTTTGTTTCCGAAATCAAGACGCACAACAGTAGTGGCCAACATTGGCAGCAAATGTTTGACTATCTGGCAGACAGTGTTGTGGGCGGTATGGCGTTTGGCCACCGCCGTTTTGTCCACGACAGCTGCTACTTTGCCGACTGGATTACCGGCGAATATGTGATTCACTACGGCAGCTGGCAGACCAACAGCTTCGGCGTGAGCGACTATGTGGTGTCGAAGACTCAGGAAATCAGGGTGAAGGAGGGCGTCGTCGTGTCGTCGAAGTTCTCGCCGCGCAGCTTCGAGGAGGATGAGGCCGAGATGGCGGCAACGTCGTTTGTGCTCTGCAACGAGGCCAGCGTCCGTTCGGTCGAAGACAAGCAACTGGCTGAGGCTGTGGGCAATTTCAAGGCACCCAAGAAGTCGCCCGAATACGAAGGCGGCAAGACGGCGCTGCGCAACTGGTTCCTCAACCGTCCGCTGACCGACGAGCGCGCCAAGGACCGCCTGTTCCGCGTGCGCATCGGCTTTATGGTCAACTGCAAGGGCGAGGCCGGCCGCTGGCAGGTGATCAGCAAAGGCAAGGGCGAGCTGTTCGAGTTTGCCAATATGGTGCTCGACATCGTGAAGACGATGCCGCAGAAATGGAGCCCCGCCGAGGACAAGAAGGGCAACAAGATGGACTGCTGGCAGGTGCTGGAATTCACCGTAAGCAACGGCACGCTGACCAACGCCAACTACAAATAGATTCCGATGGCTTTACTGGTAAATACACGTCGTTTCCCGCCGCGTCGTTTCCACGCCATCACGCTGTTCCCCTTTGTGTTCTACAACGGCAAGGGGCTGAACGAACGCGAGTTGCGCCACGAGACGGTACACCTGTGGCAGCAGGCGGCGTTGCTGCTGGTGGGCTTCTATCTGCTCTATCTACTCTTCTGGCTGGTGGGGTTGTTGCGCTACCGCAACGCCGAACGCGCCTACCGTGAAATCCCGTTCGAGCGGTCGGCCTATCTGCTCGAAGCGCAAAGTGGCGCAAGGCCGTCGGTTCAGGCTTTCCATTGGTTGAAATGCTTTAAAAACAACAAGATATGATTCTCTATTTTTCCGGCTGTGGCAACAGCAAGTTTGTGGCCGAAGAGTTGGCCCGTCTGACGGGTGACCGCCTGATGCTTATAAATCCTTTGGAATCAGCACCGAAGGTCGATCTCTCGTCCGGCGAGGCGTTGGGTTTTGTCTGTCCCGTCTATTCGTGGGCGGTGCCGCGCATTGTGAGCGGCTATGTGAAACGGCTCGAAATCAACGCCCAACCGTCGTATTGCTACCTTGCCTGCACCTGTGGCGACAACGTGGGCCGCACGCCCGAACGCTTTGCCAAAGAGCTGAAGAAGAAAAGTATAGCCCTTGATGCCGCCTTCTCATTTGTGATGCCGGAAACATACGTCAATTTGAAGGGTTTCGACCTCGACAGCGACGAGAACGCGGCGCGCAAGATTGCCGCCGTCCGCGAGCGCCTGCCGCAGGTGGCGGAACGCATCGGGCGCCGCGAGAAGGTGGTCGACGTGGTTCGCGGCAAGGTGCCCTGGATTAACACTTACGTCACCAACGCCCTGTTCTACAGCCTGCTGATTACCGACAAGAAGTTTTACACCACCGACCGCTGCATCTCGTGCGGACTTTGCGCCAAGGTGTGTCCGCTGGGTAACATCACGATGTCGGGCGACTACGCCGACCCACAAGGCAGCGTCAAGCAGGGCCTCCGCCCCGTATGGCACGGCAACTGCACCAACTGTATGGCCTGCTACCACCACTGTCCGAACAACGCCATCCAGTTCGGCAAAGCTACGCAGGGCAAAGGACAGTACACTTTTGGAATGAGTTAATTTGTGAATGAGTTAATTTGTGAATGAGTTAATTCGTGAATCGTTATAACGTTAAATCGATATAACGTTATAACGACAGTACGTTAGTGCTGACGCGGTTCTTCGCTTTCCGCTCTCCGCTTTCCGTTTTCCGCTTTCATCGCGCTGAACATCAGTGCTGTAATAATAAAACTGCTTTTTTTTTTCGTTCTCTTATAGTAGTTTTCGTCGTTTTTTGCGACTAATATAGAAAAAGCGCTTTTGTGGAACCCGACAGCCAACATATTGCATTTTTGGAGATGCTGCACCGATGCGACAGCACCATCTTCAAGGTGTGCCTTATGTTTACCGACCGCGACCCCGAGAACGTCAAGGATATGTATCAGGACATCGTGTGCTCACTGTGGGAGAGTTGGCCCAGCTTCCGGGGCCAGAGCAAAGAGAGCACCTGGGTCTATCGCGTAGCCTTCAATACCGCCGTGTCGCAGGTGCGCCACCGCTCCCTCTCGCCTATGTTCACCCGTCTCGACGACGTGACCTACAACAACCTCGCCGAGGAAAGCCAGAGCAGCCTTGTGGAACGGCTCTACGAGCTTATCGACCGCCTCGCGCCCGACGAAAAAACAATCCTTTTACTCTACCTCGACGGAATCCCGGCACGCGAAATGGGCCTGACACTTGGCATCACCGAGGCCGCCGTAAACCATCGCATCGAGCGCATAAAGAAAAGACTCCGAACCCTCAACAATTCTTAAAAGCACGAAGATAACAACCACGCCTGTTATCCCCTGCCGCAGAATGGTACCACCAAATAGAACAAATATACCTATCAACAATGAATACAAAAGTCAATAAAGTCCCGACCCCCGAAAGGGCGACAAACATCGCTGGAAACAAGCCGGATGCAGCAAGCACAGAGCCGCGTCCCGACGGCGCCATACCAAACCAAGCGCAGCGTGGCGTGTCGCAGGACGACGACATACTGGACGAGCTGATGGTCGTCTGGCAGCAGCACAGCGAACGCCTCGAGCAGATAGCCCGGCATCACGACCTGTCGCAGATCAGGCTTGCACCACGCGCGCTGGTCTTTTCCTCACGCCGACGCAGCGCGTTCGCCTCTATGGCTGTCGCCATCGCCAGCCTTGCCGTCATTGCCGGAATGGTCATCCTCCGTCGGCAGTTTGTCTCCGACACTTTCGACCTGCTGTTCTTCCTGTTTCTCGTGCTGATGCTTGTGCTGGTTTCCTTCCGCAACCTGCGCCAGCTGAGGCTTCTGAGGCACCCTGTCGACTTTCGGCCTTCGACTTTCGGCCTTCAGCTTTCCCGTGCCGCCGTCTTCGCCTCTGTCGTCGTGCTGCTTCTCTTCACCGCCCTTCCTGTCCAGAACGGACGCTCGATGTCGCACGCCACGCTTTCGCAGCGCAGTGCGGCAATGGCAAATGTCTCATACGTCTTGTCGCAAATTTAGCAAACGAACTTTTTATAACAAAACCTCCCAAAAATTAAATTTCTGGTTAATTCCTGGCCAATTACTGATAATTCCTGTTGTAAAAAATGCTCTTCGAGCAGAAATTAAACAAAATAAAAACAAATTATGCAAATAACCAGTCTAATCCATTTGACATTTACGATAATTCACGGACATTCACGTTCAAAATAATAATTGCTGATAATTGCTGTTAAATTGCTGATAATTGCTGTTAAAAGAACACAAACGCATTTACTTATATATTTATGATAATTCACGGACATTCACGGACATTCACGTTCTAAAAATAACACGAATTGCCACGAATTATCCATAAATTAATGGTTAATTAGATGATAATTATATGTAAAAAAAATTTGAACAATTACTTAATTCCTGTTAAAAAGAAAGTTGAGTGTAATCATTAAAAAAACCATAAGTCTTAAACCTTTATTATGGACATAAAACCCAGACATATCATCTTGCCGGCCGTTGCCTTCCTCGCCGTTGTCGCGGTGGCGTTGGCTGTGCGGCTTTGGCCTCGCACTGTCCCCTTCGACCAGTGCAGCGAAGTCTACAAAAAATATGCAGACATAGATAGTGTCGACGCAATGTTCATAAAGGATTACAAAATCAACGACATCGTTTTTGTCGATGTCACCATTCTCAAAGCCAAAGATTCCGCAACTTGGATTAGCCTAAAAAAATCTTTTGAAGTACCCGACCCATCTCCAAATTCCCAACGGCTTATAGATGAAGGGAAAGATTTGATTGCTACAAAAATAATACCAAAAACCATTGTTACGGACACCCTTCGCAACTCTTACCCCAGCGATTGTCTTGCCACATCCTACTTGAATCGTACTTTAACTTTTTTCCACGTTACTAATGAATTTGAACTTTACATAGTTAGACGCTATAACTGGGACAAATCAGTAAACCAATAAAAACATATCATTATGAAAAAAACATTCATTACACTCGCACTCTTGGCAGTGCTCGGAACTCTGGCAGTCAGTTGCCAGAAAGAAAACATTATTGACGAAACATCCATCGTCGAGGAAAATGCAAAAATTTACACCGTGAGTTATTCGGTTGACGGCGTTAATCACCAGATTACGCTTATCGGCGACGAGGCTTGGCACGATTTTCTCAACCGTATGTTTGCCTTGGTAGAAGAAGGCCACAAGGTCAGTTTCCGCAACGAGGAAAGAGCTTCGCGTGTTGCTTCATCAAAAGAAAGTGTAACCTACACCACTACTAATCGTGAAGAAGCATATACTTGGGCCGAGAAAATGACGAACGAGGGCTATACTGTAATTGTAAGTTTTGACAAGAAAACAGGAGTATACACCTGCGATGCGATAAAATAGCTTATAAATATAGAGTAATTTACACTTGATTTATAACCTGCTGGAGTATATCAATCCACACATTTTTTAATAATCATTAAATATTAAATGTTATGGTAAAGAAATTATTATTAATACTGCTTTTCTTTTTGCCCATTGTAAGAATAGCGGCACAGATTTCTGAAATTGAGCAGATATTCCGCTCACCAAATGATTATGTACAGTACACCTCAATTGTGCGTAATTATGATGACAAATACAATGTCATAATGCAGTATGGGTATTTTTCAAATTCAACCAATACTAATAACGACTCTATTAGAGGGCATTCTTCATTTATGATTCAAAACACAAATAGCGGAGACATCACGCACATTGTCGGTTTGCCCGGAGGATATCAAGTCAATGATGTCCGCTTTGTCACCCTGCGCAAAATAGACGGTGTGTCGACTGAAGACTTCTGCGTTTTCTGCGGTACAAGGACACAGTTTGATGGCATTGTATATCTTCCATCCCTTCCTGGTCAACCCTCAACATCCTATTATGCATACTCAAAACACGGGTTCGCAGGATTTTTCTCGATGAATGAAGCCTTGAACCCGACAACATCTTTTACGGCAAAAATTCGTGATGTAGAAAAGACACAAGAATTGCATAGGATGACGTGCTATGCAGAGCAGCACGGTTATTATTATTATCAACAGAATTCATTCCTTGACAATGCCGTTTTGGACATTATCGGTCTTGAGGATACTCTCTATAAGCCCTCCTGTTTCTGCAGAGTAAAATTCTATCCTGTATATGGTGGAGGTGGTGTCCGTTGGGACAACAATATTAGATGTAATGATTATGATATATTGACCGATATAACAAAAACTAACAACTACGTCGTTACCACATCGCATAATGTCACAGGTGACAGTTTGTGGATCAGATATAGCGACCAGGAAGACCATCTTGTTTATGGGGGATTGCAGCTTAATAATTACGTGAATTCAATTGATTTCTCACTGCTCACAATGCAAACAGGATGCAACAACACTATTGCTATCGAGAATTACAGCAGATGTTCCCCTGCTAAATTATGTCATATCAGCAACGATGATATTGCGGTAAGTTATTGTATGCAAAGTCAAAGCTATGACGGGCATCTTTATAGCCAATACAAGTACGCAAACGGGACACTGTATTTTTTGCAAGGTGCATATCTGAAAAGCGCACCTCTGGTGAAGGATTTAATACATATGCCGGAAAATAATGCCACGGCCATTCTGTATGACGACAATTCCGATTATATAACGGTTTTAAATTGGAAACTAAACAATAATAGTTGTAAATATCCTGTAAAAATGTTCTATAACAACAATTGCATTCTCCATTCGCTAACGCTTCAGAAAAGGAACGGGTATGAACATCTTTTCTGGACTGGAAAGGAAGCAAGCAATTCCCTGTCGCCAATGTACATTATGTCTCAAAGAGGAGAATTGGGTGGCGGATATAAAAAAACGTGCCATTCTAAGGATGATGATGCTGCATTTCCTGTAACTATCAATCATACTGTTGAATCTAAAATACTGAATATACAAGTGCGTTTTCCCTATGACGAAGTCACATATCCCGTAACATATATTCATTTCGACCCTTATGAATTTGACAAAGAGTTTCAATGCATCAAAGAATAATTAATATTTTTAACATTTTTTTTTGCAGCGAAAAGTTCCTTTTTTGCGACTTATATATATTAGCACTAATTTTTAAAAATAGAAATCATTAAAAACATATAGATATGAAGCCAATAATTAGAAATATAATCAGCCTTGCGCTGCTCATTATGCCGACGATAGCCTTTGCGTCAACAGTGAAGCCGTTGGATGTTGACGACACAATACCGGCAGAGATAAGATATGAGAATTATTATTATACCAAGTGGTTTGACGAGTGTCCTAGCTTCTACCCTAATGGAGGCGTTATCGACAGTGCTCACTGTCGATTCTTTGATGTTAGGAACTTCTATAACGAATATCCTTTCGCCAAATGGGAGCACACAAACCAGCGGATGAAAGTGAAAGGCCTTGTGGCTATGGTTGACAAGTATTCTGCTCCTGATGCAGCTGATTCCAGCCGAAAACTTCCTGAATACCTGTATCTCTACCAGTTGGTTGGCAGACATTATGCGTATCTCGAAAGATTGGGCATTAAAGATGGCCTTGACTTTGAGTTGATTGACTCTGTAAGGTGGGACACGGCGACGGCCCGTGTGATGGAATATAAGCGAGGATGGAATGGTGAGTTTACAAAATACATCTATCTTTATGAGGCATATTTCGAACAACCGGTATATGTCGATTCGGATTTCTATATCTTTGGCACAACCAATAGTAACGTGCCTGGGTTAGTCAATCATCAATATATTGCAACAATCTACCTTGATTTTATGGATTTTGGAACAGGTAGATATAAGTATGATAAGGATAGTATAGCAATAACTTCTTATAGTTCCCAATGCATAGGTCAAGGTGGCTATGTGGCCCTTATCGAACAGCCGAACCCCGAAATGGGCTGGGTCTCTCCGTACCCCGACAGCCCTTGGGGCTACTATCTTCCCATCGTTGACCAATGGAATCTCGACGCCGTGCCGAACGACACAGCCTTTGGCGCCGTGCTTGGTGGCGGACGCTGGCCCGACGACACCTACGACACCATCGAGGCCGTGCCCTCGCCAGGGTACCATTTCGACTCGTGGAACGACGGCAGCACCGACAACCCCCGAGTGATACACCTCACCAGCGACACCTCGTTTGTGGCAATCTTCTACAGTAACGAGAGCTTCAACCTGCAGGTCTCGTCGTCCGACGAGGCGCTGGGCACCGTCAGCGGTGGCGGCACCTTCTACGGCGGCACCGACAACACCATCGCCGCCACGCCCAACTACGGCTGCAAGTTCCTGCACTGGAACGACGGCGTGACCGACAACCCGCGCATCGTCCACCTAACAAGCGACACGGCCTTTGTCGCCATCTTCGCGCAGAAAGCCCTCTACAACGTCCAGACAGCCACCAACAACGACGAGTGGGGCACCGTCGAAGGCGGCGGCACCTATATGGAAGGCGAAGAAGCCACCCTTACGGTCACGACGGCGCAGTTCTGCATCTTCGACGGATGGACAGACGGCAGCTGGGACCTGCCGCGCACGGTCACCGTCACGCAGGACACCCTTTTCACAGCCCTCTTCGACTACGACTCCACCTGGGCCGCAGGCATCGAAACGGTGGGGACCTTGGAGTTCACCGTCTCGCCAAACCCGACCACAGGTCTCTTGACGATAACGCCCGCCCAGCCGGGCAGCTACGACCTGACAGTGTTCGATATGACCGGCAAGGCGCTGCTGACCAGAAAAGGCAACAACTCGGCAACCGAAATCGACTTCAGCGCCCTCCCCGCAGGAAAATACATCCTCCTCTTGCACGACAAAAAGAACCACGGAACGAAGACGATAATCAAAAAATAGCGGAAAGCGGAAAGCGGAGAGCGGAAAACGGAAAACGGAAAGCGGAAAGCGGAAAGCGGAGAACGGAAAGCGGAGAGCGGAGAACCGCGTCAGCACTAACGCATTAACACATTAACGCATTAACACATTAACACATTAACGCATTAACGCATTAACACATTAACGCATTAACACATTCCCACACTAACGAATTAACACATTAACGAATTAACAAATTAAAAAAGTTATGAAAAAAACAAGTATTTTGACGGCTGTCTTGCTGGCGTTGGCGTTCTCGCTGTCGGCAAGGGATTTCGACGTAGTGTCGCCATCGGGCCACACGCTCTACTGCGATGTTGTGCAAGGCGGGGCGGCGATAGTGGGGATGGACTATTCCCCGCAAAACGCAGAGCCCATACACCTCGTCATCCCTTCGCACGTCAGCAACGGGAGCACCAACCTGAATGTCGTCGCCATCGGCGACAGCGCGTTTATATATTGCTTCTGGCTAGTTGACGTGCAGATTCCCGCATCGGTAAAAAGCATAGGCCGGGATGCTTTCAACAGATGCTTCGGCCTGGGCAGCTTCGCCGTACCCGCGACAGTGGAAAATATCGCGGATGATGCCTTCGCTTTCGTCCTCAATGTGGAATACTCGGGCCCGGCACAGGGTGCGCCGTGGGGAGCCTATTACCTGAACGCCTACCACGAAGGACAATACTATTATTCCGACAACCAGAAAACGCATATTGTCTGCTGCCAGCGCGACGCCACCGACGCCACAATACCGTCGTCGGTCACATCGATAGGAGCTAATGCGTTCAGCTACTGCACCAACATCACATCGCTGACCATCGACAGCACAATCGACAATGTCGAATCGGAGGCATTCCAAAACTGCACAGGCCTCGAAAGTGTTTACTACGACGCAAAATCGTCGGAGGGATATACATTTTCGGGCTGCACCAGCCTGAGGCAGCTGACATTGGGCGAAACAATGGCGGTGATTCCCTACAGCTTCTGTTCGGGATGCTCGTCGTTGCAAAGCATCGTGATACCAGACAACATCGTCAGTGTCGGAACCGATGCCTTTATCGACTGCACATCGCTGGAGTCGGCCACAATAGGCAACGGCCTTTGCGAAGTAGGCATCAGCACGGGTATGTTTGAAGGATGCACCAGCCTAAAGCACATCTCGATGCCCGACAACTTGCAGAACATCCGTTCGTTCGCTTTCAGAAACTGCACATCCCTTAGTCAAATTATCCTCCCCACATCAATCATAGGCATTGGCAGCTTTGCCTTCTGTGGATGCAGCAGCGTCGGCAGCATTGTAAGTATGGGCAGCACTGTCCCCAGCGTGGGCAGCCACGCTTTCGACAGCATCGACTCGGCAATCGAGGTCGTTGTGCCTTGCGGCAAGGAAAACCAGTACCGGCAGGCGGAGCAATGGCAGCGCTTTGAGAACATACAGGGCCAACAATATTATGTGGTGACAACCGCCAACAACCCCAGCTGGGGGCAGGCCACCTGCACGCAGCAACCCACCTGCGACGACAACACCGCCACCATCGAGGCACAGCCGGAAGAGGGCTGCCGCTTTGTGCGGTGGGACGACAACAACACCGACAACCCTCGCCAGATTGCGCATAACGGCACAGGATTGGTGCACCGCAAAGCCATCTTCGAGCAGACGGCAGGCATCGGCGAGACGGAGATGGCGCAAACCGTGAAGGTCTATACCTCGAATGGCAATATCGTCGTCGAAGGCGCCGCGGGCGAGCCGGTGTGGATTTTCGACATAATGGGCCGCCTGCTGTATGAAAGCGAGATACGGACCGCGGTCTTCGAAATCCGGCGTCCGACGTCGGCTTCGGGCATCTGCCTCGTCAAGGTCGGGAACCGCAAAGCCGAAAAGATAACGCTGCTGTAGCAGCGTAGATTTTGGGGCGGGACAGACACCGACCTGCTCCGCCATTTTGCAAATTGTTTCTATGCAGTTCTTATATCGTTCTTATATCGCAAATATAAGAACGATATAAGAACTGCATAGAAACAATTTGCAGACGGGCCTACCTGGTGGCAGCCGGAGAGGGGCGGAGGGCAGAATGTGCAGCCGGTAATCATTCCGCCTTCACTTCGTCGATCATAAGCCAGGCTTTTTGGCCTTTGTGCTGGTGCCAGTCGGGTAGGGCAGAGGGGTGGATGATGCGGATTTTAATATTTTTAGACAGGTTGTCAGGCTTTTGTTTTAGAGGTCGGTGACTACGGAAAACGATGCGCTGCCGGCCGTGGTGTTCGTCTTTTATGGCCGTTTTCTGAAGGGAAACCCATTTCTCTTGGCCCGGCATCCAGACCTCCACAGCCTCGGGCGCCAGCACCCAGTCGTCGGGGGCGTGGCAGAAGCCGATGGTGACGTTCTTGTTGTTTTTCCGCTTGGTTTTTACGGTAAGCGTCAGCGTGTCGACGCCGCTCCATCCGGCCCACCCCTCGCTGTAGTCGCCGGCAACGGCGCGGCGCCCGTCGTGCAGCACGGCCGGGAAGTCTTTGCCGTAGGGCGCGCTGGGCTGCTGGTCGGCGGTTATCTTCTTGACGCGCGAAGAGTGTTTTTTTGTTTCAAAAGGTGTGTCGACAAGCGCGTTGTGTCCGAAAAGGTCAACGTAAGGTGCGCCGAAGTCGGGCGGCTGGTTGTCGTGTGGTGTGAAGGTGAAGCGGAAGGTGTAGGTGCTGTCGCCGCTGATGCGGTATTTCCCGCTGACGCCGGGCCCGCAGGTGGCGGTGCCCACTCCGGCAATGCGGCTGTCGATGTTGAGGATGGTGTAGTTGGTGTCTGGCTCGGGCATCTTCCACCAGCGGTCGTGGGTGGCGACCACCGTGTCGGCATATCTGTGCCGGCTGAAATTGAACAGTTGCTGTCCGTCGATGCTGATTTCCAAAGGATAACGCCCGTCGTCGAGCGACAGACGGTAGGCTTCGCGGTTGCCCTCCTCCTGCGGAACGGCGTGGAGCCGCGTCAGCTGGTCGATGTCGGGACAGCTCCATAGTCCGTACCTGCCGGCGGTGCGGCGGTCGGGATAGCGCTCGGCGTCGTATCCCAGCCAGGTGGTGCCGGTGTATCGGCTTGGCACTGAGCATTGCAGACCCACGCGAGCAAAGGTGCGAAACGCCCCGTCGCCCTGCAGGCGGACGCTGACCTGCATCGCCCCGTTGTCGGCCACTTCGATGATTTCGCGCATCGGCATCGCTTCGCCATCGCCGGTCGTCAGCATTGAGCGGATTGTTATTTGCGCGGCGGCGTATCTGGTGGTGTCGCTGACGGGGCCTAACGATATCCCGTAAATTCTTGGTGTCAGGTGCTGCAGGCCGTCCCACGCCGGCGCGCCGTTGCGGTCGACGTGGTCGTTCTGCGTCGGCGGCCGCCACAGGTTGAGCCTGAGGTCTTTCAGCACCTCCTTTCCGTCCACCACATAGCGCGCAATCTCACCCCTGCCCTCATCGATGGCCACTTCGAATCTGTCCCCTTTCACGTTGATTATTCCTCCTTTATATTCCACAAGAATTTCGCTGCGCTTCACAGTCCTCACATCTCCGTTCTCACATCTCCGTTCTTCGCTTTCCGTTTTCCGCTTTCCGCTTTCCGCTCCATACACCGCCTTCACCTCCTCCATACAGAGGTAGGGGTTGCCGTAGGCGTCGCAGATGCCGTTGGCGCAGAAGTCGCCGTCGTCCTCGATGCCGTACAGGCTGCCCAGGTCGCCGCCGAGGGCAATCTGTTTAGGGCTTTCGGAAAGCACTTTGCTGTCCCTGTGCAGCCCCTGGTCCTGCCAGTCCCAGATGAAGCCTCCCTGCAGGTAGGGGTACTTGCGTATCGTGTCCCAGTAGTCGCTCAGGCCGCCGAGGCTGTTGCCCATCGCGTGGCAGTATTCGACCATAATGTAGGGGCGGATGCTGTCGTATCTGTTTTGCGCCGCCAGCTGGTCCATCCGCTGGCCGTAGGCGCCGAGAAAATCGAAGCCGGGGTACATTATGCCCACGATGTCGGTGTTCCAGTCCAGTTCGGCGCGCTCGTAGACCACGGGGCGTGTCGCATCGTTCGCCTTCAGGCGGCGGTAGGCCTCCTCGAAGCAGATGCCGTTGCCGCACTCGTTGCCCAGCGACCAGACGATGACGCTGGGGTGGTTGCGGTCGCGCTGCACCATATTGTTGACGCGGTACCATATCGGCTCGGTCCATTCGGCTTTCTTGGCCAGGCTGTGCTCGCCGTAGCCCTGCGCGTGGCTCTCGTTGTTGGCCTCGTCCCACACATAGAGGCCGTAGCGGTCGCACAGCTCGTACCAGTATTCGTCGTCGGGATAGTGGCTGGTGCGCACGGCGTTGATGTTGTTGGCTTTCATCAGACGGACGTCGCGCTCCATCTGCTTGTGGCCGACGACGTGGCCAGTGTGGGCGTTGTGCTCGTGGCGGTTCACGCCCTTGATGGTCACCGCCTTGCCGTTGACGCACAGCAGGCCGCGTTTGATTTCGACCGTGCGGAAACCTATCGGTTTTTCAATTGTCTGCAGCGTTTCGCCCTTGTCGTCGAGAAGCTTCAGGCGCAGGGTGTAGAGGTTGGGCGTCTCTGCTGTCCAGGGGTGGACCTTGCCGACCCGGGTGCTGAAAAATGTCACGGGAAGAGAAAAATCCACGATGCTGTCGAACAGCTTTGTCGCCGAATCGGCCAGCGAAACGGCTATCCGTCCCTTGAACGGCGGACGGTTGGGGAAGCGGTATATGTCGCCGGAGGCAGTGCCAATGGCCAGTTGGAGTTGGCCTGTCGAATAGTCGGCGGTGTCGAGAAGGGCGTCGATTCGGTAGTTCCCGATGTGGTCCAGTGGCAGGCAGTACATCGTCACGTCGCGCGTGATGCCGCTCAATCGCCACATATCCTGGCATTCGAGGTAGCTGCCGTCGCTCCAGCGGTGCAGTATGATGCAGATGCGGTTCTTGCCGCGATGCACCTGGTGGCTGATGTCCCATTCCGCCGGCGTCTTCGAGTCCTCGCTGTAGCCGACGAACTCGCCGTTGACGTAGAGCTCCACGGCCGACGAGGCTGCCCCGATACGGAAAAAGATGCTGCGGTCCAGCCACGCGTCGGGCACCTCCACATCGCGGGCATAGACGCCCGTGGGGTTGTAGGCCCTCGGCGCGTGAGGCGGATTGCTCGGGAACTCGTTCTTCATATTGACGTAGACCGCCGTGCCGTAGCCCTGCAGCTCCAGATTGCCGGGCACCATTATCGAGTCCCAGCGGCTCAGGTCCTGGTCGGGGCTGAAGTCTGTCATCTTGCTGCCGCCGCGCTCCAGGCCGCGATGCACATACTCGGCGCGCTCGTAGAAGAGGAACGGCCAGACGCCGTTGAGGTTCATCACCCAGGCCGAATCGCGGGGTATGATGTCGGCGTGGGGCGCCATTTTGCCCACCTGCATTGTCTTCAGGTCGTCCCAGAAGTCCTGCGCCTGGGCAATGGTGGCGATGCCAATGGTCAAAATGAGCAATATGGTTAATCTTTTTTTCATCATCTGTAGTCGGTTTTTTTCTGCAGGAAAGGCGAGCGCGACAGGTCGGTGGGGTTTGTGCCGGGCACGCCTTCGGGTATGGGCTTGCCGAGCCCGGCGAAGTGGTCGATCCAATACTGAGGCATATTCCCGTTGGCGTCTCGCCAGTTCATCGGTTTGGCCTCGAACAGGTGCTCTCCTTTGCTGTTAGGATAATTACTCAGATAACATTCGTATACAAGCTCTGAGCAGTAGAGGGCTTCGGTTCCTGGCTGGAAGGCGTTGTCGTAGGGCCGGCCGATGAACGAGCGAGCCCTTTCGAGCGTCGCCTCGATGTTGATGCTGTTGTTTTTGAGCCGGTAAACATCAGGGAAATCGCGGTCGCCCAGCTGACTTTCTATGGCGTGGCGGCTCACCCCGCGGCGCCGCGTGGCGTCGATAACCCATATCGAGTCGCCTACAGTCTCCACTATTGCCACGTGCGTGTATTCGCCAGTGCTTTCCTTCACGGCCGACCCCATCCCCGCGGTGTCGCGGAAAAAGAGCAGGTCGCCCAGGCGGATGTCCAGCAGACTGTACTTGCTAAGCATACTTCGCAATGGCATATCTTCGGGCATCAATGGCTTCAGTGCGTACCACAGCTCGGGACGATAGGTGAACACCGACGCGCTACTACTCTCTATATGCATAGGCAGCAGCATCGGGAAATAATCGCCACAGTCAACGCTGCTTTCGCCGCGGGCAATCAGCGTGTCGCCGTTTCTGTTGATGAAGGCTATGTTATATCCGCTGCTGGAAGTGCACAATTCATCGGAGTCAAAGACTTTCTTCAGGTCCACAGCCACATCGCGCAGTCCAAAGTCGGCCTCGGTGGGCATCTTGCTGTAATTTACGCTTATGCGGCGTAGTGCTTCCTCTATTGTACGGATGTCAAACGTCTGCTTCTTGTGCTTGCTGTCCGTGACGGTGTATTCGGTTTCGGCAAGGAAGTTGCCTTGGCGGGTGTAGACTATTTTGTATGGCTGATAGTGGAAGCAGCCGGAGGTGTATGTTACAATATCTACGCTCTGCAAACCGCTTTTCAGAAACTCGCCGAATGGGTCGCGATAGGTATAGGCCTCCATCCGCCCTGAAGTGTCGATGGTATAGTTCTTTTGGTCTCTGTACAGTATGATGGCACGGTCGTCGTGGTCCGGGTCGGGGAGCATACTGATAATCCAATCGGGCTTGGCTATGCGATGCCAGCCGATCGGGTCGCGCAGGTATATACTTGTGCGGTCGGTGAGCCACTGGCGGCCACCGTGGCCGAACGTGGTGAGAGTGTATTGTTTGTCTTTAGCGATGAGTTCGTCTATATAATCTTGAATCGTTTTTTCTTCGGTTAAGAAACCGCAGGTGTCGGCCTTGCCGTCGGGCGCGATGCGCACCACGCCGGCATCCGTATCGATGAATACGCATCCGCCCTGTGTTCCGCAGATGCGTCTTGCTTGTGGCGATTCTTTCACCACAGTCCAGTGCTCCATATCGTGCATCAGCACCAGCTGCCCGCTGTCGTTGATGGCCCAAAGGCGGTCGCTTGCCGGGTCGGTTTCATAGTCGCTAAGAGGCAGTATTCTCCATTTGGTTTTGCCGTCCAACGCGGTGTAGGCTGTCGTGTCGTTTTGCGTGGCTATAAGCCATCCGTGCCACTGGCGCAGACGAGTTATCCAGCAGGGGTCACTGCGTTTCACCAGTCGTTGGTCCTGCAGTGTGGCTATGCGGTGCACGGTGCGCCAATTGTCCGAAGTGCTGTAAATTCTGTTGCCGTAGGTGCCTGCAAAGCCGCTGTCGGCGCTGACCATAAACAGTTCCTCTATGCCGTCTTCGCCATTGACGCGGTCGGGGAAGGGGGGAAACAACGATGTGAATGTCACTCCGCGGTCGCTGCTGTAGGCCATAGTCCTGAACATTTTTATTTTTGCCGAAGTCATCCAGAGTTTCCCGTCGGGAAGAAAGCAGAATCCGCTAACTCTGTGGCGAGATGATGACATTTCCACGCTATCCCAAACGTGTCCACCTGTGGTGGTGCGTAACATTATGTTGTCGCTCATATCGCCAACAGCAATGGCCGTGTCGTTCCCGAATGCCGCTATGTGTTCTATGGATGAATGATTGTATCTGTCGTAGTTTTGGCCAAACACAGCGTGCCAGGTGCCGCCTATGCTGTCAGCTTTCCAAATGCGTCCGCATTTGTCGTAGAGCCACAATTGACCCGTGCTCGACACATCGATACGGTAGCCGCAAGACAGATCAAGGTAGACGCGCCTGTCGCGAGGCTGGGCGGCGAGCGTTCCCCAGAAAGATATGACAGCTATTGCGAAAAACAGAATTCTCTTCATAAATGCGTACAGAATTGGCAATGCAAAAGTACGATTTTTTTTTTGTATTGGCGGCCGAGTGGTCGAACTTTGTAAAAAAAATGTTACTTTTGCAATCGGAAACCATTTTCATAAAGAATGTCAGACGCGACAGAAAATAGAGGGTTAGTGATAAGAACCACAGGTAGTTGGTATAACGTCCTGCTGGCCGACGGCACGGTTGTTGAGTGCCGTCTGAGGGGCAATTTCCGCATTCGCGGCAGCAAGCAGACCAATCCTATTGCCGTTGGCGACCGCGTCGCTTTCCAGCCGCTCGACGACGGTACGGGGATGATTACCGACATAGAGGATCGGAGAAACTACATCGTCCGCCGCTCGACCAAGCTCAGCAAGCAGACCCACGTCATCGCCGCCAACATCGACCTGCTGTGCCTTGTGGCCACGCTGGGCCTGCCGCGCACCTCGACGGGCTTCATCGACCGCCTGCTGGTCACCGCCGAAGCCTACCATATCCCGGCCGTAATCATCTTCAACAAGTGCGACCTCTACGACGACGAACTTTGGCAGATGCACAACGAAATCAAGGCGATATACACCTCGGCGGGCTATCCGGTCTATGAGGTTTCGGCTTTGAAGGGGACGGGCATCGATGCTGTCAAAAAGCTCATTGCCGGCAAGACGTGCCTCTTTAGCGGTCACAGCGGCGTGGGCAAGTCGGCCCTGCTCAACGCCATCGACCCGTCGCTGCAGCTGCGCACCGGCGAGATCAGCGAATGGTCGCTCAAAGGCACCCACACCACCACCTTTGCCGAAATATTCCCGATAAAGCTCGACGACAAGGAAATCACGTCAGAAGAAAGCCTAAACCCATCGTTTTCCGCTTTCCGCTTTCCGCTTTCCGCTTTCCTTATCGACACCCCCGGCATCAAGGAGTTCGGAATGGTCGATTTCCAGCCGTGGGAGCTGTCGCATTTCTTCCCCGAGATGCGCTCGCGACTGCAGGACTGCCGCTTCGCCAACTGCACCCATCGCCACGAACCCGGCTGTGCCGTCAAGGAGGCCGTCGAAAATGGCGAGATAAGCAGCGAGCGTTACCAGAACTATCTGAATATCATCGAATCCATAGAGTCCGACGACCCCATTCGCCGTTGAATAAATAAATAGCTTTTGCTTTCCGTTCAAGGCAGAATCAGCGCATTAGTTTCAAAGAGGTTCTGTTTGTTTGCGGAATGTCGGTTTTGTCCTTTTTGGGGCCGATTCTGCAGCGAATGATGATAGTATTTTTGGAAAAAAAGCAAGAAAATAGTGGAATGGAAAAATAAGCAAATATTTTTTTGCTTAATTTGCCAACACTATATAACGCAATGTAGACCAATAGTATATGTTGGCAAAATAAGAAAAATACCACCTAAAAATCAGGCATTTTTTCACTAAAATTACCCTAAAATCCCAATTAAGCAAATATTTTTTTGCTTATTTAGGAAAAATGTGTAATTTTGCATTTTGAAAACATAATGACAGAGCGTTATGATACCTAACGAAAATATTGAAAAACATATAATTGCAAGATTGCGGATTGATAATCCGTGGTGGCAGACAGGCGAAATATTGCCCGATTATCAGCGGATGACACCACGATCATATCTGGACATCTTCTTTTCGTTAGTGAAAAACCACAAGGTGCATCGGGCGCAAATACTGATGGGACCACGCCGTGTTGGGAAAACGGTTATGATTTTCCATACAATCCAACGATTGATAGACGAAGGCGTTAGCCCGAAAAATATCGTTTTCGTATCGGTCGAAACGCCCATATACAATGGCGTAGACCTCGAAAGGCTGCTATATCTTGCGATGCAGGCCAATGGCAACAGCGGCTGGATGGGCAACGAATGCTTTGTATTCTTCGACGAGGTGCAGTACCTGAAAGACTGGGAGGTGCACCTCAAATCGCTTTTCGACACATATC
This sequence comes from Bacteroidales bacterium, assembly GCA_017429685.1. Classification (GTDB taxonomy): domain Bacteria; phylum Bacteroidota; class Bacteroidia; order Bacteroidales; family P3; genus Colimorpha. The sequence continues at coordinate 95,601 of JAFROL010000027.1, read as the reverse complement.
ACAACGTCCGCTTTGTGGCTTCGGGCAGTGCCGCCGCAGCCCTCAAGAAGAGCAGCAACGAGAGTGGCGCCGGCCGCTTCAGCGACTTCAGCCTTCCGCCGCTGACCTTCTATGAGTATATCAGGCTGCGCAGCGAGGAACACCTGTTGCGCGAGTCGTCGATACAATGGAACGGCCACAAGACCCACTGCTTCGAGGCCACCGACATCAAATTGCTGAACAAGACATTTATAGACTATATCAATTATGGTGGCTATCCCGAAGTGGCGTTCAACCTGCACGACCAGGCCGACCCGCGCCAGTATATCCGCCACGACATCATCGACAAGGTGCTGCTGCGCGACCTGCCCAGCCTCTACGGCATATCGGACGTGCAAGAGCTGAACTCGCTTTTCACGCAGATAGCCTACAATTCGGCAGGCGAGTTCTCGTACGAAAGCCTGGCCACCAATTCGGGCGTGAACAAGGAGACGTTGCGCAAGTACGTGCAGTATCTCGAAGCGGCATTCCTCATCAAGGTGATACGCCGCACCGACGATATGGGCAAACGCTACCAGCGCGACCACAGCTTCAAAATCTACCTGACCAACCCGTCGCTGCGTTGCGCTCTTTTCCAGCCTATCGAGCAGAGCGACGCCGAGATCGGCGCAATGGTCGAGACGGCCATCTATGCCCAGTGGATACCGCGCTTGGGGGCCGACATCGCCTACGCCAGCTGGCGGCAAGGCAAGAAAGCTATGGGCGAGGTGGACATCGTCGGCGTGAATATGGGGCGTATGAAGCCCGATTGGGCAGTCGAGGTTAAATGGAGCGACCGCTATTACGAGAATCCCGACGATTTGAGCTCGCTCCGCGCCTTTATGCAGAAAAACGGCCTTTCGCAGGCTCTGGTCACCACGATGACGCAAAGCGGACTGAAGAGCCTGCCCTGGGGCAACCTGCAGTTTATGCCCTCGGCCTGCTACGCCTACATCGTGGGCCGCAACACCCTAAACCGCACCCGCGACGTGATGGGATTGTAACCGTCCGAACAGCAAGCGTACCTGTGTTGCTGTGCGTTCCCGGATGGATTTTTGGGGCAGTTGCAAAAAATCTTAGACCTGGGTGTAGTTTTTTGAAAAGAATTGCGTCTAATGGGCAAAAATGGTTTAAATCCCCAACGCCCATCGAGGCAATTCACTGGGATTAACGTGTAAATACAAAACAATGAAAAACAAAGAAGAAATAGAACGAGCCTTTGAGCAACTTGTCGAACGGCAGCGGCAGACAATCTATTCGGTCTGCTATCTCTTCGCCAACGAGCGGCAAGAAGCCGACGACCTGGCACAGGAGGTGCTTATTCGGCTGTGGCAGGGGTTCGATAGCTTTAGAGAGCAAAGTTCAGAGAAGACGTGGGTGTACCGTGTGGCGCTGAACACCTGCATCAGTGCCGACCGCCATTCGCGTCGCCGACCCTACAGCAACCCCCTCGATGTCGATGTGGATCTTTTCGCCGATGAGGAGCAATGCCCGGCAGCCTCGCGCCTGCACCGCCGCATCGGCAAGCTCCACCCCTTCGACCGCGCGCTGATACTGCTGTGGCTCGAGGATTTGCCCTACGACGAGATTGCAGCCATAATGGGCATCAGCGTCGACAATGTAAGCGTGCGACTGGTCCGCATTCGCGAAAAACTCAAAAAAATAACCGATTAAATCACTTGCAAAATGGAAAACAATTTGGACATCAAGCAGGAACTGCAACAGGAACTCTGCGGCCTGCAACAGCATATCGAACATCACAGCACATTTCGCAGCGACGTATGGCGGCGTGCCGTCGAACGCCACGCAAAGCATCTCTTTAACCGTAACCTATTCTACAGCATTGTCTTGGCTGTGGGAGCTGCGTTTGTTACGTTTCTGCATTTCACGGAAGGCATACTCGACCTGTGGCTGGTTGTGGCTTTCGATTTTTTAATGGCACTGATTATAGTTTCCGGTATTCTGACCACATTCAACCTTATACGTCCACTTACGGGCAGTCGCGACGGGCTGCAGACATTGCGCGAGACGGTGAACAACTGTACCGACAGCAGCCGGCGCGGAAACCGCATAATTCAAATTCTGGGCGGAATACTTATCGTTGCAATTATTGTCTATCAATTCAACCGAAGCACCTTCGACGGCCTCATCACGTTGTTTAGCACTGTCCCGACAGGTCTGTTGGTCGGCTTCCTTGTCAACAAACGCGAGAAAAAGAAATACCGCGAACTTGGCGACGAGGTGGACGAACTGCTGAAGGAAGAATAACAAACGACACGGAAACCCAACGGGCTTCCGCGTCGTTTGTTCCCAGATAATGCGTCAGCCTATGAAAACTGCGCGATTTCGTCCAGGGGGCGATGGGTGGGCTGGTTTGGTTCCGAGGCGCGGTAGCCGAGCGAAATGACGGCCATCACCTCTTCGTTGGCGGGGATGTTGAAGAGCTTGCGCAGCTCGTCGCTGTCGCGCATACCCATAATGAGGGTGTCGTAGCCCTTGGCGCGGGCGGCAAGGATGAAGTAGGCGTTGCTCAGGCCGTTGTCGTAGGCACCCCAACCGTCGCCTATCTCGTTGGTCTGCTGGCCCTGGAAGAAGCCCGACTTGCCTTTCTCGTAGGTGCAGACTATCAGCACCGGCGCGCCGGCGATATTCTGCTTGTTGCGCTCGCCGACCAGGTTGCTGACGGCCTCGACCTTTTCGGGACTCATCGCGACGTAGTATTTCGACGGCTGCTGGTTGGCCCACGAGGGGGCTTCCTGCGTTGCGACGAGCAGTTCGCGCACCTCGGCTTCGCTGATGGTTTTCGATGCATCGTAGCTGCGGACGCTGCGGCGCGTGGCCAGCACCTCGTCAAAGGTGACGGCCTCGCTGGTTTGGATAGTGTTTTCTTTGTTGCCTGTGCAGCCCGACAACATCACGAGCGTCATTGCGGCTGCGAAAAAAAGATTAGCTTTCATTGTATTAGTTTTTAATTGTATAATTAATTTTCGTTTTCGTTTTCGTTTTGGTTTTCGTTTCTGACCTGCCACATCTGCCAGCTGTTCCAAACGTTCTGGAACACAGAGTAGAAGGCCAGAAACACCGACGCCAGCGGCGTCAGATAGTAGCCCGCCATCCAGATTCCCATAGCCGTGTTTTTCTGCCCAAGCAGCTGTCCGCCACTGATTTTGTCGCCAAAGCGCGCCCCCAGCCAGCGGCCGAAACCGAACTGCAGGACGCAGAACGCCAGCGACGCCACGCCCAGCCACGCAATGCTGCCCCAGTTGCCCTCGCCGTGCAGGAAGATGAAATCGATGGTCTTGCCAAGCGTAAGTAGCAGAGCCACAGCCCAAAGGTAGAACGACAGCCCCTTGTGGCGGCGCAGCAGCTCGCCCGTGCGCAGTAGCCACGTCTCGATGGCCCACGCCGCAAAGAAGGGCAGGCCCAGGACGATGCTTATCCGCCTGAGAATCATCCAGAACGACTCAAGGAACGGCATATCCTGGTGTGTGCCGATAAACGAGAAATAGACGGGCGCCACCACCGCCACCATCAGGTTGCCGATGATGGTGTAGGCCGTCACCGTCTCGCGGTTGGCGCCTAGCATACAGCTGATTACCGCCACGCTCGACGCCACCGGGCACAGCACGCCTATCAGCACACCCTGCGCCACAATGTCGCCCACGCCGAACCACTTCAGTATCAGGTATGAACCCAGGCTGACCACAATCTGGAATAGCATCAGCCACACATCGAGCCGGCTCATCCGCAGCCGACGGATGTCGACGGCACAAAACGTCAGCAGCAGAATGCTGAAAATCAGATAGGGGACCAAAAAATTGAGCACGGCGCACCAGCGGTGCAGCAAAAGGCCAAGAACGATGGCCGCGGGAAGGACATAGCTTCTGTATTTCTGCATTTTTGTTTCTTTAATCGGTTGGCAAAAGGTTTGGTATCAGGCGTTTGCCCAATACGGCATTCCTTTTTCGCCCTGCAAAAATACTCATTTCCGCCGAATCGGCCAACGCCAACGTCGTCGCGATTCGCAAAACAATAGGAATCGATCGTAGGATAAACTGACCAAAATTTTAACTTAATTCTACCAAAGTTTACTGATTTAGAATTTAACAAAACTTTGATAAGAATTTGGTAAAAGTTTGGGTAAACTTTGGTCCAGTTAGAAGTCTGGGAAACAATATGATGAAAAAAATACAAAAAGTTGCCTATTTTAACTGTTTTTAAGTTAAAATCATTAACATCTTAACTTAAAATTTAACAATTGATTAACGAAGCGTCGTTTAAGGAATGGAGGCAGGTTGTGCTGGGCGAAGGGTAAAATTGCCTGGCGGCGGCAATGCGGATTTTTGCACCTTTATTCTGCTGTGGTTCAAATTGTTCGACCGATTGTGCACAAATGATAGACTGTCGGCTCAAAAAAAATGTGTATTTTTGCAAATTATTTGAGTCATTTTCTAAAAATACCAATTATGCTTAGAGAAGAAACGGTCTTCGGACCCATATATAGCCGACGCCTCGGCACCTCGCTGGGAATCAACCTGCTGCCCGAAAAGGGCAAGATTTGTAACTTCGACTGCATCTACTGCGAATGCGGCTGGAACCGCGACGGGCGCGGCGACACCGTGCTGCCCACGGCCGCCAAGGTGCGCCACGACCTTAGCAACAAGCTGCAGGACCTCTATGCCGACAAAGTCAAGGTCGATTCCATCACCTTCAGCGGCGACGGTGAATCGACGCTAAACCCTGAGTTTCCGCAGATTATCGACGATACGCTGGCCCTGCGCGACCAGTTTGCACCATCCGCCAAAGTTTCCGTCCTCAGCAACGCCACGCGCGTCCACATCCCCGAGGTGTTTGCCGCGCTGCGCAAGGTCGACAACCCGATAATGAAAATCGATGCGCCTACCAACGCGCTGATTGCCAAGATAAACAACCCTGCGCCGGGCTATGACGTGCAGCGCGTCATCGAATCCCTGAAGCAGTTCGGAGGCGATTTCATCCTGCAATGGTGCCTGTTGCGCAGCCCTGATTTCGACTCGACGCGCGACGAGGTGGTGCTGCCAATGCTCGACATCATCCGCACTCTGCGTCCGCGTGAGGTTATGGCCTACACCATCGACCGCCCCACCCCAGCCCAGAACCTGCAGAAGGTGACCCCTGACGAGATGCGCTCGCTGCTCAAACCCATCATCGACGAGGGCTTCGCAGTGCAGATAAAAGGGTGATTTTGTCGGAACTATAGGTGTTGATATGCTGATGTGACGGTTTGAAAATCAGTGATGTGAAAAAAAGATTTGTCCACGTCGCAAAATGTTCGTATCTTTGCAAAATTGAATTCATTAATTAATAACTAAATATAAAAGAAATGTCAAAAATGCTTTTGCTGGGCGATGAGGCTATCGCTCAGGCTTTTATAGACGCTGGCGGTAGTGCCATCAACAGCTACCCCGGAACCCCCTCGACTCAGATCACTGAGTATGTGATGAAATCAAAACAGGCTAAAGAACAGGGTGTTGTCGCCAATTGGTGCGCCAACGAGAAGACGGCCCTCGAGGCTTCGATCGGCGTGGCCTACGCCGGCAAGCGCGCTATGACCTGTATGAAGCACGTGGGCCTCAACGTCTGCGGCGACCCCTTTATGAATGCCGCCATCATCGGCACCAAGGGCGTCATCATCGTCGTTGCCGACGACCCGTCGATGTTCTCGAGCCAGGACGAGCAGGACAGCCGCTACTATGGCCACTGGGCTATGATTCCGATGCTGGAACCCTCGAACCAGCAGGAGGCCTACGATATGGTCTTTTTCGGCTATGAACTGAGCGAGAAGCTGGGCACGCCCATCCTCTATCGCATCCCCACCCGTCTGGCCCACAGCCGCGCCGGTGTGGAGCGCAAACCCGTCCTGCCGCAGAACCCGCTGACCAGCCCCAGCGACCCGAAGAGCTTCGTGCTGCTGCCGGCCAACGCCAAGAACCTCTATCGCAGCCTGATCGACAAGCAGCCCGCTTTCACCAAATGCAGCGAGGAGTCTGGCTACAACAAGTATTTCGAAGGCACCGACAAGAGCCGCGGTATCATCACCACCGGCATCGCCTTCAACTATCTGCAAGAGAATTTTCCCGGCGGCAAGTGCCCCTACCCGGTGGTCAAAATCACCCAGTATCCGCTGCCGTTCAATATGCTCAACAAGCTGTATGACGAGGTCGACGAAATCCTCGTTCTCGAAGATGGCCAGCCCTTCGTCGAGGAGCACATCAAGGGCTTCCTGGGCAAAGGCAAGCCTGTCCACGGCCGCTTGGACGAGACCATCCGCCGCGACGGCGAGCTGAACGCCGAGAAGGTGGCTAAGGCACTGGGTATGAAGGTCGCCAACGGTCCTGCCGTTCCCGAGGTTGTCACCAACCGTCCGCCGGCCCTCTGCGTGGGTTGCCCCCACATCGACAGCTATGAGGCCGTCATCGACGTGATGAAGAAGTATCCCAACGGCCGCGTTTTCGGCGACATCGGATGCTACACGCTGGGCTTCAATATGGGTGCCATCAACACCACTGTCTGTATGGGTGCTTCGGTAACTATGGCCAAGGGTGCCTCGGAGATGGGCATCTTCCCCGCCATCGGCGTCATCGGCGACGGTACGTTCGGCCACAGCGGTATGACCGGCCTGCTTGACTGCGTCAACGAGAAGGCCAACGTCATCATTATGATTCTCGACAACGACATCACGGCTATGACCGGCGGCCAGCCCTCGAGCGCCAACCAGAAACTCTTCAATATCTGCAAGGGCCTCGGCGTCGACCCCGACCACATCCGCACCATCGTGCCGCTGAAGAAGAACCACGACGAGTTTGTCAAGATCCTCGAAGAGGAGATTGCCTACAACGGCGTCAGCGTCATCATCCCGCAGCGCGTCTGCATCGTCGAGAACAAGAAGAGAATTGCAGCAAACAAATAATTAAAAACCTTAACCTGAACTTTAACGTTAACTCCAGAAACTTCCAGCATTCATACATTGCGTCATACAGTTAAGGTTAACGTTAAGGTTAATGTTAAAAACATAAAAGACAATGAAAAAAGACATCATACTTTGTGGCGTGGGCGGCGATGGTATCGTCTCCGTAGCCAAGATAATAAGCGACGCAGCCCTTAATCTGGGCCTCAACGTCAAGCAAAGTGAAATCCACGGTATGTCGCAGCGTGGCGGCTCGGTGTTCAGCCACCTCCGCGTCAGCAGCGACCCCATCTTCGCCGACGTCATCCCCGAAGGCAAGGCCGACATCATCCTCAGCTCGGAGCCTATGGAGGCCCTGCGCTACATCAACTTCCTGGCTCCCGACGGCGTGGTCATCACCAACAGCGACCCCTTCGTCAACATCACCAACTATCCCGACATCGAGAAGGTGTATGCCGAACTGAAGAAGCTACCCCGCCTGGTGTGCTTCAATGCCAACGCCATCGCCAAGGAGCTCAACGCTCGCGGCAATATGGTCCTGCTGGGTGCTGCCGCCCCCTACCTCGAGATTGCTTTCGAGGAACTTGAGAAAGCCATCAAGGCCATCTTCGGCCGCAAGGGCGACGCCGTGGTCGAGACCAACATCAAGGCCATCCGCGCCGGTCGCGACGCCAAGTAAAGACTTAAATTATAGCGAGTTTGAAGCCGCGGAGCGCAGCTCCGCGGCTTCATTATTGGACAAAAAAATGAGAAGACTTATACTGTCGCTTCTGCTTGTAATGGTGGCGGGATGCTGTCGGCAACCTGCGGCCAAAGCTCCCGAAATGGAACAGGTGGCATCCTTCAGGTTGGGCCAGTCGGCCGAGCTGCATCTGCTCGGCGACGGCGATCTGTCGCAACTGGAGCTATACTATTGCGATGAACTGCAGGAACTGGTAGGCACTGCCAACACGGACTATGTGCGCAATGACGATGGCCGCATAGTGCTCGACACCATTGATGACTCTGTGGTTGCCGTCGCCTATGTGGTCCGCACCTTCGACCGCTCGTCGACCTACGGCGCCGAGGTGTGGTACGTCGTCTATCCCTATCGCACCGCCGACCCCGACGGACCCTGGAACATCGCCAAGGTGGCCGACGAAAGACCCACGCTGCAGAGCGTTAAACAATACATCCGCTGATGCTCACCTCGGTACATATTGTCGGAATACTCGCCACCGTGGGCCTCCTGGTGGCGGTGAGTGTCCTTTCAGGACGCAAGGTGAAGGATGCCAAAGGGTTCACCACTGGCGGCAAAGCCGGAAGCTGGATGGTGTGCGGTGCCATACTGGGCACCCTGGTCGGTGGCCAAAGCACCATCGGCACGGCGCAGCTGGCCTTCACCTACGGCCTCTCGGCGTGGTGGTTCACCATCGGCGCCGCCCTGGGCTCGCTGGTGTTGGGTCTGGTCTATGCCAAACCGCTGCGCGGCAGCGGATGCACGACGGTGATGGAGGTGGTGCGCCAGCAGTACGGCCGCCGCGCCGAGACGGTGGGGTCGGTGCTGTTCCTCGTTGGCATTTTCATCAGCATTATGTCGCAGCTGCTGTCGTCGTCGGCAATGATTACCAGCCTGTTCGGGCTGCCTACGGTGACGGCGTTGCTGGTCGGTGCCGTGCTGATAGCGCTGCTGGTGCTGTTTGGTGGCATACGCAGTGCCGGCGCCGGCGGCATTGTCAAGCTGGTGCTGCTCTACGTCAGCTCGCTGGCGGCCGGCATCGCGGTGTGGCGATTGGCCGGTGGCCTTGGCGGTATGAGGTCAGGATTGGAAGAGGTGTTTGCCAATCCGCAGCTGGCGGCAATCAACGACATCGGCAGTGCCGACGAAGTGCATCGCCGCTATGGGTCGCTCCTGGCCCGCGGGCCGCTGAAAGACCTCGGCGGCTGCCTCTCGCTGACCCTCGGCGTGGTCTGCACCCAGACCTACGCCCAGGCCATCTGGTCGGCGGCCACCACGCGCAAGGCACGTCGCGGAGCCGTGCTCTGCGCCGCCCTCATCCCTTTGATAGGAGCCGCCTGCACGCTGGTGGGCATCTATATGCGTGGCCATTACGTGACTGCTGCCGAGATGGAAGCCGTCGTCGCTGCCGGAGGCTCGCTGCCCGACGGTGTCGGCGTTTTGGAGAACTCGCTGCAGGCTTTTCCCACCTTCATTCTGGCGCATCTGCCGTCGTGGTTGGGCGGAATAGCCTTGGGCGCTTTGCTGGTCAACATTTTGGGCTGCGGCAGCGGCCTGGTGCTTGGCGCGGCGACTATCGCTTCGCGCGACCTGGTTGGCAACATCTTGTCGCTCTTCCGCCGCAAGGCACGCCTCGAACCGCTGGCGCAGACACGCCTGGCCATAGTCGTCATCCTGCTGCTGGGCGTTGTGGCAGCGTTGTTCGTCCGAGGGTCGTTCATCAACGACCTGGGATTCCTTTCGCTGGGCTTGCGTGCTGTGGTGCTGCTATTGCCGCTCAGTTTTGCCTTGTGGCTTCCGGGCCGCTTCGGCGCCAGGGCCGTAACGCGGTCGATGGTTGTCGGTTCGGTGGCGATGCTGGCCGCAGGCATATTGCACCTGCCGCCCGATGCGATGTACTACGGCCTGGCAGCCTCGGCAATGACTGTTTTTTTGGCAAGTAAATGGCCAAAATAGCTGACGCTCTGACCCATTGACGCACTCCCACACTAGAATTGCATTGTCGCCACAAGCGGAGTTAAACTGCTATAATCAGATAGAACCCGGCAGGGCCGTTCTTATATCGTTCCTATGCAGTTCTTATATCGTTCTTATATTCGCGATATAAGAACGATATAAGAACTGCCTCCGAAAACTATGCCAACAGGCGAAGGAACTGAGAACGGAGAACTGAGAACGGAGAACTGAGAGCGGAGAACGGAGAAATGAGAACGGAGAACTATGCTGCCGCGTCAGCCAGTTCTCCGTTTTCCGCTTATTTGTTCTCCTGCTTGCAGGCGAGCGAAATCTTGTAAATCTTGTAAATTTTATTCCGACTTCGTCGGGAATGGCTACCGCGTCAGCCGCTTCCCGTTTTCCGCTTTTCGTTCTTAGTTTTCCTTTCACCCCTTCGTGGTTTAGGACGTTTATGTGGTCGGCCTCTGGCCTCAAAATCATCAAAAAATCAAATTGAAAAATCTTTAAAAAGCTATGCTTGCTTGTTATTTTTTTAATGTAAATTTCATATTTTTAATATTTTGAAAGTTTTTAAAAACTATTTTTGAAAGATTTTGAGCGAAGCGACCCCAAAAGCACGCGATTCTAGAATAGTTTTGCGGATTGCAAATCCTTATATTAAGTTGCGTCGGATTACAAATCCGCCGCAACGGGCAAGATGAGGATTAAAAATAATATTGTTTTTTTTATAACTAAATTTGTTTTACATAATAAGATAAAGGATAAAGACTAATCAACACACAGGAGTCTGTATTTCCATACTTATTAATCCTGGTTTTAAAGTTATCATAAGTGCTAAAGCATTTCAAATGAAGAATTCCCGTAACGTAATATATCTGACTATCTAATTGTAATGAGTCCATCATATTTCCTGAGATATGCACAGAACCGTCTTCGCCTGGATTGTATAATCTCACGCCGCCGGGGTAATCCTCTGTAAGCATTCCAAACACCTTCAAGGTATCTCCGTCCATATCAAGTAATTCTATTAGCTTTGAATCGTCACAGGCGTTAGAGGAGTAATCAACCGCAAATTTTTTACCAACATCTGAAGCTTTGTTGTAGTCTGTTTTGCTAATTGTTATTCCTTCGCTTTCGGGATACAGCCAAAATATACATTCTTTTTTCTTGCAGCACGTAAGCAAGAATAATGCTGAAATCATTAATATCGCTTTTGTTTTCATAGTTTTTTTGCTATTTAATTTAAAATCATTGTTTTTTTTGTTTTTTTGAAGATTTGCAGCAACAGAATTCAGCATTCCTCATATATATAAATGCATATTTTTTTGCCGATTTGTGACATTGTTGAAAAATTTTCTTTCCTAATATATTAGATGCAAAATTAGTAAAAATTTGACACTTGTTGAAAATTTTTTTTGGTTGTTTTACTGTTATTGTTCAGAATCAATATTTTAAATCAAAATTAAAATCTCTGTCGCCACTGGCGTTTTGTGTCGGATTTGCAAACCGCCACCATCGTTCGGTCTATATGGTTTTAGGCGTATAGGTCTAAAATTCAAAAATGTGACACCTTGATGAAAATTTTTTTTGCCGGAAAGGTTAGTTTTGTGCTAATAGGTTGTATAGTAGCTTGTTGTTTTGAAGTGGAATCAGGTAGTAGATCGACATTTTGTCGCGGAAGAATTCGATGGCGCCACGCCGCTGCCAGTACTGGTGGGTCTTGAGGTGGTGCATAACGGGAACGAAGAGAAAGTCGTAGTTCTGTTGCAGCTCGTCCCAAATGTCCATTATCATCAGATGGTTGAGTGGCGTGTGGCGATACGGCTCGGCGACGATGAACGAGAAGACGGCAGTGTAGCGCAATGCGTTGAGCCGGCGCAGTAGTTCGGGTTGTTCGCTGACGATGGCCTCGGTTTCTTCCTCGATGCGATAGTCGCTTATGTTCAGCAGCCCGACGGTATGTCCCTGTCCGTCGACGGCCTTGACGCTGAGTGGCCAGTTGAAGTGCAGATTGTCGACCCACCAGGCCACTTCGTTGCGGTCAAATCCATACTGGCGGCTTATCCAGTCGACGGTTTCGCCGCTGTCGGCAGGGGTCATTCGGCGTAGCGTGGTGTTCATAGGGTGGCGAAGGTTATGATGTTGTAACTGAGCAGCCTGTCGGGATGGTAGGAGGTCTTGGACTTGCGCAGCCCTTCAAGGCCCATATCCTCCTCGCGGTTGATGTAGCGGAACTGTGGCGGCAGGTGTTGGGCCATCTGCTGGTTGATGATGCTGAAGGCTCCGCTGATGTTGCGGTCGGCCTTCTCGACGCAGGTGTCGAAGGTGTCGTTGGTCACGGCCGCCCCGAAGCTGAATGCTATCATTTTGCCGTCGACGAATATCGCCCCGCCGAGGATATCCAGTTCGCTCCAATTGGCGAAGACGGTCTCTATCATATGGTGCTCGGATTCTATCGTGTTGCCATACCAGGGGTTGTCGTGGTGTATCTCTTCGTTCCATAACACTTGCAGCCGTCTGCATTCGTCGAAGTGTTCGGGTGTCAGTTCACGGTATTCATAATCCGGATGCTCGCTGAGGAACTTGTTGACGTGGTTGCGTTTGGCTTTGAGGTTTTTGCCTTGCATCAGTTCCAGCTCGTCGCGACGATAGATGTAGTCGTAGCTGTTGCGCAATGGCTCGACGGTTATGGTGTCGCCGTATTGCTCTTTCAGCTGTGCTGCCCAGTCGTCTTCGACGGCTATCAGCGTCAGCGGCAACCCTTTGTCGGCTGTCCTGTTTCGCAGCTTTTCGATGATGTAGGTGGACGGCAGGGAGGACGAGCTGATGAAATAGGCTGGCTGGCGGTGGCTGAACATATATCGGAAAATGACAATGCCGGGCATCAGGCAGACCTCGGTGTCGAAGAGGAATTGCCATCCTATCAGGTTGGCAAAGGTGAAATTGCAGTTGCGCCGTCCGGCATTCAGCGTCACGGCCTGTATGCTGTTTTTCAGGTTGGTTGTCAGAGGCTTGAATGCCAGTGTTGTAGATGAGTTTTGCATATTATTTGTTTGGTGGGGTTTCATTGTTTATGTCGGGCTGTCAGCATCCGCGTTTTGCCGCGAAAGTCGCTGTGGAGTGCGGTCTCGAATCCGTGGCTTTCGAACAGCTGGGCTGTCTCGTGGCCAAGACTTTCGTTGATTTCAAGAACAATCATACCGTCGTGGGCAAGGTGTTTGTCGGCGATGTCGGCAATGGCGCGGTAGAAGAGTAGGGGGTCGCTGTCGGGGACGAAGAGGGCCTGCTGCGGCTCCCAGTCGAGGACGTTGTGCTGCATCGCGGCACGCTCTTTGTCCATCACGTATGGCGGATTGGAGATGATGAGTGAGAACGGAGAACGGAGAACGGAGAACGGAGAATGGATAATATCTGTTTGTAGAAAGTTGATGCTGACGTTGTTGGCTGCGGCGTTCTTTTTTGCGACTGCAAGTGCTTTTTTGGATATGTCGACGGCCCACACTTCTGCATCGGGCCATTGTTTGGCCAAGGCTATGGCTATGCAGCCGCTGCCGGTGCAGAGGTCGAGGATTGTGAGTTGTGAATTGTGATTATTTAATTTTGAATTGTGGTCGATTGTCCAGTTGACAATCTCTTCGGTCTCGGGGCGGGGGATAAGGGTGTTTTCGTCCACTTCAATGCGGCATCCGCAGAAGCCGGTCCATCCGATGATGTGCTGTATGGGGCGGAAGTGTTTCAGGTCCTCGGCAGCCCAGTGGAAGCGCAGCAGGTCGCTCTGGTTGACGGTGTCGTCGCGGCGCAGGAGCAAATCGGTGAGCGTCCAGCCAAGAAAGGCTTCGAACAACATACGCACAAACATCGTTATCTCGCTATCAGGATATAACCCTGCGAGCTCGGTATGGAAATACCGCTCAATGTCGCGAACCTTGTTCGATGGTATGTGCATATCTGTTGTGTTCATAAGTCGTTCTTATTCTGTCGTCACTTTCTGTTCTCCTGCTCGCAAGCGAGCGAAATCTCGTAGATCTTGTAGATTTCCGTTTGTTTTATTCTCCTGCTCGCAAGCGAGCGAGATCTAGTGGATCTTGTATATTTCCGTTTGTTTTATTCTCCTGCTCGCAAGCGAGCGAAATCTTGTAAATCTTGTAAATTTATTCCGACTTCGTCGGAAAATGCTGCCGCGTCAGCTCGCTTTCCGCTTTCCGTTTTCCGCTTTCCGTTTTCCGCTTTCCGCTTCCCTACTTTCTTCCAAAGTCGGCGGGTATTTCGCCCCAGTGGTCGGTGTCCCATTTCAGGATTTGCGTGGTGTAGCTGTTGTTGTGCAGCCAGGCCTCGGCGCGGCGTATCACGTCGTAGAGTTTGGCAGTGTCGGGCGTCAGAGGCAGTTTGGTGCGGCACTGCTTGGCGCGAATCCAGCCCAAAGCGGTTTTGGAATCTGTGTATAGCGGTTGTTGCAGATTGTTCTTCTTGAGGTATGCCAGGCCGTGGACTATGGCAAGGAATTCGCCGATGTTGTTTGTCCCTACGGGAACTTTGAAGTGGAACAGCTGAGTGCGGCTGGCGATATACACACCTTGGTATTCCATCACGCCGGGATTGCCGCTGCAGGCGGCGTCGACGGCTATGGCGTCGAGAATCGGTTTCGGACCCTGTGCATCGGGGCGCACCACGGTCATTCCGTCATTGTCGACGGCCAGTATCGACTCGCCTTTGGTTTGCCGTTCAATCACCGATGCTGCCATTTCGGGTCCGATGCGCAGGGCCTGCTCGGCCAGAGTGCGGCTCTCGTACGACTTGAACTTGGCGCCGGCAACACCTTTTATCTGCTTTTCGCATTCTGCCCAGCTGTCGTAGATGCCTGGCTGGTTGCCCTGCCAGACGACGTAGTATTTCTGCTTCTTTGCCATATTGTTTTCGAAAAAAGAGCGGCTGCGCAAATCACACAACCGCTCTTTCTGTTATCTGAATTCGAAATGTGACTTCCGAAATTCTGAATCTTTATTTATGCTCCAAGTTCGAGGCGTTTGAAACCGGTGCAGCAGAGTTCCTTGTCCGTACGGGCGATGAAGTCCTTGACGCTGACCTTGCTCTCCATAATGTACTCCTGGTTCATCAGGGTGCTTTCCTGGAAGAACTTGTTCAGACGGCCTTTGGCAATGCCTTCGATCTTGGCTTCGGGGAGGCTGGCGGCAGCTTCGGCACCGACTTTCTCCTTGATTTCGCGAGCCATCTTGGCCTGCTCTTCGGTGATCCAGCCTTTGGCCATATTCGAGTTGATATGGTCGTCGCTGTCGACGTGGGCGGGGTTGATACCGGCTTTCTTCAGGGCGGCGTCGATAGCCTTGCCTACGAGTTCCTCTTTGGTCTTCTCGCGATAGACGTTCAGCTCGCTGTCGATGACGCTCTGCGGAACGCTCTTCTCGTCGAGGGCCACGGGGCGCATAGCCACAACCTGCATAGCCACGTTGTGTCCAACCTCGTCGTATCCGGCCTTGTTCATACCCACGATGCTGGCCATACGGTTGCCAGGATGGATGTAGGCGTAGACGGCCTCGGCATTGATGGCCTCGAAGTGGGCCAGTTCAATCTTTTCGCCGATCTTGGCAATCTGGTCGGTAATGCAGTCGCTGACCTTGCGGCCATTGAGGTCCATATCCATAACCTCATCTTTGGTGGTGAGGCCCTTTGCCATAGCGGTGTCGAGGATAGAAGTGGTGAAAGCAACGAAGTCGGCGTTGGTGGCCACGAAGTCAGTCTCGCAGCTCAGCATAACGATGGCGCCGTATTTGCCGTTGCTCTTGGCCAGGACGCAACCTTCGTTGGCATCGCGGTCAGCACGCTTGGCGGCCATTTTCTGGCCTTTCTGGCGCAGCAGTTCGATGGCTTTCTGCACGTCGCCATCGCATTCCACGAGGGCTTTCTTGCAGTCCATCATACCTACGCCTGTGAGTTGGCGCAGTTCATTAACCTGTTTTGCAGTGATATTTGCCATTTTTTCTTTCCTCCTGATTGATTATTGGTTGTTGGCAGGTGCATTTTTTCTTCTGGGACGGCGCGGACGGGCCTCGTCGTTGTTTTCGCTCTTGCCTTCCTCGTCGTTGTTTTCGGCGGCGTCGTTTTCAACCTCGTCCTCGGCGGTGTTGTTCTCCTTGTCAAGCATACGCTCGTTCAGACCTTCCTGGATGGCCTCGACCATATGTTTCAGGATGGCTGCAATCGACTTCGAAGCATCATCGTTGGCAGGAATCGGGAAGTCGATGAGGTCAGGATTGCAGTTGGTGTCGACGATAGCGAAAGTGGGGATGTTCAGTCTGCGGGCTTCAGCAACGGCAATGTGCTCCTTGTTGATGTCGATGATGAACAGTGCGCTGGGCAGACGGGTCAGGTCGGCGATGCTGCCGAGGTTCTTGTCCAGCTTGGTGCGTTCGCGCTGCACCTGGAGGCGTTCGCGTTTCGAGATATTGTTGAAATCCTTGTCGTGCATCATCTGGTCAAGAGCGTTCATTTTCTTGACGGCTTTGCGGATGGTGCTGAAGTTGGTCAGCATACCGCCAGGCCAGCGCTCGGTGACGAACGGCATATCGACGGTCTTCACGATCTCGGCGACGACATCCTTGGCTTGTTTTTTCGTGGCAACGAAGAGAACCTTCTTGCCCGATTTGGCAATCTGTTTCAGTGCTGCAGCGGCCTCGTCGGCTTTGGCGATGGTCTTCTGCAGGTCGATGACGTGAATACCGTTGTGCTCCTTGAAAATGTAGGGAGCCATTTTGGGATTCCATTTTCTTTTCAGGTGTCCGAAGTGGCAACCTGCTTCAAGCAATTCTTCGAATTTTAATTCTGTCATTGTTTTTGATATTGTTTACGTTCCTTAAAATACCAATTGGCAAGTAGTCCTTTTGGGTCCGGTTTTTCGGCGATCCTATGCCACCGAACTGGCAACCGGACAGAGTCTTGACAATTTGGATACTAAACTGTTTTTTGTTTTTAGATTTCCTAGTACTTCTAGTATTTCTAGTATTGCTAGTTCGACTAGTTCTACTAGTTTTACTAGTATTACTAGATATGCCATTAACGTTTGCTGAACTGGAAGCGTTTGCGGGCTTTGGGCTGACCGGGTTTCTTACGCTCGACCATACGCGGGTCGCGCATCAGCAGGCTCTTGGCTTTCAGTGCGGGGCGGTCCTCGGCGTTGTTCTCGCAAAGGGCGCGGGCAATAGCCATTCTCAGAGCTTCGGCCTGGCCGGTGATTCCACCTCCGTCAAGGTTGGCTTTGACATCCCATTTACCCTCGGCGTCGACAATCTGGAAAGCCTGGTTGACGATGAACTGCAGCGGGCCAGTGGGGAAATATTCTTTATAGTCTCTGTTGTTGACAGTGATTTTGCCGCTGCCGGGTTTCATATAAATGCGTGCAACAGCGGTTTTTCTTCTACCTATGGTGTTGATTACTTGCTCCATTGCTATTATCTTATATCGTTAATGTTGATGACTTTGGGATTCTGAGCCTGATGCGGATGCTCGCTGCCGGCATAGATGTAGAGGTTGCGGTAGAGGGCATCTCCCAGTCTGTTCTTCGGAAGCATACCGCGGATGGCGTGCTCGAGGATACGCTCGGGATGGATGGCGCGAACCTTTGCAGGGGTGGTCTCGCGCTGGCCGCCGGGATAGCCGGTGTAGTGCTGATAGATCTTGTCGGTCTCTTTCTTACCCGTGAAGACTACCTTCTCTGCATTGATGATGATAACATTGTCGCCGCAATCAACGTGCGGGGTGAAGCAAGGTTTGGTCTTGCCTCTGAGGATGTTGGCTACGCGGGTGGCCAGACGTCCCACGGTCTGGTTTTCTGCATCAACGAGAACCCATTCTTTGGTGACGGTGTTCTTGTTGGCCGAAACGGTCTTGTAACTTAACGTATTCATTCTTTTGTTTTACGATGATGTTCTTAAATTGTTTTTATTCGACAACAGTTTTTTCTGTTGCCCGATTCCTTTTCTCTTGATTTCAGGGCTTGTGCAACGGCTGACGGATAATCCGCGCACACGCCTATCTATCTGATGCAAAAGATTTTGAACGGGTAATCACATCTTTTGACACCATTTTAAGAGGGTGCAAAATTACGAACATTTTTGATACTGACAAAATTTATTTGTTGATTTCTTCCAAAAAATGTTGATAATTTTCCGGAAGGCAGCAAACGAAACCTCTCTTTTTGGTGCCCACGGTGGTGGCAATGACGAAGAGGTCGCCTCCTTCTTTCAGTCCCAGTTGTTTCTGCAGTTCGGCGGCAGCCACAGGATGGTTGCGCGTAATCACGTGAGCCTTCCTGTCGGGAATGAGCGCGGCGATGGCTTTCTTGTTGAGTGAAACTTCTTTCAGCACACAAAAGGTGCGTCCCATCCAGTCGTGAAAGTTGTCGCTGGTGTAAAGGTGTGTGTTCCTCGCCAGTTTCTGCATTCCCCATTCGTCACTCAGCAGTTTGTATGGCCCGCCTTTCATAAGTGACGCGTCGGGCTCGTAAATGTAGCGCCCTACGCTCTTGCAATAAACGCACTCTGCTTGGGCTTCCTGACTGCGGGTGAACGGTTCGTTGTTGTATACTCCGTCGCCGGGAATGATGTCTGTGCAGTGTATTCTGGCTTCCAAGTCGCTGTCGCCACAGACGAAAACCAGTTCTTTGCATTCATTTCTCACTGCCACTACGTATACATCGCTGACGTTGCCCAATTGCTCTATCCCTTTGTCGATGTCCATCATAGGCGATGCTTTGACCATCAGGAAGTCGCAATGTTCAGTCAGCAGCTCTTTGTGCTCCAGAATGTTGGGCGTGCAGTCCTCGAATGCTGCAACCTTTTTACCGTGTGTGTCTCTACGCGCGGGATCAATAAATATAACATTGTATTTCTTTTTGCTGTTGCGCAGCCATTCTATGCCGTCACCGCAGTGTACAACTATGTTGTTCAGCCCGAGGACGCTGCTATTGTGCTCCATTAGACGGCATAGTTCCGCGTTGCATTCCACATAGTCTACATCTGTGTCTGGCATCTTTGCAAAGGCGATGCTGTCTATCCCCATTCCGCCTGTCAGGTCGGCGATGCTCAATTGATGTTGCCTTTCGCCGTAGATACTCCGAATGATGTCAGCTTTGTGGAAAGCGGTTTCTTCCGACGATGCCTGCTCACGGTTCAGTCGGGGCGGGTAGAGGAAGTCGTCGTATTGCAGCAGCGACGGCCACTTCTCGCTGGCTGTGCGTAGCCCTTCCATCTGTTGCACGGCAAACTCTATGTCCACGTCAGGATAGCGTTGCTTGTGCAGCAGCAACTCAAGCGGGTCGTCATTGATATGCTCTTTGGCGAACAAAATCGTCTCCCGCTTCGCGAGATCTTGGAAATCCTGGAAATCTTTTTTCACTGTCATTGGATGGGTACGGGCAAATCTTGGAAATCTTTTTTAATCTTGGAAATAGTTATTCCCGCAAGCGGGAATAATGTGCGGCTCGATTTCCAAGATTTCCGCCGCAGGCGGGGAGATAAAAAATCTGCCGCTGGTGGAAATAAAATCCCGCCAGCGGCAGAAATGCAGAATGAATTAATACACTCCCTGCTCGTGCAGTTTCTTCAGGCGGTCCACCACCATCGGGCGGTCTTCCTTGTAGGTCACGCCGAACCACTGGGCGGTGGTCTTCAGCACGCGCATTGTGGCGTAGCCGTTGGCAAGGAAAGTGTTGACGGCGAAGGGGATGTAGTACTCGGACTTCATCTCCGTGCCACGGGCCTTCAGGAAGTCGACAAACAGTTTTTCGCTCTCCACGAAGTAGTCGGGTGTGAAGCCGAACAGGTTCATCGACACCGTGGCATCGGCTGCCAGCGGATGCATCGAGCCGTCGTCGTCCTTGTATTCTATGCCGTTGGCGGTGCGGCCGATGCTGGTGCGCTCGGTCATACCCTTCAGGTAGCCCTTCTCGTCCACCTCGCACACTCCGCGGCTGACGGTGCCGTTCTCCGACAGGGTGTTCTCCAGGCGGTAGCCCACCATACAGTAGTCGCCCTTCTTGCCTTCCAGTCCGCGCAGGTAGTCGCCGATGACCTTGAAGGCGTCAGCGCCGTAGAAGTCGTCGGCGTTGATGACGGCAAAAGGCTCCTTGATGGCGTCCTTGGCCATCAGGATGGCGTGGTTGGTGCCCCAGGGTTTCTCGCGGCCCTCGGGAACGCTGAAGCCGGCAGGCAGGTTGTCCAGCTCCTGGAACACATACTCCACCGCGATTTTGTTGCCGAAATGCTCGGCGTTGATTTTGGACTTGAATTCCTGCTCGAAGCTGTGGCGAATCACGAAGACCACCTTGCCGAAACCGGCGCGGATGGCATCCATAATCGAATAGTCCATAATGATTTCGCCATTGGGGCCGACGCCGTCCATCTGCTTCAGTCCGCCATAGCGGCTGCCCATTCCGGCAGCAAGCACTAATAATGTTGGTTTCATAATTATAAATGTTATATTATATATTTATTGTCTCATCAAATTAATCAGCCTAAAACGCCTAAAAACGCCTAACCTGCCTAAAAAGCCTAAAATACCTCACCCCCTCTTCCGCCTGAAGAATTCCTTCATCAGTGCGGCGCAATCCTCTTCGAGGACACCCTTCTCAACCTTCGTTTTTGGGTGCAGCATACCGTGTCCCAGCTTTTCGAACCCTTTTTTCGGGTCGCCGGCGCCATAGACGATGCGGCCTATTTGCATCCATCCGGCGGCTCCGGCACACATCGGGCAGGGCTCGACGGTGACATACAGCGTGCAGTCGGGCAGGTATTTGGTGCCCAGTGTGTTGGCTGCTGCTGTGAAGGCTATCATCTCGGCGTGGGCCGTCACGTCGTGCAGCCGTTCGGTGTTGTTGTGGGCACGTGCCACAATCTGGCCGTTGCAGACAATGACAGCGCCTATCGGCACCTCGTCCTCGTCGCGTGCCGCACGTGCCTCGCGCAGCGCCTGCTGCATATAGAATTCGTCCTCGTTGTCGAAAATGCTCATTGCTCGTTCTGTGTGAAAATTTTCATATCCAGTGGAATATACCGATAGTGTGAGAAGTGGTAGACCTGTTCGCCGTCCATCTGGTAGCTTTCCACGCTCGGCAGCAGGACGGTCCCCAGGGGCTGGTATTCGTGGAAGGCGTGCCATTTGGGGTGGGTATAGGCCTGATGGTCGGTATATTCGGAGTGCTGGTTGGTTTCCTCTATCAGGAACAGCAAACCGTTGTCTTTCTCGAACAGGTAGTTGCGGCAGTACTGCAAAGGCGTGTCGACAAAGACGCGCAGCACAGACTGTCCGTTGAAGTTCCACTCCCCTTTGTAGGTCAGCTCGGCGGCGTTGGCTGCGCGGTGGTACAGATGGCCGCGGAAGTCGTAGCCCGGCTCCAGCACATAGTAGCGCGACTGGGTTATCGTGGCCCAACCGTTGATGACGCCGAGGCTGTATTCCTTGTAGATGCTTTTGCCGTCGGTGTAGCAGCCTTCTATCAGCGTGTCATTGTGCCATAGCTCGGCGCGGAACCGGTTTGGGGGCAGAAACCAGCGTTTCAGAATCGCCGTATCGGTGGTGTCGATACTTTTATAAATTATTGTTTCTATATATAGTATACTGTCGCGGCGTAAGGCCTCGTAGTTTGTGATGTCGAAATATCGTTGCACGATTTGTTCGGCCGTGTCGGCGTTGCTCATAGCCTTCTGGGCTGTGGCACCACCCCAGCACGAAAGCAGCAATGCTATTATAATCAGTCGTTTCATATGTTTTGGGTTTAACGTTAATCTTCTTCTCGTAAGTTTTTTTTATTATTGAATTAAGCGAATCGGACGAATATTTAAAGCTACCAGATTTGATTTCAATTTCCAATTCACATATTGAATGGGTATTTCTGTGGTTGGTTCAGCGTGATGCGGTCGAGTGATATTGTCGTCTGTTCGTTGAATTGGCGGCTTTTGATGCTGGCGCTTACTGTTGTCGGCAGAAACTGTCCGCTGAAATTCTGCCGGTTGCTGTAGGTGAGCGTGACCTGCTGTCCGGTGGCTTTGCTTGTCAGCGTGGCGGCGGTAAGCCGTCGGGTGACGTAGTTGTATTTCAGCGTCAGCTGGCGTTCGCCGCCCTGCGCCATCCACATCGTCACGGTGTCGCCCGAGCGTTGCGGTTCGCGGCTTTTGCGGCAGTCCGGCGGACAGTTGCCCAGCAGCAGGGCCTGCAGTGTGGCGAAATCGACATCGATGCCCCACCGCTGGCGTATGTCGTTGTATGTGAGGTTGTATTTCTTGCTTATCAACTTGGTGTAGGCTTGCGCGCGCGAAGGTGTCAGCAGGGCGCGTCCGAGCTCTACGATTTTGCTGGCGCTGATCCAGATGATGCTGTCGTTGGACATTCTGAGTTGTCCGTTGACGCTGATGCCGTCGACGGTGCAGCGGAAGTTGGCCGTGAGCGTGGCGAAGCTGGTGTTGGCAATCGAGTCCAGCCGCGGCGCCCGAGGTGTGGTTGCGTGTGGTTTCGTCGCCGTGGTATCGTGCTGCCGGCCGTTGTCGTCGTTGCGCTGCAGGTCGCGGTGCGAGCGGCATCCGGTCAGTGCTATGCAGACGATAAGTGTCAGGACGGCAATGAGATGCAGGTGATTTCTCTTCATCGTTATCGGCTGTTTTGTTTTTTCATTATTGCTTCGTAGTGGTCGATGACCTCTTGCGATGTTTCGCCTTTCTCGCGCTGGATGGCCTTTTCGATATAGGGGCGCGCCTCGTCGTCGCGTCCCATACGGTGCAGGATCCAAGCGTAGGTGTCGAGATAGTAGGGGTTGTCGGGCTCGGCTTTGATGGTGCGTTTCGACATCTGTTCGGCCTTGTCCAGATTGCGTCCGTCGACGGCCAGGCGGTAGGCGTAGCTGTTCATCAGGTTGATGTCGTCGGGATGCATCTTCAGCGCGCGCTCGTAGTAGGCATAGCAGGCCGTGTCGTCCAGGCGGTTATAGCATTCGGCCAGCAATACATAGGTCTCTGTCTCGAGATATCCTTTGTCGAAGCCCATCTGCTCGCAGCGTTTTGCCAGCTCGATGGCGCGTTCGTAGCGCCCGTTGTCGTGTTCCACGACGGCCTGCATATAATAGGGCAGGGGGTGGAGCGGGAACAGGGCCGAGGCGCGCCGTGCGTCGCGGCCCAGGGCGGCGGTGTCGGTGTAGGCCGACAGCTCGCTGACCAGCAGGGCTTCCCACACCTCGTAGCGGCTGCTGTCGCGCGTCAGGTAGAGGGCAAACTGGTGCGCCGCCTCGGCATATTTGCGCTGCCGCATCAGTATGTCGCCGTAGAAGCCGGCAAAGGTGACGCTGTCGTCGCTGCTGCGCATAGCCACCTCGAGCAGGTCGAAGGCATACTGCGAATAGATGCCGTAGAACTCGTCGTTGGTATAGAAGTTGGTCAGAATCTGCACCTTGTTGGTGGTCGAAAGGTTCTTCTGTGCCATCCCGATGCGCAGCTCCTCGTAGGCTTTGCGGGGCTGCCCCACGGCTTTGTAGTATTCGGCCAGCGAGATGTGTATGTACTCGTCGTCGGGGTTGGTGGCCAGCACGCGGTCGTAGCAGGCCTTGGCCTTGTCGTATTTGCCTTGCGACATATAGGTCTCGGCCAGGATGCCGTTGTATCGGCTGTCGTTCGGCATAGTCCGGGCCAGGGCTTCAAGTTCCTGCGTGGCCTTGTCGTTGCGGCCCATAGCGGTCCAAAGCTTGGCTTTCTGGGTCGACACGGGTTCGGTGACGCCCACGGTATGCTCCACGCGGTTCAGGGTGGCGATGGCGTTCTTGTAGTCTTTGGCGGCCAGGTAAGCATTGCTCAGCTCGTAGTAGTAGTCCAGCACGTCGGGACGCAGGTCGACGATGCGCTGCCAGGTGGCTATGTACTCTTTGATGTTGTGGGTCATACGGTAGAGGGTGGCGAGGTGCAGGGCATACCATATGTTGCCGCGGTCGGTCTCCACGGCGCGTTTCGTCAGGGCTATGGCGCTGTCGGCCATACCGCGTGCCGCCATCAGGCGGCTCAGCTCGTACATTGCCGCGGCGTTGCGGGGCTCGCGCGACAAGACGTCGGCGTATCTGCGTGCCGCCTCGTCCTCGTGTCCGGTCTCTTCCAGCATCTTGGCGTCGATCATCATCGTCTCGGTCTTCAGCTGCTCGTCGTTGCGTTCCACTATCGGCTTGCGCTCGTATTTCGAGTGCTGTTTGCCGTCGGCCACTTTCTTGGCGCCTCCGCATCCCGTTGCCAGCAGCAGCAGGACGCACACGGCCGCCGCCAGGGCCGCCGGGGTGCGGTGAAGTCTGATGTGTTGCATTTTGTGCAGTTTTGCTGATTGTCGCATTCTAAGTTGATACAGTTTTTTTGCGCTTGCTTTGGTGCGCGTTTTCAACCAATAACTGAATTCTTCTTATTTTATTTTATAGTAAACGAAATATTCTTGGCTGAGGGACGCGTGGCGCCCCAAGGGGTGTCGGCTAAGCCCCTTCGCATACTGTTCTGACGGTTTTTGAACCCCGTTCCCATATCCGCAATATAAGAACGATATAAGAACAATATAAGAACGATATAAGAACTGGCGGTCCAGACCCTGCCGTTCCGGCCTGGCGAGGGGGGCTTGTCGCGAGGGCTACATTCTTAAAAAAACAAAAAATAATCAAATTTTTTTTGCCAGTTTGTTTTTTTGTGCTAAATTTGCATCCAAATACCAACCCTGCATCTGCCTTGTCGAAGTGTGTTAAATATACTGAAAACAAGGGGGTTGTAGATTTGAAACGGAGAAAAATTTTTATTAATCAAAATTCAATTACAATGAAAAAAACATTAATGGTTCTTAGTTTTGCCTTGTGCGCCAGTTTTGCGTTTGCACAGACAAACAAGTCGATAACCGTGAAAAAGGATATGGTTGTCGACAGAAATGTGGCCGCCCAGAGCGAGAATATCGCCCAGAAAGCTGGCTACACGGGTTCCATCTTCACCAAAGATGGTGAGATTTTCCTCTGCACCTTTGCACAGGAAGGCGTTGGCTATACAGTCGGTGCTGTTGTCGCTGGTGAGCAGGTCAACGGTACCAACATCGTTGCCCACGCTCAGACCAAAGCCCACTCGCAGTGGCATCGTCTGCCCAGCAACGTCCTTTCGGAGATCCAGGCTGTTCCTTTCTTCGGCGCTACTGAGTATCCTGTTTCTTACGATGCTTGGGGCGTCTACATCTGCGGTACCAATCCCAGCAGATACCCCCTTTTCGGTAGCACCACGGCTAACGAGGGTATTATGGTTATGACTATGCAGGACCAGGTTCCTGGCGACTGGGGCGGACACGGTATGACAGGCGCTTTCGACGCCTATATGCGTTTCGACAACATCAACACTACCGGTCAGTCGCTTGTCCGCGTTCGTTTCTTTCAGCATTTCTGCAAATTCAACTACGACGAGTGCTGGATCGACTATAGCACCGACGGTGGCAACACCTGGGGTGGTGTCGAAATCAACATCCGTGGCGTCGATGTCGATGTTAACGATTGGACCTTTGGTTGGAAAACCACCACTATGCCTGCTTCTATCGGTAACCAGAGCAACGTCAGCCTCCGTCTCCGCTGGACGAGCAGCAACAACGGCGGTGGTGCCTACGGCTACATCTGGTTTGTCGATGACTTCCAGGTTATCCCCGCTCCCGACAACAGCTTGGCCATCAAGAGCAACCAGTACTATGAGGGCTTCTATCAGATGATGCCTCAGAATCTGACTGTCCCCACTGTTTGGGTTTCTTCTTTCGTCAACGACGGTAAAAACAGCCAGACCAACTTAACCGGTCACATCTATACCTATCCTTCTGGCCAGGCTGCCACTGAGCTGACCAGCAAGAACCTCGGAACTGTTGTTTCCGCTCCTTTCAACACCCGTTCGCTCGTTATCGACCCCCTCGGATGGTACGACAGCCTCTATGACCGTAACGGCTGGGGCTATCAGGACAGCAACTTCGCTACCGGTCCTTATGCTAGCCTTCCCACTGCCGACACTGGTACGCACCACTTCTTCACCGACCTGACTACCGACCACTACAGTGTCCACCTGTATGGCGACACCAGCACGTTCGACACGCTCCGCTACGATGTGAACTGGAATACCGAGGGCGACAGCCCCTATGGCGTTTGGGCTCGCGACAACGGCGCTCTGCGCAGATTCTCCTACTATGCAGCTGGTCTTGTCGGCCCAAACACCTTCTCGACTAACCCCAACGAGACTATGTGGAACAAGGCCGGTTACGGTGTTCTGGTTTCTTATGTGACTGGTGACCAGATTCCTACCGATGCTGAAGGCAAGCCCTGGCGCATCCTTGGTATGGAATTGGTTGCTGCTACCCAGGTTGGTAGGCAGGCGGTTGGTTCGCGCCTCGAGCCGGTCCTCTTCCGCGACTCTACCTATGGCAACTATGTCAGCTTCTTCTATCAGGATCACGGTGCCGGTACGCACGTTGTCCAGGCCAATGAGGTTATCAGCAACCAGGAACTCAACGCCTCCGGCGACAATGCTTTCACCTATGAGCTGAACGGCAACTATCCTACCGTTAAGATTATGTTCCCCAACCAGCCTGTGCTCCGTCCCAATTCGGCTTACCGTGTTGGATACGAGCTGGCCGAGGATGCTGATTTCGCCGTTGCTTGCAACAGCAACTACTACTATGACGGCGACACCAACGCTATCGGATACTATGAAGAGGACGGTATGGCTTCCTACAGCCACACTCTGCCTATCTCCAACCGCTACACCGTTATGGTGCTCGACGCTTACGATGGTGGAGCCCACTGGTTCAGCACTTCGCAGTATCCTATGATCCGTCTCCTTGTCGGTCCTTACCACTTCATCCCCAAGGTGGCTGTCCACCTCGAGTGCGACAATGAGGACTACGGTTCGTTTATGGATGGCAACTACAATGTCCTCTGCGACTATGTCGACAGCATTGTCGAAGGCGCTTCGACTTCCTATATCGTTATGCCCGCTCCTGGCTATGTAATCGACCAGATCCTCTACAACGGCCAGCCCGTTGAATGGAGCGAGCGTGAGGACGAAGACGGTGCCAAGTATGGTGTTGTTACCATCGAGAATGTCACCGCCGAGGCCACACTGAAATGCTTCTTCAAGGAAGCTCCTATTGGATTCGACCCCGTCGCCAACGTTTCTATGAAGCTCCAGCCCAACCCGGCAACTTCGAACGTCAACATCGTTATGAAGGGCGTTACCGGTACTGTCAATATGGCTCTTATCGATATGAGCGGCCGTGTTGTCACCACCTCGAAGTTCAATGCTGAGAACGGCTACAACCTCAATGTGTCGAACCTTGCCAAGGGTGCTTACTTCGTTCGCATCACCAACGACAAGTTCAACAAGATTGAAAAACTCATTGTCCGCTAATCCTTTTAGTTGACATCAACAAATAGAGAGAGGCCCGCGCATCAGCGCGGGCCTCTCTGTTACTAGTAGGACTAGTTATACTAGTAATACTAGTTATACTAGTAATACTAGTGCTACTAGTATTACTAGAGTATATTCCCCAGCTGCTCTTTGATTTTTTCCAGCTCGTCTTTCATCTTGACGACCAGACGCTGGATTTCGACGTGGTTGGCTTTTGAACCGGTGGTGTTAATCTCTCGGCCCATCTCTTGGACTATGAAACCAAGTTTCTTTCCGCTGCCTTCCTCGTTGTCCATCACTTCGCGGAAATAGTCGATGTGTTTCTTAAGGCGTACCTTCTCTTCGGTAATGTCGAGCTTTTCGAGATAGTAGATGAGCTCCTGCTCGAAGCGGTTCTCGTCGACGTCTTTTACGGCAGCATCGTTCATCAGGGTGCGGATGCGCTCTTTGGCGGTATCGATGCGTTCGCTTTCGTATTGTGGAATCTGGTTCAGGTAGTTCTCTATAAGGTCCAGATGCTTTATGAAGTCGCACTTCAGGATTGCGCCTTCGTGGCATCGCGTGGCGTCGAGTTCGTCGATGGCGCCGCTGATGTTGTTGGCAAGTTCGACCCATTCGTCGCCGTTAAGCGTCAGGTCGTTGTTGGCAATCCAGATGTCGCTCTGCTGCAGGACTATGCCGAGCAGCATTTTCTCGTCGGCGGTGCTGCCCAGGTCGGCGGTCAGTGATCGCAACTCGTTGTAGCGCTGTGTGGCCAACTCGCGGTCGAGCTGCGTGGCGTTGGCTGTGCCCAGCTCTTCGCTGATGATGAAGTCGATCTTGCCGCGCTCCAGGCGGTTCAGCATAGAGCGGATTTCAAGCTCGTGTTCCTTCAGGTCGATAGGAATCTTTACGATGGCATCCATCTGCTTGCTGTTGAGAGTCTTTATCTCGATGGTGTATTTTTTTTCGTCGATATTGCATTGCCTTTTGGCAAATCCTGTCATTGATTTCATTTGGTAAGGGGGATATGATGTTTTTAAAGATTTTGTTCGATGATTAGCGCTTCGAATGCCGGTGTGGCATAGGTTTTGTAGCCGGTGCTGTCGCTGTAGATGAAGAATACGGCTTGTGTGCCGGAATCGTCGCTGTGCTGTCCGATGAATTGGAGGGCTTTGTCGAGTCCCATAACCATAAATGCCGTTGCCAGTGCGTCGGCACGCCAGGCAGCGGTGTCGACGACCGAAACGCTGAGGAGGCTGTGCTCGACGGGATGTCCCGTGGAGGGGTCGATGGTGTGCGAATAGCGCACGCCGTCTTTTTCGTAATACTTGCGATAGTTGCCGGAGGTCACCACGGCTTTGTCGCGCAGCTCGATGGTTGTCTCCACTTCGGGACTGCTGTAGCGGTTCTCGGCGGGGCGTTCAATGCCTACGCGCCAGGCTTTGCCGTCGGGTTTGGCACCTTTGGCGCAGACTTCGCCTCCGATGTCGACAATATAGTCGGTGATGCCTTGCTGTTCAAGGAAGTGGCCGATGAGGTCGCTGGCGTAGCCTTGGGCTATGGCGTTGAAGTCGAACGAGGCTTCGCTGTCGGCTTTGCGCACCACGATGGTACCGTCGTGATGGCGCACTGCGGAGGGCTGTTTGCCCACGTGTTGCAGCAGGCTGTCGATGGTTTCGTCGGTCAGCTTTTCGCGTTTGGAAAATCCAAATCCCCAGGCATTGACCAAGCGGCCTACGGTACAGTCGAAGGCTCCGTTGGTGAATCTGTTCATTTCGGCCGACAGGTCTACCAGGGTGGCGAAAAGCTCGTTGACGACGCTGTCGCTATTGTCGTTTACACGTCGCAGCAAGGAGCTGTCGACCCATAGCGACGCTGTCTGGTCGAAGTCGTCGAGCAGCGAATCGATAGAGCTCTGCAGGTTGCGCTGCTGGGCATCGAAGTAGGTGATGCTGTAGTATGTGCCTTGTGCTTCGCCTTGCAGGCGTATGGGCAGCATTGTCGGTTTGCAGGCCGTTAGGGACAGCAAAAGTGCCGTCAGCACAGCGGCTGTAAGTCTATGGCGTGGTTTCATTCGTTCACAAAAAAAGCGTCCGGAGCTCCGAACGCTTTGGTGTTAGGGGTAATGTTTCTTACTTGCTGAGGACTACGGTGCGAGTTGCCACGGTGCCGTTGTTCATCTCGATGCGGACTACGTAGGAGCCGTTGTTGAGGTTGCCAAGGTCGATGACGTTGGCGGTGCCGGCATTGATGACCTGCTGGCCCATCAAGTTGAAGATGCTGACGTTCTTCAGGCTCTCAGTGCTGTTGATGTTGATCTGGGCAGTGGTGGGGTTGGGGTAGATCTGCAGCATATCGTCGTTGACGCCATCGATGGCCAGGTTGGCCATAATGGTGACGTGCGATGTGCTCTCGCATCCCGTGGAGACGTTCTTGCCGTTCAGCGACACTTCGGTATTGGCCTGGACATTGGTCAGGGTGATGCTTTCGGCGGTGGAACCATTGCTCCAGGTGTAGTTGACGGTCTGGTTGCTGTTGGCATAGAGAGTGGCGTTTGAGCCGGGAGCCACGCGGAGATCGCCGCTGATGTAAACCTCGGGAGTCTTGTTGATGGTGACATTCATATAGACGACGCTGTCGCATCCGTTGACGCCCTTTGCACCGGTGATGGTATCGTTTTTGCTGTAGTAGTATGTATAATCTTTACCGAAGACGGAAATGGTCAATTCGTCGCAGGCTTTTTCGTTAAGGGTTGTGTAGTTTTTGCTCTTGATGTTGAAATGGATGGTTACGAGGCTATCGAAGCATCTTTCAACGGTACGGGGGTGGAAACGGTCGAGGGTGGCAGCGGAAGTCTGCGAGTAGGCCTCGGAGGTGATGGTGTAGCCATCTTGCGAGATGTTGATCCAGCTGGACTGCGGCGACCAGCGGAAACGGGTCGATTCGCAAGCCGAGATGGTGGTGTCGTAGGCTTTCTGCTCGGGTTCGATGATGGTGAGGTTGAGCGTCAGGATTGAGTCGCACAGGGGGTTAGAGTTGTCGTTGATAATGGTGGTGCCCGTTGTTGTGAGGGTGTCACCCTTCCAAATGTAGGATTCGCAGGCGGTTACAGTGTAGGCCTTTGTTGCCGATGTAGCCAGCGAGAGGGTGATGGTGACGGTGCTGTCGCATCCGGCTTGCGACTGGAAGGTCTGTGTGTGAGTGCCGCTTGTGGTGATGACACTGTCGCCCCAGGTGTAGGAGCAACCGCCCTGAATGGGAGTCGATATGATCTCGGTATATACTGGATTGATGGTGAGGTCCAGTATGTAGAGTGTGTCACCGACAATGGCGGTATGTACGCCGGTAACGGTGTAGGTGGTTCCGTTGACAGGCCAAGTGTAGGAAGTACACGCATTGATGGTTGTGTCGATGTGGACAGAAACATTTTGCTGAGCGTTCATAGCCAGAGGCATCATCAAGGCAGCCAAAAGGAGAAAGAATACTCTTTTTTTCATCTTGCGGATTGAATTAATATGTTATACTTTATTTATTTATTATCTATATAAATTTATTTTTCAATATGCTATGTGATAATTTGAGCTTTCTGGCGTCAAAATATCAATATGCAAAGATAGCATTTTTTTTTATAATAGATGAAAAATTTATTTTTTTTCTTTTTTTAATGTCAATTCGGCGACGTTTTCGACGTGCTGTGTGTGAGGAAACATATCGACGGGCTGGATGCGTCCGATGTCGTATTTTGCGGCCAGCATCTGCAGGTCGCGAGCCTGCGTGGCGGGGTTGCAGCTGACGTAGACGATGCGCGGAGCCTCGACGGCGAGGAGCTGTTCGACTACTTTTTCGTGCATTCCGGCTCGCGGTGGATCGGTGATGACGACTTCGGGACGCCCGTTGGCGGCGATGAAGTCTGGGGTGAGTACTTTGGCCATATCGCCGGCGTAGAAGGTGCAGTTGTCGAATCCGTTGAGCTTGGCGTTAAGGCGTGCATCGACAATGGCCTCTTCTACATATTCTATGCCTATAACCCGACGGCACATTCCTGCCAGGAACTGTGCAATGGTGCCTGTGCCTGTGTAGAGGTCGTAGACATTTTCGTCGCCGCGCAGTTGCGCAAATTCGGCGACGAAGCTGTATAGTTTGAATGCCTGCTCGGAATTGGTCTGGTAGAACGACTTGGGATTGATGCGGAACTGCAGCGGTGTGCCTCCGCCGTAGCGTGGCATTTGCTCGGTGATGTAACCCTGTCCGCTGTAGGTCGTGACCTCGAGGTCGGTGTAGGAATCGTTGAATTTGTCGTTGATGATGTAGAGGAGCGAGGTGATGCAGGGGAAGGTCTCTTTTAGGAATTCCATAATAGGCATCAGCATTCCGTCGTTGCGTTCGGCAACGATGACGATGACCATCCATTCGCCGGTCGAAGTGTTGCGAATCACCAGATTGCGGAGAAATCCCGTATGGTTGCGTATGTCGTAGAAGGGGATGGAATGTTGCAAGGCGAAGTCGCGCACTGCGTTCCGGATCTGGTTGGAGGGGTCGCGCTGCAGGGCACAGTGCTCGATGGGCAACACTTTGTCGAAGACCTGTGGCACGTGGAATCCTACGGCGCCGGGGTCGGCCTCGTCCCGAACTTCGCCATCGTTCAGCCACCGTTTTGTCGAAAAGGTGAATTCCAGTTTGTTGCGATAGTAGAAGATGTTGTCGGAACCGCAAATGGTGCGTAGCCCAGATGTGTCGATGTGTCCCAGCCGTTCGAGGTTGTCGCGCACTTGCTGTTCCTTGCATCGCAGCTGTCCGGCATAGTCGAAGGTCTGCCATTTGCATCCACCACAAATGCCGAAGTGTGTGCATTGCGCATCGACGCGAAGTGGCGACGGTTTTTTGATGGCCACAGCACGTCCTTCGGCGTAGTTCTTTTTCTTTTTGAATATCTTGACATCGATGACGTCGCCTGGCACCACAAAGGGTACAAAGATGACCATTCCGTCGTGACGCACAATGGCTTTGCCTTCTGCTCCGGCATCGCTGACCTCGACATCGGTGATGATTGTCTCCTGCTTTGTTTTTCTCATTTTCATCATTTTCTGATGAGCGTTGCTGGTGAGAGCGGCCTAAAGTTGAGAAGTGGTATCCGTTGAGGGTGCCTCAATTTTCGGCACTCGGTTTTGTCTTCTTTTGGCTTGCCCGACCCATTGACGCGATAGTTTTGACTGTTGCTATAATAAAAAAGAAGTATTGACGACAATACTTCTTATCTTTAAATTGGCAAACGGAATCTCCGTCCACGGAGAACCGGCACTTCTTATCGTTCGTCGGAAACAGTTAATTTTTTTCTGCCTTTTCTGCGGCGAGCAGCCAAAACTTTTCTGCCATTTGCCGTCGACATTCTCTGACGAAAACCGTGCTTATTTGCTCTTTTTCTGCGTGATGGTTGAAATGTTCTCTTCATTTTTACTCAAATTTGGAAGTGCAAAAGTACACAAAAAAATTGATATGGAAACATAAAAATGTTTAAAACTTTTTTGTTTAATGCATAAATCATTGAAATATAGTACTAAAAATATTATTTTTGAATTGTTGTTTTTCCATTTCAAAAAAAACTTGTACATTTGCATTTTGATTTTTCATATACAAATATTACAAAATGATGGATAAATCAATGTTTAATGCCAAGTTGGGTGATCTGTGCCGATATTCAATGTTGGACAAGTCGGAGATCCAGACGGAGAAAAACCGGTTTCCGTATTGTTCGTTGTTGCAGATGATGGATATCCTGTGCGACAAGGCCACCGGCACCTCGGGTTGGGAAGAACGCTATCTGCCCAAAGCAATGCTGTATTTCATTGATAATGCAAGATTTGAAGATTATCTGGAGCGCGTTGCGTATTCTGAACTTCCCACGCTGGTGGAACAGAAGGCCAGTGAGCCCGAAGAGCAGCCGAAAGCCAAGGTGGAGGCTCCTGCCGAGCCTGACGCCTTTGATATTATGAAAGAAATCAATGCCTATCAGGAGGTGTCGTTCAAGACGGCTCCCAAAAGTGTCATTCTGTCCAAATTTCTTGAATCGGGCAATTACAATCCGGAAGATTTGGGCGAGATGGAGGACGTTCCTGTCGAAGTTCTTGGAAAAAAGAGTATTCTGAAAGATGAATCGTTAGAGACTGAAACTCTTGCAGTTGTGCTTGAGAAGCAGGGCCGTTTCGAGCGCGCTATTGCTGTATATGAAAAATTAATTGCAAAATATCCCGAAAAAAGTAGTACTTTTGCAATCCGAATTTCGGAACTTAAATTAAAATTAGAAAATAATAAAAAGTAATAAAAATTATGTACAACTTTATCGTAATACTTATTCTGATTGTCAGCATCGTTTTAGCGCTGGTAGTACTTGTTCAGAATTCGAAGGGCGGCGGATTGGCTGCCAATTTTTCGGCTCCCAACCAGATTATGGGTGTGCGCAAAACCACAGATTTCCTTGAGAAACTGACTTGGGGTCTTGCCATCGCGCTGGTGGTGCTGAGCCTCATTGCCACTATTACCATCAACAGCGGCAAAGCTTCGTCGGCTTCCAAGAACGCTGTCAATGCTGATGCTGTCGAACTGCCGTCGACCGCAGACGCTATGGGTGGCCAGCAGGCTCCCGCGGCTCCCGCGGCTCCCGCACCCGAACAGTAAGTATTTTTGTTTGATAGGAAACCATAAAGAGATTTGTCTTCTGGCAGATCTCTTTTTTTGCCTTATTGCACGATGAACAGAGTCGAAAGTCTGATATTCTCTTTCTTCCCGCACGAGCCTACCGACGGACAGCGTCGGGCGTGTGCCGAGATTGTGGACTTTTTGTTCGACGCGGACCCGAGGTCGGCTTTTCTGCTGCGCGGATATGCCGGAACCGGCAAGACGTCGCTGGTGTCGGCATTGATCAAGGCCGCTCCTCGCCTGCGAATCAAAACGATGCTGCTGGCGCCTACGGGTAGGGCCGCCAAAGTGCTTTCGGGCTATTCCGGACACCAGGCCTATACCATTCATAAGAAGATATATATGTCGGTGACCGACGCTACGGGAACGGTGCGAAGCGTCAGGGCGCAGAACAAACATAGCTATACACTTTTTATTGTCGACGAGGCATCGATGATCAGTGCAAAGGCCGAGGAGGGCTCTTATGCCGGACGCCAGTCGCTGCTGGAGGATCTGATAGACTATGTCGCCGACGGCTCGCACTGCCGTTTGATGCTGATAGGCGACGGCGCCCAGCTGCCTCCCGTCGGTTCGGCGGAGAGTCCGGCGCTGTCGGCAAACTACCTGACATCGCTGGCCGACCTCAAAATACACGAGGCAGAATTGACCGAGGTGGTCCGTCAGGAGAATCAGTCCGGCATTCTCGCCAACGCCACCATAGTGCGCGACCGCATAATGCATATGGAACCAGGCGACGAGGTTGAGATGCCTCTGTTTGCCCTTGAAGGCATCGACGACGTGATCCGTTTGTCAGGCGCCGACCTTGAAGAGACCCTGAACCGCGAGTATTCGTCGGGCGGGACGGAGGATGTGGTTTTTGTCTGTCGAAGCAATAAACGGGCCAATTTGTTCAACCAGTCGATCCGCAACCGCGTCCTGTACCGCGACGACGAGGTTGGCACTGGCGATTACCTTATGGTGGTGAAAAACAACTATCATTGGCTCGACGACGATTCGGAAATGGGTTTTATCGCCAATGGCGACATTGTCGAGGTGCTTTCGGCCCGACATTTTGAGGAGCTGTATGGGTTCCATTTCGTCGATGTCACGTTGCGGTTTGTCGACTATGCCGATGCGCAGACGCTCGACTGCAAGCTGCTGCTGGAGACCCTTCATTCGGAGTCGCCGTCGCTTACTCGCGACGAGTCGCAGCGGCTCTTCACTGAGGTCCTTGCCGACTATGCCAATCTGCCCACCAAGGCCGAACAGCTTAACGCGGTGCGCAGCAATCCTTATTATAACGCCCTGCAGGTCAAGTTCGCCTATTCGTTGACGTGCCATAAGACGCAAGGTGGCCAGTGGCCGGTGGTGTTCATCGACCAAGGCTATCTGACCGACGATATGATAGATCGCGAGTTTTTGCGTTGGCTCTATACCGCCATCACGCGTGCCACGGAAAGGGTCTATCTGCTCAATTTCGATGAACGTTTTTTTGACGACAAGGTTTAGGCAGGGCTAAACCATCAGTAGTGGTGCAAAAAAAAGACATCCCTGTTATGGGATGTCTTTTTTTTAGTTCAGTTGAAAAATTTAGAATTTCTTGCTGGCTTTGAACTTCAAGACTTTCTTTGCGGGAATCTTGATGGCTTTGCCGGTGCGCGGGTTTTTGCCTTTGCGGGCAGGACGGTTCTTCATTTCGAAGGTGCCGAAGCCGATGAGGGCTATTTTCTCACCTTTCTTGAGCTCTTCTTTGGTAACTTCCATAAGGGCGTTGAAGGCCTTGGCGCTGTCAACTTTGGTCATACCAGCTTTTTTTGCAATTGCTGCAACTAATTCAGTCTTGTTCATTGTGATGGATTTGAGGGTTAAACATTTTGATTTGACGATGCAAATGTATAATTTTTTTTTCAAAAATAAATAAAATTTTCAAAAAAAAATGTTAAAAAACTCGTCAATCGTTCTAAAGTTCTAATTTCCAGTTTTCTGCGTCGTAGCCTCGAAGGAATTCATCGACAGTTATTTTTTTCTTTCCGCTGATTTGCAGACTTAAAATTTTTATAAATCCATCATTTACGCCGATTTTTAACACCTTTTTTTTGTCGGTTTTTATGGTTCCGGGTGTTGCATTGGGGTCGGATTCAAAGTCGACATCGAAGATTTTCATCTGCACGGGGGTTCCTTTGCCGTCGTTCATCGTTGTCGTGGCGGCAGGGTAGGGGGAGAGTCCGCGTACAAAGTCACGTATTTTTTTGCCCTCTTGTTTCCAGTTGATGGTGCAGTCCTGCTTGAAAATCTTCGGAGCCGCTTTTGCTTCTCCGGCTTCTTCTTGCTGTTTGGGTGTGGCAGTTCCGTCAAACAGTGCGCCGAGGGTTTCTACCGTCAGCGAAGCCCCCATTTCGGCCAGGCGGTCGTGAAGCGTGCCGGCGTTGTCGTCCTCGCTGATGGGTGTTGTGCGTTGCATAAGGATTTTGCCTTCGTCGATTTTTTCATTGAGCAGGAATGTGGTGACACCAGTCTCTTTCTCGCCGTTGATGATGGCCCAGTTAATAGGTGCCGCACCGCGATACTGCGGCAGCAGCGAGGCGTGCAGGTTGAAGGTGCCAAGCGGTGGCATTGCCCACACCACCTGTGGCAGCATCCTGAAAGCAACGACAACAAACAGGTCGGCCCCTATGCCGCGCAAGGCTTCGAGAAAAGCCGGGTCGCGCAGTTTCTCGGGTTGCAGCAGTGGCAGGTTGTGCTGAAGTGCATATTCCTTGACAGGCGAGAATGTGACCTTCAGGCCGCGTCCTGTCTGGCGGTCTGGCACGGTGACGACGGCGGCCACGTCATAGCCGGCCTGCACGATGGCGTCGAGCGACGTTACGGCAAAATCGGGCGTGCCCATAAAGACGATTCGTTTGCTCATAGTTCTCTTATTTTTTCTCCAGTTCTCTCTGCAGGTGTATCATTTTCAGTGCTGTTACGGCACCTTCGACACCTTTGTTCCCGTGTTTTCCGCCGGCACGGTCTTGCGCCTGCTCGGTGTTATTGGTGGTCAGAAGGCTGAAGATTACGGGCCGTTCGTGCTTGAGAGCCGTGTTCGTCAGGCCTTGCGACACAGCCTCGCAGATGAAGTCAAAATGTCGCGTCTCGCCCTGGATGACGCATCCGATGCAGATGACAGCATCGAGCTTTTTGTCGTTGCGCAGCATCAGGTCGGCACCGGTCGTCAGTTCGAAGCTGCCGGGCACGTGCACAAGGTGGATGTTGCTTTCGGCGACGTCGTATTTGCGCAGTGTGTCGATTGCGCCCTGCGCCAGTGCGTCGGTAATCTCCTTGTTCCATTCGGCGACGACGATGCCGATGGTGTAATCTTTGCCGGAAGGCACCTGCGAGGGGTCGTAGTCTGAGAGGTTTGTTTTTTTCATTGTCTATATTATTATTTGTTTTGTTCTGCTGGTAATTTTTATGTTTGGGTCAGCTCACCGCACCCTTATGTTCAATCCCGGTTTGGCTTTCTTCAGTGTCGGGTTCAGTTCCTTCAGCTGGTCGACGCTGGTGCTGTGCTTTAGGGCGATGAGCTCAAGAGTGTCGCCTTTTTTGATTTCGTAGTAAACCTCGCGTTTTGCGTTTCTTTGAGGTCTCTCCTTGATGATGCTTTTGTCGGCTTTGAATATGGGATGCTTTTTGTCTTTGGGCCTGCTGATGCCGAAATAGGTCTTGTCGAGGTGCAGGCGTCGGGTGCGCAGCGTGTAGTTTGCGAAATCCAGTATCCATTCCGGGTCGATTGGCTCGTATTGGAATCGCACTTCGAAATGCAGGTGTGGCCCTGTTGAGCGACCGGTGCTGCCGCCCAGTCCAATGATGTCGCCTGCATTGACGATTTGGCGTGGTTTGACAAGGATTTTCGACAGGTGCCCGTAAACCGTTTCAAGTCCGTTTTTGTGTCGCACGACCACCAGGTTGCCGTAGCCGCCCATAGGGCGTGCCACTCTCACCACGCCGTCGAAGCATACGTGCACAGGGTCGCCGGTGTGCAGCAGTATGTCGACTCCGCGGTGCGGTCGCTGCCATCGTTCGCGCCAGCCGTAGGGCGACGTGATTATGTTTTTCATCGGAAAGCAGAATTGGTCGCTGTCTTTTATCAGCCGGATGTTTATTTCGTCGGGCAGCGAGTCGAGCGGCAGATTGCGTACGCGCACCAGGTTGCCAGCCAAGTTGTCGTGGTAGAAAATGCGCCACAAAGGCTCTTCGTTGCCGTCGCCGCTGTATATCTGTGCCGTTTTGCGGCTGATGTCGTTGCTTTGCGCTGCCGCTGTCATCGACATCAGCGCAAAGAGACATAGCGCCACAGCCTGCACTTGGCGAACAAACAATGTATATGTCTTCCGATGTCTGGTGGTCATTTGAGATTTTTGAAGTGTGGCGTTAGGTGAGTGAGTAGGGATGGGTTGTGCGGTTTTTAGCAGTTCATTGTTTATCCCGTTTTTTTCAGTTTTCTCCCAGTTCTTTGCGCAGTCGTCCCACGGGAATGTCCATACTTTCGCGGTATTTCGTCACCGTGCGTCGCGACAGGCGGAATCCTTGGTCCTGTAGCAAGGTTGTCAGAGCCTCGTCGGTCAGGGGGTTGCTTTTGTCCTCCTCGTCTATGGCTTTGCGCAGAGCTTCCTTTATATGTTCTGTTGCCAGGACCTCGCCTTGGTCGGTGACGACGGCTTTGGTGAACAGCTCTTTGAGCAGGAAGGTGCCGAAGTCGGTCTGCACATATTTTTCGTTGACTACGCGCGACACTGTCGATTCGTCTAACCCTGTTGCCTGTGCTATGTCTTTGAGCCGCATAGGCCTGAGGTCGCTTGTGTCGCCGCTCAGGAAGTAAGCTTTCTGGTATTTGAGTATGGCGTCCATCGTTGTTGCCAGTGTTGCCTGACGCTGGTCGATGGTGTCGATGAGCCATTGCGCGGCCTCTGTCTTTTCCTTGATGAAAGTCAGTGTCTCCTGCTCGTTGGGATTCAGCTTGCTGCGGTTGCTCAGCTGCTCCATCATATCCGAATATTCGCTGTTGATGCGCAGCATCGGGCGGTTGCGGCTGCTCAGTGCGAAACTGAGCTGGCCGTCGTCGTGCGATACGATGAAATCGGGTATTATATAGTGTGCGCCGTGGTTCTCCTCTTCGCGTCCCCAGCCGGGTTTTGGGTTTTGCCGCCTGATGACTGCAATTGCGGCGTTGAGCTGCTTCTCGTCTATTTTCAGCATAGTCATCAGCGAGGCATAGTGTTTGTTGCTCAGTTGGGAGAAGTGGCGGTCTATTATCGTCGTTGCCAGTTTGGTGTCGTTGTCGGGGTCCTTGATGCGGTGCAGCTGCAGCGACAGGCATTCCTGCAGATTGCGTGCGCCGACGCCTGCGGGGTCGAGAGTTTGTATTACTTTCAGCACGCGTTCCACCTCGCTGTTCTCCACCTCTATTCCCGAGCGGAAGGCCAGGTCGTTGGCTATCAGCTGCGTGTCGCGTCCGAGGTATCCGGTGCCGTCGATGCTTCCAATGATTTCGTTGCCTATCGTCTGCTCGCGTTTGTCGAGGCCCAGCAGGTCCATCTGGCGCATCAGCGACTCTGTGAACGACGTGCCGTCGGCAAAGTCGTATTGGCGCTGTTCGGTATTGTGGTCGTGTTCCAGGCGTTCGCGATAGCTGTAGTCGTCGTCATCGTAGTAGTCGTCTATGTCTATGCCTTTGAAGTCGTTGTCCTCGTCGTTCTCGTCAAAGCCCGTTGTGTCGTCCTGTTCCGTGTTGTCTATGGGTTCGCTTTCTATTTCAAGCATCGGGTTTTTCTCCATCTCTTCCTTGACTTTCTGCTCCAAACGTGTCACTGGCAGCTGCAGCAGACGCATCAGCAACAGCTGCTGTGGCGTCATCTTCTGCTGCATCTTCATTTTCTGTCGTTGCGTGTTCATATCAGTTTACTTTTTATTTAATAACAAAGATTCCTTTTTTTTATTATCCTATAACCCGAAAAAATAGGGGATTTCAAAAAATATATCGTGTACGATATAAAGTTAAAAAATGTTAAACTATTGACAATTTGCTTGTATGTTTAGGAAAATGTGTAATTTTGCATCGTGAACGATATAAATCAAAAACAAAAAAAAGTAATATTATTATGGATTTTAAAGTTAGTTTAGAGATGCTTCAGGGCATCGTTACCGAGTTGACCGAAGGTGCACTGGTGCACAAAATGATGTCATCGCGAAAATCGGTGTCCAGAACTGGCTCGTGAAAATGATGTGATCGCGGCAAACAATAACAATATGGTTTAAACATTAAATAATTATACAGAAATGGCTATTTACGATTTTAAAGCTTTTGCCAGCAACGGCAAGGAAATTGATTTCAAAGAGTTCGAAGGCAAGGTCCTTCTCATTGTCAACACCGCCTCCAAGTGCGGCTTCACGCCCCAGTTCGACGGCCTCGAAGCGCTTAACGAGAAGTATCGCGACCGCGGTCTCGTCATCATCGGATTCCCCTGCAACCAGTTTGCAGAACAGGACCCCGGCAGCGACGGCGAGATACAGGAATTCTGCCGCGTCAACTATGGCGTTACCTTCCAGATTATGAAGAAGATCGACGTCAACGGCGATAACGAGCACCCCATCTTCACCTACCTCAAGGAGCAGGCTCCCACCGAGGAGTACAAAGGCCTCAAGGCCAAAGCAACGGCAACGATGCTCAAAGGCATCAGCAAAAGCTACAAAAAGGAAAGCGACATCAGGTGGAATTTCACCAAGTTCCTCATCTCGCGCGACGGCAAGACCGTCAAGCGTTTCCCGCCGACCGAGGAACCCAAAAGTTTCGAGTCCGAAATCGAAGCAATGCTCTGACTATGTACGACCAGCTGAAACTCGACAACCAGGTGTGTTTCCGCCTCTACACCGCCTCGCGCCTTGTCACGCAGGCCTATCGGCCGCTACTCGAGCCGCTGGGGCTCACCTATCCGCAGTATATCGTGATGCTGGTGCTGTGGGAACAGGACAACCTGCTGGTCAGCGACATAGCGCATCGCCTGGTGCTCGACACCAACACCGTCACGCCTCTGCTGCAGCGTATGGAGCGCGACGGACTCCTTATCCGCACACGTGGCATCGCCGACGGACGCCAGACGCTGGTCAGCCTCACTTCCAAGGGCAAACATTTGGAAGAGAAGGCAAAAAACATTCCTGCCTGCTTGGCAAAAGCCTGGCAGAACCCGGATGCCGGGACAACACGGCCGGAAGCGTTTGTCGAAGCACTCGATGCAATGATAAAACACCTGAAAAACAGCGATTCCAAACAGTAGGCACCACGCTGTGCAACAACCCTGTGGGCAGCTCTGCAAAAAAAAAGCAGTCTGCCCACATTTTTTTATATTTTTTACCACAATAAATACAATTTTCTGTCGTTACTATAATTTTAAAACATTTGAATTAGATGATATGCTAAGATTATTAAAGTCCTTTTTTCTAGTAGTATCGATTATAGCCACCTTCTCCTTACAGGCACAGACCTTCAAAGTCATCTCTTTCAATATAAGGTATAATCCATACTATCAAATCGATGGCGACAACTGCTGGGACAACCGCCGCGGAGCCGTTGTCAAGATGATTCGCGACGAGAAGCCCGATGCCATAGGTATGCAGGAGGCGCTGGCCGGCCAGCTCGAGTACCTCGACAGGAACCTTTCCGACTATCGCCGCATCGGCGTGGGGCGCGACAACGGTCTCAGCGAGGGCGAGTTTATGGCCATATACTACAATGTCAACCGCCTGGAACTGGTGTGGCACACCACACGCTGGCTCAGCGAGACGCCCCGCACACCGTCGCTCGGATGGGATGCCGCCTGCCGGCGCACCGTCACCATCGCGCGCTTCCGCGACCGCGACAGTGGCAAGGAATTCTTCTATCTCAACACGCATCTCGACCACGTCGGGAAGAAAGCCCGCGCCAAATCGACGTGCCAGATTGCCGCGCTGGTCGATTCGCTTTCGTCTGCCGACATCCCCATCATCGTTGGCGGCGATATGAACTCGACCATCGACGACCCCATTTTCCAGAAATTCTACCGCTGCGGTCTGCAAGATGCCCGCAAGATGACGCGACGCACCAGCAACAGCATCACATACAACGCTTTCGGCAACGACCAAGGTGCTGTCATCGACCATTTCTTCGTCCGCGGAATCGATGTGCGCCGCTTCCGCACCCTCAACGGCAACTACGGTGTGCCCTACATCTCCGACCACTACCCCATAGCCATCCGTTTCCGACTGAAGTAGACATCGTTATCCATCAGCAAACGACCCGCCATCGACCTTATGACTGACCGCGAAATCATAGAAGGACTGATAGCCAGAGACAACCGCGTGACGGAGCGTTTCTTCTTCGTCCAGTGTCGCCCGTTGTTCTGCAGCATCATACGCCGTGTGTTCGACTATGAGGTGGAATACAACGAGCTTGTCAACGAGCTCTACCTCTACCTGATGGCCGACGACGCCCGCAAGCTGCGCGACTTCCAGTACCGCAGCAGCGTCTACCAGTGGCTCAAGGTCACCGCCGTGCGTTTCTTCCTCAAAAAGCGCAAGGTGATAGAAAACCGCGACCAGGAGGCTCTTTATGAAAGTCAGGAGTGCCAGACCGACGTCACCGACGACGCCACCGCCGACCTGCAGCGGCTTTTCGCTCAGATGCCCAACAAACGGTATGTGTATATCATACAACGCCTTGTCCTCGACGACCTTGAGCCCGAAAAGCTTGCCGCCGAGATGCACATCACCGTGGCCAACCTGTACAACATAAAACGGCGCGCTATGGCCCAGCTGACCAAAGTGGCCCTTAAAGACAAACGTGAATATGAAAAGCAATAACGATATATCTGACGAGATGCTGGCGACATTCCTCGACGGCAACGCCAGCGGGGACGAAACCCTCGAGGTGCTGCAAGCCATCGGGGCCGAGCCCGAAATCAGCGAGACGATGAGGATAGCCCTGGAGGTCGACGACGATATGTGTGCCTGCTACGACACCCTGCCGATGATGAAACTCGCAGCCGAAAGCGGCGACAACATCTGCAGTGTGCTTTGCGAAACTTACGTCCTGCATCGCAGGGGCATTGCCTTCGACGAGAAGGATGTCCTCGCCACGGCCCGCAAAAACCACTGGCTCACACCACAAGGCACGCCACTCCATACCATAGGGCAGCTGCTTGTGCAACACGGACTTATGGTCTCGCGCGTCTACGATGCCACCATCGATGACATCCGCAAGGCACTCGACCTCGACAACGACATCCTTGTGGTTGTGGACCGCGACAAGCTCTATCCGCAGCTTCCCGACGACGAGGACGACCCCAACCACGCCGTCGTCGTGCTCAGCGCCGATGCCGCCACGGTCGTCGTTTTCGACCCCAAGGAGGGAATGCATTGCTCCGTGGACACGTCCGATTTCCTGAAGGCCTGGCACGAGTCGCAAAACTATATGGTCCGTGTGCTCCAAACGGTCGACGACTACATCCCGTCGCCCATCAGCCTCGACGAAATACACCTTTCCGACGACCTGCTCGAACTGCAGGAAGCCATTGCCGAAAACGCTCACGAAGTGTGGGCCGCGGCGCGTATGGAGCAGGGGTGGACCTATGGCCCGGAGCGCGACGACGCCAACAGGAAGCATCCCGACCTGGTGCCATATTCCGCCCTTCCCGACTCTGAAAAGGAGTACGACCGCATTATGGCTCTCAACACAATAAAGCTCGTGGCCAAGCTGGGCTACAACCTGGAGCGTCGGAAATAGCCTTTCCTCTTCTGCCCGACAGGCACCATTCCGATGGCAGGGGACACACTCCGTTGTCCTGCCACCGGCATCGCCTTTTTCCATACCGAAGGTATTCAGTTCTTATATCGTTCTTATATCGCCAATATAAGAACGATATAAGAACTGCATCCGAACGGAGTGCGAAAAAGGGGAGAGGGGGACGGAGAAGTGAGATGTGAGAACGGAGATGTGAGAACGGAGATGTGAGAAGTGAGAACGGAGGACCGCGTTAGCACTAACACATTAACACATTTACGAATTAACACATTAAAAAATAATCGTACCTTTGCAAATTCATAACGAATCGTACAATATGACTAAACTTCAACATATCCAACCAATTAAAGTAACAACCAACAAAAAAATATTCGGCACTTTGTGTGGAATCGGGGCGGCGGTGTGCTACGGCACCAACCCTCTAGGGGCGCAGCTTTACCGCGAAGGGATGCTGCCTCAAAGCGTTCTGTTCTGGCGTTTTGGACTGGCATTCATCATTATAGCAATCGTCATGCTCTGCCGCAAGGAGAGCCTGCGCGTAACGCGGCGCGAATTTGGAGTGCTGACCGCCCTCGGACTGCTTTTCCTCGTGTCGTCGCTGACGCTCTATGTCAGTTTCCGCCTCATGGCCGTGGGGGTGGCATCGACCATACTGTTTGTCTATCCTGTGATGACCGCGGCCATTATGGCCATATTCTTCAAGGAGCGGCTGACGGGCGTCACGACGCTGTCGATAGTGCTGTCGTTTGTCGGCGTGATGCTGCTCTACTGGACCCCCGGCGGAGGCCGCCTGCCGGCCGCAGGCGTCGCGC
Organism: Bacteroidales bacterium; assembly: GCA_017429685.1. GTDB lineage: Bacteria > Bacteroidota > Bacteroidia > Bacteroidales > P3 > Colimorpha. The sequence continues at coordinate 51,251 of JAFROL010000027.1, read as the reverse complement.
TGGTGCTGGCGTCGGCGCTGACCTATGCCATCTACATCATCGTTATGAACCGCGCCAACCTTAAGATGTCGTCGTTCAAAATCAATTTCTACGTGCTGATCTACTGCGCCTTGGGCAACCTGGTGATGGCACTGCTCAACGGAGGCCTTCAGGTGCCGCAGTCGGCAACAAGCTGGTTCCTCGTCAGCTGGCTCGCCGTGGTGCCCGCCATCCTGGCTTTGGTGATGATGGTCTATGCCGCCAAATACATCGGCTCCACGCCGACGGCCATTATGGGCGCTCTGGAGCCGACGACGGCGGTGCTGATAGGCATCTTCCTCTTCGGCGAGGAATTCTCGGCACGCCTCGGTCTCGGCATCCTGCTGATTTTCATCGCCGTAATTATTATCGCCCTGCAAAGCAACAAAACAGACAATAAAAAAGAAATATCATCGTTATAATTGACTGTGAATAGTGACGAGTGACCCGTGACACGAACGCGCTCGTTTCACAGGTCACGGGTCACAGGTCACGGGTCACAGGTCACAGGTCACTTATCACAGGTCACTAACAGATTAACGAATTCACAATGTCACACCTAACCCTTCTGCTCCTTTTCCTGTTCGGAGCAATGGCAATATCCTTCCTCTGCTCCATCCTGGAGTCTGTGCTGATGTCCACACCGCTGTCATACATCACTATGCGCGAGGATGCCGGTTTCAAACCCGCCACACGGTTCAAGCAATACAAAACCGACAACGGCAAACCCATTGCCGCCATCCTGTCGCTCAACACCATAGCCAACACCATCGGCGCCGCCGGCGTGGGTGCGCAAGCCACACAGGCTTTCGGCAGCCAGTGGTTCGGACTGGTGTCGGCCCTCACCACCATACTGATATTGGTCTTTTCGGAGATAATCCCCAAAACCATCGGCACCACGCAGTGGAAGCACCTGATGGGCTTCACGGCAGGCACCATCCGCATCCTCATCATTCTGATGTACCCCCTAGTACTGCTCATCGGACTGCTTACCAGGCTTTTCAGCAACAAAGACGACGAAGCCGCCGTCAGCCGCGAAGAGGTGGCGGCAATGGCCGACGTGGGCGAGGACGAAGGTGTGCTCGACGAGGACGAGAACAAGATTATCCAGAACGTCATCAAACTCGACAACATCAAGGCCTACGACGTGATGACCCCACACAGCGTCGCCGCCGTGGCTCCCGAGTCGATGACGCTGCGCGAATTCTACAAAGTGGAGGAATACAGCCACTTCAGCCGCATTCCCGTCTATGCCGACGACCCCGAATACATCACCGGCTACATCCTGCGCAGCGACGCCCTCGAGGACCTCGCCGAGGACAAATTCAACAAGAAACTCAAAGATATCAAACGCGACATACCGCTTTTCAACGAGGAACAGTCGGTCAGCGAAATATGGGACTCGCTGCTCAAACACAAAGAGCAGATAGCCATCATCATCGACGAATACGGCGGATTCCAGGGCATCCTGACACTCGAAGACATCATCGAGACCATCCTCGGACTCGAAATCATCGACGAAAACGACGAAGTGAGCGATATGCAGCAATTCGCCCGCGAACGCTGGCAGCAACGCCAACGCCGCTTCAAAAGCATCCGCCTGCCAGAAGAAGAAACGGAGGGAGCGGAGAGCGGAAAGCGGAAAGCGGAAAACGGAGAGCGGGAAACGGAAAGCTGAAAGCGGAAAGCGGAAAGCGGGCTGACGCGTCAGCCAATTCGTTGGAATTCGCGTTCCGCTCGCGGAACCAAATTTGAAAAAAATAATTCGATCAATTCGATTAATTCGATGACAAAAAAGAATAAAGCTGAAAGCGGAAGAAAATAATTAGAAATTAATTTGTGAAATTTCTTGCCGAAGGCAATGAGAACTGAGAACCGAGAACCGCGTCAGCCACTAACGAATTAACAAATTAACGAATTTACACATTAACAAAAGACCGCGTCAGCCACTAACGAATTAACAAATTAACGAATTTACACATTAACAATAGTCCGCATCAGCCACTAACGAATTAACAAATTAACGAATTAACGAATTCTCAACAATGAACATAGCAGCACTTGTTTCGGGAGGCGTCGACAGCTCGGTGGTGGTCCATCTGCTCAAGGAGCAGGGCTACACACCCGACATATTCTATATCCGCATCGGTATGGAGGCCGAAGACGGCTACATCGACTGTCCCGCCGAAGAGGACATCGAGATAACATCGTATATAGCAAAGAAATACGGCTGCCGCTTCGAAGAGGTCAACCTGCACAAGGAATATTGGGACAACGTAGTCAGCTACACCATCGAGTCCGTGCGCAAAGGCCTCACCCCCAACCCCGACGTGATGTGCAACCGCCTCATCAAATTCGGCGCCTTCAACGACAAGCGCGGCCACAACTACGACCGCATCGCCACAGGACACTACGCGCAAGTTGTTGAACGGAGAACGGAGAACGGAGAACGGAGAACCTTCCTCGCCACCGCCAAGGACCCCATCAAAGACCAGACCGACTTCCTCACCCAGCTCACCTACCCGCAGATAGCCAAAGCTATGTTCCCCATCGGACACCTGATGAAAAGCGAGGTGAGGCAGATAGCCCACGACGCACACCTCCCCTCGGCCGACCGCAAGGACAGCCAGGGCATCTGCTTCCTCGGCAAAATCAACTACAACGACTTCATCCGCCGCTACCTTGGCGAACGCGAAGGCAAAATCGTCGAACTCGAAACAGGCAAAATCCTCGGCACCCACAAGGGCTACTGGTTCCACACCATCGGACAGCGCAAAGGGCTCTTCCTCAGCGGCGGTCCCTGGTTCGTCGTCAAAAAGGACATCGACGAAAACATCCTCTACGTCAGCCAGGGCTACACCCCCGAAGCCCAGTACGGCAAGGAAATCAACCTGCTCGGCTTCCACTACCTCAGCGCCGACATCTGGAACACACCCGACGACGGCAGCCCCGCCGACGACTGGAGCGTCCCCGTCAAATTCAAGATACGCCACACCCCCGAGTTCGCCGAAGGACTCCTCACGCGCGTCGACGACCCCGTCTACGGCACCCTCTTCCACCTCAGCAGCCAAACCAAAATACAAGGCATCGCCTCCGGACAGTACGCCACCATCTACGACCACGACGCCCATCTGGTCGTGGCCACAGGAATGATCGCATAGTGCGACGGATTGCCGGTGCGACGGATTGCCGGTGCGACGGATTGCCGGTGCAACGGATTGCTGGTGCGACGGATTGCTAGTGCGACGGATTGCCGGTGCGACACACCCCGCCCGTTGGGCACCCCTCTCCGAGAGGGGATGTCGCGGTAGCGGTCTGGATGTCAGTTAGTTTTACTAGTGCGACGGATTGCCCTGTGTTTCACAGCTACACATTGACGGTGCGACGGATTGCCGATGCGACACACCCCGCCCGTTGGGCACCCCTCTCCGAGAGGGGATGGCTACGCAGTCGTTTTTTTCTCGTAAATAGTTGCGTCAAACTAACAGACGTCCAGACTGCTACCGCGACATCCCCTCTCGGAGAGGGGTGCCCAACGGGCGGGGTGTGTCGCACTCGCAATCCAAAGCAATAAATCGTTTCCCTCCCACAATCCAAAGCAATACATCGTTTCGCTCCTGCACCAGGCAGGGCATTTCTCTGCGGGTGGCTTCCGAAGCGGGCTCGAAGCCTCAAAAAGGCACACAACATTAAAAACACCCTGCAAATTTGCCGAAAACGGAAGGTCGCGGCGAAAAAAAAACGCCGAAACGGTATACTGAATCGATTTTATTTGTACCTTTGCAGAGTAAACTTTAGGTTTACAAATCATCACAGAACACTAATTATCAAAGATTTAGACGGTATTCGCCTAAGAATTTTATGACAATTTGTTGTTTTTTATGAGTCTGTCACTGATTTTATCAGCATTTTTTTAACAAGAAAAACTAAATTAACAAGATATGAAACATATACTAAAAATTTTTTTGATAGCATTACCGCTGATGGCGGCGATGCTATTGCCGGCGACATCGCAGGCACAGACAGGAGAACGTGCGTATATAAAACGCATACTTGACTCAAGCTACTACGATGCCACAAAGAATGCTCAAGGCAAGTTACACTTCAGCATTCCTTTACGTTATGAATACGGTTTTTTCTACTACAGTAGCTTGACTAATGGTCATATCTACTATAACGGTAACGGTCAGACCGATGTACCTATTATTGAATTAAATTCAATTACTAATGCAACGACATTGTTCCGAGTGATGTCGGGCACCGTTGTGTTCACTTCGGCAAGTGACGGTGTCAATGCCACTTTCAATACTGATACCACTCAAACACATTTACTATCAAATAATTTACAGAAATACACGTACGTATATTTAGGTAATATTGGTTATCGCACGGAAAATTATATTGAGTTCGACTGGTATCCGCCCGAAGATGTTTTGGGAACCACTATCACCGCTGGTGTACAATTCCAATGTACTGTAACAGAACTTAGTGGTTTTTCAGTTATACGCTCCGAAGATCATTATACAAAGAACTTCACCCTGGGCACTTTCAGCAACCTCAACAGCCGTGATGTGCAGCCCCAGCTGATAAACCCCATCTTTTATTCCAACAACGAAAACAGCGCCAACTCAGCAGGCAAGGTGGCGGTGCCATACGTCGCTTTCCAGCAGCCCATCAAGTACTACACCTCGTGGAACGTGGCACAGATCCCCTGTCAGGACCAGAGCGGTATGATATGGCTGCAGGCCGAAGACACCGTGCAGCCCGGCTTCCGCATCTTTATGCAGGTACACAGCTCCGAGTCCACCGACTCGTCCGACATCATTCTGTGGTACTCGTCTAACAAGGTCAACGTACCCGCATACCACCGCATCCACGACTTCACGGCCAGCGCCTACTCCTACCAGCGCGAGGGCGACAACATCACCTATTACGACAACCGCTACAAGCAGCTCAGCTGGAAAATACGCTATCCCAATGCGGAGGACATCGTGCCGAACGATATGTTCGAGCTGCAGCGTGCCTACAGCAGCGACTTCAGCGACGCGCAGACCATCGCTATGATGCCCATCGACTGGAGCGACACCGCAACGGACGAGAAAACCTTCACCTACGTCGACTCCGCCCGTGCCGCCTGGTACAACCCCGTCGAGCACAGCAACACCATCTACTACCGCGTGCGCCGCACCTCGTCGGCCATCTGGGGCTGGACAGGACACGACTACGCCCGCAGCGCCAGTGTCAGCCCCGATCTCTATATGGCGTGGTTCTACAACACTCTGAACTACCACCTTGACGACAATTTCGCCGACAACCACAAGGTGCATATGACAATCCGAATGAGCAACTCTAATTACAACAGTCCGTGCGGTAACCACAGTTGCCACGAGCCCTGGGGCTATTGGGACGACCGTGCCACACTCTATATCCTCAAGATTATGCAGGAGACGGGCGATACCATCCGCATCCCCGTGCCTGACGACTCCATCAAGGCTGCACTCTACCGCGTTATACACAATCCCGACTGGAACACCTTTTATTATGGGAATGTCAGTTTCACCTACACCGATGTGGCAAACAGTCCTTGCGTCCACTACTCATACGCCTGGATGCTCGACACAACCGGCATCAGTCTGCCACTGTATTATTCTGCCAGGCTCTCCGGAACGATTACGCCCTCCGGTGGCAGCAGCACGCCCTACTACACCAATGCCGCCAACCTCGAAAGCCTCAGCGGCACGCACCAGACCTCGCCCGAATATGTGCGCCTTACCTGGGGGATGACCGACGGCGGCGTCGACGAATTTCTCGTCGAGACACGGCCCGACAACGACCCCAACGCTGCCTGGACCACCCTCGGCACCACGACCAATAGCTTCTGGGTGGACCGCACGGCCGACCCGCAGATCAGCCCCGTGTGGCAGTACCGCGTGACGATGAGCTACACCTGCGAAGGCAATACCGTCAGCACAAGCCACGTCACCACCGGCTCGCGTTCGCCCTACGGCCGCATCGCCGGCCGCGTGCACTACGAGGACGGCAGCGGATGCCCCGGCATCACCGTCACCGCCACGCGGACCGACAACGGCGCCACGGTGCAGGTGGTCACCACCGACTCCACGGGTGCCTACCTCTTAGACAGTCTGCCCTACGGCGGCGGTGTGGAATATGCCATCACCCCCACCTCGCAGACAGCCCAGTTCCGCTACAACAATACCAACTCCACGTCGGCCACCATCACGCTGACGCTGAACCGCTGCAATACGCAGGGGGTTGACTTCGACAACATCAGCTCGGTGCGCTTCACCGGCCGTGTGCTCTTCGAGAACAGCTCGGTGCCTGTGCGCGACGCCTGCTTCCGCCTCAACGGCACGACGATGCGCTTTGCCGGCTCGCCGGTGCGCACCGACGCCAACGGCAACTTCGAACTGCGCGTGCCGCAGGGTAGCGCCTTCACGTTGCAGGTGGTCAAGGACGGCCACCACTTCGACGGCGACGGCTATGTGCGTATGGATGGCGACAGCCTGCTCACCCTCGACACACCGCTCGACGGCGTGCGCGTGTGGGACCAGACCAAGGTGCGCCTCACGGGACGCGTCAGCGGCGGTCTCGACCAAGCGGCTTTGCCCCTCGGCCTCGGCCTCTCGCACAACAATCTGGGCGACAACCTCCGCCTGGTCCTCGAGCTCGAGGGCGACAACGTGAGCTATGTGGTGCGCGTGCCCTCCGACCTCACCAAGGACACACTCGAATATACTGTTCCTCATCTGCTGTATGGTGGATTCAACGGAGTGGACACTGTGGGACAGACCCAGGTCCACTACCAGCTGCGTCGCGTGGTCATCGAGCCCGACCCGGTGACGGGCGAGTTCAGCGCCGACCTCTTCCCCGTGCGGTGGAAGATTGTGCAGGCCAACGCCACTGGCTATGCCACCCTCTTCAGCCGCGGACGTACGGGCGATGTGGTCGACCTCAGCGGTGCCGCCACGGTGAGCGATACCGTTCGCGAAGCCCCCACAGGCGCCAACGCCTGGGGCCAGTATGCCCGCTACGCCACCAGCAATGCACAGTACAAGCTCACCTACCGCGCCCCAATCAGCATCACCTGCAAGCAACTGCTTTGGGGTATGGAGGTGGACTACTTCGGCGAGCCCACTATGGCGCGCCAGAACATCACCAACCAGATCATCCAGGTACCCTTGGCCACCAAGCAGGCCGACGGCACCTACAGCTACCTCTTCGGGGCTCCGGTTTTCAAGAGCGGCACCTACGACTTCCGCGCCTACGCCCACGAGGACTATTACTATAACAACGACCCCAACGGCACCCTCGACGAGGTGCGCATCAAGGGCGGCACGCTGAAGGTCTACAACGGTATGCACGAAAACGAGAACGCCAACACGCAGGTGATGAGCCTCGAGCTCGACACCCTCGGCAGCGCCGACTTCAGCATCCCCATCGACTATGTCTCCTTTGTGCGCAGCGATACCAACGTGCAGCGTGTGCTCGACCTCTCGGTCGAGAGCGAGGGCGAGTATGTGGTGCAGCAGGCTGTGCGCGGCTACGTGACTGGCCACCGCACCACCAATGCCGACGCCGTCACCTCGACCCACGGCACCATCCAGCTGCTCGACGTGCTGCGCGACCCGCCGGGAAGCACCTCCAGTGCCTATATCGAGAGCGGTGCGGAATACTCCTACAGCTACACCTACGACTTCCAGTTCAAGTTCGGACTCGAATTCGGTCTTACCCTCGGTACTCAGGCCAAGATGTTTATGGGTGCAGGAATTGGTGTGTTCTCCGGACAGACAATGGACTTCAGCACTACTTATGACTTCTCCCTGCCCATCTCCAGCAGCTATAACTACAAGCACGAAGGCAACTACACCTTCCGCACCAACGAGCGCATCAGCACCAGCGACAACCCCTATTTTGTCGGTCAGGATGCTGACGTCTACATTGGCGCGGTGCAGAACGTCTATTTCCGCCGTGTGGATGCTGTGCAGCCTCTCGACTCGGTGACATTCACCGCCCTCGGCGGCAGCAGTGCCAACGGCACTATGCAGACCGTGGGCACTGGCGTTGACACCAACGGGCAGCGCTACTATCTGGTCATCGGCAGCGAGCTGGAGAGCGGTCCCGCGTTGGCTGCCACCTTCGCCTACACCCACAGCCATATCCGCGACAACCTCATTCCGCAGCTGATGCACCAGCGCGACGCCTTGCTGCTGACCTGCGACAGTGCCACCGCACAGGCCACCGCCAACGCTCGCAATACACAAGTATATTGGAGCCGCGTAGCACCCAGTGACACAAACTGGGGTAGCGAATATTTGGCTATGCTGCCCGAAAACTCGTCGCAGTATTATGTCGACGAGGTGGCCAGCCTGAACCGTCGCATCGCCGACTGGGTCAAGCTGCTGCTACAGAACGAGGCCGAGAAGGTCGCCGCCATTCACCATAACCAGCACGACTCGGTGGCTACCTATTCTGTCAGCGGCCCTCTCACACTCTCGCACTCCGACACCTACTCCTACAGCGATGCTTACCACGTCTATTGGGACTATCCCGGTTTCAACGTGGGTGCAGGAGACCTGGTCAGCCATTTGGGCAACGCTTTCAGCAGTTCTATGAGGCAATTAATTATTAATGCATTTAATGATATTAAATATATTCACAATAACTATAGTGGTGCTATTGGTGAAAACAGTGATAGTCCATACAATGTAGCCCTCAATGCCCCAGGTTCTGCTACCAAATTCTCGCTTGTACCCATTATCGACTTCCAGTTCGGGCGCGACCCCGAGGAGCGCCTCTCGCACACACGTGAGATAGGCTTCACCCTGGCACCCGATATGTACAGCAATATGGATGTCAGCGTCTATCGTTTGAAGAAGAGCATCAGCGACTTTGCCTTCAACACTGCCTCGGCCGACACGCGCGACTTCGTCAGCGAAGGCAACGACTATGACGGCGACGACTACCTCTACGGCTCACTGGTCTACTACCTGCGCGGCGGCGCTACCAGATGCCCCTGCGAGGTGGCCGACAGCACCGAGTTCTACCGTCCCAAGATGCCACTCTCGGCAGGCTCGCTCAAGCTCGAGAACCCCAAGGTCGACATCAACGTCCACGAACTCAGCAATGTGCCGATAGACCGTCCCGCAATCTTCACTATCCAACTCTACAACGAAACAGAGGCCACCGCAGGTTCTGGCGTAGAGTTTCCCATTACCTTCAAGCTAAAGATGAAGGACTCGAGCAATCCACACGGCGCCCGCGTCTATATCGACGGTATGCCCCTCACCGACGGCCGCAGCATAATCCTCACAGGCTCGCAGGTCATCACCAAGACTATGGAGGTCTATGCCGGCGACGGCTACGACTTCGAAGACCTCATTATCGAGTTTCAGTCGACCTGCATCGCCTCGACCAAAGGCCAGGCCCAGTTCTCGGTACACTTTATGCCGGTGAGCTGCGACGTCAACATCGAGCAGCCGCACGAAAACTGGGTGCTCAACACCCTTTCGCCGAAGGACTCGACGGGCTACTACCTGCCGGTGAGCATCATCGACTATGACGTCAACTACCGCGGCTTCGACCACATAGAGCTACAGTACAAGCTGTCGACGCAGAGCGCCGACGAGTGGGTGACCATCTGCTCCTACTATTACGACAGCGCCATCTATGCCGCCGCCAGCGGCACCAAGGCTATGATTACCGGCGGCCGCATCGACAACATACACTTCTACGGCGAGCGCGACCCCATCGAGCAGCACTACGACCTGCGCGCCGTGAGCTTCTGCCGCCACGGCTCGGGCTTCATCACCAAGTCGTCGCCTGTGCTTACGGGTACCAAGGACACTCGTCCGCCGCGCGTCTTCGGCCAGCCCGAACCGGCCTTCGGCATCCTCGGCGTAGCCGACAACATCAAGCTGCGCTTCAACGAGCCCATTGCCGGCAACTACCTCGACGAGGACAACAACTTCCAGCTGCTCGGCATCACCAACTCAAGCGGACGCATCACGACGGGCACCTCGCTCTACTTCGACGGAACGCCCAACTGCGGCGCATCGAGCGAAGTGACACGCGTGCTGGCCAACAAGTCGTTCAGCATCGACCTCATCGCCAAGCCCTACTCGCCCCTCCCCGAAAGCAAGATGGAACTCTTCGGACACTCCACTTCGGGCAGCGACATCTCCTTCGGCTTGGTTCCCGACGGCGACAGCTGCCGTATGTACCTCGACATTAACGACTACCATCTGGAGTCGAGACCTATGGAACCGCTCACCGACTTCCGCCGTATGGTGGTCGTCGTCGACCGCGACGAAAACCAGGTGCGCTTCTTCGCCGGCACCAGCGAGCTGACCGACCAGGCCAACTTGACAGACTCCCTCATCAACACTCAGCTCTCATCCCTCCGCTCTCAATCCGCACCGCTGGTCTTCGGACACGGCTATCGCGGCAATATGCTTGAGACGCGTGTATGGATCAAGGCCTTGAATCAGGCCGAGATTGTTGAGACCCACGAAAAGCCCCTGACAGGTTACGAGAAGAAGCTGGCGGCATATTACCCGATGAACGAAGGTCGCGGCAACACCTGCGCCGACCTTGCCAGTGGCTCCACGCTGACCCTCCAAGGCTTTGCCTGGACCAACCCCGCCGGCTATGCCCTGCATCTCGACGGCACACAGCCCGTCAGCCTCGACCAGGACATCTTCTCGCGTTCCGCAATTCAGGACTACACCCTTATGTTCTGGTTCCGCACCACGGAGCAGAACGCACCGCTCTTCTCGGCCGGCTGGCGCCAGCGCGGCTATCAGGGCGTTGACGGTTTCGACGGCACACTGATTGCCATCGAGAACGGCAACCTGAGTTTCCACAACGGCAACCTGATGCAGCAGGCCAGCGGCACCTTTGCCGACGGCGCTTGGCACCACTACGTGCTGACCGTCAACCGCACCCAGAACAACGCCGCCATCTATGTCGACGGCGACCTGATGAACACCTTCCCCACCGACACACTGAGCGGACTGAGCGGCGACATGATGCTCGGAGGCGCCTGGAACAGCAACGTGCTGACCGGCAGCATCGACGAACTGGTGCTCTTCGAGCAGGCTCTGCCCAAGAACCTCGTTGAGACCTACGACAACATCGCACCCTACGGCGACGAGATGGGCCTCGTGGCCTGGCTGCCCTTCAGCGAACAGGTGGAGAACAGCAACGGCATTATGGAAGAGCACTTCTCCATCAACAACCGCAAGATATTCCGCACCACCGATGGCTCCGTAGTTGAAAAGATACAACCCCTTGTCACCGCACCGGTATTTTCAACCCTCAACACCCAGTTCGCAACCAACGAGGACATCGCACCCGTGCGCGAGCGCGGCCTGTTGACCAAGATGAACTTCGACTGGAGCTTCAACCAGGACGAGCTGCTCATCAACATCAATATGCTCGACCGCGAAATCAACAAGAACAACATCTTCATCACCGTGCGCAACGTCGAGGACCTCAACGGCAACCGCACCGTAAGCCCCACAATGTGGCAGGTATATGTCAACAAGAACGTTCTGCTATGGAGCGAGAATCGCCTGGAGGAAGTCTTCTACGAGACTATGGTCGACGACTTCATCCTGACCGCCGACATCCAGAACATCAGCGGACGCCGACACCAGTTCACCATCGAGGGCCTGCCCAGCTGGATGAGCGTCAGCCAAGCCTACGGCAGCATCAACCCGCAAGAGACCATCGGACTGCGTTTCACCGTCGACCACAACCTCCCCGTGGGCATCTACTCCGAAATCATTTACCTCACCGACGAAGACGGCCTCAGCGAGCCGCTGAAAATTATGGTCGAAATCAAGGCCTTCTGCCCGTGGGACGACGACAATCCCAACGGCTACGCTCGCCAGATGTCGCTGCGCGGACAAGTGATGGTTGATGGCGCCTACGACAGCGACCCCAAAGACGTCGTGGTCGCGTTGCTGGGCAACGACATCGTGGGTATGGCCAATGTCGACTTCAACGCCGAAGCTGGCACCAGCTACCTCTACCTCACCATCCACGGCAACGAGGTCTTCGAAGGTATGCCCCTCCACTTCCGCCTGTGGCAGGCCTCGACAGGACGCATCTACAGCCTGATGCCATCGACCGACGTAAGCTACCAGAACGACGCCACCGTGGGTCTGCCGCCGGCGGCACCGGTTCTCCTCTCCACCTCAGCCAACGAGGTGCAAAGTATCGACATCAAGCAGGGTTGGAACTGGATATCGTTCTACCTCTTCCCCGACACCAACAGCTTCATCGACGACCTTCTCTACAGCTCCACGCCGTGGAGCCAGGGCGACCAGCTGAAAAGCGTCGCCACTCAGCAGTTTGCCGAATGGGACGGCGAGCAGTGGACAGGCACATTCTACAACCTTGACCATAGGCAGATGTACCTGATGCGCACAGCCGACTACCACAACAATATGCAGATGGCCGGTCGCCGCCTTGCCACCAATGCCGAGCGCACCATCAGTCTGCACCACGGCTGGAACGCCTTCCCCTACCTGCTTAGCACCACGCTGAACCTGACCAACGCTATGGCCGACTATATCGAGAACGTCACCGTCGGCGACATCATCAAATCGCAGACAGAGTTCGCCGTCTTCTCGGAGAACGAGCGCTGGGAAGGCTCGCTGAAGGTCCTCACCCCCGGCAAAGGCTACCTGCTCTACAGAAACGCCGAGTCAACAGTGAACTTCACCTTCCGCAACGGCAACAAGGAAGCGGAAAACGGAAAGATGAAAGCGGAAAACGAGGCTGGCGCGCCAGCCACCAATATGACCATCATCGCAGCTCTCAGCCCAGAGCTCTCAGCTCAGAACTCTCAGCTTACGGCTTACATCAACGGTGTTCCCGCAGGTACCGTCTCCCCGCAGGTTGTCGATGGCGACACGCTGTTCTTCCTCACCCTCGGAACCGACAACGCTGGCGAAATCACCTTCGCCCTCGAACAGGAATGTGAGAATGGAGAACGGAGAAGTGTGAACCTTCACGCGGCAGCCACTAACACATTAACGCATTCACACATTAACGCATTCTCTCTGCGAGCAGTCCCCGACCGTCATTACGGCACGCTGACCGACCCCGTAATGCTTTCCGCTTTCCGCTTTCCGCTTTCCGCTTTCCCCAACCCCTTTACCGACTATGTCGACTTCACCTCTGCCGACGGCTGGGCGGATGATTTCACCATCACTATCTATAACGCCAGCGGTGTCATCATCGACCGCATCACCAGCACACGATGGACACCCACAACCACCCTTGCCGCCGGCGTATACTTCGCTACGGTGAACAATAACGGAACAATAACCACGATTAAACTCATCAAGAAATGAAAAACAGAATAATGACAATCGCACTCGCTGCTCTCTTCTTCCTTGCCTCCTGTGGCGAGGAAGAAGTCAGCGAAAAACCCTTCTCCATACAAGGCAACATCAACGACCCTGCCTGGGTGGTCGATACCGACTATGACTATTCGAGCAGTATGACCGCCGTGATCCAGGTAAACCTGCAGATGGCCGACGATATGCCAGTACCCTATGACATCTGGACGACTGACGTCGACGACCGCCTCGGCGCCTTTGTGGGCGACGAGTGTGTAGGCGTCGCCCAGTGCGACGACCTCGGGCGCTTCTTCCTCTTCATCCACGCACCTTTGCAGCCCTACGGACAGATAACCTTGCGCTATTACTCCAATAAGCTGCACAACATCTTCAACACCGACACCTCCTTCCCATTCGTCAACGGCGGACAGCAAGGCACCGCAGCGGAGCCTTTACAGATACCGTTTTGGGCCGTCACACAGTAGACAGACCCCATCTGTACGGTCCCCCATCGCGCGACTGAGAATGCCTTTATTGTGCATCCCGAATCGGCCATCCACAGCGAGCCACCCGCACGGCCATTTCGCCGTTACTTCTTCGTTACATCATCGTTACTTCTTCGTTATTTCTTCGATTAGCAATCGAAGAAATAACGAAGAACGAACGCAGAACGAACGTTGAAACGGCAGAGCAGGTGCGGCGCACAGGACGCAAAGCAAATGCCTACGATTCCACTCCTTGAAAAAAGGGCAGGGCCGTAGGCAAATTATTTGCAGGACACACGGCGGCACTGAAGGCGAATCCGCTTTTTTTGCACTTCAATCCGTAATCCGTATATGAATAAGTTTCTTCACAAATAATAATATGAAAAAAGTTATTGTATTATCAACCAGTCTCCGCGCCGGCTCGAACAGCCAGGCCCTGGCGGAGCAGTTTGCCAAAGGCGCCGAAGCCGCCGGACACCAGGTGGAACTCGTCACGCTGCGCGGCAAGGATATCCGTTTCTGCGTCGGCTGCCTGTCGTGCCAACAGACGGGTGCCTGCATTTTCAAGGACGATGTGCCGGCCATTATGGAAAGCGTGCTCAATGCCGACGTGGTCTGCTGGGCCACGCCCATCTACTACTACGAGATGAGCGGTCAGATGAAGACCCTCATCGACCGTATGAACGCTATGTTCCCCAAGGACTACCGCTTCCGCGACGTCTACCTGCTGACCACCGCCGCCGAGGACGACGCCAAGGTCCCCGCGCGTGCCGAGAGCGGCCTGCAGGGCTGGATAGACTGCTTCGGCAAGTCGGCCCTCAAAGGTCACCTTTTCTGCGGCGGCGTGGGCGGCCCCAACGAGATTGCCGGCAACGCCAAGCTGCAGGAGGCCTACAGACTGGGCGAAAGCGTATGAACGCAACAACAGGCAAGTTTGCAAAAAGGGTGCCGGTCTTGGGTTGGCACCCTTTTATAGTATCCGTAAGCTTATCGACCACATCCGCAAACGACATTCGTACATAGCTTTCACAGCACATAGCTGTGGGACAGCAACATTGCGTCACGAATCAAAAAAAATTCCTGCCAGCTGTAAAAATTTTTGTTTTTTTGCTACTCATATCAATGAGTGGACCAATCGGCCGACTCCCTTTCGCCGCACAACGGTTATTGCAGACTCATCCATTGGGCGACGAAAAGCAAGTGGAAAGTTCAACTCTCAACTTAAAAGATGGTCAAAAGTCTGCGAAACCAAAAAAACAAAAACAATGGTACAGAAAATCAAAAAAATTGCAATGCTGCTTTTTATGGCGGCGACAGTAGTCACCTTCGGCGCCTGTGGCGAAAAAGAAGAGGAAAACATTGCCCCCGACGACGCCAAGCAGTTGGAGAACACACACTGGTCGTATTCGAACGAAGACGACGATGTGTATGTCTATGTCCACTTCGAGGAATGGAAGCAGGTGCACGTCAACAAGACCTATATGGTCGACGGACTGATGACGCAGGACCTCTACGACGGTAGCTACACCTACTCGGCAGGCAAAGGCACAATGAGGCTATACGTCGATTTCTCCTCGTTCAACACCTTTGAAACCACTTTCGGCATCAGCGGCACAACAATGACGCTCAACCTCAAAGGCGAAACGTTCACCCTGACCAAAGAGTAAAAACCATCTCACTGCGTCCGTCACTCGCCAGCGCCGGAAACTTTGATTCCGAAGACAATAAAGCACAGTGTGGCAACGTTACTTTTTTAGAAATAAAACACCTTATGAAAAAGACTGTTTTGACATTGGCGTTTCTGGTTGCGGCGGTCCTGACGGCCGCCGCACAGGAGATGCCGTGGTTTATGCCAAAGGTCGACGCCTCGCAATACAAAGGCAAGGTGAAGGAAGTGCAGTACCGATATATCGAGATGCGCGACGAGGAAGAGCTGCAGGACACCGACTATTACTTCTGCACCTATTCCAGCGAGGGGCGTCTGCTTACCAAATACATTAACAATGTCGATGGGCTATGTCATATCAGCTACCATTGGAGCACCCACCTCGACTCTATTGTATACGATGGCGACTGCGCCTCGTCAGAGTTTTTTTGCTACGATGCCGATGGCCGGCTGGTCAGCGTGATATCCAAGACAGGGCACCCGGACACCGCCTTTATAGTCTATGACAGCCGTGGTTTCCCCGTAAAAACCGAAGGCAATTACGACAGCCGGTGGAACGAACCTTGGTACGAATGGTACGACGACGGCCGCATAAAAGGTATTGGCAGCAAACACTGGGGCGATCACTACGAATACGACGACCTGGGCCGCCTGGTGAAAGAAACCAATGAAAATAATCGCGTCGTCACATACACCTACAACAAGCACGGCGACGTCGAGACCGTCACAATCGACCCCAAGGGCAACAAGTACTACAACAACGGCCAGGTTTCAACATCGCGATACAAGTACAAGTACGACAGCCACGGCAACTGGACAAAAAAGTATAGCGACCGCACCCTACTGGTAGTGCGCAAAATCACCTATTACGATTAGCAACAAGGTGAACCAAAAACCGCGCAGTTAAGTATACACGTCAGTCTTCCAAACGCTGCAGCGTGATGTCGACGGTCTTGGTGGCGGAGCCTTCATACCAGTGGCCGTCGCCACCACTGAGGTCGGACCGTTCAAACACAACGCCTACTGAATCGTCTGCAAAAAGGCCGTTCTCAATGCTGTCGATGTCGTGAAAAGAGACAGTGTAGTTTTTAGGCATTGCCGGGAAGTCTACTGTCTTCAGGCTGTATTTGCCATCGGTGTCAGTCGTGCCTGCAGTCCAGCCCATTTCGACCTTTATACCAGAAATAGGATTGCCCTCAGAATCCGACACCTTTCCTTTGACATTGAACTCGGCCTCGGGAGTTCCATATTCCTCACGCCCGACACAGGACAGATTGATACCCAACAAGCCTGCCAGAGAAATAATCAGCCAGTTCTTGAATTTCAGATACTTTATTTTCATAACGGTTGTATTTTATTTTTCCGGTCACCCCACCGAAGCCTTCAGCTTCTCGGCGTTTTCGGCCAGCTGCAAGGCTTCGATACACTCCTCGATGTCGCCATCCATAAACGCCGGCAGGTTGTGCATCGACCAGCCGATGCGGTGGTCCGTCACGCGGCTCTGCGGGTAGTTGTAAGTGCGCACCTTCTCGCTGCGGTCGCCAGTCGCCACCATCGTCTTGCGCTTCGACGACAGCTCTTCCATATACTTGTTGTACTCGCGCTCGTAAAGGCGGGTGCGCAGAATGCTGATGGCCTTCTCCTTGTTCTTGATCTGCGACTTCTGGTCCTGCATCGACACCACAATGCCCGTGGGGATATGCGTCAGGCGCACTGCCGAATAGGTGGTGTTGACGCACTGTCCTCCAGGACCGCTGGCACAGAAGGTGTCGACACGGACGTCGTTCATATTCAACTCCACATCGAACTCCTCGGCCTCAGGCAGAACCACCACACCTGCGGCACTGGTATGGATGCGGCCCTGTGTTTCGGTGGCTGGCACACGTTGCACACGGTGCACACCGCTCTCGTATTTCAGCAGCCCATAGACGCCGTCGCCAGTCACCGTGAAAGTGATGTCCTTGTATCCGCCCGACGTACCTTCGTTGAAGTCGGTGACCTCCACCTTCCAGTGCTTTTTCTCGCAATAGCGGCTGTACATACGGAACAGGTCGCCGGCAAAGATGCAGGCCTCGTCGCCGCCCGTGCCGCCGCGTATCTCGACAACGGCATTCTTTGAATCGGTAGGGTCGGCCGGAATCAGTAGCAGACGGATGTCGTCCTCCATAGGCTCGCGACGCTCCTGGCAAGCAGCAAGCTCTTCCTTGGCCATCTCGCGCAACTCGGGGTCCTTCTCGCTCTCCAGCAGTTCCTTGCATTCGGCGATGGTGTTGAGTAGCGCCTTGTATTCGTGGTAGGCTTTGACCACGGGCTGCAGGTCCTTGTAGTCCTTGCTGAGCTTGACATAGCGCTTCATATCCGACGTCACAGCAGGGTCGTTCATCTGCTGCTCAATCTCACAATAGCGCGAATATATTGCCTCTAATTTATCTATCATTATTTATTATTTAATTGTCAATATTTTATTGTTATCTAATCAACGTTACCGTACCTCGTCCGTCATAGACATTCTTTGGATTCACGTCCAACGAGTAGCGGTAATAGTATACATAAGTGCCCATCATACATTCTGTGCCGCTGCTGTTTAACCCATTCCAAGTTTGGCTTGCGTCGGTCGAGTGAAAAACCAAATTACCTTGCCTGTTATAGATAAACATCTCAAAATAAACGATATTGGCAGCCGACAGCACACCAAAAGTGTTGTTGATGTCAGCACCAGGAGTGAAGGCATTGGGGAACCAAACCGCAGTTGTCTTGACCGCCAGCATCATCGATGTGTCAGCACAGCACTGCATCTGGTTGCAAGTGTGGAGGGAAACACCCACACTGTCCCGGCCTTCAACGATGAAAGTGTGTTGTATATGCGGTTTTGTCGACTGGGTGCCGTCCGAGAATATCCACAAACTTTCGCTGCTGTTTTCAGACCTGTCGATGAAATCCACGGTAGGGTCGAACACATCCACATACGTCGGCTTGGCTTCGACGTTCAGCACAGGGTAAGGAAAAACCTTCACAGTAATTCCCGAAACATTCCGGACACAAGGCATATCATCAGATGGCTCGACATTGTAGGTGGTGGTGACCTGCGGAGACACCACCGCGCTGTCCTGCCCTTGCCAATTGTCGAGCGTGGGATCGGGGGGTATCGAAGTCCATCTTGGCTCGTCGAGGCCTTCGGCATCCAGAACAACACTGTCGCCCAGACAGATGCTAGAGTCGGCTGTGACGATGCCCACATCGACATAACTGTAGCACCTCACGGTGTCGGTAACGCTGGCCGGACATTCGCCAGAATCGGAAATCGTAAGCGTCACCGGAATAGTGCCTACCACAGGAACCCAGGCAAACGTGTCGACATCGCCAATGGTAAACTCACCTATCTGCCACTGCTTGTTCAGGTAACAGTCATTGTCGCACCAAACCACGGCAGGCAAACCCTCGCACACCGTGCGGCTTTCGATTCCAAGCTGCGCCGTATGCGTCTTGTGGGCCCGTATCACCTCCGAAATCATTGCGCCGCAAAAATTCCCATACGTCATATCGCGCAGCGTCACAAGGTATTCGCCCTCGTCGGGAAAACGGTAGCTGACATTTGGTCCCCAAAGGGTATCCAATGGCGTATTGCCAAGCGCATCTGCATATATTACCCACCGCGACGAGTCGGTGCAGATCGCATTGTTGCCGTGGACAAAGCTATAGTCGGACAGTTCCACCCCCAAGTCACAATCCGCCTCCCACACAATGTGCATATCCGGCTTGTTGTTGCTGATGTTGACATAGACCTTGGAGGTGATCGGCTTGACGGGATCAAGCGACGAAGTCATCACACACATAAATGTTTGCTTGCCAACAGTGTTGCCTTGATTAGGGCCTTCACTCAAAACAAAATCGGCAAACGTAGGCATATAGACGCTGGTATTGGCCACCCCCGCGACCGGACGGAAATGGACAGTCTCCATATAGCTGGTATTCAATATATCAGCCTCGTAGCCCTGCGTGGTCACGTACCATTGGTACGAATCAAGCCCCTCGGGTGCGCGGAGCGTGTCGATAACATCGGAACCGACATCGACACAGCCCGACGAGTTGATGGACATCGCCTGATAGTCGCCCGAAATATAAGCATAAATCGGGTCGAAATTGTAGATGCAGTCGCTGGTGTACATCTCGATACGGACCTTTTGGTACAAATAGTTGCTCAAGTTGATGGCCACCTTGGTCCAAGGCTTGTAAGCATACGAGCACGTGCCCGAAACACCGTAGCCCGAAGTCCAGCCAGGAGGCATCTGATTGTTGTCGAACGTCGGAGCCGAAACCTTGTACCACAAACTGTCGTTGATGGGCTGGTTGGGCCACGAACCGTCGTCGTTCTGAGCAACCACACGTATCATAAACTCGCCGGCATCGTAGGCCGTATGGCTGAAACGCCGCGCCACAATGGCAAAATTGATGAAAAGCAATGAATTATAGGGACTGACCTTCATAGTGTAGAACAGAGCCTCCGAGCCCTTGTTGTTGCCACTCAATGCGGACTGGTATGCAATATCGATCGCCGTGCCGGTGCTTCGCATATCACCCAAACGAATCGAGGTCAGGTAGCCAGCCGGTATACGCGAAATGCCAGTGCTGCCCGGGCCCACCGTAAACTGGTCGATGCCGTCGGTGGCCGCAGTGATAATCTGAAAGCGGCTATCATTGGCATCAAAGAAAGTATGTCCACATTGCGTTATATTGGCATCGGGACCCGAATTGTAAATCGAAGATGTAATATTGGAGTGGCCTATAATGTCGGGATTATTGACGCAAGTGGACATAATATGTGATCCTGTAGTTGTATCATTCTGATTACTAGAATTGTAGGTGCGGTCTCCGACCCGAGCGCTCCAATAAAAAAGGGCGTTGCCTTCGTCGAAACTGAACGGATTCTTGAAACCAGGACAATAGTCCTCCTCCTGCCCCATCGCCGTCATATTGGCAAACAAAGCAGCGGCAAACATCCAGAATATCAGGCTCTTTCCGTGCAACATACGTACTCTTGCGTTAATGTTTGATGTCTTGCGTTAATGTTTTATAGATAACGCGCGTGCAAAAATAATATTGTGTCGCACCCATTTTTTCCCTTAAAAGTTTCACACCCGTTTTTCCCTTTAAATTCAAAACCGAAATGTTAAAATTGCAGAACGAATTTTAAACAAAATTTAATATTTGCAATACACTGATTATAAAAGTTTTAATTTTAACGATACCAAAACTGCACTCCGTTTTGCAATATTTTAGCCATATAAATTCCTTATTTAAACCTTATTAAGTTCTACTGATGTAGTCTTTGGTAAGAACTTGATAAGAACTTGGGTAGAATTTGGTAAGAATATAGTACCTGGAAAACAGGGGGTTGAGGGGCCGAAAATCAGGCAAAATTTCAGCCAAAAATGTTAAATTTTAACATTTTTTCTTAAAAGAAGTTAAAAGAAAGGAGTGCCTGTGTTTTACCGAGGCGCGAATAGCGTGTAAAACAGGTGTTTATTCGCCATTTGGTCTCTCGCTCGTAAGCGAGCGAAATGAATCAACAAATTCGTTAAATTAGGTGGCAAAAGGGATTAATGAGCTTTTCGGCGAGCGAAGAGTTTGTCGAAGAAGGCATCCACATCGCTCGAGACGTGGAGACGACGTATCACAACAGCGCTGACTGTCAGCGTAAACGCCGTTCTGGCAACGGCATCGGCAAGCAGCGACGCCACCGGCGGCAGCGACGAGAACAGCGGCGTCAGCAGCTGCGTCCAAACCCAGTCCAATCCGAAGAGTGCCAGCATCATAACAAGCACAACAACGTGTTTGCGGCAAAACAGCGACACCCGAAGTTTGGCACCGATAAAAAGCAACAGGCAGATGAAGTAAAGACAGTACGAAAACAGTGTGGCGCAAGCCGACCCGTTGATGCCCCACAGCGGTATCAGCCTGTTGTTGAGGACTATGGCCGATGCCGTCAGCAGGGCGATGAAAAACAGCGAGAATGGGTACAGTCGCGAATAATTAAGGATGTCGGTGCCTATCGAAAGCGACGAATTGACAATCTTGGCCAGGCCGAGGAAGAAGACCACACCCATTCCGCCCACATATTCGGCACCGTGCGGGATGACGGCGAAAAGCGGACGCAGGTTAATCCATATCAGGAAGAAAATCAACGCACTGACCAGAAACTGATGCAGCGACACCTTCTGCCCGAGACGGTTCACCTCCTGCCAGTCGTCGTCACGCACCGCCTGCGACACCAGCGGACGCGATATGGCTCCCAGCGAACGGTAAGGCACCTCTACGATGTTGGCAATATAGAACGCAATTGTATACACGCCAGTCAGCGCAAGCCCCGTGTGCGCACCAAGGAAGAGCGAGTTGATCAGCGGTATGTTGCCAGCCAGCACCGTGGCAGTCATAAACAGCGTGTACAGCACTATCTCTTTCAGCCTCTTGCGGTCGATGAACTTCCAGTCGATGCGGAACGAAATTCTGCCCAGCGACAGCAGGTAGAAGAAATTTATCAGCATCGCCACGCCATAGCTTAGGCAGAACAGCAACACAAACGTGTCGAGCGATATAACATCCTTGCCATAAAGCAGATAGCACACCAGGTTGAAGACGCGTATGCCTACCTCCCTGACAAGGCGCGGCACCGTGATGCGGAGCAGCACGCTGGCGTTGGTCTCGAAAACAGTGAGATAGAGTGCAAAAAAGGTCAGCGGCAGAAGCAGGTAGGCATAGTTGGCTATAAGTGGCGACTTCTGCGAATAGATGTCGATGATATCCTGCTTGAAAACAAAGAAAAACAGCGCAAACAGCGTGAAGCCAACAAATGGGATCAGCACCGACCAGCCGAAAATGCCGTGGTTTTTGCCGTCGTCGCTCTTGAAAAAGGGGAAGAACCTTATTATCGACGCATTGGTGCCCAGTTGCGCCAATCCCGAAAACAGCATCGCCGCATCAACCATCACTCGCGTTAGGCCGATCTCCTCCTGCGTCAGGCAGTCGGTAAGCACAAAGAAAGTGGTGACGAAACCAATCGCCACTCCCAAATAGTTGGCCAAAGCCCCCCTGATACTCTGTCGTGCTATAACGCCCACGATTTGAATTATTGAATACAAAACAATTAGCTAATTAACGCAATACCGCCGCACTTATTGCCAATTAGTGCAACAAAATTTTCTCCACAGTAAAAAGGAATAAAAAAATGACATCCAAATTTTGTATACTGAACAATTATTCGTATTTTTGCATCGTCATTAACAAAAGTGAACACCCCCGAACAGCCCTATTCATAGCTGATTATATTACACTTATCACAATTGAACAATAGGATTTGAATCCATCAACGGCAACAATTATGACTATGACACACGAAAACGAAATACTGGAGCAACTCAAACTGAAAGTAAAACAGACTTTGCCTCAAGGGGCTAAGTTGTTGCTTTTCGGTTCACGTGCTCGCGGAGATGCATCTGCCGAATCGGATTGGGATTTCCTTTTGTTGCTCGACAAGCCTGCTCTGCAAGACGATGATTACAACAAATACGTATACCCTATCGTCAGAACAGGATGGAATTTAGGTGAATATTTCTCTGTAAAAACTTATACCACCCAAGAATGGCTGTCACGAAAAGGCACACCGTTCTATAAAAATGTCGAAAGGGAGGGAATTGCCGTATGAGACTCACAGACTCCGAACGTATTGCCTTGGTTCAGTACCGTATACAAAAAGCACAAGACACTTGGGAAGAGACAAAAGACATCGTCAAAGGCGAACTATGGTATGCCGCCGCCAACAGGATGTACTACTCTTGCTACTACCTCACTTCTGCCCTGCTAATCAGCTATGGCATTGAAGCCAACACCCACGCCGGAGTAATTCGAATGTTGGGAAAACACTTTGTGTCCACAGGTCTACTGTCTGACGAAATGGGCAGTTTCTATAGTCGGCTTTTCGAGCTGAGACAGAGCGGCGACTATGACGATTGGAAAGTTATAACGGCCAGAGACATTCTTCCATTGTACAGTCAAGTAGACGAATATTTCCAATCATTAAAAGGCCTTATAAAACCCGAATTCAAACCCGAGAAAAGTTAGCATTACACAAACAACAGCCGATGATTTGGAAGAAATGCTCTGATTGTAGTCTGATTTTTTTGACGCCATTTTTATTTTTTAATCTCACATATTATTTTTTTTTGTATCTTTGCCCCTTGCAACCGCATTGTCCGGAGACGCCAAAATCGCTCCGAACAATATGGTTTATAATTATATACACAAGAATTAAACAATAATAAATTATATTAAAAACAATGAAGATTTACCAGACCTCTGACATCCGCAACATCGCCCTCGTTGGTGGTGCCAAAGCGGGCAAGACAACGATGGCCGAAGCTATGGCCTTTAACGGCGGCGTCATCAATCGCCGCGGAACCGTGGACGCTAAGAACACAATCAGCGACTATCGCGACATCGAGCACGACCGCGGCTACTCCGTAGAGAACACCCTTATGTACACCGAATTCGGTGGCAAGAAGATCAACATTCTCGATGTGCCCGGTTTCGCCGACTACCAGGGCGAGCTGGACAGCGCACTCAACGTGGTCGAGGCTGCCGTCGTCGTCGTCAACGCCCAGAGCGGTGTCGAGGTGGGCACCGAAATCGCCAACCGCTATGCCGCCAAGCTCGACACTCCGATGCTTTTCGTCGTCAACCATCTCGATGCCGAGAAGGCCAACTTCGACGAGAGCGTCAACCAGCTCAAGGACTTCTTCGGTTCGAAGTGCACCGTGCTGCAGTTCCCGACCAATGCAGGCCTGGGCTTCAACCAGGTGGTCGACATCGTCGCCAACAAGATGTACACCTTCACCGACGGCAAGATGACCGAGGCCGACATCCCCGCCGAATATGCCGACAAGGCTGAGGAGATGCGTATGGCCCTCGTTGAGGAAGCCGCCGCTGCCGACGACGAACTGATGGAGAAATACTTCGAAAACGGTGACCTCACCGCCGAAGAACTCACCAAAGCCCTCAAGCTGGCCATCGACAAGCGCGACCTTTTCCCCATCCTCTGCACCAGCGCCAAGGAGAATTTCGGCGTGACCCGCCTGCTGGAATTCATCTGCCAGAACGTGCCTGCTCCCTGCGAGGTCATCGACGCCAAGAAGACCAAGGACGGCAAGGAACTGAAGTGCGACGCAGCTGCTCCCACCGTAGCTTTCGCCTTCAAGAGCTCGAAGGACAAGAACCTCGGCGAAATCACCTACCTGCGCCTCTATAACGGCGAACTGGCAGAAAGCCAGGATGTCGTCAACAGCGTCAACCAGAGCAAGGAGCGCGTCAGCCAGGTGCTCGTCTGCAGCGGCAGCAACCGCCAGCGCGTCGAGAAAGCTGTGGCCGGCGACATCGTCTGCACCATCAAGCTCAAAGACGTCAAGATCAACCACACCCTCACCACTCCGAAGAACACCGACGACGTGGTCAGCGAAATCGAATTCCCCACACCCATCTATATGGTCGCCGTCAAGGCTGCCAACAGCAACGACGACGAGAAGGTCGGCGCCGCACTCAAGGACCTCAGCACCTACGACCGCAGCCTCTCGCTCGAGAACAGCCGCGAGCTGCGCCAGGTCATCCTCGGCACCCAGGGCGAGCTGCACCTCAACACCGTGAAGTGGTATTTCGACAACCAGTACAAGCTGGCCGTCAACTTCACCGCCCCCAACGTCCCCTACCGCGAGACCATCACCAAGAGCGCCGAAGCTATGTACCGCCACAAAAAACAGTCGGGCGGCAGCGGCCAGTTTGGCGAAGTCCATATGCTCATCGAGCCCTACTATGACGGTATGCCCAACCAGACCAAATACCCCATCCGCGACACCCAGGAGTATCCGCTCGAGTGGGGCGGCAAGCTGGTCTTCAACAACTGCATCGTCGGTGGCTCGATCGACGCACGCTTTATGCCCGCCATCCTCAAGGGTATTATGGAGAAAATGGAGCAGGGTCCTCTGACCGGCAGCTACGCACGCGACATCGTCGTCAACATCTACGATGGCAAAATGCACCCCGTCGACTCGAACGAGACCGCCTTCAAGATTGCCGGCCGTACCGCCTTCCGCGAGGCCTTCAAGCTGGCAGCCCCCAAGATTAAGGAGCCCATCTACGACGTCGCCGTCACCGTCCCGACCGAGAGCCAGGGTGGTGTTATGACCGACCTCCAGGGCCGTCGCGCTATGGTGCTCGGTATGGACGCCGAAGGCAAGTATACAACCCTCCGCGCTAAAGCCCCGTTGGCCGAGATGAACCGCTACTGCACCGCCCTCAGCTCGCTGACCAGCGGCCGTGGTACCTTCACGATGACCTTCAGCGGCTACGAGCTCGTCCCCACCGACGTCCAGCAGGCCCTCCTCAAGGCCTACGAGGAAGCCGCCAGCGACGAAGAATAAGCGCGTGCTCGCAGAGAGCAATGTTGCTACGCAGACATTATTGTCAGCATACACAGAAAGCCCCGTTATCCAGCGGGGCTTTTTTATTTATAAAAATTGATATTGTAATATAAACAATATTAGTTTTTCTATTAATAACTTTTTGGAAAACCTTAACAACTTTTAACCGAAAAAAGTTTTCCATGTCGGAAACAACGTGTACTTTTGCACTCGATTTGATTACCAACAAAAAGCAATCCAATGAAAGAACTAATTAAGAATTTAGAGGGTTTTGATAAAGAAAGAAATCAAAAGATTGGTGGCGCTTGGAATGCCGATGCAGTGACACAGTGTTTCATACCTTGTGCCAAGAAGATCCTCTGCAATGGGTATTTCTTGATCAATGAGAAATACATTATTGATATCGGCGCTATTGAGTTATACTACCATGAAGAGGAAGGGAATATAAATGACTACATCATGTATCATACCAACGCCCATCCTTATAAATCGCGGATGTCCGAGTTTGCAAAAGGATACCCATATTTTAAACCTGGAAGCTTTAACCTGCATCAATCAGGATTGGATGTGACGTTTGAGAATCCTAATAATAACTATCGAGCTTCATTTCTTATTCGTTCATACAGGCTACTCGAAACGAAAGATGGCAAATATCCTCTGCATGACAATACAAAATATGATCATTGCTCCACTCATATTTTTGACGACATGTTCTATGAAGGCATTTCGTTCAGTGACACCAAGATAGAATGGAGAATTGGGGACAAGGGAAAAGAAATGGACGAACCCATTTTTCGAATAAATGTTCCAATGTATCTAGAAAAGGACAAGAAATTTGTGAAACTTACCAAAGAAGAATATGATAATAACCATGATATATTATCAATAGCCAAGGGTCTTGCTTTTGACGTAAAAGAATCAGATGTAATTACATTTAGAACAAATGGCAAAGAATATATTCGCGATCCAAGACCATGGAGATTTTGTCTAAAAGGCATTTATGAAAAAAGCAAAGAAGATGGCAGATAACAGATGGAACACTCTATATGGTAAATACAACGAGACCACCATGGTCGATGCATACACTGACACCGTTTTCTTCTCGGATTTGTTGCCAAAGAAATGCCCGACGTTGTACCAAAGTCTCGATACAATTCTTACAAACAATAGCATTGACCATCGGTTGCTGACAAACACAAGGGATATTTGGAGTCGCGACTATATGCCCATCCAGACAGGCGAAAAGCGTTTTGTGTATTATAAATACAACCCTGACTATCTGCAAACAAAATACTACCAACGCACAATTACAGATGTGAAAGGCATAGGAAGCATCGATAGTTTGTGTCTGGGTGATGCCGTGGATTTGGATTTGGTTGTTGATGGCGGCAATGTGGTGCGCTGTGGTAACAAGATTGTGATGACAGAAAAGGTGTTTTTTGAAAACAAGGATAAACCACGCAAGGAAGTCCAAAGAATGCTTGAAGAGGCTTTCCTGTGCGACGTTGTTTTCCTTCCGTGGGATAGAAATGAATTTATGGGCCATAGTGATGGGATTATTCATTATCTCGGTGATAATCGTGTAATGATGACCAACTATGCCGATTTTGATATGGCTATGGCTCGCAAATTCACCAGATTATTGGAAAAACACTTCGAGGTGGTTCCTTTGTCTTACAATACAAAAAGGAAACATAAGCATAGCTGGGCATATATCAATTTCTTGCAAGTTGGCAGAATGGTCCTTGTCCCACAACTTGGCATACCGGAAGATGAACAAGCGTTGCAGCAGATATCAGAGGCGATGCCGAGATGCAAAGTTATTGGAGTTCCCGCAATGGAGGCGGTGCGCAATGGAGGCGCATTGAACTGTATCTCGTGGAACGTGGCAACGCGCCAATGGAACAACGGATTCATGGGAGAGGAATACAGAGTGCATGGCCGTCCGATAAGTTGGATAAAGAAGGCGGCAGAGGAAGGCCGTGCCAACTGGCAGTGCAATCTGGGTGTTTGCTACTTTTACGGCAGCGGCGTTGAAAAGGACTTGGTTGAAGCTAACAAATGGTATGAGAAGGCAGCTAAGCAAGGCGATGCGAAGGCACAGTTCAACTTGGGGCTGGGATATTACAAGAGAGAAGGATTACCACAAGATTATTCCAAAGCGATGTATTGGTTCGGCGAAGCAGCC
This sequence comes from Bacteroidales bacterium, assembly GCA_017429685.1. Lineage (GTDB taxonomy): Bacteria > Bacteroidota > Bacteroidia > Bacteroidales > P3 > Colimorpha. The sequence goes on along the minus strand of JAFROL010000027.1, from coordinate 23,058 downwards.
GTGCAGGGAGATGCCGACGCACAACTCCATATTGCATGGTGCCTTGAAGACATACAGGCTCCGCACGGTGATGTTGTCGCTGCATGCAAGAGGGCAGCAGAAATGGGCAATGCTGACGCTCAATGTCATCTGGGATTTTGGTATTTAGAAGGCAAACATGGGCTGGAAAAGAACATCGCTGAATCCAATAGATGGTTCCTCGAGGCAGCAAAGCAAGGTAATGATGTTGCACAATTTCAGATAGGGCTTAAGTACGAAATAGGTAGTGGTGTGAAGAAAAGTGCAAAAGAGGCCGCGAGATGGTATATGAGAGCTGCTTCAAAGAATAATGTCGATGCACTTTACAGATTGGGACGCTGCTATTATTACGGCGATGGCGTCAGGGTCGACAACCATATCGCTTGGAGATGCTTCAAAAAGGCGTCCGAATTAGGTGATTCGTGGGCGAGTTATATGCTAGGGAGGTGCTATTTTTGCGGACATGGTGTAGAAGAGGATGAGGCCGAGTCTGTAAAGTGCTATCAAAAAGCAGTTCTGGAGAAAGTTGTTCCAGCCATTTATGAGTTGGGAAGATGCTATTTCGACGGTTCCGGCATAGGCGAGGACAAAGAAAAAGCAATGGAACTATTTAAAGAAGCTGCCGAAATGGATTATCCGAAAGCCCTATACGATATAGGAGACTGTTTCTATAATGGCATTGTCGTAGAAAAAAACGAAGATGAGGCATTAAACTATTTCCAAAAAGCAGCCGAATTAGGTTCTAGGGAGGCTTTGGAGAGAATTAACGACATATTATTATCCCGTGAAACACCTGGTTTTGATGATGTGCCGTTCTAAAAGCACTTATCAAGGCCCCGTCACTTAGACGGGGTCTTTTTATTTATATACTCTTTATATAAAGCCAAAAAAGAGGAAGCCTGTGCGGGGCTTCCTCTTAACGTATTATGAAAATTTCAAAGATGTATTTCCGGTGGGTCTTGCTCAATCTGGCAGGTCGTTCAGGAAGGCTATGCCTGTGCTGATGGTTCCGTCGAGGTTGATGCGCTTGCGTGCTGCGTCGCTTTCGGCCGACGAGGGGGTCTGGTAGATGGGCTCGCTGGTGAGCTCTTCGGTGGTCATATCCTCGATTTTCTTGGGGCCGTTGGGGTCGTTGCGCAGCAGGTCGTTCATACGGCGTATGCGCTCGGCGCGCTGGCGCAGCTTGAGGTCGTTGATGTCCTCGTCGGGCTGCATTGCCTGTTCCATTTGGCGTTCGGCTATGGTTTCGCGGCGCGTCTCGGTTTCGTGGGCTATGGCCTGTTCGGCAACGGGTTGCTGGACGGGTTCTTCGGCCTTGCGCGGTTCGTCGGCAAATACGGAGGTCGTGTTGATGTGGAAGACGGGCTCGGCTGCCTTTACGGGTTCGGCGTGTTCGACGTTTTCCTTGGCAGAGGCTTCGGGACGCGAGATGACGCGGATTTCGTCGAGCAGGCTGCCTGCCGCTACGGCTGCGGGGATTTCCTTGGCTACGGCTTCGGGCTCGGCCTCGGGTTCGCTTTCGCTTTCTTCAAGGCTGGGGGTGTTGAGCACGAAGATGCGCCGGCCGTTCATTTCGGCAGTGGGTTTGGGCAGGGTGTCGTCGACGTTTTTCTGCTGTTCGGCTATGTTGGTGGTCTTTTCGGTTGTGTCGGCTTCTTTGGTCTCGGTCTTGGCGGTGCTTGCTATGTCGGCAGGCTCGCTGGCGGGTTGCTCTTCGCTCTTGGGCTCAAGGGTGTGCACGGTGAGGCCGGGGCGCTGCTCGAAGCCGGTGGCGATGAGGGTGATGCGCAGTTCGTCGTCGAGGCTGTCGTCGTCGCCGGCGCCCCAGATGACGTTGGTCTCGTTGTTGCCGGTGAGGTCGGTGAGGTAGTCGGTGACTTCGCCCAGTTCGTCCATCGTTATCTGGTGGCTGCTGGAGTATGAGAAGTAGAGGAGTATGTTTTTGGCGCCGCGGATGTCGTTGTCGTCGAGGAGCACGGAGGTGGTGGCCTCTTCGATGGCCTGGCGTGCGCGGTTTTCGCCGCGTCCTTCGCCGGCGCCCATCAGTGCTGTGCCGCTCTTTTCCATTACGGTGTTGACATCGCGGAAGTCGATGTTGACGTAGGCGGAGACGGTGATGATCTCGGCGATGCCTTTGGCTGCGGTGAGGAGCACGTCGTCGGCCTGGCTGAAGGCCTGGTTGAGGGGCAGGTTGCCGAGGTGGCGCAGTTTGTCGTTGTTGATGATGAGGATGGCGTCGACGTGTTTCTTGAGTTCTTCGATGCCTGCTTCGGCCTGCTCTTTGCGGCGTCTGCCTTCGAAGGAGAAGGGCATTGTGACGATGGCCACGACGAGGATGCGGGGCACCATCTCGTCGTCGAGCTCGATGCTTTTGGCTATCTCGGCGATGACGGGAGCTGCTCCGGTGCCGGTGCCGCCGCCCATACCGGCGGTGATGAAGAGCATCTGGGTGTCGTCGCTGATGGCTTCGCGTATTTCGTCCTTGTGGTCGAGGGCGGCTTTGCGAGCGCGTTCCGGCACGTTGCCGGCGCCGAGTTTGCCGAGCTCAATTTTGTTGGGCACGGGGCTTGAAGCGAGTGCTTTGGCGTCGGTGTTGCAGACGATGAAATCGACACCGCGGATGCCTTGACGGAACATATGGTTGACGGCGTTGCCGCCGCCACCGCCTACGCCGATGACTTTGATTTTGGCCGGTTGCTGGCGCAGCGGTTCGAATTCCATTGAGGTTGTCCCTGTCATAAAGGTGGGATTTATTGCTGTCTGATTGACGTCGTTCATAGAATTTGTGCTATCGTTCATATACTTATTTCTTTTGCAGATGGGTGATTATTAATAATGTACTCGCTTTGGGCGATTGCTGCAAATCGTTGTAAAATTACTCGAATTTGAGCGAACTACTGATTGTTTTGTGTTTTTGTTTTCAACAACTTATCAACTTGTGGAATTTGATGGTCCGTCGATTGGTGAATTGTTTGTTTTCGGGTCCCGTAGTTTTGAAATCAAAGATCCTGTTCTTCGCGTCCTTCGTTGCGGATGGTGTCGTCGCCGAACACGCGTCCGAAATACTTGTCGATGGACTTCATAAACTGCTGGCCAAAGTTGTTGCGGCGGCCGGTTTTCTTGGTCTCCTTAACGGTGGGCTTTTCGGGTTCTTCGACTTCGGGTTGGATGGCTTCGGGCTCTTGTGCTGGGAGGTCGGCAAAGACGTCGTCCTTGACTTCGGGCTCGTGAGTCGTTTCTGGCTCGACGGGTTTCTGTTCGGCGGCTTCGTCGTCTTCCTGGTTGTGGCGGCGCTGCTCGTCGAGCTCGTGGAAACCGTAGAGGACGAGACCGATGCCGGTGGCATACATCGTGTTGATGATTTCGGGGTCGGAGTCCTTGTCGAGGTGCTCGTCGGGGAGGCCTATGCGGCTGTCGATGCCGGTGATGTATTCGGCCAGCTCCTTGATGTGGCGCAGCTGTGCGCCACCGCCTGTGAGGACGATGCCGGCGAAGATGTGCTTCTCGAGGTGCGATTTTTTGATTTCGTAGTCCACCTGTTCGAGGATGGTCTCGGTACGGGCCTTGATGATGCCGGCGAGGGTGCGCATACTGATTTCGCGCGGCGGCTGGGTGCGGAGTCCGGGGATGGAGATGATGTCGTTCTCGCTGACGTTTTGGGGAAGGCAGGAGCCGAAGCGTGTTTTGAGGGTCTCGGCCTGCTCGCGGAGTATTTTGCAGTTTTCCTTGATGTCGGTGGTGATGGCGTTGCCTGCCAGCGGAAGGACCGAAGTGTGGCGGATTACGCCTTCGTTGAAGATGGCAATGTCGGTGGTGCCGCCTCCGATGTCGACCAGGGCTACGCCTGCGTCGCGGTCGGTGTTGTCGAGGACGGCGTAGGCCGAGGCTATCGGTTCGAGGACGACGCCCTTGATGGAGAGTCCGGCACGTTCGACGCTGTCGTGGATGTTCAGGAGGTTCATCGTGTTGCCGGTGACGATGTGGAAGGTGGACTTGAGCTGTTTGCCGGCGACGCCCACGGGTTCGACATCGGGGCTGAGCTCTTCGCCGTCGACGACGAAGTTCTGCGGGAAGATGTGGATGATGTCTTCGCCAGGGTTGAGCAGTATGTTGTGCTGCTCGTCGATGAGGCGGTCGACATCCTCCTGCTCGATGAACTTGTGCTCGGGCGGAATGACGACTGTTCCTGTGTTTTGGATGCTTTTGATGTGCTGTCCGGCTATGCCTACATAGACTTCACGGACGGGGACTCCGGCCTGTTCGGAGGCTGCCTCCACGGCTTTTTGGATGGAGCGTGCCGTGTCCTTGATGTTCTTGACTACGCCGCGCTCGACGCCCTTCGAGGGGGTCTTGCCGAAGCCTATGATGCGGATTTTGTCGTTTTCGCCGCGTGTGCCGATGAAGCAGGCGATCTTGGTTGTGCCGATGTCAAGACCTACGATGATGTCATTTTCGTTATTCATAAGATATATTTTTTAATTTGTAAATTCGTTAATTTGTAAATTCGTTAGTGCGTAAACTTGTAAATTCGTTAGTGTGTTAATGTGTCAGTTTTTCTTGGTTCCGACGACTTGTCCTCGGTATTTGAGGCTGATGGAGGAGTAGGTGTCCCATCCAACCTGGCTGATGCCCTGGTCGAAGAAGGCCCACAGGTTGCGGAACTTGCGGTCGAGGATGCTGGTGTCGCCGACGTTGACTGTCAGGTTGCCGAGCTTGGGGACGAGGTAGAGGTCGCCTTTGTCGCCGACATAGACTTGGTCGAAAATGGCGCCGTATTTTGGGTTGTCGTTCAGGAACGAGGCCAGTTTCCAAATCATTAGCGGCGATGTCGGCTGGTGGTGGTTGGAGGTGTCGGCGAGGTTCATCTTCGATGGATGGCGGAGCAGGGGCTCTTCGAAAGAGGTGCTGCCCACGAGCAGATGGCAGTAATGTTTGGCCGAGATGGGTATGAGCGTCCCTTGGCGCGAGATGTAGAACTCGTTGCCTTGATAGAACATACGCACCACCGGAGTTCGCTGCACGACGTCCACAATGAGCTTGCCCCCTGTGGTCATCTTGGCGTCGGCCTTGAGGATATAGGGGCTGTTTTCGAGTGTGCGCACGATTGCTTTGCGGTCCACGTCCCTGATGTCGGTGCTGCGCAGGGCGGGGAAGGCGGCGATGATGAGACTGTCGACATCGGCGGCGTCGAGCAGGACGGCCGATTTCGGCGCATCGACATTCACTTCCAGTCCACGCATAGTCGAGTGTCGCCTCACGATATGGAAGGTGAGCACGATGGCGACCAGGAGTACGACAATGATTATGTTTCTCAGAGAGGGGCGCATAGTGTGTCTATTCTTCTTTTAAGCGTTGTTCGAGTACTGGTACGAGGCGGTCGATGTCGCCGGCGCCAAGGGTGACGACAACATCGGGGCAGAGTGCTTCGACCAAGTCGGGTACCTGGTCGGCGCTGCAGAGGTATTTGTTCATTGTGTCCATCTTGCGCAGCAGCATCCCCGACGAGATGCCGGGTATCGGTTTCTCGCGGGCCGGGTAGATGGGCATAAGGATGATTTCGTCGAGGGGCTTGAGGGCATCGACGAACTGGTCGGCGAAATCGCGTGTGCGTGTGTAGAGGTGCGGTTGGAAGATGCCTACGATGCGTTTGTCGGGATAGAGGTATTTGATGGACTCGATGGTGGCGGCAATCTCCTTTGGGTGGTGGGCATAGTCGTCGATATAGACGACGTCCTTGGTTTTGACGCGCACGTCGAAGCGCCGGCGGATGCCGGCGAAGGTCTTCAGCCCGTAGCGCAGTTGGTACTCGTCGAGTCCACAGGCCAGAGCCACTGCGGAAGCGGCGACAGCGTTCTCGACATTGTAGAGGCAGGAGTTTTGCAACTCGATGTCGTAGAGCACCTTGTCGGGTGTGCGGAGGTCGAAGTATATGTTGCCGTTGTAGTTGCGGACGTTGATGGCGTAGAAGTCGGGTTCGATGGAGCGTGCCGAGTAGGAGAAACATTTGATTTCCTCGCTGATTTTCAGGTGATGTTCGTGCTCGTGCTCATCCTCGCCTTCGTCTTCGTCGTGATGGTGATGGTCGTGCCCGGCAAGTCCCTCCTTCAGGAAGAGGGCTCCTTCGGGATTGGTCTGGTTGGCGAACTGCTGGAAAGCCTGTATGAGGTTTTCGTGGGTGCCGTAGATGTCGAGATGGTCGGGGTCGGTGGCTGTGATGACCGAATAGTAGGGGTGGAGTTGCAGGAAGGAGCGGTCGTATTCGTCGGCTTCGACGACGACATACGGGCTTTCGTTGTTGACCAGCAGGTTGCTGTCGAAATTCTTCGAAATGCCGCCGAGGAATGCGCTGCATCCGATGTCGGTCTTGCTCAGCAGATAGGCTATCATAGTCGAAGTGGTGGTTTTGCCGTGCGATCCGGCTACGGCAATGCATTTTTTGCCGCGTGTCAGTTCGCCGAGCACCTGCGACCTTTTCTTCATCGGGACGCCGCTCTGCTCAAGGTGCTGGAATTCGCGTGTGTCCTTTGGTACGGCAGGTGTGTATACGACCAGGTCGATGCCGTCGGGAATCAGGTCGGGATTGTCGTCGTAGTGTATGCTGATGCCTTCGGCTTCGAGTTGGCTGGTCAGTGGGCTTGGCGTACGGTCGTAGCCGCTGACGGTGTTCCCGCCAAGTTTGAAGAATCGCGCCAGCGCGCTCATCCCAATGCCTCCTATGCCAAGAAAATAGTAGTTCATATAGTCTGTTTTTCTGTTATTTTTTTGATTTCGTCAACGATTCTGTCGGCAGCTTTGCGACGTGCCAGTTGCTTGATGTTCTTTCCCATCGCTGCCATACGGTCGTTGTCGTTGAGAAGGTCCAGCAGGGTCTCGAGTCCTTTTTCGTGGCATTCGCTGTCGCGAACCATAATGGCCGCGTTCTTTTCCACAAGGGCCATAGCGTTCTTCGTCTGATGGTCTTCGGCCACATTGGGCGAGGGGATAAGGATTACCGGTTTTGCAACGATGCACAGTTCGGAAATCGCTATTGCGCCTGCTCTTGAGATGATTACGTCGGCGGCACGATATGCCATATCCATTTCGTTGATGAAACGGTGCACCTTGACCAGATTCCCGCACCCGGATTCTTTCACCTTCTCGCAAGCCTCTTCGTACATACCTTTACCGGTTTGCCACAGCAGTTGGATGTCGTTCTGCTTGAAGAACTCGATGTTGTCGAGAATCATTCTGTTGATAGAACCGGCACCGAGGCTGCCGCCGACCGACAGTACGGTCCGTTTGTCCGCAGCGAGGCCGAAATGCTCCAATCCTTGTGTCCTGGTCCTGTTTTCGGCAAGTGTTTTTGCTTCGCCGAGGGTGCCTTCGAAACGCTGCGGCACTTCGTTGTATATGTTCTCGATGATGTCGCGGACGGGATTGCCTGTGAAGACGATTTTTTCTTTCGGGAAGAATCGCTCCATTCCGTCGTAGGCCACGCAGATTGTGCGAGCGCCCTGGGCAAGCATCTTGTTTGTCAGGCCGGCATATGAGTTCTGCTCCTGCAGGAGGGTGGGGTAGCCCATTGCGGCTGCGGCCTTGAGTGTTGGCTCGCTGGCGAATCCGCCGACGCCAACCACGATGTCGGGTCGGAAATCGGCAATGATTTTTCTGACCTTTTTGCGGCTGCGTATCATTTTGAACGGCAGTTGCAGGTTTTTGATGATGTTCCGGATCGTCAGTTTGCGCTGCAGTCCTGCTATTGGCAGCCCTTTTATCTCGTAGCCTGCGGCAGGCACCTTCTCCATCTCCATACGCCCCTCGGCACCGACAAAAAGGATGTCGGCGTCGGGCCATCGTTTCTTGATGGCATTGGCTATGGCAATGGCAGGAAAGATGTGTCCTCCAGTGCCTCCTCCGCTAATTATTGCTTTCATTTTGATGTTGATATATTAATATGATATATATTGTTCCTTAAATTCTAATGACTTCCTTTAACTCGATAAACCTCTTCAAAATACTACTGACCTCTTTTGTCTTCTTCAATGGTCTCACTGTTTCCTTTGTGTTCTGTCGTTGGAACGTTGTTGCTTTTGCTTGCGGTCGATTGTGCTGCGGCGCGTTTTTCTTTAGCTTCGGTCAGGTTGTTGTCGTAGGCTACTGACTGAATGACGCCCAGTGCGAGACCCATACACATATAGGCGGTACCTCCCGAACTGATGAGCGGCAGCGTCTGTCCCGTGACGGGCAAAGCACCTACCGAAACGCTCATATGGATTGCTGCCTGAAGGAATATCAGTGTTCCAAGGCCTATGACAGTCATTCGCCCAAAATCTCCTCTGCATTTCAGTGCAATCTTGATACATCGTACGTAAAGGTAGGTATAGAGCAGGAATACGATGATTCCGCCAAGCATACCGCTTTCTTCTATGATAATGGCATAGATGAGGTCGTTGTTGGCCTGTGTCATCAGTCGGGCTTGGATGGTGGAACCGATGCCGACGCCGAAAAATTTGCCTGTGGCCACAGCCATACGTGCCATCGACTCCTGTGTGAGTTCGTTGGGGTCGAAATGCAACCATTTGTCCACGCGGCTGCTCCAGGTTCCTGAACGTGCGAGGAAGGGGATGTCGAACTTGTTGCCAATCATCAGGGCCAAAGCGGCGAAAGCTATCAGTCCCAGTATCGTCAGTCGCCAGTGGTTTACGTTGATAGGTGCCAGCCTGATCATCGTGAAACATACGATGAAGATAATGAGCGCCGTAGAGAGGTTTTCGGACACCACAAGCATTATGAGCAGCATCACTGGAATCATAATGTTTCGCAGCGTGATCCATTCTTTCAGGTTCTCTTTCTCCTGCGTGAGCAGACGAGCCAAGTAGATGACCATCACGATTTTTGCCAACTCCGACGGTTGGAATTGTCCCACAATGGGGAGCTCCAGCCAGCGGCTCATTCCCGAACCGGCCTCGTTGCTTTTGTGTCCTACGACAAATACCGCCACCAGCAATGCCAGCGAGACGAGATATCCGAGCCACGAGAGTCCGGAGAAACGCCGATAGTTGAAATTGGATAGGATGATGACGACAAAGAACGTCAAGACAACAAACGTCAGATGGCGCATAAATACCGATTCGGGTGTCTTGTCGGTAGATGCTGCCAGATAGCCGATGGAGCTGAACACCGACACCAGCGATATGATGGCCAGCACAAGGAAGATGAACCATACGGCTTTGTCTCCCTTGAACGGATTCAGCAGTTTGCGTGATATGTTGTCTCTGTTCGTCACCATTTAGAGTTCGTTGACTTCGTGTTTGAAAGATTCGCCTTGTGTTTCGTACGAGATGCCGTTTTCGATTGCCGGCGAGAAGAGCACTTTCATATTTTCGTCGCTGCTGTAGAAAGCTTTGTGGACGGCTTCTTCCATAGTCTCGACCTGTATGATGTTGTTTGTCAAGTCGCCAAAGGTATTGACATACAGCTCGCTGTCGCCAAGGCAGATGATCATTCTCACCTTGCTTTCGACCAGTGCGCGCAGGCGTTTGAACTCCGATGCTTTGGCAATGCCGGCGGCGGCGCCGTTGGCAATCCAGGCGACCTTGCCGTCGACGGTCTCGAGGGCGTACCAAGTGGACATTGGGCTGCGTGAGGCGGCATCGTCGATGAACGACACACCCTTGATGCGGGCTACAAACTCCAGTTTGTGGCGCATCTCGTCGATTAGGCTGAAGCAGGCTTTAAGATGGGCACTTCTCAGTTTTTTCAGTTTGGAGCTGTCGATGCCTGCCAATCCGGTGTGGACTTTTTCGCTAGCTTGATTTACTATTGTTTCGTACATATTTCAAAGATGTTTTATTTATGATTGGAAGTATTCGGTTGTTTTGGTTTTTGGGGTGATGTATGCTTTGGTGGGTTATCTGAGTTTCAGTGTCACGATGCTGATGATGGCCAGCAGGATGCCGATGATGTAGAAGCGGGTGACTATCTTTTCCTCCTTGATTCCTTTTTTCTGGTAGTGGTGGTGCAACGGAGCCATCAGGAAGACGCGGCGACCTTCACCATATTTTTTGCGGGTGTATTTGAAGTACGTCGTCTGGATGATGACCGAGAGGCTTTCCATCAGGAATATGCCACACAGTATGGGCAGCAGAAGTTCCTTGCGAATCAGAAGGGCAAAGACGGCGATGATGCCGCCGATGGCCAGCGAGCCGGTGTCGCCCATAAAGATTTCGGCAGGGTGCGAGTTGAACCACATAAAACCCAGCGTGGCACCGACGAAGGCGGTGATGAAAATGGCCAGCTCGCCGATGTTTGGCAAGAACATTATGTTCAGGTAGTTGGCAAATATGATGTTGCCCGACACCCAAGCCAGTATAGCCAGTGTGGCGCCAATGATTGCCGACGTGCCTGTCGCCAACCCGTCTATGCCGTCGGTAAGGTTGGCACCGTTCGAGGTTGCTGTAACCACAAGAATCACAACGACCACATACACCAGCCAGACCCAGTTCTTGGCCCAGTCGCCCATCCAGGTGATGATTTTGGCATAGTCAAGTTCGTTGCTTTTGACGAAAGGAATGGTCGTCTTGGTCGATTTGACGGGATTTTGCGAGAATTCGCTCTTGGCGCGCTCGTAGTTGCCTTCAATGTTGACATTGTGCGAGGCAACGTAGTTCTCTACCGACGAAGTCTCTTTGATGGTGATGTCGGGATGGTACATTATCAGAAGACCTACGGCGATGCCCAGCGTCACCTGGCCAATGATTTTGTATTTGCCGCGAAGGCCCTCTTTGTGTTTTTTGAACACTTTGATATAGTCGTCGATAAAGCCTATCAGTCCCAGCCACAGTGTTGTTCCGAGCATTATCAGCACATAGATGTTGTCGAGCTTGGCAAACAGCAGGGTGGGGATGACGATGGCCGCCAGAATGAGCAGGCCTCCCATTGTCGGAGTGCCTTCTTTCTCTTTCTGGCCTTCGAGGTGAAGGTCGCGTACAGTCTCGCCGATTTGTTTCTTGCGCAGCCATTTGATGAACGGCTTGCCGAAGATGAGCATTATGATCAGCGATGTTATTACAGACATAGCGGCGCGGAACGATATGTACTGGAACACTCCTGCTCCAGGCAAATTGAATGCTTCGTCCAACCAAGTGAATAGATAGTATAGCATAGTTCTTCGTTTTTATTGGTTTAATAATTTGTTTGCTTCTTCGCGGTCGTCGAAATGATGACGCACGCCGTTGATTTCCTGGTATGTCTCGTGGCCTTTGCCGGCAATCAGGATGATGTCGCCCTCGCGAGCCATCATCACCGCAGTCTTTATGGCTTGGCGTCGGTCGCTGATGCGCACGGTCGCCGAGCGCTGTTCGGCGGTGAGGCCTCCTTCCATCTGGTCCAAAATGCTGTCGGGATTTTCGGTGCGTGGATTGTCGGAGGTCAGTATGAGGCGGTCGCTGCCTTCGGCCGCTATGCGTGCCATAATGGGGCGCTTCAGCGGGTCGCGGTCGCCGCCGCATCCAACGACGACAATCAGGTTCTGGCTCTTGGAGCGCACCTCGTTGATGGTGTCTATCACGTTCTGAAGTGCATCTGGTGTGTGGGCATAGTCGACGATGGCTGTCTTGCCGTTGCCGTGCAGGTATTGGAAGCGTCCCGGGGCGGCGCTGAGGCTGCTGCACACGCGCAGCACCTCGTCGATGGCGAAGCCGCACAGGACGGCGGTGGCTGCTATGGCGGTGATGTTGTAGGCGTTGAAACGGCCTACCAGCGGTGTCCAGAACTCTCTTTTCCCGTCGCTGGTGCTCAATTCCAGGTGCTGCCCGTGGATGCTGCTTTCCAGTATCTTGCATCTGAAGTCTGCCACCGTTTGCAGGCTGTAGGTCTTCACGCGACCTTTGCAGTTCTGCACCATAACGCGTCCGTTCTTGTCGTCGATGTTTGTCAGTGCAAAAGCCTCTTCGGGCAGGCTGTCGAACAGAGCCTTCTTGGCGGCTATGTAGTTGGCCATAGTCCCGTGGAAATCCAGATGGTCGTGGGTGATGTTGCTGAAAATGGCTCCGGCAAATCGCAGTCCGGCAATGCGGTTCTGCACGATGGCGTGCGAGCTCACCTCCATAAAACAGTATTCGCAGCCTTTCTCGACCATTTGCGCCAGCAGTGAGTTGAGTTCTACGGCATCGGGAGTGGTGTGTGTTGCGGCAATCTCCTCGTCGTTGACGCGGTTCACAATGGTGGAGATAAGGCCTGCTTTCAGCCCCATCTTGCGCATCATTCTGTGCAGTAGTGTCACGGTGGTGGTCTTGCCGTTGGTGCCGGTGATGCCTATCAGCTGCAGCTTGTTCGACGGGTTGCCGTAGAAGTTGTCGGCGGCCAGCCCCAGTGCCACATCACTATTGGCCACTTGCAGAAACAGCACTCCCTTAGGCTGTTCGGCGGGCACATCCTGACAGACTATCACCTTAGCGCCTTTCTCTATGGCCATTGCTATGTATGCGTGACCGTCGACGTGCACCCCCTTCTGAGCTACGAACATAGTACCCTCGCCAACCTTACGCGAGTCGAAGGTAATACAGCTCACCTCCCTGTTGTCGGCAGCGCACGCTTTCCCTTCGCAGTAGGCTTGGTACTCAATTCTTTTCAGTATGTCTGTCAGTTTCATTGCTTGCTTTTTATTTTTTGTTTGTATTATGTTTGCGTCAGTATAATTATATGTATATATATTAAAGTCTTTTGTAGTCAATTGTATCGGTCGGCATTCTAATACGGTTTCAGTTTCAGATGCACTTTTGCCCCTTTTTTAATCGGTGTGCGGGCTTTGGGTTCCTGCGACACAACCTTGCCGTAGCCCTCGAAACTCACATCCACGCCCACACTTCGGCATAGCAGCAGTGCGTCTTTGACCGTCATACCATAGCAGTTGGGCATTTGGTGGCGGGGAATCTCATATTCAACATATTCCGCTTTCTGTCCCAGGCTGTCGACGGGTTCTCTGAATGTGCACCACGGGGTCAGCATTGTCACGTTGCTGTAGTCGAGCCCGAGTCGCTTGTGGACTAGTCTCACTTCTGCTTGCGGAGCCTTCGACACTGTTGGCAACGGGTAGCTCATCCTGTTGCCGTTTTTCTGTCGTTGTTTCAGTTCGGCCATCTTTTTCATTGTCGGACGGCAGTCGAGTTCTTTGTCCAGCGACACTACGCAGTCGGCAATGTTTTGGAACACAGGTGCCGCGTTGCGGCCAAAACTCTTGATGTCTCTCATCATTACCAGGCAGGTGTATTTTGGCTTGTCGGCAGGAAAGAAGCCCACAAAGGTGGCATTGCTTGTCGGTGCGTTGGGCGATGTCACGGCGGTACCTGTCTTGCCGGCTATGGTGTAAGTGTCGTTTTTGATGTTGTCGCCTGTGCCGCCTTCCACGACACCGATCAGCATATCGCGCAGTGTCAGTGCCGTTTGCTCCGAACAGATGTGCTCGTTCAGCACCTGAACGGGAATCTCCTCCAGTTCGTCGCCTACAATCACGCCCTTGCAGAAGCGCGGTTTAACCATACGTCCTTTGTTGGCCAATGCGTTATAGAACGTTGCCATCCTCAGTGGCGACACTGCGCTGGTGTATCCGTAGCAGAAGCGCAGAAAGTCATTGTCGAACGTCAGCGGATGGGTGCGGCTTTTGTATTCTGTTCCGACCAGGTCCACGTTCAGCAGGCCGAAGGGATATATGCGGCCAACCTGCGCAAACAGCGTGTCCCTGCGGTTGTTGTAGTAGCGCCACGCCAGTTCGCAGAACGCCACGTTCGACGAGACAGCCACAGCTTTCCACAGTGGGTACTGCCCGTTGTCGATGCCGTGGTCTTCGACCATCTTGCTGTTGTTGCTGAACTTCTTGCGTCCTACGGGCAGCAGCATTGCTGTGTCGAGCGTAAAGCTGGGGTCGTTGTACATTGCCGTAAGCAGCACGGGCTTGAAAATGGAGCCTGGCTCGTAGAGGTCGGTGACGGCCACATTGCGGTAGGGCATCTCCTTGTATCGGCCTGTGGTGTCAAGAATCAGGCTCGAACAGACCAGTACATTGCCGGTCTCAACTTCCATCAGGATGGCGCATCCGGCAGTGCTGCCATAGCGTAGCAAGGCCTTTTCGAGCGAGTAGTGGGCTATGTCCTGCAGACGCGTGTCGATGGTCGACACTATGCTTTGGCCGTCGATGACGGGATAGCCGGGCACCGAATCGGTCACGATGCTGTCCGACACTGTCAGGTTCGAACGTCCCCTTACCGGTATCCACGAGCCTCGCGTCAGGCGTCGGCACAGCACCTTGCCGTCGCGGCCGCTCAATATCGAGTCGTAGTAGCCCTCCAGGCCTGTGTGGCTCTTGCCTTGGAATGGGACCGCGAAGCCCAGCGTGCTCTCGGCCATATTGCCATAGGTGTGGAAACGGCGCTCGTGGATTACCGACTCGCCGTCGCGGTATTTCACAACGCCCCGGCGCCAGCCTGGCAGCTTGCATATTCTGTCCCAGCTCGAATAGGGTACGTGCTTCTTGATGCGGGCGCAGCCGCGGTATTTTTTCTGCTTCACGCCGTAGCGGGCGCTGTCGATGATGGCGCGGAACACCTGCACCGACGAGTCGGGAAACGCCTCGTGCAGTATCAGACACACGGTGTCGATGTACTTGTAATAGTTCGAGTCGGCTATTGCTGTGGATGTCAGTGTGTCGCGGGTGCCTTCTATATATTTTATCCTGCCTTGCTTGTCGAGCACGGGTCTGCGGCCGAAGTCGAAATAGAGGTCGCATTCCGGCACCGTAGTGGCCATTATTTTGCCGTCCGACGAGTAGATGTTGCCCCTGTGTGCCTTGACGGGCATATAGTCTTTGGTCATATCCTCGGCGTGCTTGCGCAGTTCGTCGCCGTCGATCCACATCACCTTTATGGTCGACCACAAAATGGCAATCCCGAATCCTCCTACGAGGATCAGGAAAAGCATTCCTGCCTTTGCTCTTGTCGTTATGCGGTCGCTCTTTGACATATTCGTTGTTTTTTGTAGATATGTATTCTTTTTTTTATATGCTTGTTTTATGTTATGGTTCTTAATATTTGACCTTCAGTTCGAACGGAGGCCCTGCCACAAGTCCCACGCCCACGGTGTCGAGCTCGGTCTCTATGCGCGAGATTCTTATCGACTCCTGATACTGTTTCTGCATCTGCACGCGCTGTTCCAGCAAGTAGCTCACCTCCTTTTCGAGGCGGCTCTTTTTCTTGTTCAGCGTCTCCACCTCATAGCGCACCTTCACCATCGCCAAGCATCCGGCAAGAATCAGCAGCAGCAGCGGTATCTGCTTCAGCACGAAGTGCGAACCCAGCATATCTCCGCCCAGCACCTGTGCCAGGCTGCTACTCTTTCTGTTGCTGCTGTTTTTCTCCATTATTTTAATTATCAAGTGATTTTAATTTTCAATTTTCTCGGCCACGCGGAGCTTGGCGCTGCGCGAGCGGTTGTTGCGTTGCAGTTCCTCGTCCGATGCCGTCACCGGCTTGCGCGTCACCACGCGCAGGTCCACCTGCGGGTTGCCGAAGAAGTCTTTCTCGAGCTCGCCCTCGAAGTTGCCTGTGCGGAAGAAGTTCTTCACCAGGCGGTCTTCGAGCGAGTGGTACGACATCACGCACAGCCTTCCGCCGTCGTTGAGCAGCTCCACGGCCTGTTCCAGCATCGAGCTCAGTGCGTCGAGCTCTCCGTTCACCTCGATGCGCAGGGCCTGGAACAGCATTGCCAGCGTCTTGTTTTCGCGGCCGCGGGGCAGCAGGTGCTCCACTGCCGCCTTGAGGTCGCCCGTGGTCCTGATTCCGCCAGCCTCTCCGTTTTCCGCTTCCACCGTTCTCCACTTCACGATGGCTCGTGCCATCTGGCGTGCGTTGGGCAGTTCGCCGTACAGTCGCAGCAGGCGTTCCAGCTCCGCTTCGTCGGCGCTGTTGACCAAGTCGGCGGCCGTCGTGCCCTCGCGGCGGTCCATACGCAGGTCCAGCGGGCCGTCCATCCGGGTCGAGAAACCCCGTCCGCCATCGTCGATCTGATGGCTCGACACGCCGAGGTCGGCCAGCAGGCCGTCGATGCGGCGCACGCCGTTCAGACGCAGGAAGCTCTTCAGATGCTTGAAGTTCTCGTTGATAAGGCAAAAACGCGGGTCGTCGATGCCGTTGTCCAAGGCGTCGCCGTCGCGGTCGAAGGCGTAGAGGCGTCCTTCGTCGCCGAGCCTTTCGAGGATGGCCCTCGAATGGCCGCCACCGCCAAACGTCACGTCGACATAGATGCCGTCGGGACGGATGTTCAGCCCCTCCATACACTCTTCCAGCATCACCGGAAGGTGATAAAAGCGTTTGTTGTCAGGATTCTGGTCCATTGGCTGTCCTCCCTAATCTTTCGTCAACCTTCGTTGCATAGTCGGCGACTTCGTTGTTAAGCTGGCTGTAAGTGTCGTGGTCCCAGATTTCCATAAACTTGCCTGTCGACAGCAGCACCAGCTCCTTCGAGTCCTTCAGACGCACTCGCTGCTCGCCGGGAATCACCAGGCGGTCGCTCGAGTCCATCTCGACGATGTTGCCGGCGCTCAGCACGCGCAGCATCTTGCGGTCTTCGATCGAGTAGGGGTTCAGCTCTTTTTGGAGTTGTGCTATTTCCGCTTCGAAACTGGCGTATGTCCACAGCTCAAGGCATTCGGCATAGATGCTTGGACGGATGACAAAACGGCAGTCGTCGCCCTCCAATTGCTTTTTTATTGCAATTGGAAGCTTGAAACGACCGTTGCTGTCAAGCTTACAATACTCTATACCAATCAATAACGACATTTTTGCCTAATTTGTTTCAAAGTGTAAAAATACAAACTTTTTTCCAAAAAAAACCAATTATTTCCAAAAAATGTTTTTTAAATCCAATTTTTTACTTTTCGCTCTTCTTTTACGGAGTTTTCTTCCAAAGGTTTCATTTTAATCCGTAGTTATTGTAATACGCTGATAAAGAGTTCAAAATGGGGCTGTTTTTATGCCTGTCGGGGTTGCCGTGGACGGTTTTTCTCGGCTGGTGACAAGTTGTTGATAACTTTTTTGCGATGCATTTTTTTGCCATTGCCTCCCTTTCCTGTTCCACGCTCCGAAACAAGGCCCGTTTTGCGCCGTCGCCAAACGTTGTGAACCATACTTTTACGCCATTTCCTTTGCCCGTTGTACGGTATATGTACGCTATATGTACGGTATTTGTACGCTTCCGAAGCGTACAAATACCGTACATATAGCGTACATATACCGTACAACGGGCGACTGAGGTGTCGGTATTTTCATTATTTTGCGCCTAATTCCAAAAAATATCGTATATTTGCACTCTCTATGTTGTGCGAATGTAGATTATATTTTGTTGTAAAATAAATAATTAATCGTAAAATATATAGGAAAAATGAAAATCAAATCTTTAGTATTGGCCCTCGGCCTGCTCATCGCCCTGCCGGGCGTCGCCCGCGCCGATGAGGGTATGTGGCTACTCTCGCTTATCGGCAAGAACTACACCGATATGCAGAAAGCCGGTTTCAAACTCACTCCCGAAGACATCTACAGCATCAACCAGAACTGCATCAAGGACGCCATTGTCGGCCTTGGCAACGAAGGCAGCCCCTTCTGGCATTTCTGCACTGGCGAAATCATTTCCGACCAGGGACTTATGTCGACCAACCACCACTGCGGCTACGGCAAGCTGCAGGAGCACTCGACCGTGGGTCACGACTATCTGCGCGACGGCTTCTGGGCCTACAGCAAGGACCAGGAACTGCCCAACCCTGGCCTGACGGCATCGATCCTTGTCCGTATGGAAGATGTCACCGACGAGGTCAAGGCCGCCCTTAGCGACGATATGAGCGAAAGCGAGCGCGCCCGCGCCATCAAGGAGGTCAGCGACCGCATCGCCAAGAAGGCCGTCGACGGCACCATCTACGACGCCCAGGTCAAGCCGATGTTCAACGGCAACCAGTTCTTCCTCTTCGTCCACGTCATCTACAAGGATGTCCGTCTGGTCGGCGCTCCTCCTTCGTCGATGGGAAAATTTGGCGGCGACACCGACAACTGGTCGTGGCCGCGCCACACGTGCGACTTCTCGATGTTCCGCATCTACACCGCCCCCGACGGCAACCCCGCCGAGTATAGCGACGCCAACATCCCCCTGAAACCCAAGCACTACCTGCCCGTCAGCAACCGCGAGCTGAAGGACGGCGACTTCGCTATGGTTATGGGTTTCCCCGGCACCACCGACCACTTCCTGACCAGCTACGGCCTCGAGGAGACGATGAACATCACCAACAAGCTGCGCTACGAAATCCGCACCGTGAAAATCAACATCCTGCGCGAAGAAATGGCCGCCAGCCAGGAAACCAAGATCAAATACGCCTCCAAATATGCCAGCTGCTCCAACTACTGGAAATACAGCAACGAGCAGAACAAGGCCCTCAAGAACCTCAACACGATGGGCCTGAAGAAAGACATCGAGGACGAGTATCGCGCCTGGGCCCAGGGCAAGGATCCGAAGTATGTCGAGGCCCTGCCTCTTATCAAGAAAGGCTATGCCGACCGCGCCCCCTATCAGGCTGCCATCACCTATCTGGCCGAAGGCCTGCTGAGCGGCCCCGAACTGCCAATGCAGTCGGTGCGCGTCTATCGCACCCTCCAGCTGCTCGACAATCCCAAGTATGCCGAGATGAAGGACCAGATCGTCGAAAGCATCAAGGGCGACGCCGCCGAGTTCTACAAGGACTATAACGAGGCCACCGAAAAGCGCGTCCTCGCTGCCTTGATGCAGTATGTCTATGCCAATATGGAGATGAAGTTTATGCCCGAATTCCTCGTCAACGCCGACAAGAAATACAAAGGCAACTTCGAGAAATATGTCGACGAAATGTTCGCCAAGTCGGTCTTCGCCAACAAGGAGGCTTTCGACAAGTTTATGCAGAAACCCGATATGAAGAAACTGGCCAAGGACCCCGTCGTCATCGCCGGCAACGGTGCCTATGAAAAATATATGGAAGTGCGCTCGATGATTCCCAAAGAGAGCACCGAAGGCCTGCAGCGTGGCATCCGCAACTTCACCGACGGTATCCTGCAGATCAACAAGAACCGCAAGCTGATGAGCCCCGACGCCAACTCGACCATCCGCCTCACCTACGGCAACGTCAAGGCCTACGAGCCCCGCGATGCTGTGGCCTACAGCTACTACACCACCCTCAAGGGCGTCATCGAGAAGGAAGACCCCACCAACAGCGAGTTCATCGTCCCTGAGCGCCTCAAGAACCTCTACGCTGCCAAGGACTTCGGCCCCTACGCCAACAGCAAGGGCGAGCTGGTGACCTGCTTCGTCACCAACAACGACATCACTGGCGGCAACAGCGGTAGCCCCGTTATGGACGCTGAAGGCAACCTCATCGGTCTGGCCTTCGACGGCAACAGCGAGGCTATGAGTGGCGACATCGACTTCGAGGAGAACCTGCAGCGCTGCATCTGCCTCGACAGCCGCTACTTCCTCTGGGTCATCGACAAATATGCCGGTGCCAAGAACCTCATCGACGAGATGACGATTGTGAAATAACAATCCGCAAGAATAATCGCAATGCTTATGAAAGCGGCCCCGACGAATGCCGGGGCCGCTTTTGTTATTTATATATATAATGGCGCCTCTTTAAAACGGCGAATTGCGCGAATTAAACGAATTGATATTTAGAAATTTGTTTTGCAAGCAAAACGCGAATTAAACGAATTATATAGAGGTTGCATTAACCTTCCTAAAGAGCCCTGAGTTGCCAGAAGGCCACGGAGGCTGCGGCGGCCACGTTGAGCGAGTCGACACCGCGCTGCATAGGGATCTTGGCGGTGTAGTCGCAGGCGGCTATGACCTCCGTCGACAGGCCGTCGCCTTCGGTGCCCATAACGATCGCCATCCGGTCGATGCCCTGCAGCACAGGGTCGTCGATGCTGACGGACTTGTCGCTAAGGGCCAGTGCCACGGTGGTGAAACCAAACCCCTTAATTGCGGATATATAATTCATTTGTCCCTTAACTTCCCTTAACTCCCCTCTAACTTCCCTTAACTCCCCTCTAACTTCCCTTAACTCCCCTCTAACTTCCCTTAACTTCCCTCTAACTTCCCTTAACTTCCCAATATAGCTCCACGGCATCTGGAAGACGGTGCCCATACTGACGCGGACGCTGCGACGGTTCAGGGGGTCGCAGCAGGTGGGGGTGAGCAGCAGGGCCTCGATGCCCAGGGCCGTGGCGGCGCGGAAGATGGCGCCGGTGTTGGTCGAGTTGACCACGCTGTCCATTACCGCTATGCGGCGGCGTCCGCGGCACAGCTCCTCGGCGCTGGGCAGCTGCGGCCTGTGCATCGCGCAGAGGAAGCCGCGCGTCAGCTCGTATCCCGTAAGGCGGGCCAGCACCTCGCGCTGGCCGGTGTAGACGGGCGTGCCGTCGTCGAGCCCGAAGCGGGCAAAGAGCGGCGCAATCTGCTCGTCGATGTATTTCTGCTCGGCGAGGAACGACAGGGGGCGCAGGCCGTTTTCGAGTGCTATTCGCACCACTTTCAGGCTTTCGGCGATGAAAATGCCCTTGTCTGGCTCGAGGCGGTTGCGCAGCTGCGCCTCCGTAAGTCGCGCATAGACATCCAGTTCGGGACGTTCGAGGTCGTTGATGGTGATGATGTTCATAGTTGCAAAGATACGCCGATTTTTTGAAATCGGAATGGAAAAAACACTTTTTCCCGGCGTTTGTCAGCTTTGAAAGAAAAAATGTTTTGCCTGATAAACGTCTGTGATAAAGAACGATGAATATTTTTGTCCGATATTTTGGCAAAAATATTTTGTCGTATTCTGAAAAAGTAGTATTTTTGCAAAACTTTTTAATGGTTAAAAAAAAGGTCGTTTGGCCGAGGGGTTAGGCACAGGTCTGCAAAACCTGCTACTCCGGTTCAAATCCGGAAGCGACCTCAAGCAGAAAGGCTCGTCAATTTCGACGAGCTTTTTTTATTATTAAATGATCTCTGCAATTGGCGTATATACGATGTCGCGTCTCTCCGAGACGCACACGAGGTGCCGGTTGTCATTCACCGCACTGCGCTTCGCTTGTACGGTGTTATTAAGATTAAGCCTCTCCGAGGCTTCGAGGTGGCAAATACGAATAATCATTATTATTTTGCCGTGTCGGTTTTTCTTCGTAATTTTGCATTTTGAAAAATGCTTTTAACTATGAAAGAAATCCGTGTAATGATAGCTGCCGCCGAAGAACTCGGCGAAGAACTCCTGGAGTTTGGCGCTCTGATAAATGAGGTCAACGACGCGTTGAAGCCGCGAAGCATACGACTTGTCCGCGAGAACTGGACTCCTGGCGACACCGACGAATTCGCCCGTCGTGTCGATGGGTGCCAGATGTGCCTTTGCCTCTATTGGCGCGAACTGCCGTCCAGTGCCGATGACGAGGTGCGCGGTGCTTACGAGGCCACTTGCGCTGGCCGCAATCCGCAGCACCTGTACATCTTTTTTAAGGAACCCTCGGATGAAATCAGCGAGGCCCTGTCCGGTTTCAAGGCCGGCTTCGAAAACAAATACGGCCATTTCTTCTGCCGCTTCGAAAATGTCGATACGCTGAAACTGCAATTCTTGCTCCAGTTCGAGAAGTCGCAAAGCACCGAGGGTCGCGACTTTGTCAAGGTGTCCGGCGGCAAGGTGATGGTTGAGGATCGCGCTCTTGTCGATTTGGACAATGTCCCCTTCGCCGGCCTTAACAAGGAGTATCGACGTCTGCAAAAGCTGGTTGCTGAATTGCAGAGCCAACTTGCCGACATACGCGCACGCTATAAATCGAATCCCGACAGCGACGACCTGTTTGTGCAGCTGACCGATGTCAGCGCGGAGCTGAAGCTGGCGCGAGAAGAATACGACCGCTATCAGGACTTCTTGCTCGACAAGGCGATGGAGTTTGCTCGCAGTGCCAACCGGCAGGTCACCGAAAGGATGCGCCAGGCCCGCGAACTCTTCGAACGCGGCGAGGCTGGCGAAGCCGCAAGGTTGATGGATGTCGAGAACCTCAAGCGCGACAAGGAGCGTAACCGAATCCAGTATCAGCTGCATCTGGAGCGTCGACGCCTTGAAATTGAAGAGTTCCGTTCGTCGGCCACCTACGCTATGGCCGACCCCGACAAGAGCATCCCCGAACGTTTTGCTGCTGCTTGCAGCGCCTACGACGAGGCTGTCGACACCGCCCGCGAAATCCGCTACGACGATGAAAAAATGGCCGAGCTGTTGTTCGACTATGCCCGATTGTTGCAAGATTTTAACCATATGAAGGATGCCGCGGATCTATACACCGAGGCGTTGGAGATATACCGCCTTGCCGTCGCCAGCCCGAAGGCTTACGAGCCTGATGTGGCGACGACGCTGAACAACCTGGCCATTTTGCAAAGTGACCTTCAGCGTTATGCCGAAGCCGAGGGCAATTACACCGAGGCGTTGGAGATATACCGCCGCCTTGCCGCCGCCAGCCCGGAGGCTTACGAGCCTGATGTGGCGGATACGCTGAACAACCTGGCCATCTTGCAATATAACCTTCAGCGTTATGCCGAAGCCGAGGGCAATTACACCGAGGCGCTGGAGATACGCTGCCGCCTTGCTGCCGCCAGCCCGGAGGCTTACGAGCCTGCTGTGGCGGATACGCTGAACAACCTGGCCGCTTTGCAAAGTGACCTTCAGCGTTATGCCGAAGCCGAGGGCAATTACACCGAGGCGCTGGAGATATACCGCCGCCTTGCCGCCGCCAGCCCGGAGGCTTACGAGCCTGCTGTGGCGATGACGCTGAACAACCTGGCCAATTTGCAAAGTGACCTTCAGCATTATGCCGAAGCCGAGGGCAATTACGCCGAGGCGTTGGAGATACGCCGCCGCCTTGCCGCCGCCAGCCCGGAGGCTTACGAGCCTGCTGTGGCGAGGACGCTGAACAACCTGGCCAATTTGCAAAGTGACCTTCAGCATTATGCCGAAGCCGAGGGCAATTACTCCGA
>JAFROL010000001.1 GCA_017429685.1 Bacteroidales bacterium | reverse complement strand
TGGCAAAAAGTTCATTGTCAAATGAAAAAATAGTTGTAACTTTGCACTCGTAAATCGAATGTCAAAACACGGTTGTCTGGCAGATTAACGGGTTCTGTCTGTTTGGATGACCAAAAAGTGAATAAATAGAACCCACCATAATTATATTGGAAGAAAGCTTCTGCTTGCTCGATGCGGAAATCGTTAGGAGCAGGTACGCCGTGCTGATGGCAGTAATTTTGCCATAGACGTACCATATAGTAGGTTACTGCCTCGTGTTTGGAACGGAAGGCGCGAAACCACGAGGCGCGGTGATAGCCACTGGTGTCGCAAATTTGCTTCACCTGTATCTTGTCGATTGGGTACTGCTCGAGCAGTCGCATCACGGCACCAGCCATACAGTCGCGCAAAAAATCGGAGGGTTGGGGCTGTTTTTTTTTGTGCATAGTATTATCTATCGTACGTAGTTGAAAATATAACAGATTAACGTTATTTTCATTTGGTTTATTGTATGTGTGTCGGTAATTCTACGTATAAATATAAAAAAAGCGCTCCTACTTCTTTGGAGCGCTTTTTTATGTGTTGTGAATGTCGCTATGCGTTGCCTTTGGGATTTTTGGTGGCGGCGGGTTTGGATATGGATTCGCGCATATCGGTGTCGGCCTGGATGTTTTTCATTCGGTAGTAGTCCATAATGCCGAGGTTGCCGTTGCGGAAAGCTTCGGCCATTGCCAGCGGCACTTCGGCTTCGGCCTCGATGACCTTGGCGCGTGCCGACAGTGCCTTGTCCTGCATCTAACAGCGGCACAACGCTCTCATTGCAAGTGCGTTTAATCAATGCTATCATCATCGGCGTGGCGAAAACCTTCACAAGTCCGCTACAGATGCGGTCGGCGCAGAGCTCATCAGTGACGCTCTGCACCAAATGTCCTTTTATTCCAATGTCTATCATACTTGATGAACGTATTTTTGAAAAATAATATGTACGAAAATGCTTAAAAGCGATTTTAAGTTCAAATAGATAATGCAATACAAGGGATTAACAAAGAAACGTTAAAAAAAAATTTGCCACTTTCTAAAAAGTTAGTATTTTTGCAGCGTCGTTTCGCCGAGGTCGCGACGGGCGCGAGCGGTGGGCAATGCATTGCCCTGCCTTCGTTCTCGACACACCAAGGCAAGCGGCAAGACATATAAAAAAGACGTTGTGACAGCGTTTTATCTGCGGCTCTGTTGAACTTCGCAACTTCAAAACTTATCACCGCGATAACGCAATGTTCATCGTCCATTGGTTTGGTATATGGTAACTATTACTATATCCATAACGCGTGGGCTTCGGCATTGCTTATTCAGTGATAAGGGCAATGCGAAGGCCTAACAGAGCGGGATAAGCAATAAAGTTGTTCCCGCGCTTTTTTTATATTGTTTTTTGACGACGAAGAATTTTTAACCCTTTTAAAAAAAAACAATATGAAGAAATTTAAAATTACAATTTTCGCCATCTTCGCGATGGCATTGGCAATGCCACAAAGCGTTTTTGCTTATGCAGATTTTGGTATTAGTATTGCACCTAACCAATATTTATTTTTTGATACAATAGGTAATGGTCAGGTAAAAATAGTTCCACCAACTGACTATGGTTGGGCGGAATATGCTGACTACCGTCCGTCAGGAGACTTGGTACTACCATCGCAAGTCACTTATGAAGGCACAACATACAGCGTCACCTCAATCGGTAATAATGCCTTTTATCAATGTTTCAATCTGACATCCGTTGCTATTCCCAGCAGCGTTACTTCAATCGGAATTAGAGCCTTCGCTGATTGTAGCAGTCTGACTTCTGTCACCATCCCCAACAGTGTCACATCAATCGGAAATTATACCTTCCTTAACTGTAGCAGTCTGACTTCTGTCACCATCCCCAACAGTGTCACATCAATTGGAAATGGTACTTTCTCTGATTGTAGCAGTCTGACAACAGTAAACTTTAACGCTACTAACTGTACTACAATGGGCAGTTCAGGTAGTTTCCAGAATTGTACACATTTTACCACGTTGAACATAGGGAACAACGTAACTAATATTCCAGATTACGCATTCAGTGTCTGCAGTGGCTTAACATCTGTTACAATTCCCGAAAGTGTCACAGCTATTGGAAATCATGCGTTCTCGTATTGCAGTGGCTTAACATCTGTTACAATTCCCGAAAGCGTCACTTCTATTGGAGAGTCAGCCTTCAATAACTGCGGAAGTCTAGCATCTGTCACAATTCCAGAAAGCGTCACTTCTATTGGCGGACAAGCTTTCTATGGTTGCAACAGCCTGACCTCCGTCACAATTCCTAACAATGTCACATCAATTGGCTATAATGCATTCAGTGGCTGTACAAGCTTGACTACCGTTAATTTCAATGCCACTAACTGTACAACAGTGGGCACTTCAGGTGCTTATGCAGGTGCTTATGTATTCCTGAATTGTACACATTTTACCACGTTGAACATAGGTAATAACGTAACTAATATTCCAGATCACGCTTTCCATGGCTGCAGTGGCTTAACGTCTGTTACAATTCCTAACAATGTCACATCAATTGGCTATAATGCATTCAGTGGCTGTACAAGCTTGACTACCGTTAATTTCAATGCTACAAACTGTACGACAATGTCAGCTGTATGGGATCTATGGGAAAACAATATTAATACTTTGAATATAGGAAATAATGTGACAATTATCCCCGATGGTGCGTTCGCTAACTGCAGCGTCTTGACCTCCGTCACGATTCCAAATAGCGTCACTTTTATTGGCTCTGAGGCATTTAATGGATGCAGCAGCCTGACATCCGTAACTATTCCTGATAGTATTACCTCAATAAATGATAGAGTATTCTCTGGATGCGGAGGTCTTACTTCCATCATAATTCCCAACAGCGTAACGAGAATTGGAAACGGCGCCTTCAGAGACTGCGGAAGTCTAGCATCTGTCACAATTCCAGAAAGTGTCACTTCTATTGGATATTATGCCTTCGGGTATTGCAGCAGTTTGACTTCCGTCACAATTCCCAACGGTGTCACGACGATTGAAGAAGGTACCTTTAGGGAATGCACTAGTCTCGCTTCGTTAAGGATTGGAAGCTCTGTGGATACTATAGCGAATCAGGCTTTTGGGGACTGCACCTCGTTGGATACAATAATTATGCTTCCTGAAACGGCACCTGTTATATTCTCAAATACATTTCAAGATGTTCGTACCAACGTTCCGATATTTGTTCCCTGTGGCTCGTCGGACTCGTACAACGAAGCCGCATACTGGAATGTTTTCACGCGCATACAGGAGGCCGACAGTTGCAACAGTGTGCTGACGCTCGCCGTCAACAATAGCGACTATGGCAGCGTGCGCGGTGCCGGAATGTACAGGCCTGGTAGCCAGGTGGAAATTATGGCTATCCCTGCTGCGGGAAGTCAGTTTATCCGTTGGAACGACGCAAACACCAACAACCCACGCACCATCACAATCAACAGCGACACGTCGTTCACGGCAATCTTCGATACTGTTGCAGCGGCGACGGTATTCCACAACATCACTGCCACAAGCTCCAATATGACAATGGGCAGCGCAATGGGTAGTGGCAGCTATGCCCACGGCACGGTGGCAACCATCGTGGCTGTTCCGGCTGCAGGCTATGCTTTCAGCACCTGGCACGATGGCAACACCACCAACCCAAGAAGCATCACTGTGACGGAAAACAACTTCTATATTGCAAGTTTTGTTGTGTCGTCTACAGTAGTCCAGCACGACACAACTTACGTAGATAACTATATTCACGACACAACTTACGTTGATAATTATATCTACGACACGACCTACATTGACAACTATATCCACGACACAACATACGTGGACAACTACATCCACGACACAACGTATGTGGACAACTACATCCACGATACGACCTACGTGGACAACTACATCCACGATACGACCTACGTAGACAACTACATCCACGACACGACCTACATAGACAACTACATCTATGACACAACATACGTCGACAACTGGATTTACGACACGACATACGTAACCGATACGCTGTGGATGACGGAATACGACACCATTTGGCTGCACGACACTATAATCATCCACGATACTATCTACATTGGACAAGAGGGTATTGACGATGTTACTGGTAATCCAGTAAAGGTGTACAGCAGCCGTGGGCAGATTGTGGTTGAAGGAGCGGAGGGCAATACGGTGACGCTATATGACGCAGTGGGTCGCCAACTGGCAGTACGCCACGACGAATATGAAGAGGTTCGTTTCGATGTGCAAGCAACAGGCGCTTATTTCATTCGTGTAGGCAACCAACCTGCCAAGCGCATTGTAGTGATCAGATGATGCACTGTGCAGATATATTCCCTAATAAAAACAAAGGGTGCCACAAATGTTGGCACCCTCTGTTTTTGGTCTGTATAGGAGCTTTAAACGTTGCCTTTGGGATTTTTGGTGGCGGCGGGTTTGGATATGGATTCGCGCATATCGGTGTCGGCCTGGATGTTTTTCATACGGTAGTAGTCCATAATGCCGAGGTTGCCGTTGCGGAAGGCTTCGGCCATTGCCAACGGCACTTCGGCTTCGGCTTCGATAACCTTGGCGCGTGCCTCTTGGGCTTTGGCCTTCATTTCCTGCTCCTGAGCCACTGCCATAGCGCGACGCTCTTCGGCCTTGGCCTGGGCGATGTTCTTGTCGGCATTGGCTTGGTCCATCTGCAGTTGGGCGCCGATGTTCTTTCCGACGTCGATGTCGGCGATGTCGATGGAGAGGATTTCGAATGCCGTGCCACTATCCAAACCTTTGGTAAGCACCAGCTTGGAGATGCTGTCGGGATTTTCGAGCACCTGCTTGTGGCTGGTGGCCGAACCGATGGAGGTGACGATGCCCTCGCCGACGCGGGCCAGGATGGTCTCTTCGCCGGCACCACCGACGAGCTGCTTGATGTTGGTGCGAACGGTGACGCGAGCCTTGGCAATCAGCTGGATGCCGTCTTTGGCAACAGCTGCGACGGGCGGTGTGTCGATGACCTTGGGGTTGACTGAGGTCTGGACGGCGTTGAGCACGTCGCGACCGGCAAGGTCGATGGCGGTGCAGGTCTTGAAGTCGAGGTTCATATTGGCTTTGTCGGCCGAGATGAGAGCCTTGACGACGCTGTTGACGCGGCCGCCGGCCAGATAGTGGGCCTCAAGCTCGTTCTGCGAAACTTTCAGGCCGGCCTTGGCAGCCGACACCATATTGGTGACGATGACGGCGGGCGGCACCTTGCGGAAGCGCATAAAAATGAGCTGAATCAGCGAGGTGTGGACGCCGCTGATGAGGGCTTGGAACCAGATTCCGATGGGCACAAGCCACAGGAAGAGTATCAAGAAAATGATACACGCGAAAATAATTACAATAGTGATTGGGTCCATAATGTTGTTTTTTAGGGGTTTGTTTTCTTGACGATTATTTTGTAGCCTTCTGTTTCAACGACTTCGACGTCAACGCCTTCGTCGATGTATCCTTCCTCGCTGTGCACCTCGACGATTTCGTTGCCGAAGAGGGCTTTGCCTGCTGGTGCCAGACGCGAAATCGTTTTGCCTTTGGCGCCAGGCTTGATGGTGGAGTTGTCGATCTGGTTGACGCGGCTGTCGCTCTCTTCGTTGAGGCTGAAGCGTTTCCACGTGCCGCTTTTCATTAGCACTACAAGCATAATTATTCCGGTCAAAAGGCTGGCGACCAATGTGATATTGCCAGCCAAGTTGCCATAGTTGGCATAAGTCTGCCAGATGCCGACACCGACCATAACGCCGCCGCAGATGCCGCAGATGACACCCGGCAAGGCGACGATTTCGAGTGCTACCAGTGCCAGTCCGACCAGGAGCACGATGATGATGATAGGCCAATTCATATAGCGCGTATTATTGTATTATTTCGGATGTTAATTGCTTGTTGAGCAGTGCGGTGTGCATAGGCAACAGTTCCTCGTAGCCGCCGGTTTTGACGATGCATTTGCCGGTGTAGTGAATCATAATTGTGCATTGCTCGGCCTGCTCGTATGTGTGGCGGCAGATGTCGACAAGTGCTTTGATGACGTAGTCGAAAGTGTGATAGTCGTCATTGTATACTATCAGTTTGCAACCGTTGTCGTCCAATAGGTCAACGTCTTGTTCTTCCTTTTCTTTGTATTGGCTGTCGTCTTTCACAAACAGAAATGGTTTAAACTATAGGGTTAATATTTTATTTAAGACTTTGAAATCAGAACGTTGGCTATTGCGGAGATGCCTTCTTCGCGTCCTTCGAATCCCAGACGTTCGGTGGTGGTGGCTTTGACCGATACATCGTCGATGTCGATTCCCATCACTTCAGCCAGTTTCTGTCGCATTGCGGGAATGTGGCTTGCCACTTTGGGTTTCTGCATACATAGAATGGCATCCACATTGCCTATTTGCCAACCCTTGGAAGAGAGAAGCTTGCAGACGTTTTGCAGCAAAATCTTGCTGTCGATGCCTTTGTAGGCGGGGTCTGTGTCGGGGAAGTGTTGTCCGATGTCGCCAAGAGCAGCAGCTCCGAGGAGTGCGTCGCATATGGCGTGGATGAGCACGTCGGCATCGGAATGGCCTACAAGTCCTTTGCTGTGAGGTATCTGTATACCTCCGAGCCAAAGGGGCAGTCCCTCTTCGAGCCGATGCACGTCATATCCTATGCCTGTGTGTATATTCACTATTTCTTGTTTTTTTCGATGTTGAGAGTGAGCGAGACGCGAATGGTGTTTGCCAATGGGTTGGTGCTGAACTTTGTCGTGGGCAGCAGATAGGAGAAGTCGAATTCGAAGCGGCTGTAGCGTAAGCCTACGCCAAAGGTCAGATATTGGCGGGCTCCTTTGGTCTTGTGCTCATAGAAATAACCCATTCGGGCGGCTACAATATTTGAATACCAATATTCTGCGCCGAGCGAGACTGCCACTTCGTGCAGCTCCTCCTTGAGTCCGCCGGGGGCGTCGTAGAACGACTGGATTGCTCCCAGAACGGAGCTGGTCTGGTGGTAGTCGGCGTTGTCGGTATAGAGTCCCGACCAGGTGCCGTCTTCGTTTTCAAGTGGTGGCGTGGGAACCATCAGTTTGTTGAGGTCCAGGAGGATGTTGATTTTGTTGTATTCGTCCATCTCGTAGGTGTAGCGTCCGCCAAGTCGCATATTGGCAGGCAGGAATTCGTTCTGAGTGTCGTCGTCCGAGTAGGAAAGTTTGGAACCCAGGTTGCTTAGCGTCAGTGCTGCAGCAACTTGCTGGTTCTTTTGTATGTCGGTCTGGAAGTAAAGTCCCACGTCGGCGGCCAGAGCGTTGGCGGCTTTGGTTGTCTGCTGCTCGACATCAAGACCTTGCGTGAGGTCGCTGTGGATGAAGCGTGCTGTGGCACCGAGTGCCAGGTTGTCCGAAAGTTTCATCGAATAGGTTCCGTCGAAGGCGAATTCGTTGGGGCGGAACGTGCCCATACTGTTGCCCTGGTCGTCGCGATGTTCGATTTTGCCCAGGGTGAAGTATGTCAGCGAGGCTGCCACGGCGCTACGTTTGTTGATGCGCTTGTAGGCTCCTAAGTAGAGGAAGTTCATTTCGGGGTCCAGTTTGCGCAGCCACGGCGTGTAGGTCGTCGTGATGCTCATTTCCTTGGAGGCGAATGCTATCTTGGCGTTGTTCCAGTGCGAAGCGTATCCGTTGGGCTCGTAGGCGGCACCGGCGTCGCCCAAAGCGCCGGCAATGGCGTCGGGCGAGATCTGCAGGATAGGAATACCTGTCTGTATGTAGTTGTTTGTCTGACCGGTAGACTGGCTGTACTGTGCCTGTGCGGCATTTGCAAAACAAAACACCGTCAGTGCAGCAAAGATTTTCTTCAAAAGGGTTTTCTTCATTTTTGTTTTATAAAAAGTTCCTTTGAAACGTCGTTTTATGTAAAATATTGTATTCTGGATTAAAAAAGTGATGCTATTTCACTATTATTTTCCCGTTGCCGGTTAGTCGTTCGCCGTCCTGCGTGGTGATGGTGAAGCGTGCAATGTACACTCCGGGGCTTACTTTTGAGCCACCTGAAGAACGCAAATCCCATTCGACGGGACCCACGACATAGCTGTCGGCCGACACGGATGGCGTCCAGCTGCGCACAGGGCGTCCCTGCATATCGAAGACCTCGAGCACTGCGCTGCTGACGGTGCCTTTGCAGTTGTGCTCCATCCGGAGGCAGACTCGGTCGCTGGCAGGATTGGGCGATACGTCGAAATGTGTTGTCGCGGTATCGGCACTGTGGACGTAAAACACTATTTCGCTGCTGTTGGAATAGTTGAATATGTTCCATACTTTCAATGCAATGGTGTGGCGTCCGGGTTCCAGGCCTGTCATTTTGTAGCGTATGGTGCCGTAATGTTCGTCGGTGATGTCTGTCTCGTAGAAGTCGTTGAGCGTAAGTAGGTTGTTGGGGTTGCCATCGACCACGGCCGTGATGTCGTGCCCAAGTCCGCTGCCTACGGCGTTGATGCCTATCTCGTCGTAAAGCATCGCCAACAGGGTGGGGTTGGCGTCGGTGATGCCGCCGTTGCGGAACGTGGTGTCGTTCATATACAGCTTTATCTCCGGGCGGGTTTCGTTTATTGCAACACTCTCGTCGAATCCTCCTAACCACAGGTTGCCGTAGGCGCCGCAGGCGTCTTCCGTTGTGCTTTTGGCATAATGGGCCAAGCGTGCCTTGTCGAACTTGTACGCCACGTCGCGCGGAACAATGAATCGGTAGCTGAACTTGCCTCCGCTGACGGATGTGCGACCTTTGTACAAGAGGCTGTTTTGCAGTGTATATCCAACTTCATAGCCTTCGTTGTCGTTGGCCAGAGTTTGCGACTGTTTGGGGCGGTCGTAGACTTCAGGAAACACCACTCCGTCGAAGTCGTCGACCAGTGCTCCGCTGGCATCGCGGATTTCGCCCTCTACAGTCACCGACGAAAGTACCAGCGCGGTGTCGCCGCAGAGGGTGTCGACGGTGCGTCCGTTGATGGATGTCACCACTACGCGGTGTGTGGGGTGACTGAGCCGCAGCGCCGGGTCGCCCATCAGTGTCAGAGCCTGTGTCGTGGTGCGTCGGTTTTTGGCTGTGCGTATTGCTTCGCCTATCGTGTGTTCGGGATTCAGCGATTCGAGCACAATGTCGGCATTTACGTCTCTGATGTGAGATATCGGTCTGCTTGC
Source organism: Bacteroidales bacterium (assembly GCA_017429685.1). GTDB lineage: Bacteria > Bacteroidota > Bacteroidia > Bacteroidales > P3 > Colimorpha. Next base: position 62,246 of record JAFROL010000001.1, on the reverse strand, counting down.
AGCCAGGCAGGCGATGCCGGCGCCGTCGGCAAGCAGGAATTCTTCTGCTCCACACGTCTCGTCGGGGTCGTCATAGCGTCCAAAGGTGCAGGTGCTGGTGACGAAAAACGGCAGTTGTGAGCGATTCGCGTATCCGGCAATGTCGTTTTTCATCATATAACGTTCGGTCCCAATGTATTGCGACGATCCGTGTCCGATATAGTTAAGCAACAGACAACCATAGTCCATTCTGCGTTTCAGTGCGTTGTTCACGTCGGGATAGAACGAGCCGTCGGCACCCGACTGCTGTACATATGCGTCGGCATAAATCTTGTCTATGGTGAACTGTGGATAATTGGCTGTAATTCTTCTTGATATGTATTCGGAAGATGAGGTGAAGTTGGTGTCGGCGCCGCAGCTTGGGTCGGCATCATCGGCCAGCAGGGCCACGCAGTTGCGCCAGTCGCCGCGGATATTGTCGCTCAGCAGGTCGCTGCGCATCATATATTGTTCTATCTTGCTGACGAGATGGTTGGCATCGGCGGCGTTTTTTGCAGGGATGCGACCTACCGATACATCCATTGTCGCTCCACTGTTTACATCCTCGTTGTCATCAAGATACGTGAATATGTCGTCGGTGGCCATCGAGGCACCGTCGTCGTCGAACGATGTTGTGGTCTGATATGTCACGACTGTTGTCAGACTGTTGTTTTTCAGGTTTTTATTATCGTATGTTCCCTTTCCGAACAGGAGCAGATGGCGTGGCGCGGCGATGCTGTTGTCGTTCATTGCGCGCTGGCGCATCATTCTGAGCATCTGACGTATGGCCATCGGGTCTTTCTGTCCGGAACTGAACTCGTTGAAAACCTGGTCTTGTGTGACAACAAGCACATCGATGTTGTCGTTTATGCTGTGAAGCGATGCCAATTGCAAAGCTTGTTCCGAAAGCGACGGATGGCATACGATCACCAGTTCGGCACCGTCAGCGCCGTGCAGGTCCTGGTTTGCGATGGAGGCAATGGAATTGGGTGAGCGCAAGGCATTTGCGTTGAAAGCAATGTATGTTCTCCATTGGTCGGCTTTGCCAACAAATGTCAGCGTTGAACCGCTGTGCGTGACGTCCATTTCGGCGATGCTGTCGAATCGGGTGACGTCCCAAACGCGTGTCTGTGAGTTTGTTCCGCTGATTTTGTAACTTGTTGCTGCGCCTTCAGAGGGTTCGGTGTGCATTTCTGTTGCGTTGCCGTTAAGCGTCATCGGTGTCTCTGCGTCAATCTCGATATAGTCAAGGTAGCCAGTTGCCATACTTTCGCTGTAGTTGTATGTGAGCGAGATGGTTAGCGTGCTGCTGCCGTTGCTGTTGAATTCTTCGTAGCCCGTTTTGTAGGGGGTGCCGTTGTTGAAATAGATGTCGCGTGTGATGCCGTTCATCGACATTTTGAACGAGCTTGATGCAGTTGAAATAGAGGCAAGTGCGTAACGTAGCTTGACAGTGCCTACTGGTGCTGCGGGAAGGGTGAGGCTGATGTTTTGCTGGTTGTTTCCACCAGCAAACCGTTCGCCGACCCATATCTGGCCAGACTTGTGGGTGTTGTAGGAGTCTGTTTCGTGGTATGTTACGCTGTGGCAAGTGGTTACAGTCGCCCCAGTCGGTGTAAGTGGTTGGCTTGCAGCTATGCGCTTGTGATTCCCCGTGTTTATTGTCAGAAATACATATGTGTATGTTGAATAGGGGTGGGTGACGTGCTTAAAACAGTTGAAATCAGTCTTGTATTCCCATCGGTCAGGACCCGAGGCGTAGAATGCGACATAGTCGTTCTCGTCGAATGTGCCATTGCCGTTGTTGTCTACAACCTGGATGGGGATTTCAGCCAGGTCGTCCGGTCGCCATTGGCTGTTGCTGGTGGCCAACAGACCGCCTTGCTGGCCATAGAGAGCAATGTCGGCTATGGTGCAACCCCTCAGACTCTCGATGTCGGCGGCTCCAACCTTGTAGATGCCGGCATCGGCGATGCCTATTTTCCACCATTGTCCTTCGGCCAACACCGAGTGGGCTGCATATTGAGCCTGTGCGATGTTGATGGCGGATAGCAATGTTATGACGGTCAGTGTTTTGTGAAAGTTGGTCATTGACAAATGATTTGTTTATGCCCCTTAGGGCCTATATATTATATTCTCTGTAAAACGATGTTTGTCGAAAAATATTGTGTCGTTGCCAGACTGTTTTTTTTCAGCTGCATCAAATGTTAAATTTTAACATTTTCCGAATAGTGCAAAACAGGTTCGAAAAGACCAAATCGCACCCCAAAACCGCTATTTAAAATCGGTTGATAACCAGTATTATCTTCTTATCAAAGTTCACTCAAAGTTTTACCAAACTTTTATCTTGTTTTTCTCCGGTAAAAGATGATTGGTCTTTCGTAAATGTTAAATATGGGCGTTGTCTCTTTGTGCTGTTTTAACATTTGGAACTGCTCTGTATGCGACTGTGGTAAGGGTAGGGGTCGGGGTGGGTACGACCTCTCCAGTCCGGTGGCGTGGAGCCGAGGTTGAAAACATAGCTTTGTTGGGCAGTTGCAATGCATATGTGGTATATTGCAAAATGGTTCAATTTTTATTTTTTTCGAAAAAAACATTGCTGTTTTTTAGAGCGAAATAATAGGTGTGTTTAAAAATAATATACTGATAACGTGTGTATTGTAATTTTTTTTAGCGAAATATGCTTTTGTTTGAAATAAAATTCGTAATATTGCCAATTAATTTTAGGCTCATTTATATACTGATTATATGATGAAGAGACTTTCAAAAATTGTCATTCTGACCGCCGTTTTGTTTGGCGGTATCCAAGGCGTTCGTGCGCAGATGGATGTGTCATTTTCGCAGTTCTATGCCAATCCTCTGTATATGAATCCTGCATTCGCTGGTTCTAAAGTTTGCCCGCGTATTGCGCTTAACTATCGCCAGCAGTGGCCTGCCCTTGTCAGTGCCTATACCACGCTGTCGGCATCATACGACCAGTATATTGATGCACTCCACGGCGGCATCGGTGCTCAGCTGATGACCGACCGCCAAGGTGACCACGGCGCTTTGACAACGACGGCCCTGACGGCTATGTATGCTTTCCGCTTCCAGCTGGCCCGCGACCTGTGGGTCAATGCCGGCCTTAAGGCTGGTGTTGCCAATACAAGCCTGAATTGGAGCGAATTGCGCTTCCCTGATATGATTGACATCGTCAACGGATATACCGGTATGACTTCGGCCCAGATGCCTGAACACACCAATGTGTGGTATCTTGATTTCGATGCGGGTGCGCTGATTTACGGCTCGTCGTGGTATGCAGGTTTTGCCGCATCGCATCTTACTCAGCCCAGCAATGGTTTTTATGGCGTTGCCAAGATGCCAATCAAGTTTACTGGCAATGTCGGAGCCCTTATCAACATTTCGGAGGAGGCGCGCCGCACCTCGTCGCTGGGTCTCGGCACCCCGGTTCTGTCGCCTAATTTCATTTATCAGTATCAGGCCGGATTCCACACCTTCAGCTATGGTCTCAACCTCGACTGGATGCCTTTCCTTGTTGGCGTTTGGTTCCGCAACGGTATCGAGAATGCTGATGCTTTCATTTTTCAGGTGGGTTTCCAGCAGGACTATTTCAAAATCGGTTACAGCTATGATGTGACTGTGTCGAAGCTGGCAAACAACACCTCCGGAGCTCACGAGATTTCGGTGGGCATCCTGTTGCCTTGCCCCGAGAAGAAACACAAGGTCAAAGCTATCCGCTGCCCGTCGTTCTGAAAACTGTTGAATGTTCTGTCATAGGCGTTGCTTTAGCTTGATAGACAGTTGGTTTGTGGAAAATAACAAAAGAAACGAAACTTTATTTCAAAATCACCGTATAAAAAGGATAAAATAAAATTCTATATTATATTATGAAAAACGTCAAAATCGCATCTCTACTGTTAGTCGCCGCCCTGGTCATCACGGGCTGCAGCAAGCAGAAATCGGCTGCCACGGGTTGGAACTACAACGACCCGGAATGGGGCGGATTTGAAGTATCTGATTATAACGAGCAGATTACGGCTCCCGGCCTTGTGTTTATCGAAGGCGGTGCCTTCACGATGGGACGTGTGTCGGACGACTCGCGTTACCAGTGGAACAATGTGGCTCACAATGTCACAGTTTCTTCGTTCTATATGGACGAGACCGAGGTGACCAACCAGATGTATCGCGAATATGTATATTGGATGAAACGCGCCTATGGCGAAGAATATCCCGAGCGCGTGCGTGCCATATATCCCGATACCAACTGCTGGCGTGACAAGCTGGCTTGGCGCGAGGGCTTTGTGGACTATTATTTCCAGAGTCCCATCTACGACCAGTATCCTGTTGTCGGAGTCAGCTGGGAGCAGGCTCAGAAATACTGCATCTGGCGTACCGACCGCGTCAATGAGAAGATTCTTGTCGACAAAGGTATCATAGTCCTTGACCTTACCGACTTGCGAGGCGAAACGGCCTTCCAGACCGATGTCTACCTGGCTGGTCAGTATCGTGGAGAGTCGAAAAACGAGCTTGAGAACCTTGATCCCAGTGCCGGTGGCGAGCCTCGTCAGGTGCGTCGCGAGGACGGTATCCTTGTACCTTACTATCGTCTGCCCACCGAGGCAGAATGGGAATTCGCCGCTTTGGGTATGGTCGGCAACACCTACGATGAGCGTATCGTCGAGCACAAGACCTATCCGTGGGCTGGTTCGAGCGTGCGTTCTGCCAACAAAAAATATTATGGTCAGTTCCTTGCCAACTTCAAGCGCAGCCGTGGCGACGCTATGGGCGTTGCCGGCAACTTGAACGACGGTTGGGACTATACCTGCCCCGTCAAGTGGTACTTCCCCAACGACTACGGTCTGTACAATATGGCTGGCAACGTCAGCGAATGGTGTATGGACGTCTATCGTAAGGATCAGAATCCCGTCGGTGGCGAGGATCAGAACCCATTCCGAGGCAACGTTTACCGTACACCGACCTATATTGACGAAGAAATTGCTATCAACGACACCACTGGTAGCATCATCTATAAGAACGTTGACGACGACCTGAACCGTCGCAACTATCGTCAGGCAGACAACATCAACTATCTGGATGGTGACTATGCTTCGAACATTTATGACTACACCAACAATTCGAGCATTACAGAGTGGGTTGCTACGGGCGACGAAGAAGACGAAGCAGGTGTTAGTGAGGAAAACAGCCTTACCAATCCTGACAGTGTCACCAATATGATGTACCGTCGCAACGTGGCCAACCAACGCAACGTAACCTCGCTGTTGAGCAATAAGGTCCGCGTTGTAAAGGGTGGTTCGTGGAACGATCGTGCCTACTGGATGCAGGCAGGTACCCGCCGCTTCTATGAGCAGGAGCGTTCTACATCCTGGATTGGATTCCGTTGCGCTATGGACCGCTTAGGACCCCGTGCCGGAAAATAAGAAACACAGGATTGTGTTTTACGATATAGGAAGACCCGCATAGGGTCTTCCTTTGTTTTACAAAAGGATACAGATTTACTCTATCTTGGATTTGAAAAGAATAAAGCAAATCGAAGGTATTATTATGATACTTCGTTTTGAAACTAATAATTCTTTAAATCAATATTAACTAACTCAATCAACTATGTTCAAACCAAAAAAAGTATCCTCGGTTCCGTTCCGCTTTCGCCGATTCTGTCGCGCCTCGTATGCAGTTTTTAATTCGCTGCACCGTGAAGTGACTATTGGCCGTTTGGCGTCGTACATTGCCGACCGACAGCTTCGCAAGTCGGCTGCCGTTGTTTTGGCATCGCTTTTCCTGATGCCAGAGATGGCTGCGGCGCAGGAGGAGGACCCGATCGAGGAATTATCGCTGCCGACGGTGCAGATTGTGGCTCAGGCCACATCGTCGCAGACCACCGCAGAGCCTGCGGTTGTGCTTACTGCACAAGACATTTCAAACCACACAATTCATTCTGTCGGCGATTTGCTGACACTTGTCGCCGGGGTCGATCTCCGGGTCCGAGGTACGGGTGATGTACAGGGCGACCTTTCGATGCGCGGCGGCTCATTCGACCAGATGCTTGTGCTCGTCAACGGCATCAATCTCAGCGACGCACAAACCGGCCATCATCTTATGGATATTCCAATTGACATAACGATGGTGGAGCGCGTCGAAATCCTTACACCTTCAATGCTTCTCTCGCGCGGCATCGTGGCTTTCTGCGGTGCTGTAAATATTGTCGTCAATGAGAAGTCCCAAGACCGACTGATGGCCGAGGTCGGCGCAGGGTCGGAGGGGACTGCCAAATTGTCAGCCTTGGCCACAGTCGCAGGCAGACGATGGACGCATACCGTTGCCGGCTCTTTTGCCCATAGCGAAGGCTATATGGAGAATACCGACTATCGTCAGGCCAACATTTATTTCCAGTCAGATTGCCGGAGCGAAAGGGATATGTGGTCGTTCGCTGCCGGAGCGCAGATGAAAGATTTTGGCAGTCAGGCATTCTATAGCGTTTCGTATCCGGACCAGTTCGAGGCAACGCGTACGGTTACTCTCACAGCCTCAAACGTGCACCGCTGGACAGAGGCACGACTTGAAAGCGCAGCCTATGGCCGTTTGCACAGCGACCGCTTTGAACTGTTTCGCGAGGGTAGGGTGGAAGCCCCTTCGTGGTATAGTGGTCATAACTACCATCTTTCAGAAATAGCAGGAGTCCGTAGTCGCCTTGTACGTCGTGTTGGTATAGGCGACTTGTTTGCGGGTGTTGAAGTGCGCAGCGAAGGAATCGTCAGCAGTGTGCTCGGCGTGCCCGATACCGAGTTCATTCTTTGCCGGCAGCCTTCGGAGTACAACCATCTTGCTTCACGCCTTTCGGCTAATTTTTTTGGAGGCTATCGTCTCGATTTCGTCAACGGCAGCGCTGAGGCCGACCTGCTGGGCAATTACAGCAACGCCTTTGGTCCGAACTACGGAGCTTCGCTTGACGTCGTTTGGCAGCCGTTGCAGCGGTGGCGTTTTGGATTGTCGTTGACACGAACGTTCCGTATTCCCACATTTACCGATCTATATTATCAGAGTGTCAATCAGGTAGCCAATCCTGACTTGAATAGTGAGCGCAGTCTGTCTGCCGAACTGAAGGCACGTTACACTACGTCGTTTGACGGTTGTCGTCTGGCGTTGCTGACGGCTGCATACTATCGTGCTGGTCGCGATATCATTGACTGGATACGTAGCCCCGACGAAGAGATTTGGTATTCGATGAACCATACTGTTCTTGACGCCCTTGGTGCGGAGCTGACCGTGATGCTGCATATCGGCAAGGGCGTTGATGAGATAGGCGGAAGTTATTCCTATTGCTCAGAGCGTCAAGATGCTGCAGGGATGGTGAGCGGTTATGCTTTGGACTATTTGCGACATAAGGGCAATGCGTATCTGGTTGTGAAGCCGGCCAAGATGTTGTTCCATAGTGATATACCTCTGCGACTTAAATGCGATTTCAACTATCGCCACCGTGAGGGAGAATATGCGGATATTGAAGGCACGAAGAATCCATATCCCAAAGCTTATATTCTCAACGCTTCGCTCGAATATGCATTCCCTAAGTTTACGCTCTCCTTCGATGTGCGCAATCTTTTCGATTGCCAGTATCGCGACTATGGTGGAGTTCCCCAGCCAGGCCGCACGTTTTGGGTTGCAGCTCGTATGAAAATGTAAAGCCTTGTATAAAAGCATATTATTGTATTTCGGCAGTTGCTGTCGTCTGTTTTACTTTTTTTTCGTATTTTTGCATTCTGTATACTTATGAAAAATGCGAGGTAACTATCTGAAAATAATAGTATTGCTTTTTGTGCTCGTAGCTGTGTGCCCCTGCGTTAGTGCGCAGAAGGTCATTGAATACGTCGCTGGTATGGGTACGCGCGACCCGCAAAATCCGGACGTGTGGATCTTGTACCAGAATGTCAGAGCTATGCACGACGGAATGACGCTGGTGACCGACTCGGCCTCGTTTGACACGAAGAACAACATTTTCGTGGCGCACAGAAATGTGACGATCTATATCACCGACACAACGACGCTTTTTGGCGGTACGGCGGTGTATGACGGCACAACCCGCATCGCTGATGTCTGGGGCGATACGGTGACGCTGATCGATGGACATACGGTGCTGAAATCGGATTTGCTAAGCTATGACCGCAACACCGCTACAGCCTCGTATTTCCATTGGGGGCACACGGTTCACGATAGTGCCGTTATGGACAGTCAGAAGGGGTATTATCATTCCGATACGCGTGATTTGTATCTGTTCGACGATGTGGTCCTTTATGACTCGTCGTCGCGTCTCGAGACCGACACATTGCTTTACAACACGTTGACCTGTTTGGCGATATTCATCTCACCGACATATATCTACAGCGATTCGTCGACTGTATACAGCGAGGACGGGACATATAATACCAATTCCCGTGAGGCTCAGTCGTTCAAAGCCACTCGCCTTACCGATCGCGAGAAACGGCTGCAGGCTGACACGCTTTTTTTCAATGGCAATACCGAGTATGGAGAAGCCTACGGCAACGTTGTCATCGTAGACACGCTGAACGATGTGATCTGTGCAGGCAAGAAGGGTATCACCAATCAGGAGGAACACTATTCCTTTGTGACGGACTCTGCCTTGATTGTTTATATAAGCAAAGGCGACTCGCTCTATTTGCACGCCGATACGATTTTTGCATACAACAACGACATCAGGGAGTTCGAAGCAGCCAAAGCCTATCGCAACGTACGGGTCTTCCGCGCCGATGTCCAAGCTGTGTGCGACTCGCTCTATTTCTCGGCAACCGACTCATTGATAACCCTCTATCAAAACCCAGTTGTGTGGTATGAGGATTACCAGTGTCTTGCGGACACCATCAGCTGCTACTATGACAGCGTTGGTGTCAGGCTTGTCAAACTACGTGGCAGCGTTCTTGCTATAGAGAAGGTGGATTCGTTGAAATACAATCAGATAAAAGGCCGGAATGCTGATGTCTACTGCCTGAAAAGCGACCCTTTGTATGCGGATATATTAGGCTCGGCGCGGATGGTTTATTATGTGATGGACGAAGACGGTGTTGACAGTACAGGCCGTCAGCAGCGGCAGCTTATAGGTGTCAATGCCGGCGTCGGTTCTGATATGCGTATCTATTTCAAAGACCGTAAACCGAGACGCTTTGTCACTCTCGGCAGCCCCGATATGAAGATGTATCCCTTGGAAAAACTGCCAAAAGATGAAAAGTTGCTTCCGGGATTCGTCTGGCTGACCGACCGTAGGCCTGCCTCGCCTGCTGACGTATTTTTGCCGAAATAGTGACAAATTGTCATAAAAACAGAAATATTGTCAGTTGGCAACGTTTTTGTTGTCATAGTTGTGTATAGAAAAATAAAACATAAAATGGAATATAACGATAACGAAGAAAAGTTCGAACAGGAACAAAACGATAAGAGCACCGAAATCCCCCAGGGGGATGCTGCTGAAGGCCGTGAGGCTGAAGAAACTGGCGACGGACACAGTCGCAGGGCACGCAAGAAAAGATCTGAACGCCACGCTGAAGAACTCAACGCCAAGGTAGAGGAAATGGGTGCCAAACTTGTCGAGATGAATGACAAGTATATGCGTATATATTCGGAATATGAGAATTACCGTAAGCGCACAAGTGCCGAGAAAGCCAGCCTGATTCTGAATGGCGGCAAGGATGTCATCAAGCTGATGCTCCCCATTGTCGACGATATGGAACGTGCCATTGCCAATATGGCCGAAACCGATGCAGCTCGTGAAGGAATGCAACTGATATTGAAAAATATGCTGAATGCCTTGCAGCAGAAGGGACTGAAACCTATGGAGGCTAAAGGTGCCAAGTTCGACGAGAATTTCCACGAAGCCATTACACAGATTCCTGCACCTTCGCCCGAAGCTAAGGGCACGGTAATCGATGTTGTCAAAAAAGGCTATTTCCTCAATGACGAGGTTCTTCGGTTTGCCCAGGTTGTGGTTGCCAATTGAGGTTGTGTTAAAAATATTTGATGCTAACGCATTTCGTGCGAATGTCGGGACTTTATGAAAAAATGTTCTATTAAACAGTTGCACTACTGCATAGCAAATAGATTGTCAACAAATAAGAATTCCAAAACATATTATGTCAAAAAGAGATTATTATGAAGTGTTGGGTGTCGACAAGAATGTTACGCCGGATGAGTTGAAGAAAGCCTACCGCAAGCTGGCGCTCAAATACCATCCCGACCGCAATCCTGGCGACAAGGAGGCTGAAGAGAAATTCAAGGAGGCCGCAGAGGCATACGATGTCCTCAGCAACCCCGACAAGAAAGCCCGCTATGATCAGTTTGGTCACGCAGGTTTGGACGGTGCCGGTGGCAATGGAGGCCAGGGGATGAGTATGGACGACATCTTCTCGTCGTTTGGCAGCATTTTTGGCGATTTGTTCGGAGGTGGAGGTTTCAGTTTCGGTGGCTTTGGAGACGCCCGTGGCGGCGCTGGCCGTGCCACTTCGCGAGGCAGTAATCTTCGTATCAAAGTCAAGCTGACACTCGAAGAGATTGACAAAGGTGTTGAGAAGAAGATAAAGGTAAACAAATATGTGGCCTGCAAGAGCTGTGGCGGCACCGGAGCCCGCAACAACAGTTTCGAGACTTGCTCGCACTGCCACGGTACGGGTGTTGTCACCGAAGTGCGTCGCTCGCTTTTCGGCCAGATGCAGACCCAGTCGGTCTGCCCTTACTGCGGTGGGCAGGGTCGCATCATCAAGGACAAATGCCACGAATGCCACGGTGACGGTATAGTGAAGGCCGAGGATATCATTACGATTAACATACCTGCCGGTGTCAGCGACGGTATGCAGCTGTCGATGCGCGGCCAGGGTAATGCCGCTCCTCACGGCGGAGTGCCTGGCGACCTTATTATTCAGGTCGAGGAAATTCCTAACGACACTTTTGAGCGTCAGGACAACAACTTGTTCTATAATGCATACATTACTTTTTCGGAAGCTGCTATGGGAGGGGCTATCGAAATTCCTACACTCAATGGAAAGGTACGAGTCAAGATCGAGCAGGGCACTCCGTCTGGCAAGGTGATTCGTCTGAAAGGGAAAGGACTGCCCGATTTGAATGGCTATTCGCGCGGCGATATGCTTGTCAGCATCAATGTCTGGGTGCCAAAAAGCCTCACGAAGGAAGAGAAGTCGATGCTCGACGAACTGGGCAAGCATCCCAATTTCCAGCCTAACCCGTCCAAGCAGGAACGCGGATTCTTCGACAAGATGAAGGATCTGTTCAACTGATTGCATAACAGATAAATCGAAAGGACGACAATAAGGATAATGACTAAAATTTCGATTCTTTTCGTTTGTTACCACTAAAACAACCTCGCGGCAATGACAGAAGCTTTTCTACAGTACGTCTGGCAGCATCGCCTTCTCGAAGGTCCTCTTGTGACAACAGAAGGCCTGCCGGTCGTTGTGGAAAAGACTGGTGAACTGAATCGCGATGCTGGTCCCGATTTTTTCGACGCACGTCTCGAAATAGGCGGTGTGCTATGGGCAGGCAACGTCGAGGTGCATATCAAATCGTCGGACTGGAAGCAGCACAAGCATTCGTCGGACAAAGCCTATAACAACGTGATACTGCACGTTGTATATATATACGACACCGACATCGTGCTTGAAAACGGCAAGAAGGTTCCGACGCTCGACATTTCAAAGTCTTTGCCGCAGAATGTATGGGAAAACTATGACAGCTTGATGAATGCCGACGACAGGCAGATACCTTGTGGCCCGCGCCTTTCGGAGATACCGGACTTCCTTTTCAACCTAAGTCAGGACCGTTTGATGATCGAGCGTATGGAACGCAAATCCGGCGATGTGGAGCGCGTCATCAATGCCACAAAAGGCAGTTGGGAGCAAGCCTGCTATTGGCTTATGGCCCATTATCTTGGAGGCAAAGCCAATGCCTTTCCTTTCGAGTTGCTGGCTAAAATCACACCTATGCGCATCCTGGCTAAAATAAAGGACGATCCTTTCCGCGTCGAATCGCTTTTTTTCGGTCAGGCAGGATTGCTCGATGGCGAGTTCTCCGATGATTATCCAAAATCGATGCAGCGTGAATACGGTTATCTGCGTACAGCCTATCAGCTTTCGCCTATGGCGGCGCACCTGTGGAAGTTTTTCCGCATCCGTCCTGCCGGTTTTCCAACGCTTCGTATCAGCCAGTTTGCAGCGCTGATTGTCAAGTCAAGCAATCTTTTCTCCAAGATGCTTGACGCTAAAGATATAAAGGAGTTGCGCTCGTTTTTCGATGTCGGCACTTCCGAATACTGGGAAACACACTATAATTTCGATAAGGAATCTCCCAAAAGCAGCAAAATGCTGGGTCGTAATGTTATAGATTCGATAATCATTAATGCTTGGATACCACTGCTGTTCGAATACGGGAAGGCTCACGGCGACGAGGCTTGCAAAGAACGCGCTTTTGCCTTGCTTATGCAGATGCCCGCCGAGAACAACAGCATAACTAAACTGTGGACCTCAGAAGGCATAGTGCCCAAGAATGCTGCCGAATCGCAAGCCGTAATCCAAAGGTACACGGAATACTGCAGCGCCAAGAAGTGTCTTGACTGTCAGCTGGCGTTCCGTCTGTTAAAAACAAAAAACTAATAGAATATGACAGCTTCAGAGCTAACATCCATAATCAAACATACTGATATCAGGCTCGCAAGGCCCGAGGCATCGTTCCGGAACCTGCTTTCCGACAGCCGCAAGCTTACCGATGCCGACAAAACTGTCTTTTTCGCTATACGCACCAAACGCAACAACGGTGCCAACTATATCGCTGACCTATATTCGAAGGGCGTTCGCAACTTCGTGTTGAGCAATGATTTGGATAGCTCTTTCTGCGACAAGCTGCTCTCTTTTTCTGATGCCAACTACTGGTTTGTGAAGGATGTTGTCGCTGCTATGCAGCGTGTTGCCGAGTACCATCGGTCGCAGTTCGATATTCCCGTGGTCGGAATCACGGGCAGCAATGGCAAGACGATAGTGAAAGACTGGATTGTACAGCTCTTGTCGTCAGACCATAATATTGTTGCAAGTCCCAAAAGTTTCAACTCCCAGATTGGTGTTCCGCTGTCGGTGTGGCAGATGGCGGCAAGCAATGACTTCGCCGTGTTCGAGGCGGGCATTTCCGAGGCTGGCGAGATGGAATCGCTACGCAATGTAATCCAGCCAACCATTGGCATTTTTACCAATATCGGGCAGGCTCACGATGAGAATTTCCTGACTCGCCATCAAAAAATAGCCGAAAAACTGCAGCTCTTCACGCATTGCAAGGTGCTGATCTATTGCTTGGACCATAGGGATATTCACAATCTGATATCGGAAAAGGAGAGCTTCAGGCAACTAAACCGTTTCACGTGGGGCAGCGACGACGAGAACCAGGTCCAGCTGCTCGATACCATAGTCAAAGACCACTCGACATTGCTTAAGGTGAGACGCAACAATGGCGTGGACGGCACCGTGGATACCGATATAGAGATACCTTTTGTCGACCGTGCATCGGTCGAGAATGCAATGCATTGTGTGGCACTGATGTTTTATCTTGGATACGACGGTGCTGAGATCGCCGGCCGTTGCCGCACGCTGATGCCCGTGGCTATGCGCCTCGAAATGGACGAAGGCATCAACAACTGTCTGCTAATCAACGACAGCTATAGCCTCGATTTCAACTCGCTTTCCATAGCTCTCGATTTTGTGCAGCACGAGCGGCAGCACTACAACAAAACACTGGTCATCAGTGATATCCTCCAGTCGGGTCTGCCGGAAGACAAACTCTACGCCCAGGTGTCGGCGCTTATACAGCATCGCGGCATCAACAAACTTGTGGGCATCGGTGAGGCCATCAGCCGCAACCGGGGACAGTTTGAGGGCATCAAGTCCTTTTTCTACAGGTCGACCGACGAGTTTATCCGCAAGCATCCCTTTTCGGACTTCGAGAACGAGACAATCCTGCTTAAGGGCGCGCGAATATTCTGTTTCGAGAAAGTTGCCAAGGTCCTGCAGCGCAAGCGTCACGAGACGATAATGGAAGTCAATCTCGACGCTTTGGTACACAACGTCAACTACTACCGTTCGCGTATCGAGCCAACCACCAAGCTGATGGCTATGGTGAAGGCGTCGTCGTATGGCGCCGGAAAAGTGGAGGTCGCCAACACGTTGCAGTTCAATCACGTCGACTATCTTACCGTGGCCTATTGCGACGAAGGCGTCGAGCTGCGCCGCAATGGTATCACGCTGCCGATAATGGTGATGAACCCCGAGGAGGAAAGCTTCGACAATATTGTCCGCTACAAGCTTGAACCTGATATCTACAGTTTCCGCATCCTGCAACTGTTCAGCGACGCAGCAAGGGTTTATGCCGACGGATGCGGTCCGCTACCTATCCATATCGAGGTAGACACCGGAATGCACAGACTTGGCTTTTCGCCCGACGATATGGACCGTCTTGGTGCTTTGCTTGCCGAGGAGGGGTCGCCGCTCCGGGTGCGGTCGATATTCTCACACCTCGCCTGCAGTGAAGATCCCGCTATGGACGACTTCACGCGCCGTCAAATCAGCCGTTTGCGTGATGCTTCGTCGCGACTCAAAGAGCTGCTTGGCGACAGCACCATTCTCTGCCATATCCTGAATTCGTCAGGAATCACCCGCTTCCCTGAAGCTCAGATGGATATGGTGCGTCTCGGTATCGGACTTTATGGCATCTCGCCCGAACCCGATGTCCAGCGTATGCTTCAGCCTGTCAGCACCCTCAAAACACGCATCTCCCAGATTAAGCGTATCCCACAAGGCGACACGGTAGGCTACAATTGCCGTTGGAAAGCCGAACGCGATTCTCGCATCGCCATAATTCCAATAGGCTATGCTGACGGCTTTTCGCGTCATTTGGGTTATGGCAACAGCAGCGTCGAGATAAATGGCCGCGAGGCACCGGTGATAGGCAGTATCTGTATGGATATGTGCTTTGTCGACGTCACGGGAATCGAGTGCGTCGAGGGCGACGAGGTGGTCGTTTTCGGTTCTGCGTCGCAGCTGTGCCGTATGGCCGAATCGGCAGGAACCATCCCCTATGAAATACTCACCTCCGTGTCGCCGCGTGTCAAGCGTGTCTATGTTTCAGAGTGATAATTTAAAAGGGAAGTTATGATTGGGAGTTAAGGGAAGTTAAGTGGAGTTAAGGGAAGTTAAGGGAAGTTAAGGGAAGTTAAGGGACAATACATTTTGAATGCGTTAATGCGTTAGTGCGTTAATGCGTTAGTGGCTGGCGCGGCAACCTCGCTTTCCGCTTTCCGCTCTCCGCTCTCCGCTTTCCGCTCTCCGTTCTCCGCTTTCCGCTTTCCGCTTTCCGTTCTCACATCAGATTGTGGATCATCGCGTAGACGGCGAGGCCGGCGACCGACTTTATGCCCGTTTTGTGCGTGATGTTTTTGCGGTGCGAGTTCACGGTGTGTACCGAAATGTTCAGCTTGTCGGCGATTTCCTTGCTGCTCAATCCTTTGGCTACAAGCACCAGCACGTCGGTTTCGCGCTCGCTCAGCTCGTAGTTCTCCGCTTTCCGGTCTTCGTTCTCCGTTCTCCGCTCTCCGCTCTCCATAGCCGATTGCATTTGCGAAATCAGGGTGCTGTAAGTGCATCGGATGTCAATCGAGTGCTGGAAAAGTGCCAGAGTCGAGCTCTCTATGTACTGGTACACAAGGGCCATTACCGGCATCGTCGGGCGCGTCTGCACTATTGCGGCCAGCTGCTGCCGAGGGGATGTGAGCAGCGACGGGTTGATAATCAGCAGGTCGGGACGCGCCGCCGCCAGCCTTTCGGTGACCGACGTGGCATCGTGAAGGGGTGCAAGGATGTTGTATTTCCCCGATGTTTGGAGCAAAGCCTTCAGGCCCTCGCAGATTATTTCTGATGGTTCGGCTATAAGCACAGAAATCAATGGTTTCATTTCTGTCTCCTTTCCAGCCAGTCCACGTATGGCGTAAGGATTTTGTCCTCGATCAGGGCGTGTTTCTGTATGTCGGCAGACAGCTGCAGTATGTCGAACACCACCTCCATCGTCTCCTCGGGCAGCACATTGCCGGGCAGGTATTTGTAAACGATTTGCGTCAGGTCGTTCAGTTTGTCCACCAGACCGTTGTGCGACTCGTTTTTCCCGCTCTCCGTTCTCAGTTTTCCGTTCTCAGTTTTCCGTTCTCCGTTCTCAGTTCTCCGCTCTCCGCTTTCCGCTCTCCGCTCACCCTCCTGCAGCCTGCGCAGCTTCGGAAAGTCATATCGTTCCTCGTCGCGGAAGTGCTCCGTTATTTCGCGACGGAAGTCGGCATAGAACTGCTTCAGTATCTCGCCGTAGCGCTGGCCTATGCGGTCGGCGATGTGGTGCAGGTGCACCTCGATGTGGGGCAGCCGCTCGTTGGTGTAGTAGTTGTGCGACTCTTCGAGGTATCTTAGCAGCGGCCGCATATCCGTCGTCGCCAGGCTTTCCATATCGGGCAGGTAGTCGTCGAAGGTGTAGACGTTGCAAATCAGCAGCATAAAGTCGACGGGCACATCGTTGGCCATACAGACCTCGCGTACCGACTTGTCGCCGAACCCCAGCGGTATGCCGAACCGCGGCAGCAGCAGTATGATGTTGTGGTTCTCCGCAATGATGTCTGCCAGCTTCATACGCGAAGTGAACAGTCTCTCTGACATCTCAGCTTTCATATTTTTTTATTGTTTTTTTCACTAACGCATTAACGCATTAACACATTAACGCACTAACGCATTAACACATTAACGCACTAACGCATTAACACATTAACGCACTAACGCATTAACGCATTAACACATTAACACATTCCTTTCAAGTATTCAGTACAGTCCTCGAAGGTCTTGAACGTATGCTCTTCGGGAACAACTTCGGGTATCAGTTTCATCGTCTTCAGCATATACATAGGCTGCGGCTGAATGATGGTCATCAGCACCGTGATACCCCTGGCCTGCAGGTCCTTGATGGCCGTCTCCATAGCGTACAGTCCCGACTGGTCCATAAAGCTAACCAGACGCATACGGATAATGACCACCTTCGCATCCTCGGGTATGTCGCTCATCACCTCCTGGAATTTCGTGATCGAACCGAAGAAGATAGGTCCGTTCAGTCGCTGTATGTATATGTGCTTCAGCATCTCGTCCGTTATGCCGCCCTCGTCGCTCCACGGCTTGGTCTTGTCGAAGTTGGCCTGAGGCGGAGCCGGCAGACCGCGGCGCAGGTCGCTGTCGGTCATCGGCGACGAGCTGTAGCCACCCTCCACAAGGTCGCTGGCGCGTTTCATAAACAGCACGCAGGCAATGACCATACCGATGCCCACGGCCGTCAGCAGGTCGACAAACACCGTCAGCAGGAAGACCACGATAAGCACAAAGGCGTCGGCCTTCGGTATGCGCAGCAGGTCGCGGAAACCCTTGAAGTCGATGATGCCCCATCCCACAGTGATCAGGATGCCGGCCAGAACCGACAGGGGCACATATTTCACCAGGCTGCCAAGCCCAAGCAGTATCGACAGCAGCAGCAGCGAGTGGATCATACCGCTCAGCTGCGTGCGGCCGCCGCTCTTCACGTTGACCACCGTTCGCATCGTCGCACCGGCGCCGGCAATGCCGCAGAACAGGCCGCTGACCATATTGCCGATGCCCTGTCCCACAAGTTCGCGGTTGCTGTTGTGGTGCGTCTTCGTGATGTTGTCCGCCACCACCGAGGTCAGCAGCGTGTCTATCGAGCCCAGCCCCGCCAGCGTCAGGCCGGGAATGATGCTGGCCTTCAGCACACCAATCCAGTCAATGCCCGCCAGCTCAATGCCCTCCTTCGCAAAGAACGGCACCGGCAGACCCGCAGGAATCGAGCCTATCGTCAGCCGTTCGGGAAGGTCCATAAAAAGCGACACCACCGTCATAACAATCAGCGCCACCAGCGTGGCGGGAATCTTCTTCGTCAGCAGCGGGAAGAGGTAGATGATGGCTATCGTGCCCAGACCCAGCCACAGGGCGCTCAGCGAGATGCCGCCGGCAATGCGCGTCGGCAGCTCGGTGATCATATCGATGGTCAGCACCGGCGATTTCAATCCCACCAGCGGATACAGCTGCTGCAGGATGATGATCACACCGATGCCGCTCATAAATCCCGACAGGACAGGGTAGGGAATATAGCGCACATATTTGCCGATCTTGATTATGCCGAACAGGATCTGGAACAGGCCGCAGAACATACCCGCCAGCGACATCGCCAGCAGCACCTCGCTGAACGAGCCCTGCGACGAAGCCCACACGCCCGACACCAGCGACGCCGTGATCACCGTCATCGGACCCGTAGGACCGCTGATCTGCGAGTGCGTGCCGCCAAACAGAGCCGCAAAAAAGCCCAGCAGCGTCGCGCCGACCAGGCCAGCAAGGGCCCCCATCGAGCTCGCAGCGGGGGCGTCGATGCCGCCGAAAGCCTGTATGCCGAAAGCCAGCGCCAAAGGCAGAGCCACAATGCCCGCCGTGATGCCGCCGAAAATGTCTCCTTTAAGGTTCTTTGTAGTCAGAAATGCCATATTGTCTTGTTTTTATTGTTTAGCTATATGAATTTTTTAATTTGTTAATTCGTTAATTTGTGAATTTGTTAATTCGTTAGTGTGGGAATGCGTTAATGTGTTAATGTGTTAATGCGTTAGTGCTGACGCAGTTTTCCGTTCTCCGTTCTCCGTTCTCCGTTCTCCGCTCTCCGTTCTAAAATGCTGATTCAGTTGTGGTTTTGCTTCTATTTTCGTTCCCGTTTCCGTCTGAACCGTTTTGCAAAAATACACAAAAAAAACGATTCCGACGCATTGAGGCGCGCAAGGGAGCGGAAAACGGAAATGTGGAAAACGGAAAGCGAAGATATGGCAACGGCAATCTGGTACGCAGCCACATCGCCTGCAAACACCGCCGACGAAGACATCCCACCGACCTCTACTCCAGCACTTTCGCTACCCGTTGTACGGTATTTGTACAGTATATGTACGGTATTTGTACGCTTCGAAAGCGTACAAATACCGTACATATACCGTACAAATACCGTACAACGGGCGAAGCAGGTGTACTAAAGGTTTGGTTGTGAGTGATATATAGGATGTGTTTTTTTGTGGTTTGGTTTTGGTTGCCTTTGTGGGTAGTGATGAGCGGGTGGCGAAATGGATTTTTTTGTTGGTGTGGAAAATTTTTTCGGAGAAATGACGTTAAGGGAATGCGTTAGTGTGTTAATGCGTTATTGCGTTAGTGGCTGAAGCGGTCTTTGGGGAATGTGTTAATGTGTGAATGCGTTATTGTGTTAGTGGCTTACGCGGTTAGTGATTAACGAATTAACAAATTAACGAATTAACAAATTAAATAATTATTAATATGATTCGAAAAGTACGTGTTGTTTTGGCTGTTGTCGTCTTTGTGGCATTGACGGCTCTGTTTTTGGATTTTTCCGGTCTGCTGCACGGTTGGCTGGGGTGGATTGCAAAGATGCAGTTCGTGCCCGCTGTGCTGGCCGGCAATGTTGTCTTTTGGGGCTTTGTGCTTGTGGTGACGCTGCTGTTCGGTCGCTTCTACTGCTCGATTATGTGTCCGCTGGGCGTGATGCAGGACGGCCTGAACTTCATTGCCCGCAAGGTCAAAAAGGGGCGCTTCCATTACGTGAAGGAGAATCGCTGGCTGCGTTATCCTCTGCTGGTGGTCTTTGTGGTCCTGCTGGCGGCGGGTCTTACGGGCATTGCGGCCCTGATAGAGCCCTACAGCGCGTTTGGCCGCATAGCGACGAACCTGCTGCAGCCTGTCTATGTGTGGATTAACAACATTCTGGCCGGCATAGCGGAACGTCACGGAAGCTATGCTTTCTATGAGCGGGATGTGTGGCTGAAGAGCGGCGTATCGCTTGCTGTGGCCATCGCCACGCTTGTGGTTGTCGGCTTTTTGGCTTTGCGTCGCGGGCGCACCTGGTGCAGCACCGTCTGCCCTGTGGGTACCACGCTGGGTCTGTTCTCGCGCTTTGCGCTGCTGCGTCCGGTGATCGATGCCGACAAGTGCAAGAACTGCCGCCAGTGCGAAAAGAACTGCAAGGCTTCGTGCATTGATATTGAGAATCATAAGATTGACTATTCTCGCTGTGTGGCCTGTATGGACTGCCTTGATGAGTGCAAGTTCGGCGCTCTCGAATACAGCAACACGCGCTTCCGGCTTAACCCCACGAAGAGAGCGGAAAGCGGAGAACGGAAAGCGGAAAGCGTAGACGAGTCGAAGCGCAAGTTTTTGGCAACGAGCGCTTTGGTTGCTGCTGCTGCAACGGTTAAGGCGCAACAGGTCAAAGTGGACGGTGGCCTGGCGGTGGTTGAAGAGAAGCAGATTCCGCACCGCGACGTGCTGTTGAAACCGGCCGGCTCGCAGAGTTTGAACAATTTCAGCAAGAAGTGCGTCGCTTGCCAGCTGTGTGTGACGGAATGTCCGAACGGTGTGCTTCGTCCGTCGAGCGAGCTGGATTCGCTGATGCAGCCGGAGATGTCGTTCGAGCGTGGCTTCTGCCGGCCGGAGTGCACGCGCTGCGGCGAGGTGTGTCCTGCGGGAGCTATCGGTAAGGTCAGCCGCGAGGAAAAGTCGGCGATACATATCGGCTATGCTGTGGTTGTTCCGGACAACTGTCTGGCCTATCGCGACGATGTGGAGTGCGGCAATTGTGCGCGCCACTGTCCGTCGGAGGCCATCGTGATGGTGGAACGGAGAACGGAGAACGGAGAACGGAGAACGGAGAACGCCGTCAAGGTTCCTTCGGTCAACACCGACAAGTGCATCGGCTGCGGCGCGTGCGAATACCTGTGTCCGTCGCGTCCGTTCAGCGCCATATATGTCAACGGCCGCGAGAAACACATTGTGAGTTAACGGAGAACGGAAAACGGAGAGCGGAAAACGGAGAACGGAAAACGGAGAGCGGAAAACGGAGAGCGGAGAACGGAGAACGGAGAACGGAAATCGGAAAGATAATTCGTATTGTCCTTTAACTTCCTTTAACTTCCCTTAACTTCCTTTAACTCCCCTTAACTTCCCTTAACATAAATTTAAATTCTAAATGGCAAAGGTTAAATCGTTTTTTTTCTGCAGTGAGTGTGGCTATCAGTCGAGCTCGTGGCTTGGCAAGTGCCCGGAATGCGGCAAGTGGAACACTTTCAGCGAGGAGGTGGTGCAGGCGGTGAAGCCGGCTTCGTCGTCCTCGAAACTGCATTCGCCGCTGTCGGCATCGACTCCCAAGCCTATCAGTCAAGTCGTTGCGGCAGAGACGCAGCGTATCCCTACGGGCTGTGCCGAGTTCGACCGCGTCCTTGGTGGCGGGATTGTCCCTGGCTCGCTCATACTTTTGGGTGGAGAGCCGGGCATCGGCAAATCGACGCTGCTGCTGCAGACGGCGCTGAACATCCCCGACAGGCGTATCCTGTACGTCAGCGGTGAGGAGAGCGAGCAACAGATAAAGATGCGCGCCGACAGGCTGATGGGGGAGCGGAAAGCGGAAAGCGAAGAGTGTTATGTTGTGTCGGAGACTGTCACTCAGCGGATTGTGGAACATATAGAGCAGGTGCGGCCCGACATACTTGTGGTGGATTCGATACAGACCATCAGCAGCGAGACGATAGACTCGTCGGCGGGCAGCATTTCGCAGATACGCGAATGCACGGCCGAATTCCAGCGTCTGGCCAAGGAAAGGTCGCTGCCGATCCTCCTGGTGGGGCACATCACGAAGGACGGCAACCTGGCCGGTCCGAAGGTGATGGAGCATATTGTGGACTGCGTCCTCCAGTTCGAGGGCGACCGCAACTACGGCTACCGTATGCTGCGCTCGCTGAAGAACCGTTTCGGCTCGACGGCCGAAATTGGCATCTTCGAGATGCAGGGCGACGGGCTGCGCGAGGTGTCCAACCCGTCGGAATTCCTGCTTTCGCAGCGCGACGAGAACCTCAGCGGATGTGCTGTTGCTGCCACGCTGGAGGGTGCGCGTCCGATGTTTATCGAGGTCCAGTCGCTGGTATCCTCGGCGGTCTACGGTACGCCACAGCGCAACGCCAACGGCTTTGACTTCAGGCGTTTGTCGATGCTGCTGGCTGTGCTCGAGAAGCGTTGCGGTTTCAAGCTCGGAGCCAAGGATGTCTTCCTCAACATCGCCGGCGGCATCCGCGTCAGCGACCCTGCCATCGACCTTGCTGTGGCCTGCTCGGTGCTTTCGTCGAATGTAGATATGCCTATCTCGCCGCGCTACTGCTTCGCAGCCGAAATGGGACTCAGCGGCGAGGTGCGTCCCGTCAGCCGCGTCGAACAGCGTATAACCGAAGCCGACCGCATAGGGTTCGAAAAGATATTTGTGTCGAAATACAATATGCGGGGAATCAACAAGAAACGCTTCGGTCTGCAGATTGTCGAAGTGGCGGTGATAGAGGAGGTGTTCCGCGCACTGTTTGCGTGAGCGGAGAACGGAAAGCGGAGAACGGAAAGCGGAAAGCGGAAAGATAATTCGTATTGTCCCTTAACTTCCCTTAACTTCCCCTAACTTCCCTTAACTTCCCTTTTTAAATTCACTAATCACAATTTACAGTTCGCACAATAAAATAGACAAAGGTCCGTTTATAGGAATATGAAAAGATTGTATAAAACGATTACACTTGCCGCAATGCTGCTGGCTATGCCCCTTGTAGCGCGGAGCCAGGAGGATACCATCGTGTCGCATAGCGGCGACATCGCTGTGGGCAATGTCCCCGCTTCGGTGCGGCCTATGCATCCGCTGGAGGGCACCAGTCGGCTGCTTGACGACGACAGCCTGCGCCGTTGGCAATTCCACCTTTCGATGGGCACCGGCATCGTGGGCAACCGGAGCGCCACGTCGCCCTATTTCACCATCACTCCGTCGCTGACATTTCAGCCCAGCGACCGCCTGAAAATCAATGCGTCGGTCACGATGCTCGACTCCTATTCGATGTATCCCGGCGGCTACAATATCCGTGGCCGCGAGGTGCGCAATCTGGCACCTGTGCGCAACTACAGTGCTGCTGCCGCTGCCCTCAACCTTTCGGCCTCCTATCGCGTCAACGACCGCCTGTGGGTGGCTGCCTCGCTCCTGCACACCTCGGGAGGCCTTGCATCGGCAGCCCTGTTCAATCCCTGGTTTCCGGCCGATATGCCGCTGATGCTCGACGCGACGGCGTTCAGTGCCGCAATGCGCTATCGCATAGGCGAAAGCAGTTTCCTCGACATTCACTTCACCGTCATCGACGACCGCACGGGGGCCTTCACGCCGATGCTCTTCGGCACACCGTTCGGAGGATACTATGGCGACTACATCTTCAGCCCGTTCTACGGACACACCACTTCGTTGAATGTGTTAATGCATTAATAATGTGTTAGTGGCTGACGCGGTCAGTGATTTCAGCTTTCAACTCTCAACTTTCAACTTGTAAAATGGATAGACGAAAATTCTTGAAAACAGCATCGGCAGGAGCTGTGGCCACCGCTGCGGTAGCCGCCGGATGCACACCCAAAAACCAGACTGTGGCCGAAGGCGTAAGCCTGGGCGAAGTGCCCGTTGGCAAAATGACAATGCGCGAAAACCTCCATGGCGAGCAGGTGTCGCTGCTGGGCTATGGATGTATGCGTTTCCCTACCCTTGACGGCAACAGTGGCCGCGAGCAGGACCAGGAACTGGACCAGGATGCCATCAACGACCTGGTGGACTATGCCATCGGACACGGTGTCAACCTCTTCGACACTGCACCGCCCTATTGCAAAGGCCGCTCGGAGCACGCTGTCGGCATAGCCCTCAGCCGCCACAAGAGGGATGAATATTTCGTCTCGACAAAACTCTCCAACTTCAACTGCAACACCTGGCCGCGTCAGGAAAGCATAAAGATGTACCACAATTCGATGAAGGAGCTGCAGGTGGACTATCTGGACTACTATATGCTGCACAGCATCGGTGGCACGCGCAAGGATGCTGCCGGCAACGAGCTTGACCCGATGCAGACCCTGAAGGCTCGCTTTTTCGACAACGGTATGCTCGACTTCCTGTGCGAGGAGCGCGAAAAGGGCCGCATCCACAACCTTGGATTCTCGTATCACGGCGACATAAGGGTGTTCGACTACCTGCTGTCGCTTCAGGATC
This sequence comes from Bacteroidales bacterium, assembly GCA_017429685.1. Classification (GTDB taxonomy): domain Bacteria; phylum Bacteroidota; class Bacteroidia; order Bacteroidales; family P3; genus Colimorpha. The sequence continues at coordinate 37,988 of JAFROL010000001.1, read as the reverse complement.
AGGGACTTTACCATTGGGACCACGTGCTGATACAGCACAACTATGTGGACTGGAACCACTCGAAGCTGATCAACGAGAGCAACACGAATTCTAGTTACCTGTATGGCGAGCTCGAAAAACGCAACATACCGGTCTTTGTGATGGAACCCCTGCTGGGCGGCCAGCTGGTGAACCTGAACGACCACGCTGTGGAGATGCTGAAACAGCGCGACCCGCAGGCGTCGGTGGCCTCGTGGGCCTTCCGTTTTGCGGGCAACCAGCCAAGGATATTGACTGTTCTTAGCGGTATGACGTACAAGGAGCACCTGCAGGACAACATACGCACCTATTCGCCCCACAAGCCGTTGAACGACGATGAGTTGAAGATGCTTGAAGAGATAGCCGATGTCTATGCCAACTTCAAGACTGTGCCCTGCACCGATTGCAAATATTGTATGCCGTGTCCGTATGGTATCGACATTCCCGGCGTGTTTGCGCACTACAACAAGTGCCTGAACGAGGGCAATGTGCTCAACGGGGAACGGGAGGCGGAAGACGAGGGTCGTCGCGAGTTCCGCCGTGCCCGCCGAGCCTTTCTGGTGGGATACGACCGTGCGGTGCCGTCGTTCCGTCAGGCCGACCACTGCATAGGATGTGGCCACTGTGTGCAGGAATGCCCACAAGGCATCAATATTCCCGAACAGATGGTGCGAATCAACGACTACGTGGAGCAGCTGAAACAGAGCCGGGAATAGTTGTGCTTGAATGAAGATTCAACCCTTTGCGGATCATCGTGCAGGCCGTGAAGGGCTCTTCGATATGGCGGGCTCTTGCTCCTTGTAGGTGAACACTATCGGTATCTGGCGACGTGCTATACCTGCGAAGATGCCGAGTCCGGAGCTGAGGTTGCTGTATATCTGCGACGGTTCGGCGAAATAGCTTGTCATACCCGAGGCAGCGTTGATTTCTTTGATGTATTGGTGGGCGTCTTTGCTCAGGGACTCAACCACCAGCGTGTATTGCCGCATCAGCGGATGTTCGGCGGTGTCCTTGAACATCGACAGGGTCAGAGTGATTTTGGTGTTTGTGCCGTCGATGTTGGCATCGTTGAAGAGCAGCATACTGAAATAGTCCATAAATCCTTCGGCACTGTTGACCTCGGGGTTGGTGACTTCGTGGTTCAGACAGTTGAAGTAGGCGTGTCGCACGGTGTCGATGGTGTCCCATTTTTCCTCCCAGTTGTTCCATCGCGAGCCGCTGTCGCGCTCGAGGATAAAGATATAGTAGTAGTTGTCGCCCTCGGGGTCGTCGAGGTTGAAGGATATGTTGCCTGCGGTGATGGGCTGCAGGGTGTCGATTTCGGCCGTGAGGCTGTCCATTGCCGGCAGTGGCGGAATGCGCGTGCCACCGATGATTTCGTCGTGTCCGGGAACGTTGACGTGAACGGTCAGCGTGTCGCCGGCAGCGGCCTGATAGGGGAATATGTAGTTTGCTCCGTCGCGATTGGTTGCTGCATAGGTGACGCCATTGGCGTCGATGCTTATCGTGGCGTTGGCGACCGGTGCAAAGGGCTGGTTGTCGAGGAAGAACCGGCTGTAGGTAATGTTGACGAACAGCGTGCTGTCGGCGCAGGGCAGTGCGTTGACGACCACTTGGCGTTCGGTGTCTTCGATGTCGAATTCCACCACTTTTTCGCACGAGGCGAAAAGGACGGCGAGGAGGATGGGAAGCGGAAAGCGGAAAACGGAAAGCGGAAAGCTGGGATGTGAGATATGGGAATGTTTCATTTTCAGAAGTTAAAGTTAATTCGTTAATTTGTTAATTCGTTAGTGTCTGACGCATTCGTGTCACAGGTCACTTATCACAGGTCAGAATTTTAGCGTGTAGGCCACGGAGGGCAGGATGGGGAAGATGGAGAGCTGGACGAGGGCGCCGTTGTATCCGTTCCAGGTGTGTTCGTGGCTTTCGTAGATCATATATGGGTTCTTGCGGTTGTAGAGGTTGTAGACGCTGACGTTGATTGTGCGGCTGCAACGTTTGAATTTGCGGTGGAAGTTGGCGCTGATGTCCATACGGTGATAGTCGGGCATACGGAAATTGTTGCGTCCGCTGGATTGCGAGATGTATCCGTTCCACCCGTTGGGGTCGATGTCGGCGTATTCGTTGGCGGTTTCCTGCGCCTGTGCGTATTCTTGCAGGCTCAGCGTGGCGGCATTGCCGGAACTGTAGACCCACGTGGCGCTGAGGTCGATGTTGTCGTTGATTTTGTAGCTCAAGACGATACTCAGGTCGTGCCGTCGGTCGTATTTTGCGGGGAAAGGGTTGCCGTCGTTGAGTTCTTGTCCCGGCCGGTCGAAGAGACGCATTGTGCGGCTCCAGGTGTATCCTATCCAGCCTGTCAGGTTGCCGATATTGCGTTGCAGCATCAGCTCGACGCCGTAGGCCCATCCGTCACCGAGCACCACTTTGTCCTCCCATTTTTCGCTGCTGCCGAAAAACGAGGCACCGTCTTTGTATTCCAGCAGGTTGTGCATCTGCTTGTAGTAAGCTTCGACCGAGAGGTCGCCGATGGCGCTGATTTCATAGAAAAGGCCTGTTGCCACCTGATGGGCGTGCATAGGCGGTATTGTGGCTGTGACGGGCACCCATAGGTCGGTGGGCATACTGACGCTGGTGGTGGAGAGCAGATGCATAAACTGTGTCATATAGGCATATCCGGCTTTGAGCGAAAAGTCGTCGCGAAGCATAACGCGGCCCGACAGGCGGGGCTGCAGGGTGGGGTAGAAGGTGTGGTCTACGGCAAATCCGCTGACGTTCAGTCCGTAGTTGACTTTGATGGCCTGGTTGATGCTCCAATCGTCCTCGATATAGGCTGTCAGCTCTTCGGCACGTGTGCTGCCCGAATTGACGGAAGTGTCGATGATATAAGAGCTGTTCATCATCTCGGCGCTGTAGGCGTTGAGGTGTGCGCTCGACACTTCCGGCTGGAACAGGTGGTGTATGTACGAGGTGCCGAATTTGACAAGGTGGTCGGGGTTGGGCGTGTAGTCGAAGTCGGCACGCAGGCTGAAGTCGTTGATGAGCGACAGGTAGTCCATCTTGAATTCCGACGTGGTACTTTCGGTCTCCTCGGTGGCTAATGTTTCGGTTTCGTAAGCCACTCCGACATTGTTGCTGTAGCGGGTATAGGATCCGGTGATGTTCATAAACAGCTTTGGCGTCAGCTCATAGTTCCATCGCGCCGAAGCCACGATGTTTCCCCATCGGGTGTTGAAGTCGAGATATTGTTCCTGCACGTCGGTGGCGAGGGTGCGGATGCGTGTATACACCACGTCGGAGCCCATAAAGTAGCTGGCAAAGAGGCGGCTGCGGTCGCTGAAACGGTGCGTCAGCTTGCCGTTGATGTCGTAGAAGTAGTATCCGGCACGCAGTTTGTAGTCCCTGTTGTCGGCCAGTTTTTTGACAAGCGGCTGCAGCAGGAAGTCGGCGTAGGTGCGGCGGGCAGAGAGCGAGAAAGTGGTGCGTTCGCTCCTGATGGGCCCTTCAAGGTTGAGCTTGGCAGAGATGAAGCCTATCGAGGCGTTGCCGTGCAGCTGCTTGTCGTTGCCGTTGTTGGTGGTGACGTCGAGCACCGACGACAGTCGCCCGCTGAATCGTGCGGGGAAGCTGCCTTTGTAGAGCGTCACGTTTTTGACGGCGTCGGTGTTGAAGGTGGAGAAGAAACCTCCCATATGGCTCACGTTGTATAGTGGCACGCCGTCGAGGAGGAAGAGGTTCTCGTCGGGACCGCCGCCGCGGACATAGAATCCGCTGTTGCCCTCCGAGCCGCTCTGCACGCCGGGCATCAGCTGCAGCGCTTTGACCAGGTCGGCTTCGCCGAAAAGGACGGGGACCGACTTGAGCTGTTCGACAGGGACCTGTATGGCACTCATCTGCGACGACCGGGCGTTGTCGACACGCTCGCTTTTTATGACGACGGTCTTCAGTTCGACGCTCGACCGCAAACTGTAGTTGCGCTTTTGGTTGCTTTTCAGCAGGATGTCTTCGAAGACGGGCTGGTAGCCTACATAGGTGACGCGCAGCCTGACGCTGTCGCTTTTCAGCGTCAGCGAGAAGCGCCCCTGATCGTTGGTCAGTGCCCCTTTGCCGCTGCGCATATCCATTACGGCGGCGCCGATCAGCGTTTCGCCGCTGACCGAGTCGATAACGCTGCCGCTGATGGTGTAAGTTTGGGCCGCCGAGGTGGCCCAAAGCAGTGTGAAGAGGATTGTAAATATATGTTTTTTTGACAAAATATTCATATAAATATATATGTATAGCGCTGTTTTTTAGTAATGTGTATTGATTGATGCAAATGTCTTGACTTGCAAAAATACAAATATTCCAACTTTTTGTGTATTTTTGCAACGGCATTTAATAAAGATTAACTATCGTGAAGATTCGTCGTTTATGCTTGTTATGTCTGATGGCGCTTTGTGCCGACATCGCCGTTGCGCAGATGTCGTGGCAGGGCCAGGTGGAGCAATGCCGCAACAGCAACCAGATCGAGCAGTACCAGTGTCGGCTGCAGATGTATATGCAGCAGTATCCACAGTCGCAGTTACGCGATGTGTATAAGCTTTGTTTCCAGGACTATTGGGGCCTCGAGCATCTGCTTGCCGACTCGATGGGGGCGGTGCGCTACATCGAATACGAACTCGAGCATTCCGACAGCTCGGATTGGCAGCGACCACTGTTCTGCTACCCGCTGCCGCTGAATAACTATGTGCGTGTCGACATCAACTATGTGCGTCAGGGCATCATCCCGATTGGCACACTGGTGTCGGCAATGCTGCAAAGCGCACAGGACGAGACGTGCGACATCGGGCAGTGGCGACAGCGGTGGACGTCGATACTGCAACTGCTGAAGCAGGTCGACCCGCAGCCTCAGAACTACGATGAGGACCTGGCCGAAATCACCGCACTGCTCGAATCGGGCCACTATGCCAGCCATCACAGCCGCCTGTTCAACGCCACCTACCGCCAGCACTACCGCATCGTGCGGCGCGATGTGTTCGAACGCCTTTTGTTGCCGCTTGTCAAAGACACAATCAATCAACAACAATATTAACCAATTTAAACACAGCATTATGAAAAGAATTATTATCCTTTTGTCGCTTTTGGCAGTTGTGCCCGCCACGCAAGCCCAAATTGGCAGCGTCATTGGCAAAAAGCTGAAAGAGAAAGCCGAACAGACAGTCAACAATGCCCTGAACAAGGGACAAAACCGCAACCAGAACGACAACAAGCAGGTGGACGAACAAAAGCCGCAAACCGGCAACGAGGCGGACGACGAGCTGACTCCCGAAAAAATCATCGCTATGGTGCCGACAATGCCAAACCCGCAGCAACTGTCGGAATATCTGTGCGAAACGCATCGCGCCAACCAGCGCACACTGAAGATTTTGACCAACCCGACAACGAGCTTCATCACCCAATTGTCGGTGGCCGGTGCCGGCGGTTACGCCTCGATGATGAGCAGCAACGGATATGGCCGCTACTACAACTTCGACGAGCAGCTGCTTAAGGAGTTCGGTATCACCAGCGAACAGTACGAGGCTATGAGCGAAGAGCAGCAGCAGGAGATAGCAATGAAATATGCTTCGGAGATGCAGGACCGTTACTACAAAACCATCGAGCGGCTGGGACAGGACGACGGCTACAAAAAACTGATCGAACAATACAATGCCATCGAGGACCGTATATCGAAGATTTACAACGATGCCGATTCGGCCTGCAACGACTATTGGAAGAACAAATACGGCAGCAAGGAGAACCCGACGGAAGACGATATGTGCTCATACTACCGTCAGGTCGTTCCCGGCTACTACCAAAGCGTCGTGAAGGCGATGCAAATCCGCAAGACCGAGCAGCTGGCCGTCGCCAAGCAGGTCGATGCATACGTCCAGTCGCTTGCCAAGCGCTATCCCAACGAGGTCTATGCCGGACTCTACAACCAGTCGGTCATCTGCGCCACAGCCTATGTCGCCGATGCAGCCCGCATAACGGCCCTGTCCGATCCAAGATAATCAGTGAATGGTGAATAGTGACCTGTGACCAGTGACACGAACGCGTCAGCCACTAACGAATTAACACATTAACAAATTAACGAATTAACAATAAGGCCGTGTTCCAAAAACTCATCAACAGCTCTGTCAGGCTTATGCAACGTTGGATGCCTGAGCCTTTCCTCTTCGCAATCTTGCTGACATTCATTGCCGCATTGCTGGCGATGCCCATCTGTCGCCAAACTCCCGTCGAAGTCATCGCCAACTGGGGCGGCGGCGTGTGGGGGCTGCTGGCCTTTGCTATGCAGATGGCTCTGGTGCTGGTCACCGGCTCGGCGCTGGCGTCGGCACCGGCGTTGAAACGCGCCATTGCCAGCCTCGCCGCACTGCCCAAAACACCGATGGCAGCAATAGCCCTCGTGACGTCGGTGTCGGCTGTGGCCTGCTGGCTCAACTGGGGTTTCGGCCTCATCGTCGGCGTCATCTTTGCCAAGGAGATTGCCCGTCGGCTTTCCGGCGTCGACTATCGGCTGCTGATAGCCTCGGCCTACAGCGGCTTTGTTGTCTGGCACGCAGGACTTTCGGGCTCGGTGCCACTCAAGCTGGCAACGCCGGGACCCGACCTGGCGGCAGCCACCAATGGCGCCATCGTCGACCCAATGTCCATTTCGCACACCATCCTGCATCCGTTCAACATCGCTATGGTGGTCCTTGTAATCATCGCAATAACAGTTGTTAACGCTTTGATGCATCCCAAGGGCAACGCCGTCGTGACGGTCAATCCCGACCTGCTGGCCGAAGAGGACAACCGCCCCGTGGCGCCAGCCGAAAAGACCCCCGCCGAACGCCTCGAACACAGCCGCCTGCTGTCGTGGCTGGTGTCGCTGCTGGGCATTGCCTATTTGGTTGTAAGTCTGGGTTTTCGCGGCGGTTCGTTCGATCTTGGAACGGTCATAATGATTTTCCTTTTCCTTGGCATCCTGTTCCACGGCACGCCGGTGGCCTATGTGCGCGCCTTCGGCAAGGCGGCATCGGGCGCGGCGGGCATCATCCTCCAGTTCCCGTTCTATGCCGGCATTATGGGCATCATCACCGGGGTGGGGGAGAGCGGCATCTGCTTCGGCACCGTCATTAGTAATGCCTGCATAAGTATTTCGTCGCCAGTCACCTATCCGCTGCTGACGTTCCTCTGCGCTGCGGTGCTGAATATGTTTGTCCCTTCGGGTGGCGGCCACTGGGCAATCCAGGCGCCCATAATGTTCACCGCCGGTGCCGAACTGGGCGTGGACCCGGGCCTGACGGGAATGGCCATTGCCTGGGGCGACGCGTGGACCAATATGATTCAGCCTTTCTGGGCTCTTCCGGCTCTGGCCATCGCCAAACTGAGCGCCAAGGATATTATGGGCTTCTGCCTTATCGACCTGTTTGTCAGTGGAGTTATCATCGCCGGCGGACTGCTGTTGTGGGCAATGTGAAAGCGGAAAGCGGAAAGCGGAAAACTGCTGCCGCGTCAGCCATTAACGAATTAACAAATTTACAATTTAGGGATTGATATGAAAAAAACATTTATAGCTTTTATTGCAGCGACTATGCTCTTGGTTTCCTGCAAGAGCAATAACAAATCTGAGGCCGGCGCAGACACGACAGTAGCTGCCGACGTGCAGCTGGCTGCCTGCTCAATCTTCAGCGAAAATGATGATATGGAAATTATTGCCATTCCCGACCGCGTCAACGAGATGTCGGCCGACCTCTTTCGCGGCTCCTACAACGACAGCCTGCTCGACTCGCTGCTGCCCGACGGCTCCAGCCCTTCGGCAATCAATGTATTCCTGATTCGCACGTCGGACTATTATGGCGGAACGCGCCGCAACATCCTCATCGACGCCGGACTTGGCGAAGAAGCTGGCGGTGCACTGCTGGCGCAGCTCAAAAGGGAGAAGGTCAAGCCCGAAGAGATTGACGCTGTATGTCTTACGCACCTGCACGGCGACCATATCGGTGGCCTGCTGAAGGACGGGCAGCCTGTTTTCCCCAAGGCGGAAATCTACCTTTCGGTCGATGAGTTCAACGCCTGGAGCGACGACGGTCCGATGGCGCAGCAAAACGGCCTTTGGAAACAGGTGCTCAGCTGCTACGCCAACCAGATACGCCTTTTCAACGACGGCGACAAGATTGTCGACGGCTGGATTACGGCCCATCTGGCACCGGGCCACACGCCGGGTCATACTGTCTATTATTCAGGACTTTGCTATTTCGTAGGCGACCTTGTCCACGCCCAGGACCTTCAGCTGCTATATCCCGACTTCTGCGCCCGCTACGACAACGACCCCACCCAGGCCACAGCCACCCGCAAAAAATGGATTGACACAATCACCCGTGCCGAAGGCACCTATATGTGCGGCGCCCACTGCTACGAGCCGTTTATTTATTTAGGAAACACCTGCGATTTGGTGCTTTAAGAAAAGTGATTTATGGTCGTTCGAAATTTATTCGGAGACCTAACATAAAATATATCTGTGAAATAAACAGATTTTGAACGATTTGGAATAGGAATATTCTTCCATTCCTATTCTCTTGGCAGGGTGATTGTGAATGCGGTGCCTTCGCCGGGGGTGCTGTCGATGGCGATGGTGCCCTTGTGCAGCGTCACAACCTGGTGGACGTAGCTCAGTCCGATGCCGAAGCCCTTGACGTCGTGGACGTTACCCGTCGAGACACGGTAGAAGCGCTCGAAGATGTGCTTCTGGTCTTCCTTGCTGATGCCGAGGCCGTGGTCCTTGACGACGAGGACTATGTTCGAGCCTTCGTTGCGCGTCGAGACGGCGATTTCGAGCTGCGAGGGCGAATATTTTATTGCGTTGTCTATCAGATTGTAAATCATATTGGTAATGTGCAGCTCGTCGCCAATGACTGTCGATGGGTGCGCCTCGAGGCTGCAGGTCAGGCTGCCGCTGCGATTGGCAATCTGCAGTTGGAAGTTGGCCGCGACGCTCTCGACCGTCGCGTTCAAGTCTATCTCCTTAAGATTCAGCTGGAAATTCTTGCTCGACATCTTCGAACTTTGCAGTATCGTCTCGACGAGCATCCGCATACGCCGGTTTTCGTCGCCGATGATGCCAATATAGGTGCGGTTGCTGGCGGGGTCGTTGCCGATGTTGGGATCCTGCAGCATCTCGCAGGCCAGGCTGATGGTGGCGATGGGCGTCTTGATTTCGTGCGTCATATTGTTGATGAAGTCGTTCTTCATCTCGTCCAGTTTTTCCTTGCGGAAAAGGGCGCGCAGCGACAATGAGAAGAGAATGAGTATCAGTATGATGAGTATGAGGCTGATAACGAAGTAGATGGTCGAGTTCTCTTTGAGCAGCAGCGACGACAGCGGGAACTGGAGCAGGATGAAATACTCGTTGGGCGACATCATTCCGTCGGGGTGGAAACGGTATTTGTAGGGCGACTGGCTCAGCTTCTTTTCCATCCCTTCCTCGTTGCAATAGAGGAACTTGTCGTTCGTCAGGTCGTACACGCCGACGTATGGGGCTATGTCCACGCCGTTCAGCATCAGCTTGTTCACGATGAGGCTGTCCAACAACGTGTAGTTGAACGAGTTGGAGGTGAGGATGTTGTCGACCACATACTCGCTGATGTCGGTCACGAACTGGTTGTAGAATTCGGGGCTGTTCAGCAGTCGGTCGCGGGTGGTCAGCAAGGAGTTGTATTGCGCTATGGCGGCGCTGTCGGCGGCGGTCGCCTTGGCCCCAGGCAGCAGTATGACGCTGTCAATCATTGTGGTACCCATATTGACCAGTGCCGTGTCGTAGAAAATGGTGTAGTTGCGCTTCACGATGTCGAGCATACGGTCGTTGAGCTCCTCGATTCGCTTGAACTTCAACAGTTTGTAGCGGTCGTTCTGCCCGATGTAGTCCTCGACTTTCAGTCGGTTCAGCTGTTCGATCATATCGTCCATTGCGTTGTTGACACTGATATTGAACAGGTTGTCGCTCACCTCGACGGTGCGGCGCATCTGCACGTACTGCACGGCGATGAGGCTTGCGGCGGCAAGGAAGAAGAGGGTTATGAGTGATATCCAGAATACACGTTTCATACCCTTCTAACGTCAAAGTGCGCTTTTTGTTTTGGTTGATGCAAAAATTTTTTTCCTTTGTCCCCTTTGCCGCTGCTGATGCTGCCGGATGATTCGTGTGGCGTCGTCCGCAAAGGCGCAAAAAAGGTCTATGTAACAGGCTGGTTTGCAGTACCTGCTTCACCCGTTGTACGCTATATGTACGGTATATGTACGGTATTTGTACGCTTCCGAAGCGTACAAATACCGTACATATACCGTACATATAGCGTACAACGGGCGGTGGAAGTGGTTTGGATGGCGGGCTAGCGTCACCCGGTTCCGGGGTGTGCGACGGGATCTTTTTTTTCTCCGAAAATTGTGGAATGTAATTTTTTTTTCTCGAAAAACAGTTGCCTTTCGTGCGTGGGGATGCAATTTTTTTGTCGTTTTTTTAACATCGCAACTTGCTGATTTCGCGATTGTAGGTTGTGGCGTGTTGATTGCCGGCGGCATTTTTTTTCTGCCAGATGCGGAAAAAGGAGTATTTTTGTACCCCGTAGTTCATTAATTATAATCATCTCCTTGCTGGCGTGCTTCTGGGCTGCCACGAGGGTTAATATTTGTTTTTATGAAACACGGTTTCGATAACGAAAAGTATCTCAAAATCCAGTCCGAACACATCAAGGAGCGTATCTCGAAGTTCGGCGACAAGCTTTATCTTGAATTCGGCGGCAAATTGTTCGACGACTATCACGCCAGCCGCGTACTGCCTGGTTTCGAGCCAGATAGCAAGCTCAAGATGCTGATGCAGCTGCGCGACGACGCCGAGATTGTCATTGCCATCAGTGCCCGCGACATCGAAAAGAACAAGGTGCGTGCCGACTTGGGCATCACTTATGACGACGATGTGCTGCGTCTGCGCGACGAGTTCCAGAAACGCGGCCTGCTGGTCAGCGCCGTATGCATCACGCAGTATCATAACCAGCCCAGTGCGCAGGCTTTCCGTGAACGCCTGGAGCGCCTGGGAATCAGCGTCTATTATCATTATATGATTGACGGCTATCCGACCAATGTCGACCTGATTTGCTCGGCCGACGGCTTTGGCCGCAACGAGTATATCCGCACCTCGCGGCCGCTTGTCGTCGTTACGGCTCCGGGGCCGGGCAGCGGCAAAATGGCGGTGTGCCTCAGTCAGTTGTATCAGGAGAACCGTAAGGGCATCAAGGCTGGCTATGCCAAATTCGAGACGTTCCCCATCTGGAACATCCCGCTGAAACATCCTGTCAATGTGGCCTACGAGGCTGCGACGGCCGACCTGAACGACGTCAATATGATTGATCCGTTCCACCTTGATGCATACGGAGTTACGACGGTGAACTATAATCGCGACATCGAGATTTTCCCTGTCCTCAACGCTATTTTTGAGGGCATCTATGGCGAGAATCCATACAAGTCGCCCACCGATATGGGCGTCAATATGGCGGGTTTCTGCATCTGCGACGACGAGGTGTGCTGCAAGGCTTCGAAGGACGAGATTATTCGCCGCTACTATGCCGCCCTGTGCAAGTTTGCCCAGGGACGCATCCCCGAGGCCGAGGTCGACAAGAACGCGCTGCTTATGAAGCAGATGAAGATTACTGCCGACGACCGACTTGTCGCCGTTGCGGCCCGCGAACGTGCCGCCAGGGAGGAGTCGCCGGCGGCAGCAATCGAGCTCGACGACGGCACCATCATCACCGGTCACAGCAGTCCGCTGCTCGGCGCCTGTGCCGCTATGCTGATCAACGCCATTAAGCATCTGGCCAATATCGACCACGCAATCAAGCTTATATCGCAAAAATATATTGAACCGATACAGTATACGAAAATCAACCTTCTGCACGGCAATAACCCGCGTCTGCATACCGACGAGGTCCTGCTGGCCCTTTCGATGCTGAGCCTTACCGATGAAAACTGCCAGAATGCGCTCGAAAAACTGCCTCTTTTGAGGGGGTGCCAGGTGCATACGACGACGATGCTTGGCGAGGTGGACCTGAAGATTTTCAAGAAGTTGGGTGTCGATGTCACTTCCGACCCGCAGCCGAAAAAAACGGTGTGAATGTGTGAATTCGTTAATTTGTTAATGTGTTAGTGGCTGGCGCGGTTGTGTCAATCTTAAAATAAATAATTCGACGAAAATGAAAATAGGTGTAATAATAGCAATGGATATTGAGTATCGGCAGATGCGCGATGCTCTTGGCGGCGACACGGGCCGGCTTGGAGACAACGAGATTGTGCTGTGGCAGTGCGGCATAGGTAAGGTCAATGCCGCTATTGGCACGATGCGGCTTGTGAGCCAGCATCGTCCCGACGCAATCATCAGCACAGGCCTGGCCGGGGGAATCGATGAGAAGATGCAGGTGATGGATGTGCTGGCGGCGTCGCAGAGTGTCTACCACGATGTCGACTGCGGTGTGGGACTGGGCTGCCAACTGGGTCAGGTGCAGGGACTTCCGTCGCGGTACGATGCCGACAAGCGATTGTTGGGTCACGCAGAGGAGGTGCCGTTGGAAGGTGACGAACGCCTGATGACGGGCCTTATCTGCACTGGCGACCAGTTCATTACCGACCGTGACAGGCTGAACGTCATCAAGCGGAATTTCCCTGACGGGATGGCTTGCGATATGGAGAGTGCCGCCATTGCGCAGACCTGCCATCTGCTGGGAGTGCCGTTCCTGAGTCTGCGTGTCATCAGCGACACTCCGGGCCGTACCGACAACCATCAGCAGCAGTGGGAGGATTTCCTGGCTTCGATGTGCGACAGGTCGTTCCATTTTGTGAAACGCTATTTGGAAACAATGTAGGGAATGCGTTAATGTGTTAGTGCGTTAATGTGTTAGTGGCTGACGCAACAATGTAATTTAATATAAACGAAATGAAGACGATACCAAGCTTTACAATTGACCATATTCATTTGAAACGTGGCATTTATGTTTCGCGGGTCGACCAGGTCGGCGGCGAATATGTCACCACGTTCGATATAAGGATGAAAGAGCCCAACCGCGAACCGGCCCTCGGGCAGGGGGCTATCCATACTATCGAGCATCTTGCTGCCACCTATCTGCGCAACGACCCGCAATGGTCGGACCGTATTATCTATTGGGGACCAATGGGTTGCCTGACGGGTAACTATCTTTTGATGCGTGGCCAGCTTCAGCCTGAGGATATCCTGGAGCTGATGCAGCGCACGTTCCGCTTTGTAGCTGAATTTGAAGGCGATGTGCCGGGTGCAGCACCTAAGGACTGTGGCAATTATCTGCTTCACGACCTGCCGATGGCCAAATGGGAGTCGGCCAAATACCTGCACGAGGTTTTGGAACAGATGACGGTCGAGAATATGCGGTATCCGACGAAATAATTTGTTAATTCGTTAATTTGTTAATTCGTTAGTGGCTGACGCGGTGGCACTTACACATTAATAAATTAACGAATTAACGAATTTGTATATTTTTTTTTCGAATTGCATAATAATATTCGAAAAGGTGCGTTTTGACGAGTGAAATAATGAAAATTGGCCCCGTAGTTCAGCTGTATAGAACGTCGGATTCCGGTTCCGAAAGTCGTGGGTTAGAATCCCGCCGGGGTCACAGGGACAGTGATACAGTAAGTTATGTATCTACAGTCATATAAATCGATATTGAACCAGAGGGACAGCGCCCTCTGGTTTGGTTTTGTGATGATTGGATGTTGCCATATATAGTGATGTGTTATAATGATTTTGATTAACAATGAAGCAGTTTTTTGAAAACACAAGACCCGGAGGACAACTGTTGGCGTTGATGCTGATTTTTGCCATTCTTTTCATTATCGTTCAAGGCTCTTTGTTTGTCTACATCCTGCTGTCGGGTTCGACGCCCGATATGCTGTTTATTCAGTCGATAACGCAACTGCTGTTGTTCGGAGGCACGGCCGTCCTATTTGCCTGGATGTTCTATGACCGTCCTTTGCGCCATCTCGGTCTGAAGGCTGTTCCAAAAACTGGAGTCAGGGCTGTGGCTGCGTTCTTCATCCTGCTGTTTCTGTTGCCGCTTTCCGACTGGCTGACGCAGGTCAACGATGCTTTTCACCTGCCGCAGTCGATGTCAGCCTTGGAAACGATGATGCGCGAAATTGGCGAACAGTCGCAAGAGCAGGTCGAGGCTTTCCTGATGCGCGAAGGCACCGGTGCCCTTGTCGCCAATCTTGTGGCGCTTGCTTTGATTCCGGCGCTGTGCGAAGAGCTGCTGTTTCGCAGTGCATTTCAGCAACTTATGGTGCGCTGCTTTGGCGGTCGCCATCATTGGGCCATCATCGCCACAGCGGCTGTCTTTTCGTTGTTCCATTTCGAACTCTTCGCTTTCCTGCCGCGTTTTATGCTCGGCATCGCGCTGGGCTATCTGTTCCACTATGGCGGTTCGCTGTGGGTCAACGCCACAGCCCATTTTGTCAACAATGCCATTCTCGTTATACTATATTATATGGCTCAGAAAGGCCTGGTAGACATCGAGCTTGTCGATTCATTCGGTGTCCCGTTCTATATCGCTTTGGCAGGTACGGCAATTGCTGTTGTCGTTTTCTGGCTGGTTTTTTTGAAGCCAAAATCCTCAAAAGCAGATGGCAAATAAATAAATGTCGCCACTCGCACATCAGATGCGAAGCAGATAGGGTTATGAATTTTTGATATGTAAGATATTGAATTTTAATATATTGATTGTGACGAATAAAAATATTTGAATATATTTTTTCAAAAAAGCATTGTATATCAAAAAAAAATAGTAATTTTGCACTCTGTATTTTTAAAACGAAAAACGATAAAAATTTATAGATATGACTAAGGCAGAAGTAGTTAATGAAATTGCCCAGAAAACGGGCATCGAGAAAATTGCCATTATGACCGTTGTCGAGGAACTGATGACCGTCATTAAGGATTCGCTCACCGAGGGTGAGAATGTTTATCTCCGTGGATTCGGCAGCTTTATCGTCCGCAAGAGAGCTGAAAAGACCGGCCGCAACATTTCCAAGAACACGACCGTCATCATCCCGGCCCACAACATCCCCGCTTTCAAGCCTGCCAAGAGCTTTATGGCCGATGTAAAAAACAATACGAAATAACTTTAAAAATAAATAATTATGCCAAACGGTAAGAAACACAAAAGACATAAAATGTCTACGCACAAGCGTAAAAAACGCCTGCGCAAGAACAGACATAAGAAGAAATAAGCTTTAAGTAGTCTTATTTTCTTCTTACGACCATCTAACAAAAACTAAAACAAATTACACGGCGCCGCTATGGGGTTGTTGTGTAATTTGTTTTTTTGCTTGATTGTCACTAACAGGATTAGAATGTAAGATATTAATGGAGAAAGAACTGATAATTTCGGCCTCTACCGACGAAGTCCAGATAGCAATGCTCGAGGACAAGCAGTTGGTGGAACTGCACAAAGAAAAGAAAAACAACCATTTCGCTGTTGGCGACGTGGTGCTGGGCAAGGTCCGGAAGATTATGCCTGGCCTTAACGCCGCTTTTGTCGACATCAACGACGAGAAGGATGGTTTTCTGCACTACCTGGACCTCGGTCCATCATACAACTCGTTTGAAAAATACTTACGGCTGGCTATGAATGGCGATGCCAGCGTCAAGACTCTCAAAAACTTCAACATCGAGCCGGTTTTCGGCAAGACGGGCAATCTCTCTAACGTGCTGAAAGTGGGACAGTACCTGCTGGCGCAGATCGACAAGGAACCGATATCGACAAAGGGGCCCAAACTGTCGGGCGACGTGTCGTTCGCAGGCCGCTATCTGGTTTTGGTTCCGTTTTCGAACAAAATATCTATCTCCCAGAAAATCAAAGGCAGCGAAGAACGCAACAGGCTGCGCCGTCTGATTCAGAGCATCAGGCCCGAGAATTTCGGACTTATTGTCCGCACTGTGGCGGAAGGCAAATCGGTTGCCGACCTCGACGGCGACCTCAGGATGCTGATGGACAAGTGGGAGGATATGACCGTAAAACTCAAGAAAGTTAACAGCCCTCAGATTGTAGAGTCGGAACTCGGCGTGGCGTCGGCTTTGCTGCGCGACGTGCTCAACGACGACTTCAACACCATATATTGCGACAACGAGTTGACTTGCACCGAACTGCGTGAATATCTGCGTGCCATAGCTCCCGACAAGGTCGACATCGTGAAGCATTACAAAATGGAAACGCCAATCTTCGAACAGTTTGGCGTCCAAAGAGACATACGTCGTGCTTTTGGCAAGATAGTGACCATACGTTCAGGTATTTATCTCTATATAGAGCATACCGAAGCTATGCACGTCATCGACGTCAACAGCGGCAACCACATCAAGGCCGGAACAGGGCAGGAGGACACCGCCCTGCAGGTCAACATCGAGTCGGCCAAGGAGATAGCCCGCCAGCTGCGATTGCGCGATATGGGCGGCATAGTGATTGTCGACTTTGTGGATATGCAGAAAGCCGAGCACCGTCGCGAGCTTTACGAGGTGATGACCGCCGAGATGAAGAAGGACAAGGCGCGCCATACGATATTGCCGCTCAGTAAGTTCGGACTGATGCAGATCACACGTCACCGCGTGCGCCCCGCTATCGAGGTCGACGTGCAGGAAAAATGCCCCTTCTGCGAAGGCACGGGCACCATCAAGTCGAGCCTCACGGTGGTGGACGACATCGAGTCGAACCTGCGCTATCTGAAGGTGTCGCAAACCGAAAAGAAACTGACCATAGCCACGCATCCCTACATCCAGGCCTACATTACGAAGGGATTCAAGTCGTTGCGTCGCCAATGGCAGAGAAAATACAGGATTAGGCTGGCCGTCAAACCAATGGAGAGTTATAACCTATTGGAATACAAGTTCTTCAACTCGATCGGCGACGAGTTGTCGATGTGACGCTCCGGCGTCAGAGAATAAAAAATGCAGCCTTTACGCAATAAAGGTTGCATTTTTACGTATATAGGGTCACTGATATGAGAAAACCCGTCGCCGTCATAATCGTAATGCTCCTTTTGCTGCCCGTGTCGCTGAACGCGCAGAAGGGCATCGATGTGTCTCGATTCCAGGACAGTATCAACTGGAAACGTGTGGCGAAAAACTCCAATATCGAGTTTGTGTACGTCAAGGCCACCGAGGGCGCAAGCATTTCGGACCCGATGTACAAATACAATATCAAAAAGGCCAAGGACGCGGGTCTGCTTGTGGGCAGCTACCACGTCTACAGCAGCCGCACAACGGCCTACCAGCAGTTCGCCAATTTCAAGAAGACGCTGGGCAAGACCAAGCAGGATCTTGTGCCGGTGCTCGACATCGAGGCGTTGCATTGCAACAAACTCTATATGAAGCGTGTCGACAAACTCTTGGAACTGATGGAGAAGGAGTACGGCGCCAAGCCGATGATCTACACCAGCGAAAAGCTCTACAAGACGCATTTCGACACGAAGAAGTACAAGAAATACCATTTCTTTATCGCCAACTACAAGCGCGAACCGTCGATGGCCTACACGCTGTGGCAATACACGCAGCGCGGCAAGCTGAAAGGCATTGCCGGCTTTGTCGACTTCTCGAAGTTCAGCAGGAAATACAGTGTCGATTCGATAAAGATCAAGAAAAAAGGCGCCGAAATGAAGCAGAATGCAGATTCGGCTGCTGCCAGTCGGAAGGGTGCATCCGCCACTCCGGCAGCGAACAGCGCAAAAGAATAGCCTTTGCCGAGCCGCCAGTGGCGGCGTCGGGCGTTGCCGCGGCAAGTGGCATCACGTAGCCGTCTCGGTTCCGTCACAATTTGCTTTAATTCAGTTATAAACCCGTTTGCCGCTACGGCGGTGAATTCTCTTCGGATTCGTCCCGACTGCTTCGCCATTTTGCATACCGTTCGAAGGCAGTTCTTATATCGTTCTTATATCCGCGATATAAGAACGATATAAGAACTGCATAAAATCGGTGTGCGAAAATGTGTCCTGGTTGGCACCTTGAAGGGGGCGGCGTGTGCCGTCGCCCGACGGCGCACGACGACTGTGCGGCTGTATTTAATCTGGATTTTTCTCTGCTGACAATCAGTATGTTGTGTCCCGATATGGATATTATTATATATTTTTGTTTAAAAAGAGCTCGTTGTTTCGCAAAAAATCATTAACTTTGCACGTTGTTTTGTATGGCCGCAAAGGTGTGTCAAACACTCGGTGTGCTATGCGTAATTGTTTGTAAAATAAAATAATACTGATAGAAAAGATATTTATGCAAAAAAGTAAAATTGGTCTCGATTTTGAAAAAGTGGAGCACGCCAGAAGTGTTGCCCGCAAAATTGCCGATCAGGTGCAGGATTTCGTCGGCAACTACACGACCGTGGCTGTAGAACGCACCATCTGCCGACTGCTGGGTATTGACGGTATCGACGAAAACGAGGTGCCGCTGCCCAATGTCGTCGTCGACGAACTGAAGTCGAAAGGCCTTCTGGGCCAGGGGGTTGCCTATTTTATCGGCAATGCCATAATCGAAACCGGCAAGTCGCCTCAGCAGATTGCCGATGCCATCGTGGCCGGCAAGCTCGACATCACCCAGCTGCCGATGCATCCTGTGGCCGACACGGCCAAGGCCATCCAGCCGTATGTCGATGAAAATGTGACTCGTATCCGCAACAGACGTCTGCGTCGCGAGGAGTATATCAACACCATTGGCGAAGGCTCAAAGCCTTACCTGTACATCATTGTCGCTACGGGTAACATCTACGAGGATGTCGTTCAGGCTCAGGCTGGTGCCCGCCAGGGTGCCGACATCATCGCTGTTATCCGCACCACGGGTCAGAGCCTGCTGGACTATGTGCCCTACGGCGCCACGACCGAAGGTTTCGGCGGCACTTTTGCCACGCAGGAGAATTTCCGCATTATGCGCAAAGCCCTCGATGAGGTAGGCGAGGAGGTGGGCCGCTACATCCGCCTCTGCAACTATTGCTCGGGTCTTTGTATGCCCGAAATTGCCGCTATGGGTGCCCTTGAGGGTCTCGACGTGATGCTCAACGATGCCCTGTACGGCATCCTGTTCCGCGACATCAATATGCAGCGTACGCTGATTGACCAGTACTTCTCGCGCATAATCAATGGTTTCGCCGGCGTCATAATCAATACCGGTGAGGACAATTATCTGACCACGGCCGATGCCTACGAAGAGGCCCATACCGTGCTGGCGTCGGATTTCATCAACGAACAGCTGGCGCTTCTGGCCGGTCTGCCCGAAGAGCAGCAAGGTCTGGGCCACGCCTTCGAGATGGACCCGATGTTGCAGAACGGTTTCCTTTACGAGCTGGCTCAAGCCCAGATGATTAGGGAAATCTTCCCCAAGGCTCCGCTGAAATATATGCCTCCCACGAAGTTTATGACCGGCAACATCTTCCGCGGCCACATCCAGGACGCCCTCTTCAACATCATCGGACAGTGGACGCATCAGGGTCTGCAGCTGTTGGGTATGCCCACCGAGGCCATCCACACGCCCTTTATGAGCGACCGCTATCTGAGCATCGAGAACGCCAAGTATATCTTCAACAATATGAAGGACATCGGCGAAGAGGTCGAGTTTAAGGAAGGCGGCATCATCCGCACCCGCGCCAAGGAGGTGCTCGACAACGCCACCGCCCTGCTCGAGAATATGGAGCGCGAAGGCCTGTTCACCGCCCTCGAAAAGGGTATCTTTGCCAACGTGAAGCGTCCCAAGAACGGCGGCAAGGGTCTGGACGGCGTGACGCTGAAGGCCGACAAGTACTTCAACCCGTTCATTGACATAATGAAAGGAAAGAAATAATTTTGAATGTTGAATTTAGAATGTCGAAGGACTTTTCTTGCAAAAATCAAATTTAATATTCAAAAACAATCCAATAATTCTTAGTTCACAATTCAAAATTAGGAAAAAATGAGTGAAGGTTTGTATTCAATGGAGGCCAAGGATTACGACAAAACCTTAGACCTCACCAAGATAAAGCCGTATGGCGACACAATGAACGACGGCAAGGTGCAGCTGAGCTTCACACTGCCCGTACCTGCAGGTGCCGAGGCCGAGGAGGCCGCCAAGCAGCTGCTGAAGAAAATGGGTTTCGAGAATCCGCTGGTCGTCTTCCAGAAGGAGCTGACCGAGGGTTTCTGCTTTATGAACTGCTACGGTTCGTTGACCCATACGGTTGACTACACCACTATCCACGTCCCGAAGGTCGAGTCGACCACGATGGATATGCACGAATGCGACGACTATATCCGTGAGCATATCGGGCGCAACATTGTTATGGTCGGCGCCTCGACCGGCACCGATGCCCACACAGTCGGCATCGACGCCATTATGAATATGAAGGGCTATGCAGGCCACTACGGTTTGGAGCGCTATGATATGATCGACGCTTATAACCTTGGCAGCCAGGTGCCTAACGACGAGTTTATCGCCAAGGGCATCGAGCTTCACGCCGACGCACTGCTGGTGTCGCAGACTGTGACGCAGAAGGACGTTCATATCAAGAACCTGACCGAACTGGTCGAAATGCTCGAGGCTGAAGGTCTTCGCGACAAGATTATCCTTGTTTGCGGAGGTCCGCGTATCAGCCACGAGCTGGCCAAGGAGTTGGGCTACGACGCCGGCTTCGGCCCCAATACCTACGCCGATGACGTGGCTTCGTATGTGGCTCAGGAAATGGTGAAACGAGGTATGAAATAAACTGAAAAACAAACATAAAAAAATATTAAAATGGACAAGAACGAAATTAGAAACTTTATTGCTCGTCGTGCTGCTCAGGAGCTTCACGATGGCGACGTCGTCAATCTGGGTATCGGTCTGCCGACCTTGATCCCTAACTTCCTCCCTGAGGGTGTCAACGTCATCCTTCAGTCCGAGAACGGAATGATTGGTATGGGTCCCACTCCCGAAGAGGGCAAGGAGGATCCTTGGTTCATCAACGCCGGTGGTGGATTCACCTCGGCCGTTGAAGGTGCCAGCACGTTCGACAGCGCTACCTCGTTCGGCATCATCCGCGGCGGCCACGTCGACGTTTCGGTGCTTGGCGCTATGCAGGTCGACGAGAAAGGCGACTTGGCCAACTGGATGATTCCTGGCAAGAAGACCCCCGGTATGGGAGGTGCTATGGACCTCCTTGTCGGTGCCAAGAAGGTTATCCTTGCTATGGAACACACCGCCAAGGGCAATCCTAAAATCTTGAAGAAGTGCACGCTGCCCCTCACCGCCAAAGGTCAGGTGAATATGATTATCACCGAGATGGGTGTTATGGAGATTACTCCCGAAGGCATAGTCCTCACAGAGATCAATCCCGAATTTACGGTTGCCGACGTCCAGGCTGCTACCGAGGCAACTCTGATAATTTCTCCCAATCTGAAGGAGATCAAGTAAATGCATTAATCAGGGGATGGGGGACTTTGCTCCTCCATCCCATTTTAAACTATTCATAAAATGAAGAAAACAGTCCTTCTTCTTTCTTTGCTGGGTTTTGTCGTCGCGGCACGCGCCTTCCAACCGCCGATGCCGGAGTCGCTGCCTCCTCATATCGAGTTCAAATACTATGGTTTCTACAGTGTTATCGACTACACTTTTATGACCAACCTGAACAGCGTACACGGCGAATATGTCGACTCCTATACCCTTAACGGAATTACCGCCGTCGCGGGTTGGCAATGGCGCAAAGAGTCGGCCATAGGCATTGGCTTCTCGTATCTCAACGACGCTTCGGGCTCGTTCTCGCAGATACCTGTCTTTGTCGAATTCCGCAGCCATTTCCTACGCAACCGCATCACGCCGTTTACCGCCGTGCAGCTGGGATACAGCATTCCCTTTGGCTCGAAGAATGCCGATGTCGACTACACGCGCATCGAAGAAGGTGGCATAACGGCAGGCCTTTCTGTCGGCGCCCGTTTCGCCGTGAAACCCAGGCTGGCTTTTAACATCTACGCTGGTTACCAGTTGATTCAGAACAACAGCGTGGAGCGTGGTTTCAACAGCGTCGCCGCCACGCGTCTTCCCGAACTCTACCATAACGTCAAATTCGGTCTTGGTGTCAATTTTTAGGAATACCATAGGCTGTATGAAGTCGTTGCCGACGGATGTCGGCGGATAACAATTTATTTTTCAGTTGTATGAACAAAAAAATCCTCGCAATTATTATGACTCTCTTTGTCTGTGCCTCGGCAGGAGCGCAGACCAAGAAGGGCAAGTCTGCTGAACCGGCGCCGGTCGTCGACGAGTGGAACGACGTCGAAATCTTTGAACAGCACAAACTCTATCCACGCGCCAACGTGGTGTCGTATGGCAATGAGAATGCCATAGAGAAAAACGCCTATGCCGAATCGCCATATTATGTCAGCCTCAACGGCGAATGGCGTATGAAATTGAATTCCAGCTTCGACAGCCGTCCTGCGAACATAGAGCAGAAGGATTTTTCCGCTCAGGGATGGCCTACGGTCACGGTGCCTTGTGCCAAATGGTATGACGGAAGCAAGGCCGTGCAGACCAAGAAGTTGAAATCGCCTTCCGATGTTTCGTCGGCTAACAATTGGGTTGCCACTTACTACAAGGAATTTGATGTTCCAAAGGCTTGGAAGGACTATAAGGCCTACCTTAATCTTCAGGCCAAGTCGGCCTATTATGTGTGGGTGAATCAGGAATATGTGGGTTATAGCGAGGATTCCCGCGACTTGAGTGAATTCGAGTTGACAAAGCATCTGAAGATTGGCAAGACGAACAATATTATTATCCAGGTTGTTAGCGTATCGGATGGCTCGATGCT
Source organism: Bacteroidales bacterium (assembly GCA_017429685.1). Taxonomy (GTDB): domain Bacteria; phylum Bacteroidota; class Bacteroidia; order Bacteroidales; family P3; genus Colimorpha. The sequence goes on along the minus strand of JAFROL010000001.1, from coordinate 15,105 downwards.
TGAGTCGCAGTATGCGCGTGGCATAAATGGCATCACTTCCGATGTGTTCATTCTGCTGAAACCTGTTGTCAATATTTTGGATTACAAGATTTTGTCGGACTATAGCCCTTCGACAAAATCGGGCAATCTTGTACTGGATATCGACATCTTCAACGAGCTGAAAAAAGGCCAGTACTATGTTGAATTTGAGGTGTGGGACCCCAAAGGCCATCAGGTCGACAAAATGGGTCGTTGGACGGTCTTTGACAAGAAGAACGAGCTGACAATGAAGATGGAACGTTCTATTCCGAATATTCTTCCGTGGTCGGACGAGACCCCCAATATGTACACGCTTGTGATAAAGCTGCGCGATCAAAAGATGAACCTTGTCGAGACCGTGGGTTGCCGTTTTGGATTCCGTACGGTCGAGATGAAGAACGGCCTGCTGACGGTCAACGGTTCGCCTGTGACGCTGCGCGGCACTATCTATTCCTATTTTGACTATGGTCAAAACGGCATCCCGTCGCTCGAAAAGGTGCGTAGGGATCTTCAACTGATGAAGCAAAACAATATCAACGCTGTGCGGACAATGCTATATTCGCCTGCAAACCAGCAATTCTACGAGCTGTGCGACGAATATGGCATCTATGTTGTCTGCGATGCCAATTTGCAGCCGTTTTCAACACAAGCCAAAGCTGTGGCTACCGACAAAGACTATATCAACCTTTTCGTGTCGCGTATGCAGAATATGTATGAGCGTCTGAAGAACCACCCGTCTATCATAGCCTGGTCGCTGGGCGACGGTGTCGATAACGGCGTGTGTATGGAAAACGCCTATCGCGCTATCAAGCAAAAAGACAAGACGCGTCCTGTGGTTTTCTCGGGTGCTGGTTATTCTGACAATACGGATATTATTGCCCCAAAGAATATAGAATATGACGACTTGAAACTTTTTTCTGCCAAACAGAGTCAGCCGCGCCCGCTTGTGATGGCCTCTTTTGGCTCGGCGCAGGGCAATTCGTACGGCAACCTGGAGCCGCTGTGGCAGCTTGTACGTTCGGGCAGCTCGCTGCAGGGCGGTTTTGCCTCGTTCTGGAACAAGACGGAATATTTCGATCCGCTGTCGCAAAAGGATGTCACAATCGCCGGTTTGGTCGACGAGGATGGTGACCAGGTCCCGTACCTTCCTGAGTTGCGTAACATTTACAGGCCGTTTGACATATCGCTGGTCAACATCAGTCCTGACGCTGCAGAGTTCAGCGTCTGCAACTTGCTGTCGTTTTTGACGCTCAATGATTATATATTGGAATACAAAATATTCTCCAACCTCAAGAACCGTATTATCGAAGGTGAGGTGTCGGTGGCGCTGAAACCGACCGAGACGAAGAATTTCAAACTTAAGATTCCGGCGCTGACGCTCTATGCCGGCGAGGAACTTCTAATCCGATTCACCATACGCCAGCGTAAAGACACCAAGGCTGTTCCTAAGGGTACAGAGCTTGGCGTGGTTGAATTCCCGTTGCCGATGAAGGAGGTCAGGAAGGAGACATTGCCGGCATTCGACCGCGAAAAACTGTATGTCGAGGCAGAGAACAATACAATTAAAGTATATAACGACAACATCGAACTGCGCTATGACCTGGACAAGGCAGACGTGCTTTCATATCGTTTCCGCGACAATGATGTTATGCTTGCATCGCCACAGCTTAACTTCTGGCGTGCCGTTACCGATAACGACCGTGTCGACAATAATGCAATGCGGCTTTGGGGCAATCTGTCTCCAAACAATATGAAATGCAATGTCGTGGCAACCAACTGGCGTCAGGTCGATGAAAACACTGTCTGCATCGACGCAATGCTGCGCTTTGCCGATCCGCACGGCGTCGTTTTCTTCGATGTCAAGCAATCGATGGCCATACTTTATACGGGCGATGTGATTATTGACAATGAAATAGTTGCAACCGAGCAAGTCAGGACGCTTCCCAAGGTGGGTCTTCAGTTCTGCCTGCCGAAATCGTTCGACAGCGTCAGGTGGTTCGGTCTCGACAAAGAGACCTATCGCGACCGTCGTTCGTCGGGTGTTGCTGGGACATACAAGAAGGCAGCATCGTCGTTGTTCCACCTCTATGACAAGCCGCAAGAGGCCGGCAACCGTGCCAACGTGCGATGGGTGTCGGTCGAAAACAACAGCTACGGCCTTTTCGTCGATATGCTCGACACCAATTTCAATTTCAGCATATATCCTTATACTGACCGAGACCTCTTCGATGGCGAGAAAGCCTCGTCTATGCGTCAGCGTGACTTTTGGACGTTCAACGCCGACTACAGACAAGCTCCTATCGGCAGCGCCCTGGCAGCACAACAGGTGAGCGACCGTGACCTTGTCAATGCCAAGCAGTACCATTTTCGTATCCATCTTCGCGCATACGACCTGACCGAATACAATCCCTACGATTTCTGCCGTGTCGAGTACCCGCAGATAGCGTCGAGTGTCTTGCCGATGCCGGTCATATCGAAGGACCGCGAACGCTTCGACCAGCCGATGACGGTAACGCTTGCCACGGATGTGGCGAAAGCCGAAATCCGTTATACCCTTGATGGTTCAACGCCGGACGAGTCGTCGATGCTGTACAAGAAACCTTTCACAATTTCCAACTCTACCTTCGTTAAGGCCAAGACTTTCAAGAGTGGCTCAACTCCTTCGTTCACGGCTATCAAACGTTTCAATTTCGATTATATCGAAAAGGCTTCCTTTGTCAACAAACCCAACACGCCATACAACTATAATCAGGAGACGATTCTGTTTGACGGCGAAACTGCCGATATAAGTGAGCTGTCGCGCGGATGGCTCGGCTTTTCGGGCAACGACCTCAATGTCGTCTTCGAACTCGGCAAGGCTATTGAATTGCAACAGGTTGTAGTTGGCTTTGCTCACGTTCCCGATGCTTGGGCTTTTGCACCGACGGCTGTACAAGTATTCGTGTCTTCGGATGGCATAAACTACTCGTCGGCAATAAATGCAAAACTGAAATATGCACCCGAGGAGCAGTCGATGAATTCGTCGCAGTATGTCAATGTGACTGTAGATGTCAATCAGGCTGACGTCAAGTATGTACGTCTTGTGGCGAAGAATATGGGACGTATACCGGCTTGGCATAAGGCCAAGGGCTTGCGGCCCTGGATAATGGTTGATGAAGTACAACTCAACGAAGTCATTCATACGGAGCAGAACAAATAATCCTAAGCCATAGCTCATTTATCGTAAACCTATTCTTTGATTTCAATATGTCTAAACTGTCCAAACGTAAAGCTGCGGCTATATCGAGAGTCCTTTTTTTCTTGGTCTTGGCTCAGGTTTTTGCCTCTTGCGAGGTCGAGTTTTCTCCCAACGCGGAGTGGAAGGAGATACCTGTGGTTTATTGTGTCCTTGACCAGGACGACGATTCCAGCTATGTCCGTGTGCAACGCTGCTTTCTTGGGTCGGGCAATCAGTATCGTTTTGCCGAAGTCCCGGATTCTATCTACTATCCGTCCGATGCCCTTACGGTGGCCATTGAGCAATGGAATGCAACCGTCGCTTCCGATGGTACCCTGCATCGAACAGGCGATGCTCCGCGTCAGGTGTTTGACTTCAGCTATGAGGAAATACTTAACAAGCAGGAGGGTCGTTTCTACAACACAATACAGCCTGTCTACGCCTGCAGAACGGCCGGATTGCTGGACTCTCTTGCCGTCTATCGCCTTGTGGTGGTGAAGAACGCAACGGGTGACACAATCGCTACGGCCGAAACGCAACTTGTGTATGGCGAAATGCAATTGCTCAAACCAAATAATGTAACATATTTCCAGTTTGCTGGTACTGCGGGCAGCAGGACGTGCGAATTGACTTGGCGTGCAATAAACGCAGCACGGCAGTATCACCCTATTGTGCGTTTCAGATACCGCGATTTTATTGTCAACACTTCGGTGAATCCTCCCGATACAACAATCATTCCACATTATATCGATATCCCCTGCAATACGTTGAAAAGCAATATGCGCGATCCGTATATGACTACCAATCTGGAGCAGAATTATTTCCTTGCAACCATAAGACACAATATAGAAGACGTTACCAGCAACAAAAACATCATTGATACGGTCGATATATACATAAACTGCTGCAACGAATCTCTGGCAGCTTACATTTATGCAGGAAATCCGAGCGGATCACTGATTCAGGACCCGTTCACTTATACCAACATCAATGGAGGAATCGGAGTCTTCGCTTCGCGACGCACACATATAATGTTTAAAATACATACTCCTGTTTCGGCCAACAGCAATTATGTCAAGTCTTTAAAAGAATTAGGCGTAGGATTTTGAAAATTGTCGCATTTGACTTTCAGTACTATCTGCAACCAGCCTTTATTCCATTAATTTAAACATATTGTCACGTTCGTGAATATCTTGTTGCTTTTGTTTTGCAAAGTATTGATATCCCGAAAAATTGTTCAGGTCAAACAGCGATATTTGTTTTAAATTTTTGATATATATAAAAATATTTTGCCATATCTTAAAAAGTGTGTATCTTTGCAAATTACTTCTGAAAATACAAATAATTATAGAACAATAAATTAAATATTAGAAATGAACATTTCAAGAGAAAATTTAGGCGAATTGGACCTTCTTATCAAGATTGATATCGCCGAAAGTGATTATGCCGAGCAAGTTACGAAACAACTTAAAGACTATCAGAAAAAAGCTACTGTCCCCGGATTCCGCAAAGGTATGGCCCCGATGGGTCTTATACAGCGCATCTACAAGTCGGCCATTGTAGCTGATCAGGTGCAGAATCTTCTCGGTGAATCTCTCTACAAATATCTTGACGACGAAAAACTGGATATAATTGGAAGCCCGCTTTCTAACGACGAAAAGACGGGAAAACCCGATTTCGAGAAAGATAAAGACTTTACATTCTATTTCGACGCTGCTCTTATGCCGCAGGTCAATCTGGCTTGGGACAAAGTGAATGCTACACTTTATCAGATCAAGGTTAATCCAAAGGATGTCGACCGTCAGGTTGAGGAAATTAGCCAGCGCTATGGCTCCTTCGAAACTCCCGAAACTGTCGGCGAGAAGGACTTTGTCTATGGTAAGGCCGAAGAGCTTGACAAAGACGGTAATGTTAAAGAGGGTGGTGTCAGCACGTTCACCTCTTTCGACTTGGGTTCGGTTAAGAACGCTGAAGAGATTCAGCCTCTTTTTGTCGGCAAGAAAGCTGAAGAAAAAGTCGTTTTCAATGCCGCCAAGGCATTCTCGGCTGCCGACATCGAGAAGAACTTCCATATCGACGCAGCTGCCGCCAAGAAGTTCAAATCGGATGTCCAGTTCACTATCAGCGGATGCTCGCACATTACCCCTCACGAAATCAATGACGAGCTTTTCGCCAAAGTATTTCCCGACGAAAAAGTTAAGGATCTCGCCGCTTTCCGCAAACTGCTTAGCAAGGAGTTGGAGAAATCCTACAATGAGCAGGCTGATATTCTCTATGTCAACGATGTCCGCAAACAGCTTATCGACAATTTTGACGCTGCTATGCCTGAGGCTTTCCTCAAACGTTGGATCCTCAACCGTGGCGAAGAGGGTATGACCGCTGAAAAACTTGATGCAGAATGGGAAGATAAATATCTGCCCTCGCTTAAGTGGGAAATTGTTGATGTCGCCCTCAACAAGATCTCTTCCATTGAGCCTACCCAGAATGAAATCATCGACTATATCAAGGATATTCTTGCCAAGAATGACGTCGCCAAGGAAGGCGAGGACAAGAAGGCTCAGGACGAGCGTCTTGAACAGGCTGCACGTTCCATCGCCAAGGATCGTCAGAATGTCCAGCAAATAGTCGATCGTCTTACTGTCCGCAAGACCTGTGAGCTCTTCAAAAACCAGCTCAAGCCGGAAGGTGAGAAAGTTACTATCAAGGAGTTTGCTGAAAAAGCCAAATAATAAAAGAGACGGCAAATCAGCCGTCTCTTTTTCTTATATCTGATTTTGCGGTACTTTAAAATCATATTGTTTTTTGTTGCCCTGTTTCCGACGTATGCCGTGGCACAGGGGGGCGAGCTTTTTAGAAACAGTTTCGTTTCTCTTGGTGTCGGACCCTCCTATTATGCCGGCTCTTTGGGAGCAAGTGCCAAGGCTGGTTTTGGGAAATGGGTCATTTCCACTACGGCTTTTCGAGGCATTGTCGATGTCAACTTTGTTCCTTGCAATGCCGGTATGCAAACATATTACTATGGTCACGCCGATTTGATGGTAGATGTCTTTTCGGCCCTTAAGGGGCGGAATCCCAGTGACAACTTTCGCAGCTATCTTCTTCTTGGAGGCGGTATTGTGCATACGCAGGGCGACAATGATTTCTGTGCCACAATAGGAGCGGGGTTGGAGTATCGTTTTTCTGAGAATTGGCGTCTTTATTGTGAAATTGCCGCAATGGCGCATCCATCAGAATTCGACAATAACGAATCGGCCACTTTGCTGTCGTCTCTAAGCGTTGGAGTTGTGTATGACATAGCTTCCAACCCGACTCGAAGCCGCTCGCGGTTTGAAACCAAGTCGTTTGCGGATGACTGGTTTTTCAATATTGCCTTGGGCGGATGCTCGGTCAATTACGGGGATATGGGTTCTTTTAGTGAGCGCCTGTCGTTGCTTACCCCGAATTTTGAGTTTGGAATAGGAAAGCGCCTTACGTCGTTTTGGCAAATACGTCTGTGTGCCACTGGCCTTTATGCCAAGACAGGCGACGACTATTTTTCTTTTTACAATGTCAGGGGCGACATTATGATTGATCCGGTCTCTTATTTCTTTTACGACAATTACAATCCTCGTTTTCTGCTAAGACCCTATCTGGGCGCTGGCGTTGTCGCCAGACTCGACAACCAGTCCAATTTCCTGATCACAGCTTCAGCCGGTATGCAGCTTGTCTGGCGTGCCGACAAGCGTAATCAAATCTATCTTGACGGTCGCTATTCGGTGACTCCTCCTCGTTTTGTTAGCACTTTGCAAAACCAGCGAATAGGCTCTGTCGGATTGTTGACTTTGATGTTGGGCTATTCGCACACTTTCACGCGAGTCACGTTGCGTTAGTTCTCGCGAACCCAGGTCGTGGTAAGGCCTATGATGGGCTTTTTGATGTAATAGCGCATTTCCATATCTTTCCCGTTTTTCGCTTTCTTGCCTTTCAGGCCGTAGGTCTTGCCGCTGGTAGGGTCGTAGATAAGTCCTTCCACCCATTCGCCGTCATTGTAGGTCAGGTTCCACACGGCAACGATTTGGTCCGCTGTTCGGTTGCGCTTTTTGGGGTCTGGATTGTTTATGTCGGTGCGTGGTGTACCGTCAGGATTATTGGGTTTACTGAGCCAAACGAATTTTCCTTGGTATTTCCCATTGGTGGCACGGTAGATTTTGATTTTCACCACATCGTCGCTCACGGGCGATTCTACGCGATAGGTGCCGCAAATGGCATCGGCACGGTTTTCGGTTTGCGAATAAACCATCTGCAATGGCAGCAGAGAAAGGATAAAAAGGATTATTTTATTGGTTTTCATTGCTATTAGTTGAAAAATTTCCAAGTTATGCCCCAGTAAAGGCCGAAGTTTTCGAGAGGGTAGTGCGGCAAGCTGAAATAATTTGGTTCCAGCTTCAGCAGCTCTTCAACAGGTGCGTTGAAGTGGCTGGCTTTTAGGTAGATGCTGGCACGCTTCACTTGCAGGTTTATCCAGTAGTCGGCTACAATATAGTTGCCAACTTCCACATCGTCTTGCCGATAGAACGCCCCAAGCACAGGATTCCATCCGTCGGCTTTGTATTTTGTATGGTATCGAATGTCAAATCCCGTTTGTAGCTGCAATGCATTGTGGAATAGATTGACGTCGGCATATATGCTGTTTTTCGATGCAAACAGGGGCACTCTGAGCACCGCGTCGTCGCTGCTGTGCTGCAACATTTCCTGAAGGTGTATGTTAAACCATCCAAAACGCAGGTGTGTCAATACCGCCAGTTGCGTCAGCAATGTGTTTCCGTTGCCTTGTACGGGCTGCATCGACGAGTCGAACCATACGTTGTCGCTGATGAGCGAGGCCGAAGCGTTCGCTTTCAATTGCTGTATCGCCCCAGTCATTTCTTTGGGGTTTGAATATGAATAACCAATGCCAACCTTCTGGCGTTTAGTCTTGTCGAAATGGTCGTCAGCAAAATGCCACACGTAGTATCCTTCGTTGTGATAATAGATAAGATCCGGACTTATGGCTTCGCTCAGTGCGTCGATATGGAATCCGTTTAATTCCATTTGTGCCGACAGGCGATAGTCGCCTGTGCGTCGTCCGCCGTTGATCTCTTCTGCATTGGCTATTAAGTGGAATTTTCCGATGTTGAAATTGGCTCGCACAAAAGGCGATACGGTAAACTCGCCCACTCCATAGCTGCTAATGACTGTGTCGGTTGCGTATTGCACTCGGTTGTATTCGGGGCGCACTCCAAACAGCAAAACAAACGGATTTTTCCAACGGTGGCTCATATATGCATCGTTGGTCCAGTAAAGTTCAGCGGCAAGACGGTAATGTGCCGTAGAATCAAAGAAATACGTGGTGTCAAGGGCTCCTTGGTTGTAGAACCAGCTGTCGGCCTGGCTGTCGTAGAAAAATCTGCGATGGCGCGACAGATTCAAATCGAGGGCAAAAACGCCAGTGTTGTAAGTGTGTGGTTTCGGCGGTTGGATTGTGTCGTAGCCTATGATGGTGTCACGCTCCTGCGTTACAACGTTCACTCCTTTAATGATTCCAGGTACGCTGTCGTTTCCGTATTCTTGGCGTGCTGTAATGGTGTCTGTCCTGATTGTGTCTTTTTTCTTTATCGTTTTCGGTCTAATGTGTTCAAACTGGCGAACCGTGTTGAAACTTTGATGAATCCATAGTTCAATGTCGCGCCATTGGTTTTGGGCGGCATACATATTGACAGGCACACCCGATTCGCGGTCGTAGTTCCAGCACGTGGTGTCGTCCTGCACTCCGCCGTATTCTTGTTGCCGCAGTCGCTTGTTGCTTATCCCTGCTTGCAGCTGGTAGCGTGAATCGGCCGAATAGTAGTTCGTCGTGATGTCGATGACGTGGTCCGTAACTCCGCTGTTGGTATACAGGCCGTCGCGACTTACGAGATCGTACAGAAAGGCAATGTTCCAGCGTTCTTTGATGTTCTGCGTGTGGATGATGTGAATCTGGTAGTCTTTGTTCAGCGAACTGTTGTAGCTGAGTAAGGTATAGGGAGTCTGCGTCTGGTACAGCTTCATTCTGTGTAGCAGACTTCGATAGACAGGGTGTATTTCCGGTGTCAGTTGGAACCAGAGCTTCGATGTTTCTATATGGAAAGGAATCAGTGCTATCTGGCTGTTGCCTAAAGCACCGAGGTCGAGGTAGTAATTGCCGTCTATCTGCTGTGCCGCATTGAACAGCTGGGCACCGGTGGGGCTTAATGTCGGATGCTCCACGTTTAGCATCTTTACACCTCGACTAACAGGCTCTATGGCCAATACTTTTTCCCTTAGTATCGAGTCGGCCTCTTCGCCCGAATCGAAGATTATCCCTTGCGGCATTTGGGATTCCGTGCTGTCGGGGTTGTTGTCGTTGGTGTTGAAATTGGTCGATGGGTTTATCGGGTAAACTGTGTTGCTGTTGGCACCTGCAGAGTTCCTTGTGCGTACCGGAGTCTGTCCTTGCACAGGCAACGGCATCATAAATCCTGCCACAAAAAGTAGCAGGATTATCATTCCGCTTCTATGCAAATATCTTTTCAATGCTAAAAGGCTATGCTATGCTTGGTGCAGAAAACGTTCAACATCAATGCCGGCCACACACCCTTTGGCGGCAGCCACACAGGCTTGGCGGTAGTTGGGGTCGCAGACGTCACCGGCGGCAAAAACACCGGGAATGTTGGTGGCACTGCTGGGATTCTGCACTTTTATGTATCCGGCTTCGTCCAGTTCCACTTGTCCGTTGAGGAAAGCGGTGTTGGGCTGGTGGCCAATGGCAACGAAGAATCCGGCTATGTCAAGGCGTTTCACTTCGCCGGTTTTGACGTTCTTGATGTCGGCACCGACAACGCCGTCCATATCGTTGCCGATGATTTCCTGCGTCACGCTGTTCCAAAGTACCTCTATTTTTGGATTGTTCAGCACTCTGTGTTGCATTGCCTTCGAGGCGCGCAGCTCGTCACGGCGTACAATCTGGTAGACCTTGTTGCACAGCGTGGCGAGGTATGTAGCCTCTTCGCAGGCAGTATCGCCACCGCCGACGACAGCGACGTCAAGATTCTTGTAGAAAAAGCCGTCGCACGTGGCGCACGCCGATACACCTTGTCCATAATATTTCTTCTCGCTATCAAGCCCAAGCCAACGGGCCGAAGCTCCGGTGGCGATGATAACGGTTTCGGCTTCAATCTCTTCACCTTTGTCGTCGATGGCTTTGAAAGGACGGTTCGACAGGTCAATGGTGTTGATGGCACCTTGGCGAATCTCTGTGCCGAATCGTTCGGCCTGTTTGCGCAGGTCGGCCATCATTGCTGTACCGGAAATACCCTCCGGATAGCCAGGAAAATTTTCTATTTCTGTCGTGATTGTCAGTTGGCCGCCAGGCTGGATGCCTTCGTAAAGCAGGGGTTTGAGGTCTGCACGACCGGTATAAATGCCTGCCGTGTAGCCAGCAGGGCCTGATCCGATGATTAAACAGCGTGTATGTGTCATATTGTCTTTTTTTTATGTTTGTAAGCAAATTTAATTAGTATAAATATCTATGTAAAATGCAGACATTCAGTTGAAATGTGCGATTTAATATTGAAACTTTCTTCTCAAAAGTCTATAGTCACTCCAGCTTGAAGCAGACGGTTGAATTGGCCTTTGTTGCTACGGAAGATGCGGTAGGTACCGCTGCCGTTTTCTTTGGCGGTGTTCAACATTGAGTTGTAATATCTTAAGTCTATTCCGATATGCTCTGTGAACTTGTATCTTATGCTTGCGCAAATCGGAAGCGCATCCATCCGTTTGTAGTTGTCCGAATGAGCTGCGTCGTGGACATCGTTGGTCGTGACATTGGCTTTGGCCAGAATGGCCGGAGCTATGCCGGCGCCGATGCGAAGTTGTTGGTTGTCAAGTAGGTCGTAAACCAGCATCAGCGGAATCTCTACATAAAGCAGCGATATTTGGCGTTCCATCGAACTATTATTGATACTCGAACCTTTTTGGGTCAGTCCCAGTTCGACCACGAATCGCCAGCTGCCGTCGTCGCTCAGCGGAAACGATGTGTTTACACCGCCGTGAAATCCTATTTTGTTGTAGTTCCCTGACGCATCGCCGTCAATCTGGCAAAAATTGATGCCGCCGCGAACCTCCAGGTCAAACTCTTTTTGCGATTTCTTGCGGTGCTGGGCTTCAGCATTGCCAGCAGATGCAAGGAGCATAAGTGTCAATAGCGATAGTGCTAACTTCTTCATAACTTTATCCTTTCTACAAGTCTTGTGGTCGACTCGCCGGGCACTAGGCTCAACAGTTCCAGACGTCCACCGTGCTGTTCCACAAAGTCGGCCCCTACAACATTGTCTCTGTTGTAGTCACCGCCTTTTACAAGTATGTCGGGTACAATGTTTTCTATCAGTTTCAGTGGTGTGTCGTCTTCAAAAACAACGACATAGTCCACAAAAGCGAACGATGCAAGCACTCTGGCCCGGCTTGTCTCGTTCGACACGGGTCGGCTGTCGCCCTTCAGGCGCCTCACCGAAGCATCGCTGTTCAGACCAACAATCAGCAGGTCGCCCAAGTCGCGAGCCCGGCTCAAGTAGTCCACGTGCCCTTGATGCACAAGGTCAAAACATCCGTTGGTGAACACCACCACAGGCTTGGGCTGGCGTTGGCGCAACAGTGCGAGACGGTCGGTCAGTTGCCTGAGACTTAGTATTTTGGCATCTATGCTATCGTGGAAATTCATACCGAGTTCCCTTTCTTTTTAAGCAGCGAAAAATAAATCAGATAGGCGAGACCAATCACCAGAACCACAACCTGTTGCGAGCCCCAAAGAAGCCATCCGCAGGCCAGGCCCGTCGATTCGCCAATGCCATACAGAGCCAGAGCCTGCCATACCAGAACGGGATAAGCTCCCAGACCGCCCTGCGAAATCATCATTCCCACCGAACCGAAGAGGTATATTACAAATGCCGTCTGTAATCCCAGTTGTTCCGTGTCGGCAAAGGCTTCAAGGATAATCCATCCGCCGGTTATATATAAAAAGTAGATTATCAGGCTGTAAAGAAAGAACAGGACGGTTGATTTGGGTCCAAGGTGCAAAATGCTTTTCACGCCATCCACGCAACCGTGTATCATTTCGACCACCTTGCGGTAAAGGCTGAATTTCATCAGTTTGTCGTGGAAAAACTTGTATATGACAAAAATGGCGACAAGCAGGACAACGCCGCTTGCAGCAATGCCAGCCAAAGTGGGCAGCGAACTGAATTTCTGGGAAAGCGCATCGTATATAAAGTCCTTCACGCTGCTGAACATCAGCAGGAAGCCAAGCATAACGATGACAACAAACATCAGCATATCTATTATGCGCTCCGTCACCACTGTGCCAAGCGATTTTTCCATCGGTATCCGTTCGCTGGTACGGAGCATCGCGCAGCGCATCACTTCGCCCAGGCGCGGAAATGCCAGGTTGGCCAGATAGGTCACCATTACAGCTCCGAAAGTGTTGTTGACCGTAGGTGAGTGCTTCAGCGGCTTGAACAGCAGGCGCCAGCGCAAAGCCCTGACAAAGTGAGACACCAGGCTTATAGCCATCACGCCCCACACCCATCCCCAGCGGGCAGAAAGGAACGACTGCCAGATTGCGGCTTTCTCTTCGGCATCCAGTTTCAGCAGGAACCAATAGATGAAGAAGATCCCAATGCCGAGAAACACCACAAACTTCAGTATGTCGCCCAGCCGCTTCTTCATCTCAGGTGGTTGTCTTTTGGAAAAATCACAGAAGGATGCCACTGTTTGGCCTCTTCAAAGTCCATTGATGCATACGAAGCAATGATCAGCAAGTCGCCAACGCGGGCCTTGTGGGCCGCGGCGCCATTGATGCCGATAATTCCGCTACCGGCCTCGCCTTTAATGATATAGGTCGAGAAACGCTCGCCGTTGGTGATGTTGTAGATATCCACACGCTCGTTCTCAATCATATTTGCCGCGTCGAGCAGTTCGGCGTCTATTGTGATGCTTCCGATGTAGTCAAGATTGGCTTCGGTAACCGTAACTCTATGTATTTTAGATTTTAAAACCTCAATAAACATAGTCAAATTTTTTTGCAAAAATACACTATTCCAGTGGAATGGCAAAATATTTTTTCAGGCAAAAACAAGATAAAGCAGTATGCAGACCAAAAGGGTGTAAACCATTATCTTGCCTGCCGGTACGGGCTTGAATCGGTCCATCTCGTCCTCGTCGAAACGGCGTGTGATGTGCCGTTTCACAGCGCTCTCTCTCGGGGTTGTAGCGGCTGTCTCGGTCAGGTTGCCGTTCTCGTCGAAGCGCGAAACATAGTGGAATTGAGGCCGTTCGCGTTTGCGAAACAGGTCGGCGAGGCCGATTTTCTGTTTCTCCTGACGCTCTTTGCGCTCAATGTCGCGAAGCCTGCGTTGGAAGTATTCAAGGTCCTTGTCGTCAGTGCTCTGCGTCTCGCCGTCATACGGTTTCTCAGCGCTGGCAGCTGCCGTATCGGCAGCATTGGCACGGCCGTCGGGCGACGGCTGGCCGTCCAGGTTGTATTTTTTCTTCAGAGTTTCCCAGTCCTCGCGCTCGGGGTCGTAGAACCTTGGCTTGTAGTGGAATTGGCGAGGCTTGGGTGTGTAAAACATTGGCATAGTTCGCTATCGGTATTATCTTTAATATCCTAAACTCATTTTTGCCTTTTTTATTGTATGCCGAAGCCAAAAAACTCGATTCGTAGATTCAACTATCAAGTGCAACACTGTTGTGGAATGATAGTAAGAATTTTTGTTTCGGGGAGGAGAAGTTCAAAAGTTTTCTTGGGCGGAGATTCAGTTCAGTTTGCACAAAGAGGATGTAATCGTCGTCCAGCTCAAGACATAACGTCAATTGCCGTGTAATTATCCGTTAATACCTGTTGCGACAGCAATTATCGGTTGGTTATTTGGTGTTTTTTTTTGAAAAAATATTTGGCAGTTTAAATATTGTTCGTATATTTGCGAACATAATAACATCATCGAAGAATCGGTTTAAACATTGATTGACTGCATATTATATGTTCGTAGAATAACGAACAAGTATAAGTAAAACACTCAAAACATCAAAAAAATGAAGAAATCAATCCTGACAACATTGGCGGCCCTGCTGCTTTGGGGCTGCGGAACGAGACAAGCGGAAGCACCTGCGGCCGTAGCGGTCGGAACGGATCCGCAAAAGGTGGAGGTCATCTACTTCCACGGCAAACAACGATGTGCCACCTGTCGCGCCATCGAGCAACTGGCACGCGAGGTGACGGACGAGTATGCCGATGCAAAAAAAGAGGGACGCCTTGCGATGCAAGTGGTGGACATCTCGCAGCGGGAGAACGAGCCGTTGGCCGCGAGCTACGAGGTCAGCTGGTCGTCGCTCTTTGTGGCCAAAGGCGACAGGCGTGAGAACCTGACGGAGATGGCTTTCGCCAATGCCCGTTCGAACCCCGACAAATTCAAGGCGGAGCTGCGCCACAGTATCGACCAAATGCTGCAATGACTATGGAATGGATTAATTCGATGCTTGAAAGCAGCACCACGCCGGTGCTGACAGCTCTGCTGTTGGGGCTGCTGACGGCCATCTCGCCCTGTCCGTTGGCCACCAACATAGCGGCCATCGGCTACATCGGCAAGGATGTGGAGAACCGCCGCCGCGTGTTCTGGAACGGAATCCTCTACACCCTGGGACGGGTGGTGACCTACACCGTGCTCGGCACCGTGCTCATCGCCCTGCTGCGCAAAGGGGCGTCGGTGTTCGGACTGCAGCAGGGCATCGCCCAGTGGGGCGGGCGCGTGCTGGGTCCGGCATTGGTGGTCGTCGGCTTGCTG
>JAFROL010000026.1 GCA_017429685.1 Bacteroidales bacterium | reverse complement strand
ACACGTAAACGCACTTTTCGCTGTACACAAAAAAAACAAGGTCGACAGATGTCGTTGTATCTATAGAGACGCGTTTTTCGGGATATCCTTTGGCGGAAAGTATTGTTGTTGCCGTGTGTTTCCCTTCGCGTACAAGTCGATGGTTTGTTTCAATAGTTCCTTCTTTCACATTCATTTCGCGGAGTAGTTGTTCCCAGCTGGCAGAATCCTTGGCGGTGATGGTGGTGACGTCGACGGTGATGCTGTCGCCAATGCGGTAGTCCTTGACGAAGGCCACGCTGAGGTTGTCGCGGTCCTTGTAGCGGCGGTAGACCTCGCTGCACTCGCTTTCGACAACACGACGGTCACAGGCCCTGCACAGCGCTGCGACACTGGTGGCGAAAGCGACAACGCCCAGTAACACTACTATCCATCTGTTAATCTTCATTGCATAAAGGTATTGATTCGTTGTAGGACTATATCGCCACTCGCCTCGTTATGATACGTCACAAACCGGTAGTTGTAATTGCGTGTCAAGGCTTGTACGTTGTTGGTCGAGACCAACAGGAAGAACAGCGCGAGGGCCACACTTGCCACGTTGTGGCGGTGCCTACGGCGATGCAAACTGGCGGAGCAGGCCGCCGGCACCTGACGGCTCAATGTGCCGTAGGTGTCCCTCATACCCTGCGGCAGTCTCTGCCACTGTTCCCGCCGACGCTTGTCGTCGACGAGGAGCAGCACAGCGTCGCCATCTCTGTCTCTGGCGGTCCTAACGGTCGATAATGATGTTGTTTTCATTGACATATTTCTTTATTTTGTTAAACATTCGTGAAAAACGTTTGCGCATAGATTTGTACGAGACTTGTTCTATCGACGCTATTTCGTTCTGCGTATATCCGTCGACCCACAGGTGCATCAGGCGCGACTCTTCCTGGTTGAGCGGCCTGAACAGTATGTCGATAGTCTTGTCGACCGTTTCGACGGAATCGGCGCCAACAGCGACATCGGTGCCCGGGCTGCCTAAAGTCACCCATTTCAGATGGCGGATGCGGAGGAAATCGTAGGTCACCGTGCGCATTTTAGCCCTTAACCAATGGTCGAGCTGACGGTTGCTGCTGCCGGCCCTTATGGTATGGCGGCTTCGCCACACGGCGCAGAAGATGTCCTGCATCAGGTCTTCGGCACAGTACGGCTTGCCCTTGCAGGCATCGGCACAGTACTTTGCCAGGTACTCCCTGTTGCGGTCGAAGAGCTTTACGCAGAGCGCTTCGAGTGTTGCATCGTCCAATATGTCGCGTTTGTCGTCCAATTGTGTCCTGTTTTTGGGTATCCCCGAAAAAAAATATACATATATAATACTCACTTTTTGCAAAAAACGTGACATTTTTTTTGAAAAAAATTTTCAGTTTTAGTGGAAAGGGGTGATATACAAGGAAATAAAAATTCGATTTTTTTAGCGGTTTCTATAGGGGACAGCTATGTTACTTGAATGATTTGGTTGATTGCTGCTCGAAGAGCAGTTTTTTCTTTTAACAGGAATTACCAGGAATTGGACAGGAATTTTCATAAATTATGCTCGAGGAGCATTTTTTTCTTTGAACAGCAATTATCAGCAATTTAACAGCAATTATCAGCAATTATTTTTTAGAACGTGAATGTCCGTAAATGACCGCGAATTTCCAAGAATTATTTATAAACGACATAAACAGCAGCATAATAAAAATGGACGGCAATTCGCTCGCAAATGCGAGCGTTATAATCTATAAGATCTATAGATTTCGCGAGACGGAACGCCGAGCAGGAGAAAAAAATCCACAAGATCTACAAGATCTCGCTCGCTTGCGAGCAGGCAAAATAATTAACAAGATTTACAAGATTTCGCTCGCTTGCGAGCAGGAGAAAAAAGAAACCAATTCGATTTATTCGCATAATTCGCGGGCAGAATAATTATTGGAGGTCACCAACAATAAAAAAAGGGATGCCACGTTTTAGCAGCAATGGAAAACGAGAAGAACAAAAACAAGATAACGCTCTACATCATTCTGGCTCTGATACTTGGCGGCATCGTCGGTACCATAGGCGCTACGGCGGCTTTCACTGCACGCCCCACGCGCGTCGACATCGGCAAGGCCTCTGGCAACACCAAAATGGACGCCATCTGGCAACTGGTCGAACAAAACTATGTCGACAACATCGACAACGACTCGGTTATGGACAGGGTCTACGCGACGATGCTTGCCGCTCTTGACCCCCACAGCGTCTACCTGTCGGGCAAGGACCTGAAGCGCGAGGTCGAAGCCTTGCGCGGCAACTTTGAAGGGGTGGGCATCCTGCTGCGGATGAAAGACGACACGGTGTGCGCACAGCAGGTTATTGCCGGCAGCCCGGCCCAGGCGGCAGGCGTTATGGCGGCCGACCGCATCGTGGCAGTCGACGGCCGCAACGTCACCGGCAACAAGACGACCATCGACAGCGTGGTCTCGATGATTCGCGGCCCGCGCAAAAGCACCGTGAACCTGACAATCAGAAGACCCGGCGAAAGCGCACCAATCATATTCAAAGTGGTCCGCGACGTCATACCCACGCCCAGCCTTGCCTATAGCGGAATGATCAACGCCACGACGGGCTACATCCGCCTGGACCGCTTTGCCGAAACGACCTATGACGAGTTTTGCTACGCCCTCGTCGAACTGAAAAGGAAAGGGATGAACCACCTGGTTCTGGACCTTCGCGACAACGGCGGCGGACTGATGGAGGCGGCCATTGGCATCTGCGACGAGCTGCTGCCGGGACGCGAACTGATTGTCTACACCCAAGGTGCCCACCAGAGACGGCGGGAGGAGCACTCGCGCCCCGGAGGACTGTTCTGCAAGGGCAAACTGACGGTGCTGATCGACGAATACTCGGCCTCGGCCAGCGAAATCGTCGCCGGCGCCATCCAGGACAACGACCGCGGCATCATCGCCGGCCGCCGTTCGTTTGGCAAAGGACTGGTGCAGCAGCAGTTCGACCTGCCCGACCATTCGGCAGCACGCATCACCATTGCGCGCTACTATACACCCTCGGGCCGTTGCATCCAACGCCCCTACGACAAAGGTACCGACGAATACTATTCGGACTTTATCCAATCGCTTGTCGACGAATACAAGGGCGACTCGCTCCTGGCGCACATCAACGACTCCACCCCCTACTACACCACCAAAGGGCGCATCGTCTACGGCGGAGGCGGCATCTATCCCGACCATACTATCCACTACAAGACCGACGAGAATATCGTCTACTACAATCAGCTGATAAACAAGAATATCATCAACGACTACGCTTTCGACATCGTCAGCAGCGACGGCCGCAACATCGTCGCCCAGCACCCTACCGAAGAAAGCTTTGTCGGCAACTACACCATCAGCGAGGCTATGCTCCAAAAGCTGTTTGCCCGCGGCGAAAAAGCCGGCATCAAACGCGACGCCAAATGCATCAGCCGCTACCGCGACGAGATAAGCTCGCGCCTCAAAGCCTCGATAGGCGTGATGCTCTATTCGCAATCCGCCTTCTTCGCCGTACAACTCAAGTACGACCCCGAACTGAAAGAGGCGCTGAACATCAAAAAAGAATTATGATTAAACCAACAGCAATATGAATCCAAAACTGAAGTTACTGGTACTGATATCCTTACTTGTCGTTACAGGTCACTCGTTCGCCCAGAAAACGACCCTTCAGGCCTCTGTCAGCGGACTTAAGGGCGACGGCCACAAAGCCACCCTCAGTGTCGTCGACGGCAACAAGGTTTTGCCTGTCGACACTTTGGCCATCGACCATAAGGGCAACCTGAAAGCCACCGCACCCTGCAGCAAACCGTCGCTGTTCCTGCTCAACATCATAGGCGTCAACAACTCCACCTTGCACCTGATGTTAGAGCCCGGCGACAAAGTGTCTCTCGAGCTGGCATACATCGACACTCTCGCGTTCCTTCACATTGCCAACGCCAAAGGCTCTGCCAATGTGCAGCTCTACCAGCAATTCAACGACATACTGCTCCGGCACTCGCAGCAGGCACGCCGCATCGACAACGAGTACATCCTTCCCTCGACCAGCGAGAAGCGCAAGGAGGAACTGGGCCAGCAGATGCAGCAAGTGCAGCTGTCGCAGAATATCGCCGTGCGCCAACTGCTCGAGAAGAACACCGACGTGCTGATGAGCGCATTCCTGGTGACCTATTTCGACAACGACGCCGAGACCTATGCCGACCTGTTTGAGGCCGTGGACAACGGATTGAAAGAAAAATATGCCGACAACCAGTTTGTGAAATATGTCGACAACAAGGTGCGCACCAACCTCGGTCCCGGACGTATGGCCCCCGAGATAGCTATGCCCGACCCCGACGGCAAGACCCGCAAGCTCAGCGACCTGCGCGGCAAAGTAGTGATGATCGACTTCTGGGCCTCGTGGTGCCGCCCCTGCCGTATGGAGAACCCCAATGTCGTGAAGCTGTACAAGAAATACCACGACAAAGGCTTTGAGATATACAGCGTGTCGCTCGACAAAGACCGCACACAATGGCTCCGCGCCATAGACCAGGACGGCCTCGAATGGGCCAACCACGTCAGCGACCTGAACGGATGGACCTCGAGCGGCGGAGCCACCTATGGCATCACCTCGGTGCCTTCGACGGTGCTCATCGACCGCCAAGGCCGCATCATTGCCCGCAACCTGCGCGGCGAACAGCTGGCCAACAAACTGAAAGAAATCTTCGGAGAATAATATATGGGGAGTTAAGAGAAGTTACTGGGAAGTTAAAGGAAGTTAAAGGAAGTCAAGGGAAGTTAAGGGAAGTTAAAGGAAGTTAAGGGATGTTAAGGGAAGTCAAGGGAAGTTAAAGGAAGTTAAGGGAAGTCAAGGGAAGTTAAAGGAAGTTAAGGAACAAATGCACTTGCTGGACACTATTGTCCTTTAACTTCCCTCTAACTCCCATCTAACTCCCATCTAACTCCCATCTAACTCCCATCCAACTCCCCACTAACTCCCCCCCAAAAAAAATCAAGCAATGTACACCTACGAATATCCACGTCCGGCACTGACAGCCGACATAGTCCTCTTCAACCTCGACCACACACAAGTGCTGCTGATCCGCCGCGGCAACGAACCCTACAAAGACCACTGGGCCTTCCCGGGCGGGTTCTTCGATATGACCGACCGCGACATCGAACATACCGCAACCCGCGAACTGGAGGAAGAGACCGGCCTGAAAGGCATCGCCCTGAAGGAATGCTTCGTTGCCTCGCGCGAGGGACGCGACCCACGCGGACGCACCGTCAGCGTTATCTTCAGCGCCCGTGTCGACCCGTCGCAAGTCAACGCTCGCGGCGGCGACGACGCCGCCGAAGCACGCTGGTTCAGCATCAGCCAGCTCCCTCCCCTAGCCTTCGACCACGACGAAGTACTGGCCCGGCTGCTGCAAGAACAAGTTTGAACTCTACCCACCGGGCTTTTCAGCCACTACCTCCTACCTGTTGGCGTCACCGTCATTCAACATCACATTGCAAATTTTGCAAAGTTTTTGGAATCCATTCCAAAAAGTTTGCAAATTTTACATTTTTTGGATTTTTATCCTCGCCAGAAAGATACTTGCATTTTTTAAAATAATGCACCAAATCGCAAATAAGGCTCTATTTTATTTACACTAACAAACAGCAAAAAAAAGTTCCAAGCGGAAAAATCTTTCGCACGACTTACAATAAATGTATTATTCGGGCGTTGTAGGTTATAAATAATGTAATAATATCTTATGAGCACAATAACTAAAACAATGATAGAGATGGCGTTAAGCCACGTCGACGACCCCGACCTGGGACAAAGCCTGACCCAACTGGGAATGATTGAAAACATCGCCATCGACGGTATGAAAGTCTCTTTCGACCTGGTGCTGACCACTCCGGCCTGCCCTATGAAGTCGAAGATGAAAGAGGACTGCATCAACGCCATACACGAGTACGTGGACCGCAACGCCGAGGTCGAAGTTAACCTCACCTCGCGCAAAGTCGAGCAGCCCAAGCCCGAAGAGATATTCCCCAACATCAAGAACACCATCCTCGTAGCCTCGGGCAAAGGCGGCGTGGGCAAATCGACCGTGGCTGTCAACCTGGCCGTGTCGCTGGCCAAAACGGGAGCACGTGTGGGTCTGATCGACGCCGACATCTATGGTCCGTCGATACCCATTATGTTCGACATTACCGATCACGACATTTACGGCGAGCAGCATAACGGCAAGACATATATGACGCCCATCCTCAAATACAACGTCAAGCTGATGTCGGTCGGATTCCTCGTCGACCCCGACAAGGCAATGGTATGGCGCGGACCTATGGCCAGCGGAGCCCTCAAGCAGCTGCTTACCGAGACCTGGTGGGACGAAATCGACTACCTCGTCGTCGATATGCCTCCCGGAACGGGCGACATACAATTGACCATAGCGCAGACCCTGCCCGTCACTGGCGCCATCATCGTCAGCACACCGCAAAACGTCGCCCTGGCTGATGTGATACGCGGTGTCGAGATGTTCCAGAACCCCAACATCAACATCCCCGTTCTGGGTTTTGTCGAGAATATGGCCTACTTCACCCCCGCCGAACTGCCACAGAACAAATACTACATTTTCGGCAAAGAGGGTTGCAGCCGCCTCTCAAAAGAGATGGGTATTCCGCTGCTCGGCGAGATACCCCTTGTGCAAAGCATAGCCGAAAGCGGCGACAACGGCAAGCCCGTGGCACTGTGGAGCGAAACACCTACGCCAGAGAGCGAGGCCTTCGACCGGCTGGCCGAGAACACAATTAAGGAAATCTGCAAGTTAGAAAACAAATAAAAAAACGACGAACAATGACCGACGAACAGAAAACCGCCATAGAGAAAAAAGTGCAGAACGCACTGACCCAGATACGCCCATACCTGCAGCAGGACGGTGGCGACGTGGAATATGTGGATATGACCAACGAAGGCGTGGTGATGGTGCGTCTGCAGGGACACTGCGGAAGCTGCCCTCACGCTATGCAGACCCTCAAACAGGGCATCGAAAGCGCCATCAAACGCGTCATACCCGAGGTAAAAAGTGTGGAACGCGTCTAAAAAGCACTATTTCCATCATCAATAACATCAGACAAAAAAAATGGTCTATACAAAAACAGGAGACAACGGCACCACATCGCTGGTCGGTGGTCGCCGTGTAAAGAAATATGATCCGCGCGTCGAAACCTACGGTACCGTCGACGAGCTGAACGCACACATCGGTATGCTGGCCACAATGGTGAGAGAAAAATCGATCGACCTCGAAATTGCCTTCGACATACGCGAGAAATTCGAAATCTGCTACAAACAGCTGAAATCAATACAGAACGAACTGTTTGTCATCCAGACCCTTCTCGCCACCGAAGACGAGGAAACCTACCGCAAGCTGCCGCAGCTGTCCGACAACGCCACCGAAGAATTGGAGCACTGGATTGACGCTATGGACGAACGGCTGCCACGCCTGAAAAGCTTCGTCATCCCCGGCGGAAGCCCCGTGTCGGCACAGGCTCACATAGCACGCACCGTTTGCCGTCGCGCCGAAAGAGAGATCGTTCACCTCGCCGAAACAGAAAACATCGAAGAAAAAATCAAAAAATACATCAACCGAACCTCTGATTACCTGTTTGTTATATCACGCTACACCCTACTTATCGAGAATAAGACAGAAATTTTTTGGAGTGCCGAATAATATTTTGCAACACTCAACGTTAAGTGGAGAGAAAAAATAATTAAAACAAAACACAACACGCTTATTTACAGAAAATTAAAACGAAATCAAAGGTAAAACGATTGTATTATGTATTGGACATTAGAATTGGCATCAAAACTGGAAGACGCTCCCTGGCCAGCAAACAAGGAAGAACTGATTGACTATGCACAGCGCACAGGTGCACCTATGGAGGTCATCGAAAACCTTCAGGAGATAGAAGACGAAGGCGAACCCTACGACAGCATCGAGGACATCTGGCCCGACTATCCCACAAAAGAAGACTTCTTCTTTCAGGAAGACGAGTACTAAACTTCAGCGATCGAATTAATGCCCTATAGGACCGGACGTTGCTGTCCTGTCCTTTTTTTTGTAAAAACCACAACGATGAAAAAAGTAACACTGATAGGTTCGGGCAACGTGGCCACCCATCTGGCCAAGGCCCTGTATGCCGCCGGGCACCAGATACTGCAAATCTGGTCGCGCGAATACGACCACGCCGAGGCCCTTGCCAACCAAGTCTTTGCCGAGCCTATCGACCGCCTCAACCTCCTCTACCCCACTGCCGACGTCTACATCCTGGCAGTCACCGACGATGCTCTTTTCGACCTGGCGTTGGACCTGCGTCTGCGCGAAGCACTGGTGCTGCACACGGCAGGCTCCGTGTCGCTCCGCGTACTGCAACCGATCAGCCGCAAGCACGGTGTCGTCTGGTCGCCGCAGACATTCATCCGCGAAGCGTCAATGAACTATAGCGAACTGCCGTTCTGCATCGAAGGGTCGTCACCCGAAGTCGAGGCCTCAATCCGCGAACTGCTCGAACCCGTATCGACGCACATCTTCCGCGTCGACACACAGCAACGCCAATGGCTGCACCTGGCAGCAGTGATGACCAACAATTTCGGCAATGCCGTCAACGCCTTGGCCCAAGACATATTGCAACAGCACAACCTGCCTTTCGAGATCCTGCATCCACTCATAACTATGACCGCCGAGAAAATAAAACACGGCGGACTGTGGCAACAGCAGACGGGACCCGCACGACGCCGCGACCAAAAAACCATCGACAACCAACGCCGGCTGATAGCCGACGACGCCAAAATGCTGCAGCTCTACGACCTTTTGACCGACATAATACAAGACAAAACCTTGAAAAAATGCTGACCGACACCCACTCCCACATATATGCCGAAGAGTTTGACGACGACCGCGACAACGTCATAGCACGCGCCGAGACGGCAGGCGTGGGACTCGTGCTGCTTCCCGCTATCGACGCCGACAGCTACGAGCGGCAGGAGAGGCTGGCAGCCTCGCGCCCCGACCTGTTCCGACAGATGATGGGACTGCATCCCACATCGGTCGACGCCGACTACGGCAAAGCTCTGGACATCGCGCGGGAAACGTTTTTCGCCAATCCCGACAAATACATCGGCATCGGCGAAATAGGACTGGACTTCTACTGGGACGTCACCTACCGCCAGCAGCAAATCGACGCCCTCGAACAGCAAATCGGATGGGCCGAGGAGACGGGCAAACCCATCGTCCTGCACCTGCGCAGCGGCAAGGACGGAAGCGATGACAGCAACGCCTACGCCGAAATTTTCAGGCTATTGGAGCGTTGCAGATACGGCGGGAAAGGAATAATGCACTGCTTCAGCGGCTCGCTGGACGACGCGCACCGCGCAGTCGAAATGGGCTTCTTGCTCGGCATAGGCGGCACGATGACCTACAAGAAATCCACCCTGCCCGACATAGTCCGCAGCCTGACGCTCGAAGACATAGTCCTTGAGACCGACGCCCCCTATCTGGCGCCCGTACCATACCGCGGCCGGCGCAACGAAAGCGCATACATCAGCCTCGTGGCACAAAAAATAGCCGAAATCAAAGAAACGACTTTCGACATAGTGGCAGCAGCCACGACCGACAACGCCCGACGTCTGTTCGGGCTGCAATGAAAACCCCTCCTGATTGTCCATAACCCCCCGAAGGATTGTCCGCAAACAGCCGACCGTCTGCCCAAATGGGCAGCAGGCGGCCCTCCGTGGGCAACGCCATTGGTATGCCATTATCCGCCAGCCATTTGCCACTCCAGAGCATCTCGGATTTCCGCCGCCATCCGCTCTGCCTTTTTTCATACCGTTTCCATTCAGTTCTTATATCGTTCTTATATTCGCAATATAAGAACGATATAAGAACTGAATGGAAACGGTATGAAAAAACCCCTGTCGGGACCTTGCCGGCAGGTGGTATGACAGGAGGAATGGTCCTACCTAATACCCAACAGTTTGTGGATTTGCAACGACAAGCGCCACTGGGGGTGCTGCTTGATGTAGGCGATGGCGGCATTCTTGTTGGCATCGTTCTGGCGTTGGTCGTCGGTGTCGACAGGCTGAAGGAAACGATGCGCAACCAGTATGTTTTCATAGTCCTCGACCGGCAGCCCCTCTTCGAACAGCAGCTTCAACTCGTCGGCCCGAGCCAAAACGGGCCTGGCGTTTTCGCCAAGCCACATATCCTTGGGCGAAAGAGTTATCCAGTCGACATTTTCCGGCAGCCGGCGAGTGCCGTTGGTCTCAACGGCGACATATTTGCCCAAAAGATGAAGCTTGTCGACAAGCGAAGAGGTGAGCTGCAGAGCCGGTTCGCCTCCGGTGACGACCACCATACGGGCCGGATAGCCACCTACGGCAGCAGCAATATCATCCTCAGTCATTTCTGTCCCGCTGCTGTGTTGCGTGTCGCAGAACGGGCACTGGAGATTGCAGCCGCTGAATCGGACGAATACGGCTGGCGTGCCGCTATGGTAGCCTTCGCCCTGCAAGGAATAGAATATCTCGTTAACTTTCACTGTTCGTCGACTTCGTATGTTGCAATATTGCCGGCAGTTTCCTGCACATCGACACGGTAGCAGTTGGGCACCTGCTGCTGGCACCAGCGCGCAATATTCTCGGCCGTCGGATTGCAGCCGATGATATCGTTGATGACCTGATGGTCCAGTTTGTCGGTAATGCAGCTCTTGATTTTTGAAAAATCAACAACCATACCGTTGCTGTCCAACTCGCGACTTTTGCAATGGATAGTGATTTGCCAGTTATGTCCGTGCATTTGGGTACACTTGCTTGGATAATCAAGCTCAAGTCTGTGTGCACCAGAGACTTCAATCTGTTTCGTAACGTAGTACATAGTAGTTATTTTTCGTATAAAGTGGGATCCTCGACGCCGGCCTCGCTGAAAGCCTCGCGGCGTTCGGCACAGGTGCCGCAGGTGCCGCAATGCAGTTTGCCTCCGCGGTAGCAGGAATAGGTCCGCCCATAGTCTATGCCGAGCGCAGAGCCCCGACGCACAATGTCCGCCTTGGTAATATTGGTATAGGGCGCCACCAACCGCACGCCGTTATACGTGCCGGCCTGCATAGCGGCATCCATAGCGCCGACAAATCCCGGACGACAGTCGGGATAGATGGAGTGGTCGCCGCCGTGGTTAGCTATCAAAACGCGCTGAAGGCCACGATTTTCGGCAAGGCCACAGGCTATGCTGAGCATAATTCCGTTACGGAACGGCACCACGGTGCTCTTCATATTATCCTCATTATAATCGCCACTGGGGACGGCCTCGGCACCGCTGAGCAACGACGAGTCGAAATGCTTTTTCATAAATGCCAGGTCGATCACCAGATGTTCTATGCCCAATGACGCACAGTGAAAGCGGGCATAGGCTATCTCCTGCGCAGCGTGGTTGCTGCCGTAATCGAATGTGACAGCCAGAGCGATACGGGATTGTTCCTCGTAGAGTAATGTGGTCGAGTCTAAGCCACCAGAATAGATTATAACTGAGTCTTTGTCAAGCATTGTTAATATGTATAAAAAGAAACAGCAGGAGGTGCACGGTGTTGCCCCGACACACCTCTTGCTGTCCGACTATAACGCCAGGATTAGCGTTTTGTAGAGACGATAAGGAAGTCGGTATTCGACCAGAAAGCCTCGACATCCTTGATGACCAGCTTCTTGGCCAGCTTGCTGTCGGCCTCGTCATAGACAAACTCGTACGAGCCCTCGGGGTGTTTCGATATCAGGCGAGCCTTGCGCAGATTAATGTCGATGGTAGTCACCTTGTTCTTGTCGATAAGGGTGAAATTCCTGACATTAAGGCTGTTGGTGGCCTTCTGCGTCTTGAATAGCAGACCGCCGTCCTTGCTGACAACGCCTTTGGCTTTAAGGTCGTCGTAGTTGCCAACAATATAGTATGCCTTGTGCGACTGGTCGGCGAGGTAGGCCATTTCCTCTGCCTGCTGGGCGATGGTGGCATCCTTCTCCTGGTTCGACTGGGTCAGCTCGCTGACATTGCCCGAAAGTTTGCGTATGGTCTCCTTGCTGATTGAAAGCTCGTTGGTCAAAGTGTTGATCTGGTTTTCCTGCTCAGCAATGCGAGCGTTGAGACTCTCGACAAAGCTCTGCAGCTTGGAATTTTCAGCACCCAGGCTTGAAATCTTGCTGTTGAGAGAGGCAATCTTTGCCTTGTTCTGCGACATCATATTTTCAATAATAGCCAACTGGTCGGTAATTTCGCCCTTAACATTGGCATTGCGTTCGGGATGCTGCTGGCGCAGCGAGGCGACCTTGCTGTAGCGCGACGAAATCTCGGTCAGGTCGTTCTCGATGTCACTCAAAACCTCGAAGAGAGCGTCAATCTCGCCATCTTTTTGGTCTATGATGCCCTGCAGCGAGTCGGCACGCTCGTTGGCGGCGGTAAGCTGTGCATCCTTGCCTGCACAGGAAGCGAAAATCAGCGGCAGAGCCACAATTCCGATTAAAAGAATTTTCTTCATAATAGATTGGTATTTAACGATGATTGTCATTGTTTAAAATCAAGTAACGAGGTGGCATACTGAATGTTGTAGACTTTTTGCAACCTTCATAGCCATCTTTTCAACAATGCAAATTTACATAAAATAATCCGAACAGAAGAATTTAAATCAACTTTTTTTCGAACCCGGCACGGCCGATGCGAAACATACCATCGCCAACCGCCGTAATGCCACAGCTCCCAAACGGCACCTTGGCACACAGAATGCATTTCCGCTTCGCTGGCACATATCAGAGAAAAAAAACTTTAAAAACGTAATCTTTTTTGAGCAAAAGCAGTAGCGAATCAACATTTTTTCGTATCTTTGTGTGCGTTTTCTTCCCAAGAAAAACGCATATAGATATAGTATTCAATACATTAAGATAAAAATACAATAATAAAATGTCCAAAGAGATAAAATTTAGCCTAGTCTATAGAGATATGTGGCAGTCGTCAGGCAAATATCAGCCGCGCGTCGACCAACTCACCAAGATTGCACCCGTCATTGTAGATATGGGGTGCTTTGACCGTATCGAGACCAACGGCGGAGCCTTCGAGCAGGTGAACCTGATGTATGGCGAGAACCCCAACAAGGCCGTCCGCGCCTGGACCAAGGAGTTCAACAAGGCTGGCATCCAAACACATATGCTGGAACGTGCACTGAACGGCCTGCGAATGTATGGTGTTCCTGCCGACGTCCGTCGACTGATGGCAAAAGTCAAGAAGGCACAAGGCGTCGACATTATGCGCTCTTTCTGCGGCCTCAACGACCCACGCAACCTCGAGCTTTCGGTAAAATACGCAAAAGAGGCTGGAATGATCAGCCAAGCCGCACTCAGCATCACCCACTCGCCAGTCCACACAGTGGAATACTATATGGGCATCGTCGACAAACTGGTTGAATTCGGTGCCGACGAGATTGCACTGAAGGATATGGCCGGCGTGGGACGCCCCGCCACCCTGGGACGCTTGGTGAGCGAAATAAAGAAAAAATATCCCCACATCATAGTACAATATCACGGCCACACGGGCCCTGGCCTGTCGATGGCATCGACGCTTATGGTGGCACAAGCCGGCGCCGACGTCATAGACTGCGCTATGGAACCGCTCTCGTGGGGTATGGTCCATCCCGACGTCATCTCGGTCCAGGCAATGCTGAAAGATGCAGGTTTCCTTGTCAAAGACATCAATATGGATGCCTATATGGAAGCCCGCAAACTGACACAGGAATTCATCGACGACTTCCTGGGCCTCTATATCAATCCCGCCAACCGCATCAGCTCGTCGCTGCTGGTGGGCTGCGGACTGCCAGGCGGAATGATGGGTTCTATGATGAGCGACCTGAAGGGTGTGCACGGAGCCATCAATATGGCACTCAAGAAGAGCGGCAAACCCGAAGTGAGCTTCGAGGAACTCACCGTCCAGCTGTTCCAGGAGGTCGAACACATCTGGCCTATGCTGGGCTATCCCCCACTGGTGACACCATTCAGCCAGTATACCAAGAACATCGCCGTTATGAACCTGCTGTCGATGGCACAAGGGAAACCCCGTTTCAGCCAGATCGACAAGGACAGCTGGAATATGATTCTCGGCAAAGCCGGCAAACTGCCCGGCCCACTGGCCCCCGAAATCGTCGAGTTGGCCAAACAGCAAGGCCTCGAGTTCTACGACGGCGTGCCACAGGATGCCTATCCCGACGCACTGCCCGAATACATAAAAGAGATGGAAGAAAACGGTTGGGACCGTGGCGAAGACGACGAGGAGCTTTTCGAACTCGCAATGCACGACCGCCAGTATCGCGACTACAAGAGCGGCATTGCCAAAGACCGCTTCTACAAAGAAGTCGAGAAACTGCGCGCCGAGCGCAATGCCACGCCCTCAGCACCAGCAGCCGAGCCAGGAACAATGCCCAACTATATGAAGGAGCGCTACCGCAACGCCACGCCCGTCGTGGCTACAGCCACCGGACAGGTGCTGTGGGAAATCGACTTTGCCGACAAATCAGTGCCTCCCACCCCGGGACGCGAATACAAGCAGGGCGACACCTTCTGCACCATCCAGGCCAGCTATGCAATGATGCCCGTAACGCTGACCTCCGGAGGCCGTCTGGCCGACACCTGCGTGCCGCAGGGTGCTATGGTGAAAAAAGGCGACACCATAGCTTGGATCGAACCTCAGGCATAGTCCCGAACCGCCTTTTTCGGCGAGACGAGAAAAATAAATTTGCACAGTTCAAAAACAATGCGTAATTTTGCCGTTTGATACGTGTCGGTTTTACCGAACTATCAAACGGCTTTTTTATTGTAATACAAACAAATAAAACAATATGGATCCACTAAGTCCTTTTGCGCTAATCATTGGTGCAATCTTTGTAAACAACGTCGTTCTGGCCCAATTCCTGGGTATCTGCCCCTTTTTAGGTGTGTCGAAAGACGTTAAAAGTTCACTCGGTATGGGTGGTGCAGTGCTTTTCGTGATGCTGCTGGCCACATTGGTCACCTATCTCATTTACAAACTGCTGCTTGAACCGTTCAACCTCGTCTACCTTCAGACCATTGCCTACATCCTTGTCATCGCCGGCCTGGTGCAGATGGTCGAGATTGTACTGAAAAAAATTGCCCCTGCCCTCTACCAGACCCTCGGCGTGTTCCTGCCACTGATCACAACCAACTGCGCTGTGCTTGGCGTGGCCATTCTGGTGATACAGAAAGAGATGAACCTGCTGCAGAGCATCATCTACGCTGGCAGCATCGCTATAGGATTCACCCTGGCACTGGTCATCTTTGCCGGTATCCGCGAGCAGATGGAACTCACAGGGGTACCCAAAGGAATGAAAGGCGTCCCTATCGCCCTCGTCACCGCCGGCATCCTTGCAATGGCATTTATGGGCTTTGGCGGCATCGTTCCTACCCCGTGATTATTCAACCCCGAAATTGTTAAATTTCAACCGATCTTTAGAGGAAAAAACAAACTATCCTTATAGCTTTTTGAAATGTTAAAATGTTTGTAATTGACTGCATTTCAAATGAGAAGCAAATTTTTAAGAATTTTTAAAGTTTTTTTTTCTTCTATCGTAGAAATTTGTAGTACTTTTGCGCCCTGAAACAACATTAAATTAATAACCAATTTAAATTAAACTAACAATGAAGAAAGTATTTTTTGCATTAGCAGTTGTTGCTATGTTTTCATTCGTAGCTTGCAACGGTAACGCCGCTGCTGAAGACACCACCGCCACCACCGAGCCCGCTATCGAAGAGGTCGCTCCTGAGGCTACCGAAGAGGCCACCGAGGCTGTCGAAGGTGCTGCTGAGGAAGTTGCTGCTGAGGCTGAAGCCGTTGTCGCTGAATAATCAGAGCACTGCAATCGCAACGGAACAATATTCCGCAAACAAAAAAAGACCGCAAATTTGCGGTCTTTTTTTTGTCATTCCAACAAAAGTTCGTAATTTTGCAAATTATTTAATCAAAAAATATAAGTTACTAATCAGAATTAATGTACATATTTTATAACACGAATTGCCACGAATTATCCATAAATTAATGGTTAATTAGATGATAATTATATGTAAAATAAATTTGACCAATTACTTATATATATGGACAACCAATACTGCATAATAATGGCCGGCGGCATCGGCAGCCGCTTCTGGCCTCTGAGCAAGAACAACTATCCCAAGCAATTCCTTGACATACTGGGCACAGGAAAAAGTTTCATACGCAGCACCTTCGAACGCTTTCTGCCTATCGTTCCGGCCGAGAATTTCCTGGTGGTCACCAACGCCGCATACAAAGATGCCGTGCTGCAACACATCCCCGAGTTGCGCCCCGACCAGGTCCTGTGCGAGCCTATGCGCCGCAACACAGCACCCTGCATAGCCTACGCCAGCTACCGCATCAAGTCGCAATGCAGTGATGCCGTCATCGCCGTCACACCAGCCGACCATCTTGTACTGAACGAAACGGCATTCCAAAAGACCATCTCGACAGGATTCGAATTTGTCAACCAGCCCGACCATCGCGACGCGCTGCTAACCATAGGCATCAAACCCAGCCGTCCAGAGACCGGCTACGGCTACATTGAACTTCCGGCAGGCGAGAACCCGCAAGGCAAGGTCACAGCCATTGAAGGATTTAAGGAAAAACCCGACCTGGAGCGTGCAAAAGCATTTGTCGCCGCAGGCAACTACCTGTGGAATTCAGGCATATTCATCTGGTCGCTCGAAGGCATACTCAGCGCCTTCCACAATTTCCTGCCCGATATGGCAGCACTGTTCGACCAGGGCAACGGCATCTTCGGCACCGACGCCGAGCAGGATTTCATCAACAGGAAATTTGCTGAATGCCAGAACATATCCATCGACTATGGCGTTATGGAACACGCCACAAGCCGCTACACCATTCCCGCCGAGTTCGGATGGAGCGACATCGGCACCTGGGGCTCGCTGTTCACACACGTCGACAAAGACGCCGACAACAATGCCCTGCAAGGCAAGACCGTACTCGCCGACACACGCAACAGCATCGTGAATGTGGAAAACGGCGTTGAAGCCATCGTCGAAGGCCTTGACGGCTATCTGGTGGCATACCGCGACAAGTCGCTGCTGGTCTGCCGTCTGGCCGACGAACAGCACATCAAAGAATGGGTCGAGAAACTATAAAAAAAGCGGCAGATTCCAGTCTGCCGCTTTTTCCATTTAATTCAAGTACAATTTGATTCGCACATTCCTCACATTCACTGTTTGCACACAACGCGCAAAATTGAGAATGTTTTGAATCACCCTTTTTGATGGCTGTACCGTGCTTGCAGATTCCGAAGATGTATTTGTGCCTACGGGTCGACGACCCTTTTTGAAATCGTAAGTCTGCATCATAAGCACATTATTTGGTTGAACAAAACATATTTGGAATACCCTTGTCAGGAATCATTCACGCCATAATAACAGAGATATTATAAAAATATTGCACGAAATGCGTTTTTTAACATTTTTCTTTTTCTCACTATGCCTTTTCTTCGCCCCAAGAGCATCGGCACAGGAGCGTTACAGGCTAGTATTCTGGAATGTAGAAAACCTTTTCGACACTTACGACGACAGCACACGCAACGACGACGACTTCACCCCGCAAGGACAGTTCCGATGGACCCAAAAACGCTATAAAGACAAACTGAATCATCTGGCACAGACCCTATTAAGCCTCGGCGAACAGACCGGAAACATAATGCATCCGCCTCTCGCCATAGGACTGGCCGAAGTCGAGAACGACAAAGTTCTGCGCGACCTCTGCCGCGGAACAATACTGCGCAACTGCCACTACGATTTCATCCATTTCGACTCGCCCGACCGCCGTGGCATCGACAACGCCCTGCTTTTCCGCAAAGAACTCTTCCACCCTTTCCTGACCCAAAACATCTTTGTCAGCGACAGCGCAAGCCACTTCTTCACTCGCGACATACTGCTTGTCGAAGGCACCGTCGGCAACAACGACACACTGATTCTGATTGTCAACCATTTCCCTTCCAAACGCAATGCCGACAACGAGCACCGGCGAAAGGAGATCGCCCAGCGGCTCCGCTACGTGATGGACACCCTTTCTGCCGCCCATCCGAACGGGGCCCTGGTCGTTATGGGCGATTTCAACTCCACCCCGCAGGAGCCGGTCATACAGAAAACACTGGTCGGCAACGACGGCCGCTATCTGAACCTTATGGTCGACAGCGACGCACTGGGCAGCTACAAATACCAAGGACGGTGGTCGCTTCTCGACCAAATCATCGTCTCGCGAAACGTCGCAGACAACGCCTCCCCCTGTCCGTTTCAGATATCATCGGACAAAGGCCAGGTTTTCAGCCCCGGCTTCCTGCTTCAGGACGACGAGCGCAATATGGGGCAAAAAATCTATCGCACTTTCCTAGGACCCAAATACATAGGCGGATACAGCGACCACTTGCCGGTCTACGTCGACCTGCAGAAAAGAAAATAAAAAAGCCCCAGCCAATGCAGGGGCTCTGAATTTTATAATAATCTTGTTCAAAACTCGACATACATATTGTGCTCCTTCGCCAGACGTCTCAAATTGATGATGGCATAGCGCATTCGTCCCAAAGCAGTATTGATGCTCACTCCCGTACGCTCGGCGATTTCCTTGAAATCCAGCTTGCCATAGTGGCGCAGGATAACCACACGGCGCTGTTCGGGCGGCAGCATCTTGACAAGCTTGCGCACATTGGCACTGGTCTGCTTTTTCATAATCTCCTTCTCGATGTTGTCGTCGTGAAGTTTCAGCGTGTCAACGACATCGCAATCGGGACGGTTGGGCACTACAGGCATCTTGCCCAGACGGCGGAAATAGTCCACAATCAGGTTATGAGCTATGCGCATCACCCAATGTATGAACTTGTTCTCGTCCTTATAATAGCCTGAATTGATAGTATATATTACTTTGTAAAAGGTATCCTGGAAGATGTCGTCAGCGACATCCTTGTCCTTGACCACAGAAAAAATGTAGCCATAGACTTTGCTTTGGTACCTTGAAAGTAATACTTCGAAGCACGAATAATCACCTTCTTTGTAACCTAAAATCAACTCATTGTCAGTGAGCGTGCAAGCTGTTACGTTCATAATAACCTCCTAATGTTTTGGTTTACAAATAACTGATAATTCTGTTCGATAATCCAATATTTTAGTTATACATCGATTTCAAATTGCAAAGATACAAACATTTTTTTATTCGGACAAACATCTACGCAACTTTTTTTGTTTTAGTATGTCGAAATGTTAATTTATTGCGTTAAATGCCAAAAAATTATGTTAAAAATATTTTTTAACATTTCAAGAGATTGAAAATGCGTTTTCTGCCTCAAAATAGAGAGCCAGCACTTCCGATGTTTTGGAATTCAAATCCTTTTGGCCGTCAATCCAGTGTATCGCCACTCCGTTGCGTTCCATCCGTCTGAACCAGGTCATCTGGCGTTTCGAAAAACGGCGTATGTCGGTATAAAGGTTCCCGAACATCGTCTCGTAGGGATAGTCTTCTGTCAGATAGCGCGTTACGTGCTTGTACTCCAACCCGTATTTCAGCAGGCGCTCCTTCGGGACCCCCTTGTCGAGAAGACGCTGCACCTCGTCTATCATACCCTGTTCCAGACGCTGGCGCAGACGGGTACCGATGCGCTCAACCACAACCTCGCGAGGATAGCTGACGCCCACCACAAGATGGCGCATCCGAGGCAGACGGGTGAACGCCTCGGGATTTTGCCGGCGGAATTCCTGTATCTCGAGGGCACGCACCAGGCGGTCGCGCGACTCCGTGTCGGTATGGTTATGCAGCTTGATGTACGATGCCAGACGTTCGGTCAGCTCCTCGTCCGAAAAACGGCTCAGCTCCTCGCGATAGCCCTCGTCGACCGGCGCATCGGGCAGCCTGTAGGCACGCACTATCGATTCGACATACATCCCCGTGCCGCCGCACATTATAGGGCGGTGGCCTCGCGCGCGAATCAAATTATAAGCATCTATAAAATCGTTCTGGAACTGATAAAGGTTGTATTCTTCGCCGGCATCGCGGATGTCGACCAGATGGCAGGGAATCGTGCGGCCCTCAAGGCAGTATTCGTCAAGGTCTTTGCCCGTTCCGATGTCCATACCGCGGAACACCTGGCGCGAATCGGCACTGATAATCTCGCCGCCCAGCCTGTCGGCAACGGCAACGGCCAAAGCCGTCTTGCCACAGGCAGTGGGGCCCAGAATGGTCAGCAGCAGGTCGCCGCCGGCTTCCTTCGGTGCGTCATCGGACATAGCTGTCGGTTAGCGTGGTTCGGTTCGGTTAGCCTGCCGGGGCAGAAGGCGTCAGTCCTCAAACTCCAGCTTGCCGCGCTGCTTGTCGAACTGGTAGTTGCCAAAGCGGCTCAAGCCTTCGCGGTTGATGATAAACTTATAGTCGACCCCCTTCACGACCACAACCTCGACGTTGAAAAGATGCTTCTGGCCTATCTGCATCTCCTTGAAGATGACGGTAGTCTTGTCCAGAATATTGCCTTCCGAGTCGAAAGCGTTGTCGCGGTCGGGGAAATCCTCCTTGTTGATGCGGCGCTGGTAGAGGAAGTTCATAGCCTCCTCCCACGAAATGGCTATTGGTTCGGCATAGCGCTCGTCGATAAGCATCGGCATCATCGACCCATTGACGATGCACTGTATCTCGCCCTTGGCAGACGATATCATCGTGGCGGCGATAGTGCCCTCGTCGTGGATGATTTCAGGCTTGTAGTCGCTCTCCGGAATCGGCTTGTTGACCAGGTCTATCACCTTGCCGTCCTCGGTGTGCTTCACGGTCGGCGTGTCCGAAGCCAGGTTGTTGATAAGCTTCTTCGACACATAGTCCGTGCGCAGGATAAGGAACTCCAGACGGCGGTTCAGCTGGTGGGCAACCTCCTGGCGGCCCTTGTCGTTCATATGGTTGATATAGTCGCAATCCAGCGTGGTGCCTTCGGCAAACGAATAAGGCTTGCCGTCGACGCGGATAGTCATATTGCGGTCCAGGGTGCGCGGCACACGCTCGGCATAGCCTTTGGCCACCAGGCGTTCAGGCTCGATGCCGCGCGAAATCAGGTAGTCCACCACCGACTGGGCGCGACGCTGCGACAGCGTGTCGTTGGTCAGGCCCAGGAAGGGACGGCAGTCGGTGTGGGCGCGCAGCTCGACCACCACGTTGGGATTGTTGACCATCACCAGGTAGAGGTCCATCAGCGAGTCCATAAATTCCTCCTTCAGGTCCCACTTGGCCAGGTCGTAGCGTATCTCGGGCAGCACAACAGGCTGTTTCGGCACAGGTTCCAGGCGGAAATCGTGGACAATGTCCTTGTCGGTGTTGTAGCCGCAGGTGCTTTCAGAGCCCTCGATCGAGAAATAGTCGACCTTCGAGACATACATCTTATAGACCACGTTGCGTCTGATCTGGTCCACGCCGAAGCGGTAAAAACCCTGCTTGTTAGTATAGGCCTCATATTCACTGCCGTCCGAGCCGACAATGCGTACCTTGGCGTTTTCTATCAGCTGCATCGACTTTTCGTCGCGGATGGTGCCCTCGATGCTGTACAGCAGAGGGGGCAGCTCGAAATAGAACAGGTCGTCGTTGATGGGCGGCACCTTCTTGCCCTTTTTGTCGGTCTTCTTGCTGTGCGGGTCGTCGAAGGGGCGGTTGGACGAAAAGTATCCGCGCTCCATCATATAGTGCTGGCTTTCCGGATAGTAGACTATGCTCATTTCGTCGTACGACGAGTTGATGGGGATGCCCAGGTTTTCGGGCGTCGACCATTTGCGTCCGTTTTTGGCGGTGCGGAAAATGTCGAGACCGCCGACGCCGGGCAGGCCGTTCGACGAGAAATAGAGTGTCGAGTCGTTGCGCAGCGTCGGGAACACCTCGCGGCCGGCGCTGTTCACCGTGCCGCCCAGGTTGACGGGCGTGCCGAAGTCTTCGTCCACCGACTTGCGGGTGACCATCCACAGGTCGTAGTCGCCATATCCGTTAGGCATATCCGACGAGAAATACATAGTCAGCTGGTCGCGTGTCAGCGTGGGGTACAGATAGTTGTTCACCGTGTCGCCCAGGTTGATTCTCACCGGCTCCGACCATTCGCCGTTGGCCTCGGCGTCGTCGTCCTTCTTGCCCTTGCGGCCCGGCTTGTCGTCGAGCGAGGCGCCGCCCTTCTTCGAATAGTAGACATAGCAGCCCTGAGTCTCGTGCTCGCGCGAGTCGCAGCGCGAGAAATAGATCGTACGGCCGTCGGGCGAAAACCACGCCTCGCCTTCGTTCACGGGCGAGTTGATGACCTTGCTGTTGTCAAAATTCTCCACGCCGTCGCTCCAGTTTCCCGTACGGTCCTGAAAGACAGTATAGAAGTCCGAGAAGGCCTGGCCCGTCCAGGCGTCGTGCTTGTCGCTGCCGTCGGCAAAACGCGACGAGGTGAAAACCAGGCGCGTAGTGTCGTCGCCCATAAAGCGCGGGGCCCAGTCGTTATAGTCCGTCGACCACTTCTCGAGTTTGACGATATTGTGGCGTGTACGGTTCATAAACAGCTGGTTGACATATATTATCGAAGCCTTGCGCTGTTGCGCCAGCTTGTCGTCGGGCACCAGTTCCAGGTATTTGCCATAGTATTCGTCCGCCTCGTCAAACTTGTTCTCAAAGCGGTACATTTCAGCCATATAGTAGTAAAGTTTCGGCTCGGTGGTATAATATTTCTGGTTTATCAGTCGCTTGTACACACGTTCGGCTTTGGGGAAATTGTTCATCAGCCTGTAGCACTCGCCCATCTGGAAATAGCAGCGGTTCTTTTCCGCCTTGTTCGACGAGATTTTGTTGTAGGCCTCTTCGTATTTCTGCAATGCAGCGATATACTGCTTCTGGTTGAAAAGGTCATCAGCTTTCTGGGCTAAACTTTTCGTCTGGCCGAAGGCCGTAGCGGCGAAAAAAAGCGACACAGCAAGCAGCAAAAGACTTTTTTTGAACGTTTTCATATATATAATCTATTCTGTTTATCTATTATAAATATATCATACTCAACACGATAAAACCCTACGACGAGAATTTTGGCGCATCGAATCAAATTGCTAAAATACACATTTTTTTTAAAACATATGCCCTTGCAGGCAAAAAAAATGATTCGCATCGCATCAAAACGGCCCCAAAGGCGCACCCCGCTCCCGCCCCGCATTCGCCCCCTTTTCTCCCACCCTTCGTATGCAGTTCTTATATCGTTCTTATATTGCGGATATAAGAACGATATAAGAACTCAATGCGAAAAGTATGCCAAAAGGCGACGCTGCCATAGGGCAGCGGCGGGCTAGTGGACGCCGGCGCAATCCGTCGCCGCGTCAGGCCTATTTCAGGTTGATCAGCGGCAGCGAGTTGCCCATCATATACTGCGGCATCTTGCCGTCCCATTTCTGCACAGCCTCGTATTCCACCAGCTTCGGGTTGCTTTCCAACGCCTTGGCCTTGATGCGGATAGCCTCGGCGTCGGCCTCGGCGCGTATCTTGGTCTGCTTGGCCTGTTCTTCGATCTGGATGGTGACGTTCTTGGCCTTCAGGGCCTGCTGCTCGGCCACCTGCTTTTCCTTGATGGCATTCTCGAAATCGTCGTCAAAGTCGATGTCGACCAGCTGGAACTGTATGTTGAGGAAATAGTTGCTGTCGAGTGTGCGGCGCAGCGTCGACTCTATTTCGCGGCGCACGGCGTCGCGGTTCTCCACAATCTCCGTGGCGGCGAAGTTGCCGAAAGCCTCCTTCATCGCCGACCGGATGAAAGGCACCACGATGCGGTTGTGATAGTCGTCGCCGACGTTCTTAATCAGGTTGTTGACATTCTCGCGCACCAGCTCGTAGTTGATCGTATACTGCACCTCCGACGTCTGCACGTCGCGCGTGTACGAGTTCTCCTTGCCGTCGAATTTCTTCTGCTGCACGTTGACCTTTTTGATAGTTTGGATAAAAGGTATCTTGACGTGCAGGCCGTCGTCGATCACGCCTGGCGAAATCTTGCCGAAGGTGCTCAGCACACCGCGCTCGGTAGACTTGATGGTGTAGAACGACGAAAAGAGCGTGATGACCACAATCAACGCCAACAGCGCCAGCAGCGAAATCTGCCCGACCGACATATCTTTTATTTTCTTCATAATGCCTTGAGGTTTATAGGTTTTAAAAAATGTTCTATATCCTTGTTAACGAAATTCCGGGCATATTATTGTACCTACACCATCTTTTTTTAAGCGAAAAGCGGAGAAGTGAGAACGGAGAACTGAGAACGGAGAACTGAGAACGGAGAACTATGCTGACGCGGCAGCCAGTTCTCCGTTCTCACTTCTCAGTTCTCAGTTTAATTTGTTTTCCGCTTACTTCACTACCAGCTTTTTGTATGCTGTGCCGGCGGTGGTGGCGATGCGGACTATGTAGGTGCCGGCGGCGAGGCCGTCGAGGTTGAGGGTGGTGCTCATCGCGTCGGCCTTGCTGCGCAGCAGGCTGCGGCCGTCAAGACCGAAGAGTTCCACCTCGGCGATGCGGAACGACGACGCCACGGTGACGCTGCCGCTGGCGGGGTTGGGCATCAGGCGGGTGCTTTTGTCGACAGCCTCATCTATAATCTCTGGCTCGTCAGCCTGGCAGTGCGTCAAGAAAGTGACACGACCGTTCCAGTCGCTGACTTCACCGCTGTCGCAGAGGCACCGCACCCAGGCAGTATAGAGCTGCGCGACGGTGTCCCAAGGCTCGACGCGCAGGGATACGACAGTGGTGTCGCTTTGGAGTATGACGCCCTCTTCGGGCTCTCTGCCATATTTGCTGACGGCAACCTCATAGCGGCGTGTCGAGCCGTTGCCCCACCAGCCCAACTCGACATTGCAGCTGTCGACACTCACGCGATTGAATCCCGACGGGGATTTGCATCCCAGCGAGTCTGTATTGCACTGGCTCGTGTCGATAATCGGGAAGATGTAGAAAAAGGAGGGCCAATCCAACGGCTTGAGTGACGCGCTGGAATACGGATTATCATAGCGCGTCTTGCCGACGGTGTGCCAGGCCGTATCCATAAAGCCGTAGTAACGGTCTTCCCACTCGTAGGACGGCATATCGTGCAGCTTGCGGCGGTAATGGTTGGGCTTGGGGGAAAATTTGCCGCCATAGCTATAGACGGTTCCTGTCTCGCTGTTGATTGTGCTGCTCCTGAGTTGGGCACTGATGGTGACCACGCCACAAGCTACAGGGCGCGGCACGCCCCTACTGTAGTTGTTTTGCGTCGCCGACACATAGAACGAGTCGTTGACGGTTATGGCCGAGTCGAAATACACCTCGTATATGGGTGCGTACTTTGGCGGTATCCTTAGCACCGTGTCGGGGCATAGCTCGTAGTTGTTCACTTCTTCGCGCACTATCTGATACCTGGGTATGGTCCAGTTCCACGACTTGCTGGCAAGCGGCACCATCTCGTCGGTCGCCGGGTCTACTTCATAGAGGCTGAGGTATTCTGCCGGCAGGAGGTGGAAGATGTTCGTGATTGTGTCGCTCCCAACATTGATGCTAAATGCCGCGGCAACGCCTATTATGCGAAGGGGCTTGTCGGTATAGCAGTATCGTGCCCTTTCCGTACGTAATGGCACGCTAGCGGAAAACCCGTACGACCACTGGCACGAGTCGGCTCGCGCCTCGGGATAGTTAAGGTAGTAATAGTCCCACCAGTTGGTGTCCCAGTAGTAGAATGTCGGCTCGCGGTCGCCGATGTTCAGCGTGTCGTACTGCGCACGTGCGCACATACCTGTCGCCATCAGGGCGAGAATAATAAATAACTTTTTCATTGTTTTGTGATTTTGAGGGTTAGTGATTGTTTTTAAATTAAATATCTATTATTTTATTTATTTTCAGCACGTGACCTGTTCCTTCTGTGTCCCCGCAGTCTGCAGTTGGGGTCGGTTATTGGCGATGGAGTGCGGACCTCCCCGAAAAAAAAATTTTCATTATATATAAGAGCATTTTCGATGGCAAAAGGTTCTTTATTTAACATTTATTATGTTTTTTTAACATTGTTGCGCTTCGGATTATATCCTTTTCACCCTATATAAATGCATATTTTTTTGCCGATTTGTGACACTGTTGAAAAATTTTCTTTTCTATTATATAGTTGCAAAAAAAGTAAAAAGTAACGCTTTTTTAAAAAATATTTTTGATTATTCTTGGAAAATGGTTAAAAATTAATGTTTTAAATCATAAAGAATCCTTTAATTTTATGCATATATAATACTCACTTTTTGAGAAAAACGTGACATCGTTTTTGAATTTTTTTTGAATGTTTTGCTGTTATTATTCTAAATCAATGTCTTAAATCTTTCTGGCAGCCGACGGCTGCGAGGCTGAGCACTGCGAGGAGTGCAATAGGAATGATCTTTTTTTTCATTGATAATGTCTTATTTGTTAATATATTTTTCTACTGTTTCTAATCGTTTGTGGTTTGCAATGGCGAATGCCTGGTCTATCGAATTGGCATCGAACACGTAAACGCACTTTTCGCTGTACACAAAAAAAACAAGGTCGACAGATGTCGTTGTATCTATAGAGACGCGTTTTTCGGGATATCCTTTGGCGGAAAGTATTGTTGTTGCCGTGTGT
>JAFROL010000025.1 GCA_017429685.1 Bacteroidales bacterium | reverse complement strand
TTCTCTTTGTCAAATAATCCAATGCCTTGATTATTACGGTATTTCATAGATGCTGTATTTTTCTGTTAATACTGCAAAAATACGAAAAAATATTGATATAACAAAATGAAATTTAGCTATTTAATTTATAGAACTCCCCTATATATTTATTTCTTTAACGCTACAATCTGCCTTTTATTGTTTGCACTACACATTTATTTGTCAAAAAAGGACAAGAACTCGGGAGGAAACTCTGTCTCGTAACGCATTTCCTTACCTGTCACAGGATGATAGAAACAGAGCCTGAAGGCGTGAAGCATCAATCGTGAGGCAGGCGAATCGTCGTCGCGGTAGCCATAGATCGGGTCCTTGAGCAGAGGATGGCCTATTTCGCGCATCTGGACACGGATCTGATTTCGGCGACCAGTTTCCAGATTAAACTGCACCAATGCATAACGACCACGTTTGCGGAGTGTTTTATAGTATGTTATAGCCAACTTGCCTCCATTGTCGACTGGCGACGACTCGACACAGTACTCGCCATCGGTGAGCCAGGAGCGTATCATTCCGTTTGCCGGGACCGGGGCACCCCAGCATACAGCCACATAGGCACGGTCGAAAACTTTTTCTTTCCAGTTGTACTCCAACTCGCGTGCCACATCCTTTGACTTGGCCACAAGCAGCAGACCCGATGTGTCGCGGTCCAGGCGGTGCACCACGTGGGCACGCTGA
Organism: Bacteroidales bacterium; assembly: GCA_017429685.1. Taxonomy (GTDB): domain Bacteria; phylum Bacteroidota; class Bacteroidia; order Bacteroidales; family P3; genus Colimorpha. The sequence goes on along the minus strand of JAFROL010000025.1, from coordinate 53,526 downwards.
CGCGACCGGCGACGGATGAAATAGTCGTTCAGTTCGCTGATGACAGAACGGTCGTTGGGTTGAACACTGCTGCTTAAAAGACCGGCAGGCTTATTGACAACCATCAGATAACGATCCTCAAAAAGTATAGGCATTTTTCCACGCATCAACTTGTTCCGGTCTTCGTCGCCTTCGATAGTGACACGCATTCCTGTACTGAGAGGAAAATCATATTGCGTGATATGACGCGAAGCAATTATCACACGATGCGCAAGAATTTCCTTATGCTTTGTGCGACTACTATCGGGAAAAGTCTTTTCGATTAATTCAAGTAATTTTACAGGTTCCTTAACCTCTATTTCTATTGTTTTCATCTATCGGTTCCTATATTAAATTGTTACACGTGAAACATACCCATAATATCCTATTATACAATTTCTTATATAAAATAATTAAAGTTGCTAGAAATATTCGTTATGAACATATTTTCGATGTTTGTCAACACACAGTTTTCTAACTACTCGTACAAATCCATAATTTCGTAGTTGTTTCCTATATTTTTTATAAATTTCAACATATCTTCACTACTAATCACCAACGAGGCACGATTGTCGTTGGGATGGAAACTGACCTTTTCGACAGTTAGCAGTTTAGAGTCAACGAACAAAGTCACCTCCCTGTTTATATCGTTGACAAGGTTGAACAGACTGACCGAGCCAGGCTTGACACCAAGATAACGCATCATCCTTTCAGGTGAAGCAAACGAAAGCTTTCCCTGATGGAGGATTTTCTCGACACTGTGAATGTCCATAGCAAAAGTGCTTTCCATTATCACAAGATAATGGCGATTGCCCTTATGGTTGCGGAAAAAAAGGTTTTTGCACAGCGTAGTGCCCTCACCACGATAAAACTGCGAGGCTATTTCGATAGTAGGTGCCTCGGGGTGCTCATAATACTCATACTTGATATTCAGCGAATCCAGATAGTCATAGACCTGCTTTTGACCTATTCTTTCCATTATACGGTGTATCAGCTTTTATTTGATGATTCCCAGTTCGCGCGACATATCGAGCATCCTAACTATCGGTTTGGCAGCACGTTCAATCATATCTGCACTAAGCGTTATTTCAGGAGTTTCATCGCGTAGACATTTATACAGCTTTTCGAGAGTGTTCATCTTCATATAAGAACATTCAGCACAGCTGCAGCCTTCTTCATTAGAAACAGTTATGAACTCCTTGTCTGGATTGCTCTTCTTCATTTCGTACAGGATTCCAGCCTCGGTTACAACAATGAATCTCTTTTTATCCGACTTAGCTATATAGTTCAACATAGCTTTGGTAGACCCGATGAAATCGGATACAGCCAGTACGGCGGCATTGCATTCTGGATGAGCAATTACGGGAGCGTCAGGATTCTGCTGTTTTAATTTAAGGATACTTTCAGCTTCGAGCGCATCGTGGACCGTGCAGACACCGTTCCATAAAACCATCTCGCGACCTGTCTGGCGGTTGATATATCCACCAAGATTCTTATCGGGTGAAAAAATGATTTTCTGGTCGGAAGGCAAAGAGTTGATAAGCTTCTCGGCATTGCCAGAGGTGCAAATCAAGTCAGACTCGGCTTTGACCTCGGCCGAGCAATTGACATACGAAACAACCATATAACCAGGGTATTGTTTCTTGAATTCGCGCAAATCGGCACCAGTGCACGACTCGGCTAAAGAACAACTGGCATTGACGTCGGGAAGCAGAACTTTGCGACTTGGGTTTAATATTTTGGCCGTTTCGGCCATAAAATGAACACCACAGAAAACAATGATGTCGGCATCTGTACGCTGTGCCTCCTGGGCTAAGGCAAGGCTGTCACCAACATAGTCGGACAATGCCTGTATTTCCTCAATTTGATAGTAGTGGCCCAGAATGACAGCATTCTTTTCTTTTTTTAGTCGTAAAATTTCTTTTCTATACTCTTCGCTGGTCATATTTTTTACTTTTTAAGTTATGGATTCTAATTATGAATAAAATATCTTCTCACAATGAAAATATTGAAGAATGCAAAATTACGATTTTTCAACGAAACAGTGAAAAAATAAAAAATCTTTAATTAAAATTTTATTTTTTTCATTTATTTTTTTGTGTTGTTGAAATGTTGAAAACACTCTATTTTCTTGGTATTTCATTAATGTGATGTAAACAGGTTTGAAAACACTTATCAAATCGCAAGATATGAATTTTCATCGTATTGTGAAGTTTTGAACAATATGTTTATTTTCATTTGAACATATGGTTTATGTTTGCTCTTTTTTGTTTATGCCGATGGTGAAAAAACAATCAAAAATGCTATATTTGTTAACAGAAATAAACAAATGGATTGAGAATAATTTTATCAACTATTGTTTAAAAGGCTTTTTATTGATATTTCAACATACAGTTGTTTAAAACACGCTTTAATACCGTAAAAATATGTTTTATAAAAAGTAAAGTAAAGGTATATTATTCGAAGAATAATACCGGCATTTATTGTTTTGTTAAATTTTAATATATGTTATGATTATATAAGATTATGATATATAAATATTTAATAAATATTGGTGATAATTTTTAAATGATTATATATTGTTGAATGGTCTAAATATTGTATTTTTGCAATATAAAAATTTACTAATATGAAAGAAATTATTCCCATCGCATCTGATCACGCTGGATATGAACTTAAGGAAGAAGTAAAAAAGTATCTTTCTTCTAAAAATATTGAAACTAAAGATTTTGGCACTTTTTCTACAGAAAGTGTAGATTATCCTGATTTTGCACATCAGGTAGGTTCCGCCATCAATCGTGGAGATTTTTCTAGAGGCATTGTGATATGCGGTTCAGGCAATGGAGTACAGATGACTGTGAACAAATATCCCAATGTACGCTGTGCTCTTTGCTGGAATGAGGAAATTGCAAAGCTTGCCCGTCAGCATAATGATGCCAACATTATATCGATGCCCGCAAGGTTTGTTCCGACCGAATTGGCACTTAAGATGGTGGACATCTTTTTGAATACCCCTTTTGAAGGTGGTCGTCACCTACGGCGTGTTGAAAAAATCAATAAGCTTTTGGAATGAAAATAACACTTTAAACGATGGAGAACGAGTTCTATACTGCTTTTCTTGAGTCGGCTGAAAAAGCTATTGCAGAAGGGTCTGCGCCACGGTCGTTTCAGTTGAAAAACGACCCCCTCCCCGACTCTGTCTGCAATGGTCATACTCTTGACAGATTCAGGTCTGCACTGTCTAAAAGTATAGAGAATCTGGACGAAGAGCTGTCGCGATTCGAGAAAATGTTTTCCAGTAAGCACAACGCAGTCTTTTGGGCTTCGGACTACAATGATGTCTTCGAGAGTCTGAAAAAACTTCTGAAGCTGCATAAAATAAAATCTGTTCGCCTGCCCAACATCAATGCATCAACTGTGTTCCGCGAGTTGGGAATAAAATATTTCCTCCGTGACCAGAAAATAGAACTCTCTGACGAAGGCGATATGCAGTTTTTTGTTGCTGATATGATGTTTTCCGACACAGGGTCGCTTCTTTTGTTGAATCAGACAAACAAAGGATTGGAGAGACTGACTAACAATAAAATAAATGTATTTTTCGCCACCATCGACTGTATTGTAGGTAATAGTGACTGGGCTGAAGTGTTCCAGCAGCTGACCTCTTACAATACAGGATGCGGCAGTCAGGATATGCTCGTTTTTAGAGGTTCTGCAAATTGCAACAACTATCTTTTCATAATAGATAATCAGCGCACAAACTTGCTCCAATTTAAGGATTTGCGTCAGTCTTTGACTTGCCTCAATTGTGGGCGCTGCAGCGATGTGTGTCCTGTATACCAGACTATAGGTGACGAACCTTACAACAACGTCTTTGCCGGTCCTGTTGCCAATATCACACTGCCGTATCTTGAGACTGTCGAAAGCTATCGCCACGTGGCATACGCCTGTACCCTCTGTGGACGTTGCGAAGAGGTATGTCCAATATCGCTGCCCGTACGCGATATGATAGTCGACAGCCGACAGGTTCTCCTTGCAAACGATGGTGTTGACAAGAACGACCGCCGCCGTTTGGCAGCAATACGGAAATTTTCGTCTAACCGAAAGAAAATGAATGGGTACAATTTGCTGAAACGTCACGTTTTACTAAAATATCTTTCGTCCGACTATCGCAAAAGCCACCATCTGATACCGTTCAGTAAAGAAACATTTAACAAGTCATATAAAAAATTCACCGAGAATGGAAAAGGATTTCCTGAAGCTGGAGTCTGATGCTAAAAGCGTCATTAAAAATGTTTGGGACGAAGTTTCGAGCCTCAGTGACGCAAATCGCATAATACCATATACAGATATCTTCACTTGTATTGACAATACTACACTAAACGGCAGTGACTCACCAAAAACTGTAAGTGAATTCTGCAGGAACACCTCTTTGCTGTCGGTGCCAGGCAACGACACAAGGAAGCACGTTGCATCGGTGTGTGTTTATCCCAGCTTTGTAGGCATCGCAAAAAAACAGCTCGCTTCAACCACAATCAGAGTAGCCTCGGTGGCGGGTGGATTCCCTGCCGGACAAACCTCGCAACACGTTAAGACAGAGGAAATACGGTATGTTGTCGAGGAGGGAGCCGATGAGGTGGATTTTGTCATAAACCGAGGACGTTTTCTTGATGGTGACCTGCAATACGTGAGCGATGAAATTGAGGCTGCGAAGAGTGTCTGTGGAAACAGCGTGAAACTGAAAGTCATCATCGAGACTGGCGAATTGAAGACAATGGCCAACATCTACAATGCCTCTATGCTTGCGTTGCGTGCAGGAGCAGATTTTATCAAGACATCCACAGGCAAAATACCGCTTGGCGCTACCCCCGAAGGGGCCTTCGCTATGCTGTCGGCTCTGTGTGATTTTATGAAAAATTCAAAAAAAACCGTCGGTTTCAAAGCTGCTGGAGGTATTTCAACTCCAGAGGAAGCACTGTTTTATTATCTTCTCTATAAAAAAATAATTAGTGTTCAAAATATTACTAATCAGAATTTTAGAATTGGAACCAGCCGTCTGACGGCGCAACTGCAAAATATTTTAACATTTTGAACGCTTTATTATCCGATTTTTTTTTGTTATTTTGCATTTTTAATATATATACTAACGATAATTTTTAGATGAAGCCACTGCAACAGAAACTTGCGCGATACACTGCTCCCCAAGAGGCAAAAGCCAAGGGGGTTTATCCTTATTTCAGAGAGATTTCAAGCGACCAGGATACAGAGGTTCTTATGAACGGACGTAAAGTCCTGATGCTTGGTTCCAACAGTTATTTAGGACTTACCAATCATCCAAAAATCAAAGAGGCTGCTAAAGCCGCAATCGACAAGTACGGCACCGGTTGTGCAGGCTCTCCTTTCCTCAACGGCACTCTCGACATTCATATCAAGCTCGAAAACATTTTGTCTGAATTCCTTGGCAAAGACGGCGTGATGCTTTTCTCGGCGGGTTTTCAGGCCAATTCCGGTGTCATTCCCTGTGTTACGGGTCGTGGCGACTATGTCATCTTCGACGAGATGGACCACGCCTCCATCATCGAGGGCAAGCGTCTGACTTTCGCTCAGACTCTTAAATACCGCCACAGTGACCTCAACGACCTTGAACGTGTTCTTCAGCGTTGCCCGCTCGAGGCTGGCAAACTGGTGGTAACCGACGGTGTGTTCAGTATGGAGGGCGATGTGGCTAAACTGCCCGAAATACAGGCGCTCTGCGACAAATACCAGGCCACGCTGATGGTCGACGAGGCCCACGGTCTCGGCGTCTTCGGCCGCGAAGGCCGCGGCGTCACCGACCACTTCGGACTGCTCGACAAAACGGAACTCATAATGGGTACCTTCTCCAAATCGCTGGCCTCAATCGGAGGCTTTATCGCCGCCGACAGGGACACCATCAACTGGATGCGCCACAACGTGCGCCCCTACATCTTCACCGCCAGCATCCCGCCGTCGGCAACGGCATCGGTCATCGCCGCCATCGAGGTTATGCGCAGCGAGCCCGAACGCCAGGAGAACTTGTGGAAGGTGGCCAACTATGCACTCAAATCGTTCCGCGAGGCCGGTTTCGAAATCGGCAACACCGAAACGCCGATCATACCACTCTATGTGCGCGACAACGAGAAGACCTTTATGGTCACCCGTATGCTGCTCGACGAGGGTGTCTTCGTCAACCCCGTCATCTCGCCGGCTGTGCCGCCCGAGGACACACTTATCCGCCTGGCTTGGATGGCTACGCACACCATCGAGCAGGTCGACTTTGCTGTCGACAAGACGGTCAAATGCTTCAAGAAACTTGGACTTTTGTAAACTTTATTATTGAATATGAACAATATTGTCATCAGTGAGGTTAAAGGTCGCCGTGACCTTAACAAGTTCATAGCTTTTCCCAACAAACTTTTCAAAGGCGTGCCGACATACGTGCCGCCGCTGAACCGCGACGAACGCGCTTTGCTGACCGACAAGAACCCATCGCTCGAGCATAGCGACCTGCAGATGTACCTCGCCACCGTCGACGGCAAGGTTGTGGGTCGCGTGGCTGCCATCATCAACCACACAGTCAACGAGCATTGGAACAAGAAGGCTGTCCGCTTCGGATGGTTCGATTTCGTCGAGGATTTCGATGTCTGCAAGGCCCTGTTCGACAAGGTTGTGGAGTATGGGCGCAGCAAGGGAATGACCGAAATCGAGGGCCCGTTCGGCTTTACCGATATGGACAAGGAATGCTGGGTAATCGAAGGCTTCGACGCCCGCCAAAACCTCAGCACGCTCTACAATCCCAAGTATTATATCGATTTCATCGAACGCCTTGATTGCAAGATTCTTTGCCGCTGGCAGCAGTACAAGATGCCGGCCAGCCAACCTATCCCCGACAAGGTGGCGCGCATCAACCAGCTCATCCTGGAGCGCTACAACCTCAAATTGCTGAAATTCAAGAAGCGCAAAGAGGTCTATCCTTATGCGCACAAGTTTTTCCACACGCTCAACGACTCGTTCAAGGACCTCTACGATTTCGTCCCTATGACCGAGAAGGAAATCGATGTCTACATAAAGGAGTATTTCCCCTTCGTGAACCTCGATTTTGTCAATTTCGTCGTCGACCAGGACGACAACCTGGTGGCCTTTGGCCTCAGCATTCCCAGCCTCACCGAGGCCTATCAGAAGGCCAACGGACGCCTCTTCCCTTTCGGTTGGTACCACCTGCTTCGCGCCCTGCGCAAATACGACACCATCGACCTGCTGCTCAACGGCGTGCATCCCGAATGGCAGAAGCGCGGCGTGCACTCCATCTACTATGCCGAAATGAACCGCAATGCCATCAAAAACAACGTCATCTGGGCTTATACCAACCCACAGATCATCGGCAACGAAGCCGAAAAGATTTGGGGCACCACCTACCAGACCGAAGAGCTGATGAAACGCGCCGTTTTCGGTAAGGAGATTTGATAGTTTCTATTTGAAAATAATAGTATTAACCTCGTCGTCAGATGAGGTTTTTTCGTTGTCAGGGCATTGCGTCGTGTCCTCCGGAAAGTAGATACCGCCTTCAAGCGGATCGGGCGCTGGATCGCCTTCCGTTGTGCAGGCGCTGGCGGCGAGGCTCAGGGTCACGCCGGCCACAATGGCGGCCTTGCTCAGTTTGCCGCGCCGGCCAAGTTCTGTTTCAAGATACTGCAGCTCGGCGTCGCAGCGCGGACAGGTGCCCTTGCACGGGCCGTCGAAGTGGCACTCGTGTTCTTCGAGAGGAATATCATTTTCTGATGCTATCTGCTTGCGGATCTCTTTCAGCTGGTTGCAGATGTCTTTGCCGTGGTTGTTCATATTGCTGATTGTTAATGGTTAAACCTTATAATAGTTCCTCAAAATCGACACCATCCAGTTGCTAGGGATGATGCGTTTCAGGAGGACTGAAAGCTTCTGCTCGAGGTTGGCCACGACGTAGCGTAGGCGCGGGTGACGGCTGCGGATGATTTTCTCCACTGTTTTGGCCAGTTTTTCGGGCTTTAGGCCGCCGTTTTCCTCTTTTTCGATAAGTGACAGGCTGCGGGCAAAACTGTCGCCGTAGGCGGCGCTTTTCTGCGTCGCCTCCGATATCTTGCGCCGGGCCGTGAAATTGGTGGCGAAATCGCCGGGCTCGACCATTGACACTTTTATGCCAAAGCCGCGGACCTCTGCCGCCAGCGCCTCGGTGAAGCCCTCGATGGCAAATTTCGAGGCTGAGTAATAGCCCTGGTAAGGCAGGCCCATAATTCCACCAATCGAGCTCAGGTTGATTATTTGTCCGCCGCCCTGCTTCCGCATCACGGGCAGCACGTCCTGGCATACACTCACGCAGCCGCGGAAATTGGTGCCCATCTGTATGTCAATCTCTTCGTCGGTGGCCAGCTCCAGCGACCCCCCTATCCCCATTCCGGCATTGTTGATAACCACGTCGATACGTCCTTGTTCTTCAACTACACGGCCTATGGCCTTTCTGACAGATTCGCGTTCCTGCAAATCCATATACAGGAAGTGTATCTGACTGTGCGTTATGCTCTTGCGGCTGGTGCCGTAGACGATGTAGCCTTTCGACGCCAGAAGTTCTGCTATTGCCTTGCCAAAACCCGACGAGGCTCCGGATATAAAAACGACTTTACTCATAATGCGGATGCGACTTTACTCAATAATATAGCTACAACGCCGCAATGTGCCCTTTATTGTGTCAGTGGCACGCATCTTTCGTTTTTCATCCACGTGGATCTCGCCGTTGTCCGTTTCGCTTTTTGTTTCCGACCTAGCTGCTAAGGCTCATTTTCAATTCTTAGCCTTACAAAAATTTTATCAAAGTTTTCAACATTGAAGTTTGACTAAACTTTGGTAAAACTTTGAGTAAACTTTGGTAGGTATTTGGTCCTTGGGAATCAGGGGGTTGAAAAATGGCATTTTTGGCCATTTTTTTGGAGTTATCAACAGCTTTTGGTGGCGTGTTTCGAAAAATGGCCGGAGTTTGGCACGGTTTTTGTTGTGGATTTTCCAAAGGCGACCGAATGGCGCATTGCTGCTGTGTTTTGGGCGAATCGGGGCGGCATCGGCGGACTTTGTTGCGAAAAATATGCGGGCAGACAATATTTTTTCGCCTGCGTCGTTTTGTTATCTGTTCAAATCAAAGTGCCTTATGTCCGGCGGAAACAATATTATTGACAAGCTTGACGCTTTCATTCGCAAGTATTACAAAAACAAGCTGCTGAAGGGCTTGCTGCTTGCTGCTGCCATTCTGTTAGCGGTTTATATCGTCATTGTTGTCCTCGAGCATTTTGGCTGGTTCGGCACGGGTGTGCGCACCGCGTTGTTCTGGATGTTCATCGCCTCGATGGCCGCTGTGGTTGCTTTTTATGTGGTTTCGCCGCTGCTCAAGATGTGGCGGCTGGGTCGACGCATCTCGTATGGCGAGGCGGCATCGATTATCGGCAACCATTTCCCCGAAGTTAGCGACAAGTTGCTGAATTTGTTGCAGTTGCAGCAGATGGGCGAATCGACCGGCAGCGACCTTCTGTCGGCCTCGATCGAGCAGAAGACGGCACAGTTGTCGCCGGTGCCTTTCCTGAAGGCCATCGATTTGCGCGGCAATCTGAAGTATGTGAAATTTGTCGCCTTCCCGCTGGTTTTCATTGCTGTAGCCCTGCTGGTTGCTCCGTCGTTCATCACGGAGCCGTCGAAGCGCATTATCAACCATTCCACGTTCTACGAGCGTCCCGCTCCGTTTGCATTTGTGCTTGAAAACGATAATCTTACTGCTTCGCAGCAGGATGATTATGTGGTGCGTGTCGCTGTCGAGGGCGACGAGGTGCCCAACGAGGCGGCGATTGTTGTCGATGGCATCAGTTACGGTATGCAAAAGGTCGACAATGCGCAATACAGCTATGTTTTTAAGAATTTGCAGCGGTCGTGCGACTTCCATTTCAGTGCCGTCGGCGTACGTTCGCGCGATTATCGTCTTGAGGTCCAGCCGCGTCCGTCGATAGTTCATTTCCAAGCGGTTCTCTCCTACCCTGCCTATACCGGCAAGGAACCCGAAACGCTGTCGAACGATGGCGACATCACGCTTCCGAAGGGGACGCGTATCGAGTGGGCTTTCCAGACAGCGGATGCCGATTCGCTTCATTTTTTCACCGACCATAACGCGTTGCACCTTTCGCCCAACGGCAACGGGCGTGTGCGGACATCGGTTCGCGCAATGTCTTCGTTTTCATACGCTTTCTGTGTAAATAATGACCGTGTTGTCAGCGATACGCTCTCCTATTCGGTGTCGGTGGTCGACGATGCGTATCCGATGATTGCCGTCATAAGGATGAGTGATTCGCTGATGCCCGACAGGCATTTTTTCCGCGGTCAGATAAAGGATGACTATGGCTTCTCGAAGCTCGAAATGGTTGTTATAAAGACTAATGTGTCAGACACTTCTGTCAAAGATGTGCAGCGACTGCCGATTGCTGTTGGAAGCGACGCTTCGCAGGAGTTCCACTATTCGGTTGATATGTCGCAGTTTGCCGTCAATCCGGGCGATCATATAAAGTATTATTTCGAGGTGTGGGACAATGATGGCATCAACGGAGCCAAGTCGACGCAGTCGCAGTCGTTCGAGGTGCAAGTACCTACGGACGAGGAAATTGACGATATGATTCGCTCCTCGTCGTCGCAGATACACCAGCAGGCCGACTTGTCGATTTCGGAGCTGAAGAAACTGCAGGAGGAAATCAACGAAATGATGCGCAAACTTGTTGACAAGAAGGAACTTTCGTGGCAGGACAAGAAGCAGATAGAGGAGCTGAAAAAGAAGCAGGAGCAGGTGAAAAACCAGCTGCAGCAGATGCGCGAGCAGATGAAGGAAAACAACCGGCTTGAGGAGAAATACCGCGACCAGAGCGAGCAGCTGCTGGAGAAACAGAAGGAGCTTGACCGCCTGTTCGACGAGGTGATGAGCGAGGAGATGAAGGAGATGATGAAGGAGATGGAACGCCTTATGAATGAGATGGATAAAAAGAAGGTGCAGGAGGAGTTGGAGAATATGAAGCTGAAGAACGAGGACCTGGAGAAGCAGCTGGATCAGAACATCGAGCTGCTGAAACGCCTGGAGATTGAAAAGAAGGTGGAACAGGCTGTCAACAAGGCCGATGAGCTGGCGAAAAAGCAGGAGGAATTGTCGCAAAAGCAGGACGATGCACAGCAGAACCTGAAGGAGCAGCAGAAGCTGTCGGAGCAATACAAGCAGCTGCAAAAGGATATTGACCAAATCAAAAAGGACTATAAAGAACTTGAGCATCCGTCTGATTTCAAGACTGATGAAGAACTGCAGAAGCAGATAGAACAGCATCAGAATGACGCTGAGAGCAAGCTGTCGAAGGGCAAGAAAAAGGATGCGTCGAAGTCGCAGAAGTCAGCTGCTGACGATTTGAAGAAACTGGCCGAAAAGCTGGCCGAGGCACAGACGGACGTTGAACAGCAAGATTTGGCGGAGGATTCGGAGCAAATCCGTTTGCTTTTGAAAAACTTGGTGCAACTGTCGTTTAATCAGGAGGCTTTAGTTTCTTCGGTTGGTTCGGTAAGTGTTCAAGATCCAAGATATCAGCAAATTATTGCTGACCAAAATCGCCTTAAGGACGATTTCCGCAGTGTTGAGGACTCGCTGAGAGCCTTGGCAAAACGCCAGATTGCTGTGGCTTCGGTAGTGAACAAGGAACTGGCTTCGGTCAATTCGAATATTGCTAAATCGATGTCGGGTCTGATGCAGTACAATGAGTCGATATACGGTTCGTTCCACAATACATCCGCTTCGAAATCAATGCAATATTCGATGACGTCGCTCAACAACCTGTCGTTGGTTCTGGCTGAATCGCTCGACCAGATGCAGAATCAGATGCGCCAGAACCAGCAGCAAAAAAAGAATGGCAACTGCAAACGTCAGGGAATGAAGATGAAGAGCGGACAGTGTGAGAATCCTGGAAGCGGAAAGCCGTCGCCCAAGTCGATGCGACAGATGCAGGAAGAGCTGAACAAACAGATGCAATCGCTGAAAAAAGAACTTGAAAAACAGGGTAATAAGCCTGGTGGCAGAACGAAAATAGGCGAGCGCAATTCGATGAGTTCGGAGTTTGCCAAGATGGCTGCACGTCAGGAGCAAATACGCCGTATGATGCAGCAGTATGGCCAGGAGATGAAAGAGCAGAGCGGCGGCAATAGTAAGATTGCCAAAGAAATAGACGAAATTATGCGTCAGATGGAGCAAACAGAGACCGACCTTGTGAACAAGACCATTACGCGTCAGACAATACAGCGCCAGCAGCAGATAATGACTCGCCTGCTGCAGCACGAAAAGGCTGAGATGCAGCGCGAAAAAGAGGATCGACGTGAAAGCACCGAAGGCAAGGATGTGTTCCAGCCTTCGCAGGGCGATTTGGAGGAATATAAACGCCTGCAAGAGAAGAATCAGGACCTTTTCCATACCACGCCGCCTTCGCTGAACAATTACTATAAAAACAAGGTCAACGATTATTTTTTCAAGTTTTAATCCGCTATCCCCTACCCTTTTAGTTGGTATTTTGCATTTTGTTGAAGATTTTATTTTGTGTTTTCCAGAAAAGATAGTATCTTTGTATCAGAGATAGTTATAATGCTTTTGTATGGAAAAACTTATTATTCAGTCAGATATAAATAATATGGTTGAGGTGGAAAGGTTTGTAAGTGCCGTTTGCGACACTTGCAATATCAATAATTATGCTGCCACTATCTCGATGTCGCTGCTTCAGGCAGTGGAAAATGCAATAGTTCACGGCAACCATAATGATGCCTCGAAGAAGGTTACTATCGAAAGTGACCTATGTAAGGGCGGCATTTTCTTTACCGTGACCGATGAAGGGGAAGGCTTCGACTACAAACAATTTGGGTCGATTCCCGAGAACGAGGGTAGGGGGACTGGAATTTATCTTATGAAAACCCTTTCAGATCGTATCAGTTTTTTGAATAATGGTTGTTCGGTGCGTCTCGAATTTGTCATTAGTGGCATCGAGGCATCGAAGGCATTGGAGCGTTTGGTTACACTTCGGAATCATTATGCGCATCGTTTGGTAAATGCATAGGTCCGATTGCTGTTTTTCTTGCCTTTTTTGTGGGCATCTTCCCTATATATTTGTTTCTGTGCTACGGAGATTGATGAATAATTCCGTTGTTTTGGGTATAAATACATATAAATCAGGTTTTTGTACTTATTTTTATCCAGTTCAGAAAATTTGTTCTAAAATTTAATTTGAGTTGTTTTTTTACTATGGCTATAATTTTTTCGTCTGGTGATATCGATTTTGAGCTGAATGATGAACCCTTGCTGAAAAAATGGGTGTCAGAAGTCGTGAGGTCTTATGGTAAGAGTCTTGGCAGAATCAACTACCTGTTTTGTTCAGATGAGTATGTGTATGATGCAAATGTGCGTTTTTTGAATCACGATACGTATACTGATATTATTACGTTCGATTGTGTTGAGGGGAATCTTATATCGGGCGATATTATGATTAGTGTGGATAGGGTGAGGGACAATGCGGATATTCTGTCCGTTCCATTCGAGCGCGAACTTCATCGAGTTGTGATTCACGGTGTGCTGCATCTGCTCGGGTTTAAGGATAAGAGCGACGCTGATGCTGCGGTTATGCGTCAGAAAGAGGACGAGTCGCTGCAGTTGTTGGATGTCTTACGCAAAGGGTAATCGGCTGCTGTTTCACGTGAAACAAGTGGTGTAACGTTTTATAATAGAATTTATTCAATGATAAAGTTCGATAAATATGACATCGTTGTTGTAGGGGCTGGACACGCTGGCGCTGAGGCCGCTTGTGCTGCCGCAAAACTTGGTGCCAAGACTATGCTGGTGACGCAAAATCTTGATGCCGTCTGCCAGATGTCGTGCAATCCGGCGATGGGGGGTGTGGCAAAAGGACAGATAGTGCGCGAAATTGACGCTCTTGGCGGCTGGTCTGGCATCGTGACTGACCGCTCAATGATACAGTTCAAGATGCTCAACCGCTCGAAGGGTCCAGCTATGTGGAGCCCTCGTGCACAGTGCGACAAGGCTGCTTTTAGCGCAAACTGGCGTAGTGTGCTCGAAAATGTAGATGGACTTTCGCTGTGGCAGGATGAAGTTGTGGATTTGATTATAGAGGATGGTGCTGTTGCGGGGGTTGTGACGAGAATGCAGATAGAGATTCCTGCCGATGCTGTCGTGCTTACGAACGGCACGTTTCTGAATGGGAAAATTTATATCGGCGAGACGGTTCTGTCTGGCGGAAGGATAGGGGAGAGGGCGGCAGAAGGACTGTCGGATCGGCTCAAGGAGTATGGTTTTGAAGTCGCGAAACTGAAGACTGGCACGCCTGTGCGAATTGACGGACGCACTATAAATTTTGGTCTTCTTGCTGAACAACCTGGCGATGAGGATCCTCAGAAGTTCTCATTCAGTCCAGAAACAGTGCCTCTCGTTACGCAAAAACCTTGTTATCTGGCATATACGAATCTTAATACACACAATATTTTACGGTCGGGATTTGATAAATCGCCTATGTTTACTGGCCGTATTCAGGGTCGAGGACCACGCTATTGTCCTTCGATTGAAGATAAAATTGATCGGTTTTCGGACAAGGATCGTCATCAGCTATTTGTCGAACCGGAAGGCCTACATACGAATTCTTATTATCTTAACGGCTTTTCGTCGTCGCTGCCGTTGGACGTGCAGCTGGATGCACTGCATTCAATAGTTGGATTTGAAAATGCACGTATTTTTAAACCAGGATATGCGATAGAGTACGATTATTTTCCGCCTACGCAACTTAAGTATACCCTCGAAACGAAAAATGTGGAGAATCTTTATTTTGCGGGACAAATCAATGGGACTACTGGCTACGAAGAGGCTGCTTGTCAAGGTTTGATGGCTGGCATTAATGCGGCTTTGAAGCTGAAGGGTCGGCCGGCTTTTGTTCTCGGACGTACACAGGCATACATTGGTGTCCTGATTGACGATTTGGTGACAAAGGGCGTGGATGAGCCGTATCGTATGTTTACTTCGCGGGCGGAGTATCGTATACTTCTGCGCCAGGATGATGCCGATGTTCGCCTTACGCCTCTGTCTTTCGATATGGGGCTTGCTTCAGCCGAGCGAATGAAGCGTGTTGAGGATAAAGTTCGCTATTCGGACAGTTTGGTGGACTTTATAGGCCGAACGCCTGCTGTGCCGGGTGTGTGTAACGAATTCTTGGAGTCGCATCAGTCGGCTCCGTTGCAGCAAAAGGTAATGCTTTCGAATCTGCTTTTACGTCCGGAGATCAGTTTGTCGGATCTGATGCAGCTTTCGCCGGAGCTGTCGGATTTTGTCTCATCAATTCCTGATTCGCTAAGGAAAGAGGTGTCTGTTTCGTCAGAGATTTTGGTTAAATATAGCCGATATATTGAAAAGGAGCGAGAGGTGGCTGATAGAATTCTGAAGTATGAAAATCTTCTACTGAAGGACGATCTCGACTATCGTTCGGTCGCCGCCCTGTCGTATGAGGCCCGTGAGAAATTGTCAAAAATGAGACCTCGGACTATTGGACAGGCGTCAAGGATTAGTGGTGTTTCGCCTGCCGATATTTCGGTACTTTTAATTCTTATGAATTGCCGATAGTATTCAGTGTTTCCCGTGAAACAAGGCCGTAAATATCATAGTCTATGATGTTTACGGCCTTGTTTTTGGTAAAAAAGGAGTCTATGACAGGCTTGTTGGTTATAAACATCATAGACTATGATGTTTAGACTTGTATTTTGCTCAAATACTCCTTGGTTTCTGGGCCTAAGTTGAAAAGTGTGTCTATGATGCTTACGTTTGGATTGAACGGTATTCTGTCGCTGAAAACCTGTGTGTAGGTTGGGCAGATGGGGCAACTTTCGGGACGCTTGTACGAGTACTTGTCTCGATAGTCGTTTGCTGTGTTTTGCGGCTTTACATAATCGGATGTGTATTCTATCGTAAGGTCGATTTTTAGTTTGCGAAAAAGCAACTGCAATAGGCTTTCGTTGAGTTGGATCAAAGTGTCGTGTTTTGTCATCAGGATTTTCTCTATTTCGTCGCGGTAGTAAAGAAAATATGGTGACGAATTATATGCTGATTCTATGGCGCGCCAATGGATGGTGTTCCATTTTTCGGAATAGCTTATAAGGATGTCGCGAGTGAGAGTGTGTGTGCCGTTGGACCGCACAACGGGCACTGACAGTGTCATTGGTCCGTTGGCGGTGATGATGACGGTGCGGTTTCGGTGTGTCTGTTTTGGAAAACTTTCTTGAATTTCGATATCGATTTTGGGCGCCTTAACCATTGCGGCCATCAAAGCAATCGACGGGAAATAGGCGGTGGGGAAAAGGGTGGAGGATGGTGTCATTTCTTTTTTTCAGCGTCCATAAACCACGGCGAGCAGTTCGTCGTCCTCAAAGAAGAAATCAATATTGCCTTCGCCAAACGAGATGCGTCGTTCGCCCCAGGCCTCTTCGTCGGCATCCTGCTCGAAATAGTTGTTTTTGACCATCAGTTGCACGATTTCTTTCTCGTTCATATCGAATATCTTTTGGTCAAAAAGAGTGGCGTCCTCTTCAGAAAGGTCGATACATTCCAGCGTTGGGTTTTCGCCTTCGAAAAACAGTGTTATTGCACCGTCGTCATAGTGCAGAATGGTGGTTGTCTCGTCGGCTGCATTTTCCATACATTCCACTTCGTCGGCGTTGCCCAGAAGGGCCACGACCTCTTCTACGGGCATTCCGAACGCTATGTTGCCGAGCCCTTTTTTTATATTGATTGTATAGTCCATTTCCGTTTTTTGGTTTATAGTTTTGGTGTAAATTGGAATACAAAAATACGCGTATTTTCTGAATCGGCAAAATTTTGTTTTAAATTTTTTAAGGTCTTCTCTTTTTTGACTGTAATGAGTTGTTGTGCTATTCTGGTTTTCAACGTTGTATGTGCGGTTGGCTTTGTGTTCTGTTATGTCTGAAACAATTCAGGGTGCGATCGTGTTTTTCTATGCGATATTTGATGTGTTGTAGGTGTGGAAGGGGTGATATTGGTTCGTTGCTTTAGTGGTCCAATTTTGATTGTTTATGCTAATCAGATCGTTGTTTTTTTCGCGGTCTTTGTGTTGTTTGGTTTCTCTTGATGGAAGGCTTCTGTGCTGATTTTTAGTGATATAATTTTAGGGAGACCATTATTTGGGAAAAATATTTTGTCAGTAAACAAAAAAGTTGTACTTTTGCAAACTCAAATTGAGGGTATAGTAATTTGTAGACTACGTAGCTCAGCAGGTAGAGCACATCCCTTTTAAGGATGGGGTCCTGGGTTCGAGCCCCAGCGTGGTCACTGGTAAATGTCGTTTTCGCAGACTACGTAGCTCAGCAGGTAGAGCACATCCCTTTTAAGGATGGGGTCCTGGGTTCGAGCCCCAGCGTGGTCACCAAAAAAAGCCGAAGCAAACGCTTCGGCTTTTTCTTTGTGTATTAATATTGCCTATTCTACTGTGACGGACTTGGCCAGGTTGCGCGGCTGGTCGACGTTACGGCCCTTAGCTATGGCCACATAGTAGGAGAGAAGCTGCAGCGGCAGGATGGCCAGCAGAGGCACGTAGCAGTCGCGTGTGTCGGGGATTTCGAAGCAGTAGTCGCTCATACCCTTGACTACGGTGTCGCCTTCGGTCACGACGCTGATAATCTTGCCCTTGCGTGACTTGATTTCCTGAATGTTGCTGACGATCTTTTCGTACATACCGCGTTTCGGTGCGATGACGACGACGGGCATCTCTTCGTCGATGAGGGCGATGGGGCCGTGCTTCATCTCGGCAGCGGGATAGCCTTCGGCGTGGATATAGCTGATTTCCTTGAGTTTCAGTGCGCCTTCGAGGGCCACGGGGTAGTTGTAGCCGCGTCCCAGATAGATGAAGTTGCGGGCGTAGGTGAACATCTGGGCGAACTGGTCGATGCCCTTGTTGTGGTCGAGGGTCCACTGCATTTTGTCGGGAATCTGCTGCAGTTCGTCGACGAGCATATGGAACATCTCGTCGCTGAGGGTCTTTTTCTCCTTGGCAATGGCCAGGCCGAGCATTATGAGGGTTATGACCTGTCCGGTGAAGGCTTTTGTCGACGCTACGCCGATTTCAGGGCCGACGTGGAGGTATGTGCCACTGTCGGTGGCGCGGGGGATAGAGGAGCCGATTACGTTGCAAATTCCGTAAAGGAATGCACCTTTGCTCTTGGCCAGCTGGATGGCGGCAAGCGTGTCGGCGGTTTCGCCCGACTGCGAGACTGCAATCACCACGTCGTCGGGGAAGATGACTGGGTTGCGGTAGCGGAATTCGGATGCGTATTCCACCTCGACGGGTATTTGGGCTGCCTCTTCGATGAAGTATTTGCCGATGAGCGCTGAATGCCAAGAGGTTCCGCAGGCACAAATGATGATACGGCGGGCGTTGATGAATTTATCTTTGTGGTCGATGATACCGCTCAGCAGCACGTCTTTGTCCACAATATTCAGACGGCCTTTGGTGCAGATGCGCATTGCTGCCGGCTGTTCGTGGATTTCTTTCAGCATAAAATGGGGATAGCCACCTTTTTCCAGCTCGTCGAGATTCATCTGCAGTGTCACCAGTTGCGGCGTTTGCTTCACGTTCGATAAGTTGGTGATCTTCAGGTCTCCGTCGCGGTTCATTATGGCGATTTCCTCGTCCTGAAGGTAGATCACCTGGTTGGTGTATTCGATGATTGGCGTCGCGTCGCTGCCAAGGAAGAATTCAGCTTTTCCGTTTTTCTCGCCGTTGTGACTACCCACGCCGATGATTAGCGGGCTGCCTTTACGGGCGCAAATCAGTTGATTGGGGTTGCGTTTGTCGAGGATTGCGATGGCGTAGGCTCCGATAACGCTCTTCAGGGCCAACTGTGTGGCGGTATAAAGGTCGCAGTTGTGGGTGTTCTGTGTGTATTCTATCAGTTGTACAAGCACTTCGGTGTCGGTCTCACTGCAGAAGGTCATTCCGTGCTTTTCCATTTCGGTACGCAGCGCTTTGTAGTTCTCAATGATACCGTTATGTACAAGAGCCAAGTTCTTCGACTGTGAATAATGTGGGTGAGCGTTGGTGGCGTTGGGCTCGCCGTGGGTGGCCCAGCGAGTGTGGGCTATGCCAATGGTTCCGCTGACGTCTTTGTCTTCGACCGATGCTTCGAGTGCCGATACTTTGCCTTTTGCCTTATAGACAGATAGTTCGCCTTTGACGTTGATCATCGAAACTCCCGCGCTGTCGTATCCGCGGTATTCAAGTCTGTGAAGCCCTTTTATCAAGATGGGGTAGGCTTCTTGCTCCCCGATATATCCAACTATTCCACACATATTTTTTAGGTGTTTTGAAGTTTGTAGATTTGTGTATTATATTGATTACGCGCATTTTTGGCGAACAAAAAGGATATTGTCCGCCAAGATAGTGGATGCAAAAATACGCATTTATTTTAATATGTGTTAGTTCTTTTTTGTTCTTTTTAATATTTGTTCGGCCAGACCAATGGAATATCCGTGGCTGTGGAATAGGATTTCTCCGCGGTTATTGACCAGTGCCACAAGCGGATAGTCGTTCTTTAGGTCGAGTTTCAGGGCGTTGAGAATCTGTGTTTCGAAGGGGTCTTTGTCGACTGCTTCGCGAATGATGCAGTCGGTGTTGGGCAGACCGAAACTGACGGGCTTTGCCGATGCTGGTGCTACGAGATATGTCATTCCGCCCCATTCTTTGTATTCTTTTTCAAGAGCTTGCATTTCTTTGATAAGGTGTTTGCTGGGCTCCTTGTAGTCGCCAACGAAGACGAACAGCATACCCGTGCTGCCGGCATATTCGGCCAGGGTGGCCATATCGGCAATGATTTCCTGGTTGGGGTCGATGCTTGCGGCGGCTTTTGCGCTGCGGTCGGCCAAAGGTCTTAGAATGATTTCTTTAGTGATTTTTTGACCTTCTGTTACGGTGAAATATTCCGTTCTGGTCAGTACGTCGCCTTCGGGATAGCGATTGCCGGTCATTAGGCGATAGTAGCCTGGTTCCAAGCTGATTGTCGCTGGGAATTTGTCCATACGCGGATCCCCTTCGAAGTCGAAGGTGACGAAGTCGCCGTTCTCGTATTTTGCTATCGTGAAGTGTGGCCAGTAGACGGGTTTGGCCAGCTCTTTGGAGGGTTTGTAGGTCAACGTCAGTTTGGCGGTGGGTTGGACTTCGGTGTCTTCTTCAAACGACACTTTGACCCATTTGCCTTTCTTCCAGAGCTTTTCAGCGTCACCGTCGCATACGTAAATGGTGTTTGTGGCGTTGTCGAGATAGGCCGGAATATTCAGCGAACGGCAGGCGGCAACAAAGAAGATGTCGCGGCTGTGGCGGTCGCTGTGGCGCAGCTCATAGACGCCACGGGGCGAAATGGGACAGTTGTAGTAGTTGCCGGTATCGTCGACGGAAATATTCTCTTTTGTCCATACTATCAGACTGTTGGCATCCTTGATGTCGGCCAGTTTTTCTGCCAGGAACTGGCGCCACGGACGCACCATCTCGTTGCTTATGCGGGAAGGCATCAGGCCTTTGACGTAGAATTCATCGTATGTTTCCATAACGCAGGATATTTTTGGCTTACACCAATGCGACTCAAGAGTTTCGGCCGAAATATCGCGCATATCCTTGTCGCTGAATGTCTTGAGGTAGTCGTAAAGGTAGTTGCAAGCGATTTTTCCCTCGCGTTCTCCCGCTATTATTGTTGTGTTTGCGGCAATGCTTTCGTCTGCGTGATTATTTATGTATTTGGCGATTTCTTCATAGTTTCCTTCGGCCTTGTGGATTAGTTCCCAAGCCTGCTCGTCGGTAAGGTTGTTGTTGGGTTTCAGCAGGTTTTTGTAGTTTTCTTTTGTCGGGAAGGTCGCAACGTATGCTCCGCGGACGGAATCCTCATATTCCAAGCGTTTTGCGTTGCGGTCGGTCTTCTCTTTGGTGGGTGTTACCTTGGCTTCGCCGGCAATTGGGGGAACAACGTCGGCCATCTCGGTGTATTCTGTTCCAGCTTCGCGCGTAAGATATATGTCTACAGTGTCTTGCTGACGGACATCCATCATCACGTAATTGTAATTCTGTCCGTCGGTGGCCCAAATCTGCAGGTCGCCAAGGCCGGTGGTTAGCTGGGCGATGCCGTTCTTGTTGGTCTTTATTGTTGCGAGGGTGTAGAACTCGCTGTAGTTGTATAACTTAAACTTTACGTCAGCACCTTCGACGGTTTTATTGTTTGCGTCGAAGACGCGCACGGTGGCTTTCTTTGTCGGGGCATAGTGGCTCAGCAAATTAAGTTCGCTGTACAGCGCGGTCTGTTTCACCACCTCTTCATCGCCTTTGTAGCGGCCAAAGGCTTTGCTGTGGACCATCATACAACGCGTGGAAGGCACTGCAAACCAGCCCATATCCAGCTCGGGGTCGGGCTCGCAGGCACCGAGGAAGTACCAGCGGTTGCTGTCGGGGATGTAGACTTCTACCCAGGCGTGGTTGTCGTCGCAGTGGGCCCAACGGGGTGTATAGCACTGGCGTGCGGGGATGCCGACGCTGCGCAGGGCGGTGACGGCAAAGGTTGATTCCTCGCCACAACGACCTAAAGATGTGCGCATTGTGGCCAGCGGTGCCGATGTGCGGCCGTCGCTGGCGCGATAGGCTACATACTCGTGGCACCAGTGGTTGACCTCGAGGGCGGCATCGTACATCGAAAGCCCTTCAACGCGCGGTTTCAGCTCGCGCTGCATCAACAGCCGCGCCGTGTCAAGATTTTCGTTATTAACACGATAGACGAGAACGAAGTGGCGAAAGATGTCTTCGGGAATCTTTTCGCCCCAGCAGAACTCCTCGCGTGCCTTAAAAGCAGCCCTAATCTGCTGCAAGTAAAATGTTTGGTCATAGTCGGCCAGGTCGCTATAAGGCATATAGGCGTAGAGGAATTCCAAGGCCTCGCGTGTCTCGGTGTCGAGCGTGTCCATTCCGCCAAAAAGGGCATCGGCGCGTCCTGCCGCCATCTGCTGCCGGTTGACGAAGTCGTCGTGAACCTGTGCGCGATAGTCTTTGTCGGTGATGAAATGTTTCTCCTTGTGGCACGAGGTGGCCAAAAGGACCAATAATAACGTCGGAATAAGTAATTTAGTTTTCATATTGTAGTCGTTTTGTCTTAATTGAATGGTGGATAATTTAGAAAATCGTCGGTGATTTTCATAAATTCACGCACTTGGTCGATGTCTGTGCAGGTAAGTCCGTCAACGGTATGCTTAAGTGAACCGTGGACTTCGTAAAGGCCTGTATCCCACACTAATTGGTGAACGTTATCGACGGTAACTCCAGCTGCTCCGATTATGTCTATGCGTCTGTCGGCTTGTTTGAGCAGTTTTTTGAGCATCTCTTTGCCCTCCAGTGCTGTCGGTGCGCAGCCGGAAGTCAGCAGTTTATTGCATCCGCAGTCAATGATCTGCTCCAAAGCCTCTTCAGGATTGCGGCATTCGTCGAAAGCGCGGTGGAATGTGATATCCATACCGTTAGCAGCTTCTACCGCCTGGCGAGTCTTGGCAGTGTCGATATCGCCATCAGGCGTAAGGAATCCAACCACAACGGCGTGAGCCCCGAGTTTGTGCGCCAGTTCGATGTCGCGCAGTATGGCTCGCATCTCGGCATCGCCGTATACGAAATTGCCGCCACGAGGCCGTATCAGCACGCGTGTGTGCAGATTCAGCTCCTTGACACAGTATTCTATGGCCGCTGCCGACGGTGTTGTGCCTCCTTCGCCCAGAGCTTGGCATAGCTCTATGCGGTATGCTCCACCACGCTTGGCGTTGACTGCAGAAAGCACGGAGTTACAGCATATTTCTACGAACATATTTTACGATTTATGTATTTGCATTTCACATTTTTTACAGTCGAACGACAGCCTGAACTTATTGCCGTTGTTGTAAAGGAACAGGTCGCCGGCATAGTCGGGGCTGACGGTTTTGTTGCACTTGTGCATCAGGCATTGGCCCATTTCGTAGCGCAGACAGTATTTTGTGGTCATCAGCGGAAAGTCGTCTTTGAAATCAACTCCTGGCTGGTCGGGTCCTCGTTCTATGATAGTTACGCCGTGTCGGCGGTAGAATGCCTCGGCTTTGGTGTTGACGATGTTGGCACGGCCGTCGACATTGGCTTGGAAGTATGGTATGTCGTTGAGTGCAAGGATTGTATCTGCCGGTCTGTTTGTGTCGATGCGCTTTTCTTGGAGTGCCTCGACTGCTTTGCGTCGCAATTCGTTCAGCAACGATGTTGGCAGAAAATACTGATGCTTGGTTTCGATGTCTATATTGTTGATTTCAAAAGGTGTACCGCCCAGTTTTGATAGTTGCGCAATGATGGTTTCTTTTGCTTTTGTCTCATTGCGAGCTGGTTCTTTTGTACATTCGACAGCAACGGATGCCTCTATGCCGTCTTCGTCAGCAATCGTCAGTTTTAAACCTTCTGGCGTTTCTGCAAGTGTCATAGAAACAGCAATTTTGCGTTCCGATGTATTGCCTTGCAGCTGCTTTTCGAAAGCAAAGTCGTTGTTGCGCCACAGTTGTGTTCCTTTGCTTATATTCAGCGACTTGTTGACCGTGATGCGATTGCCGTTCACGTGGTTGACCAGAAATCCTTCAAGTTGTTTTTCGTCATTGAAATAGCAGAGGCCGTCACCAGCAGTAAGTAGCTCCTTATTGTTGATTACAAGAGTGTTGCCGTTGCTGGAAATAACAGTTCCTATCATCTTGCCCAGCGACTTCTGTGTGGCGTATGAAGCTATTGGCTTGCGACTGTTTAGGAAATAGTCGGTAAAACCGCGGTTGAAGGTGCGCTCCAGATCGGGAGTGAAAAACAGTCGTGTCTTTCCCGACGAGGCAGGCTTGAATCCTTCGCGTCGAGCCATTATGCTGTCGAGCAGCTGGCGGTAGTATCCGGTGACATTCTTTACGTATGAGATGTCTTTGAGGCGTCCTTCGATTTTGAACGAAGTGATGCCTGTATCTATCATAGATTCAATGCTCTGCGCTGCAGAAAAGTCTTTTAGTGAGAGCAGATGCTCGTTTTTGCGAAGCACTTTGCCCTGACCGTTTATGAGGTCGTATGTGGCACGGCAGGGTTGTGTGCAGCTGCCTCGGTTGCCGCTGCGTGGCGGTTCGTTGGTTTTATTGTGCTGTTTGTCAAGGAACAGACTCATATAGCACTGGCCGCTGTAGCATACGCATAGGGCTCCTTGGATGAATGCCTCGAGGTCGGCAGTGGTCTCTTTTCGCAGCGCTGCCATCTGCTGTAGCGATGTTTCGCGAGCCAGTATGATGCGCTTGAAACCAACTTGTTCCAAGAACTTTACGCGCTGCGGGTTGATGTTGTGGGTCTGTGTCGACGCGTGCAGTTCGATGGGCGGAAGGTCCATTTCCAATAGGCCCATATCTTGCATAATGATAGCGTCTACGCCAGTGTCGTAGAGTGTCCATATCATCTGCCTTGCTGCTTCGAGTTCGTTGTCGAAAAGGAGCGTGTTTACTGTTGCAAAGACTTTGGAACCAAACGGATGCGCATATTTGACCAGCTTGTCGATGTCGTCGATGCTGTTGCCTGCCGCCACGCGTGCGCCAAACAGCGGCGCACCAATATAAACGGCATCGGCACCGTGGTTTATGGCCGCGATGCCTTGCTCGGCGTTTTTCGCCGGTGCCAGCAGTTCGAGTTTTGTTTCCATACCGACGTAAACGCCAGTATGTTTATTTTATTGTGTTGTATCGCTATTCGCTTCCGCTTTTGGTTTTGCTTTCCAGCTCCATCTTGCCGAATCGCAGGGTTATGCCGGCCGAGATGTAGCGGCTGTTGAGGGTTCGGCTCAGGCTTTCGCGGATGTAGTATGGGTTGGTGTTATTGCTTTCGTTGCCAATGCGTTTGCCCCAGTTGAAGATATCTTGAACATTGATGAAGGCACTGAGTTTGCGTTTGAAGAAGTCGGCACGGATGCCGGCATTAAGCCTGTATTGTGCGCTGCCGGTCGACAGCAGTCCTATCGTTGGCGAAGTGTAATTGGCCGATGCGTTCACCTGGTAGCGTCCTAGTATCTTTGCCCACAGATTCAGTTTCATACTGTATTGCCACTGGCTGTCGCTGTACGGCTCTTTCCCCAAGCGGTCGTAATGGATGCTGTAGCCATAGTTATAGATATTTCCATCGAAGCGCAGGTTGAAGAATGCCGTGGGGCGCCAAGTGCCGTTGGCGGTCAGGCCGTAGCGATGCGAAGAGCCGAGATTGTATGGCGTGCTGTAGGTTATCACCCTGCCGATGTAGGGGTCGATGCCGTCGGTGACGTCCGTGAGCCATTCTATTTCGCCGGTCGACAGTTTGGCGTACAGGTCGGCGCTTATGCTGCCTTTGCTCATATATTTGCTCCAGCCCGCCTCGGCGCTGTGTATGTAACTTTGCGAAAGATTATGGTTGCCAATACGATAGCTGTCCTCGCCATAAGTGCGGAACTGCGACAGGTCGTTCGAGTTGGGGTTCTGCATACGCAATGTGTAGTTGAGTTTCAGGTTGTGCATCTTCTCAGTCCGATAGGTCAGATGGATTGAGGGGTTGTATGTTATGTTGAGCAGTGAGGTGTCGACACCGGGAAGTGTAATCGTCTCGGTGTAAGCATACTTGTAGTAGCTTATCCTTGCTCCCATTCCAAGTTTCAGTGTGAGGCCTCCCCACCGGTGCTGCCATCCGATGTCGGCAGAGACGGCTTTGTTGTCGGCGTTGAAGATGTAGCGTCGCAGCGTGTCGTACAGGGCAGGGGAGAGGACGGTGGTCTGCTCGTCATAGGCTGCATTGAGTATGTAAGGCTGAAGGTCACTGTAGCTGTTGGACTGGGAAGCAGAGAGGCCGTAGGTGAATTCGCCCTGCTCGCTGTATGGGCGGTTGTAGCGCAACTGCATAGTGACGGAGGGCATAAACTGGTTTACGTCTTTGAATTTGTAACTATTGCTTTCCAGGCCGTCGGTGACACTATAGACGCGGTTATAGATGATTTTTTGGCCGGTCTTGTTGATGTTTCCATTGAGGCTGACGGTCAGGTTGTGACCTTTTTTGTCGAAGCGTTTGGTATAGTAGCCTCCGAAAAAACCAAACAGCGTGTTGAAATGTTGCGTCTGGTCTTGATTGTAGATGTACAATGCAGGGGAAGGAAAGAAATGCTCGCGTTGCACCCACAGAGAGGACTCGATATCGTATGTGCTGGGGCTCAGGTTGCTCCAGAAGTTGATGTCGCTGGTGCTGTCGATGGCGTAGTTGATGCTCATAAATATGGTGCCCATATTGTTGCGGGTTCCATAGTTTGAGCTGTTGGTGTCGCGTATCAGCATTTGCAGCCGTTCGAGGTCGCCCGGAGCCGCAGGGTTGTCACCGAATGTACTGCTTTTGCTCCACGAGTCGTTGTCGCTATTGCTGTTGCGAAAGCTGCCGTAGATGTTGAACGACAGCTTGTCGCTGGCCCAGGTGTAGCTGATCCACGGCGAGACGTAAGGCTGCGAAGCTGCGTTCAGGCCAAAGCTCAGGAAATGGTTTTTCTTGATGTGGGCACGTGTGATGATGTTGATTACGGCTTCGGCCTCGGTCGCGTATTTTGCCGAGGGATTCGTGATGGTTTCGATGTGGTCTATGGCGCTGGCCGGCAGCGTCTGCAGCCAGGTCTTCAGGTTCTCCTCGCTCAGCTTCGACGGCTTGTCGTCAATCCATATCTCTATGCTGCTCACTCCGCGCAGCTGTAGGTTGCCCTCCACGTCGACCGTCACGCCGGGTGTGTTTTGCAGCGCGTCCTCGGTGGTCCCGCTCTGTACCGACGGGTCGTCGGCCACGTTGTATATGTTCTTTTCGCCGTCGGCGGTGTAGATGGGCCGTTTGGCGGCAATGGTCACAGCCTGAAGCGTTTTGGCGGGTTTCGCCGTCTTTGTCGTGTCGACGTTTTGGCACACAGCGGGTGCCGCCACTGCTATCAGCAGTGGTAACAAGATGTTACGTAAATTCATTGGTATTAGTCTTTTGGAGTTTCTCTGGTCAATACGTGTGCCACAACTTTTTCCATATCTCTGTTGTCCCTTATTTGGAATATTGTTGCCGAAAGGTTGTGGGGGGAAAAGAATGTTAGGTATAGTCCTTTGTCGCTCGGCAAGGCGGAGGATAGACGTATGATGAAATATTTTTTGTTGTCAAGGTTCTGTTTTTTTGTAGAATGCTGCTCTAATGACGACGGCTGATTTTGTTTTGGCAGCGAAAACAGATATTTTATCATCGCGTTGTAGGCATCGCTGTCGGCAGCCATCAGGAATGTGACGTTTATGCTGTCGTCGTTGCCAAGGGGGTAGTTGTCAACACAATAGGTCTGTATGTTCTTTTGTGGGAGGAACTGCAGGCAGATGGCCGACTGGCTGTGCGCCGCCGCTATGCTGAATAAGGTGACCAGTATGATGAGTATTTTTTTCATTCTTCTGATTCTATGGGTGTTATGCTTATTTCGTTGATATTTTGCCTGATGATGTCCATAGCGTTCTCTTTCTGGCAGTTGTTGTTGCAATAGACGTGCAGGCCCGTCACGGGCTTTGGTTCTGCATTGCTATGCTGCGGAATCAACACCATCAGGGCTATTGCCGCTGCAGCGGGTATGGTTATCCACCAGGGACGGAAGTTGATATGCCTCGTGCGTTCTGCCTGACGCTCGGCGGCATTGGCCTGGTGCAGTTGTTCTATAAGGATGTCGGTATTCATAATTGCTCCTTTCTGTTCATTTCATTCAGCTTTTGCTTAATGCGCGAAATACGTGTAGTGACGTTGTTTTCAGATAATTGCAGCATCTGCGCCATCTCTTTCCCGTTCCACCCGTCGATGTACAATTGTATCAGCTTTTGGTCCGCTGCCGGCAGCTGACGTATTAGTGAGTATAGTTGTTCGACGGCTTCGTTGTTGTCTGTATAATGCGGTATATCAGTGGTTTCCAGCGGTTGTATTTCGACTTGTCGTTCTCTGTTTCGTTTCCACGTGATGGCGGTGTTTTTCGCCACCTTGTATATCCACGTGATGGGTTTATGGCTTGGTTTCCAGTGCTTCCATCCTCTCCACAAATTGAGCAGTATATCTTGACGCAGATCCTCGCGGTCCTCTCGGCTGTCGCCACAGAACGAGCGGCATATCTTTTCGATAAGTGCCGTATGCCGTGTGATGGTTTCGAGAAATGGATGTTCGTTTGTCTGCATATTTTGCGGAAAGCTTTTGACTATATTAAACGCAAAAATCACAAAAAAATCACACGCATCCGAAAATTCTTGTACTTTTGTATTTCTTCGTTATTGTTTCGAATAGGTGTATATGTCTAATAATAAAGTCTCTATATGAAATCAAATATTTTGTATCCCTCTCGCATTTCGTCTCTGGCAAAGTTGAACCGGCTTTTAATGTCCGAAACATACAGCGATGCCAAATTCTTCATTCTTGTTGACGAAAATACATACAATAAATGTCTTCCGTTGCTAATCAGCAAAGTTTCTGCGTTGGAGAATGCCGATTTTTTTGAAGTTCCCGTAGGCGAGGAGGCCAAGTCGCTCGAAGTGGCGGCCCAGCTGTGGGGCGCCCTGCTCGACAGCGGTGCTGATCGTAACAGCGTGATTCTGAATCTCGGCGGCGGCTGTGTCAGCGATATCGGCGGCTTTGTTGCCGCAGGCTTCAAGCGCGGCATCCGTTATATCAACATCCCGACCACTCTTGTTGGTATGATCGATGCTTCCATTGGTGGCAAAACGGCTGTCAATGTGGAGAATGCAAAGAATCAGGTTGGCTTCTTCCGTCAGCCCGATGCAGTCTGCATATATCCGGATTTTCTTGACACACTGTCCGATTTGGAATTGGTTTCAGGCGCTCTTGAAATGGCTAAAACGCTGTTACTGAGCGATGAGAAGGCTTTCGTCAATCTTGCAAATTCAATTTTCGGATGTGTGAAATATCCGCTTGATGAAATCAAGAAATATATTGTGCAATGTGTTGATTTCAAGCAGAGTGTTGTCGCTGCTGACCCCTACGACAAGTCAATCCGTAAGATGCTGAACCTTGGACATACTTTTGGTCACGCCATCGAGAGCTATATGCTGGAAAAGAATAGTGCCGTAACCCACGGTATCGCCGTCGGAATTGGCTTGGAATGTGCACTTTACCTTTCCACAATGAAGCTAGGTCTTAGCAAAGACATTTATACTCTTTTCAAGCAGATGCTCCATCATATTGTTGATCTCGAACGCTTCACCCTAGCCGATACAGAACATATCCTGTCGTATATGCGTCAGGATAAGAAAAATTGTGATGGCCTGATTCTATGTGTTTTGCTGCAGGAGGTTGGTGCCCCTGTCATCGATGTCGCCATCGACGAGAACGAAATCCGCGACGCGCTGCTAAAATTCGGCAAGTTCTAACTGCGTGGCCACTTTGCCGCTACAGTAGCGCGCATAAGGGCATTCGTAGGGTGACGAGCACTGCTCGCCTCGCTCCACGCTGGGCTCCATACCTTGCAGCACCTCTTTCATTCGCTCTACCTGCTTTGCTATCAGTGGCTCAGCCTTACGCGCCTCGTCCAGGAGCTCCTCGTACAGCGGTTCGTCGTTACCGTCGTTGTAAACAATTTGGAATGAGGTCAGTCGGTCGATGCAGTTGCAGATGACATAGTGCTGTATGCTGACATCGCGCCTAAAGACATCCTTGACCGACAGCGAATTCTTTATCTCATACACCGCCACGTTTCCGTCGGCATCTTTGTGGACAACGTCGGCCAGTACAAGCACCTCATTGTACACAAATCCAGCCTCATAGAGGTTCACCTCACCAGGCTGCGCAAGCAGTGTGGCGGTCAGTTCGGGGTATTTTTCTATGCGGTGCCCCAGTCGTTGGCTGATGTCTATTGCATTTGGAAACAGTGCTTTGACCTTTGCCTCGAAGTCGCGGCCGCGGCGGAAGCGCGCCAGCGTCTCGGGCGGATAGTATGCCAGCTGTGGCTTGTATACGTCCAGATAGAGGGCCTTCTCGCATTGCAGACCTCGGATGAATTTGCTCTTTGTCAGTCGGTAAATCATTTGGAATCAACTAATAGCTGCGTTGTCGTTCGCGAACGTTGCTGCAGCAGTATCGTTCGCCCATCGACAATCTCGTCGATTATCTGCTGGTTATAGTAGCGTATCGTAATCAGCTGCAAACCTGTGTTATAAACCAGCCGGAACTGCGATTCGAGCCGCTCGCGTATCTTGTCGAGCAGTATCTCGTTGTAGTCGAGGCAGAGCGAGAAACTCAGGGCCGAATTCTGCATCAGGTTGACGCGGATGTTCAGCTCGGCCAGTACGGCGAAGATGGTCTGCAGGTTTTCTTCGGCGATGAAGGAGAAGTCCTTGGGCTGTATGGAGATGAGTATCTGGTTGTTTTTGAATATGTAAAGCGGCGTCAGTGGCTCTATCGAATCGAAAGGCCCGATGACCGAACCTGCGGCCGAAGGGTCGAGGAAAGACTTTATATTCAGTTGGATACCCTTGTTTTGGATAGGTTTGACGGTCTTGGGGTGGATTACCGAGGCGCCGTAGTAGGCGAGCTCGATGGCCTCGTTGAAGGGTATCTTGTTTATTTTTATGGTGTTGGCGAAAAACTTGGGGTCGGCGTTGAGGAATCCCGGCACGTCCTTCCAGATGGTCATATTATCGGCGTCGAGGCAGTAGGAAAGGATCGAGGCCGAGTAGTCGCTGCCCTCGCGCCCCAGCGTGGTGGTTGTCCCGGCGGCGGTACCGGCGATGAAACCTTGAGTGATAATGAGTTGATAGTCGAGAGTTGATAGTCGAGAGTTGGTTTGACGGCGGGTTGCGTCGAAGTCGACGATGCCTTCACGGTAGTTCTCGTTGGTGCGGATCACGTCGCGCACATCGATCCATACATTGCTGATTCCAACACTGTTAAGGTATCCCGATATGAGCGTGGTCGAAATCAGCTCGCCAAACGAGACCGTCTGGTCGTAGTCGAAGTTGTAGTTGGCCGCTTTGCGGGCCGACACCTCATCGAGCTGGCCGAATAGCTCGCGCAGCCGCCTGTAGGTCGCATCGCCCTTGTCGGCAAACAGGCTGTCGGCAATCGACAGGTGATAGTCAGTGTTTTGCTGCAGCAGTTTTCGCCGCTCGTTGTCCGACGCCGGCACGCCGGGCACCACCTTTTCCAGCAGGTTGGTCGTCTTGCCCATTGCCGAAATGACTACAACCAGTGGCGTTTCAAGATATTGCCTTACGATTTCCGCCACGTTGCGGATGGCTTCTGCGCTGTTGACGGATGCCCCGCCGAATTTGAAGACTTTCATAGACTGACTTTGATAAAGAGGGGAGTTTAGGGAATTAAGAGAGTTAGAGGAAGTTAAGGGGAGTTAGAGGGAAGTTAAGGGACAAATGTACCTGCTGGACACTATCGTCCATTAACTTCCCATTAACTTCCCTTAACTTCCTTTAACTTCCCTTTAACTTCCAACTTCCCATAATATATAATTGATTAAAAATCTGTTTCTCAGCTCAACTGGCGTTCCATATCGCGGCGGGTGTCTTTCTCCTTAATGGTTTCGCGCTTGTCGAAGAATTTCTTGCCTCGCGCCAGCGAAATATTCAGTTTGGCATAGCCTTCGGGGTTGATAAACAGCAGTGTGGGGACAATGGTGAATCCGCGCTCCTTGATTTTGTTTTGCAGCTTGCGCAGCTCCTTGCGGTTCAGCAGCAGCTTGCGGTCGCGCTTGGCGGCGTGGTTCAGCCAGCTGCCGAAGCGGTACTCGGCTATGTGCATCTGCTTTACGTACAGCTCGTTGCCGATGAAGGCGCAGTAGGCGTCCGTCAGGTTGGCGCGCCCCTCGCGGATGCTCTTTATCTCCGTGCCCGTCAGCACCAGCCCCGCCGTGTACGAATCCATCAGGAAGTACTGGTACTCAGCCTTCTTGTTCTTTATTTCGATAATATTCTTTGCTTCCATACAACCCTATTACGTCAAAAACGCAAAAATGTTGTACGTGACCGTATTATTTTGTGCCACTTTTCGGTTGTCAGCCCTTTTTGCTCTTGCGCGGCTTCGGTTCCGGCAGGGCCTGGACGGTGGCGCGCACCAGGGCGGCAAGAAAGTCGCGGTCGTCGACATCCTCGATGTAGAAGCAGGGTTTGGCCCCCTCGTAGGGCGGCCGCATATCCTCGCTTCGCAGCAGGGCGCGGCCCGCATCGGTGGGTTTCACATAAAAACCGTTGTCGCTCACAAGGCCGAAAGGCTTTCCGGCGCAATAGAGCGTGTAGTCGCCAAACATTTTGCGTGCCGTCACCTCGCCTGCGCCGCCGCACTGGTCGACTATATACTGCACAAAATCAGGATTGCTTGCCATATGGATAATTTTTTGAGTTACAGTAAGTTTTCTATGTCGCCATTGAAAAATGATTCAAGTGGCATTGAATCGCCTCCGACAACCAGCGAGTGGCGCGGATTGAAGCGTTCGCGGAATATCGCCAATCCGCTGTTCATCTGTATTTTGCCACTTTTGACTTCGATGGCCACAACGCTCTCGCCTCTTACTACAACGAAATCGACCTCCATATTGTTCTCTCGCCAATAATACACCTGGTATTCAAGCTCTTCGGCTTTGTCGAGGAGGAAGCATCCGACGGCCGATTCAACCCATCTGCCCCACAGTTGCGGATTGGTGTATGCCTTCTCGTAGGTCATACCGTCTGTCATTGCCGAAAGCAATGCATTGTTGTAGACTTGAAGTTTAGGAACAGAACGGTATTTGCGCGCGTTGTCGAGGGCAAATTTTTGCAGCCCTGTGAGCAGTTTGCTCTCGCCAAGTGTTTTCAGATAGCCTGCCAATGTAGTCGCGTTGCCGGCATCCTGCAGCATACCAAGCATTTTGTTGTATGCAAGCAGCTCGCCCGAATAGCTGCATCCAAGATGGAACAGCTGATGCATCAAAGCGGGCTTGTAGATAAAGGTCGTTTGCAGCACATCCTTTTCGATGGCAGGTGCTATGATAGAATCACGCATATACTTGCGCCAGCGCCCCTCGTTTGCTATGTATGCGGCCGAGCCAGGGTATCCGCCAAAATATACGTATTGGTTGATGTTCAGGCCAAAAGCTTCGTTCATCTCTTTGAAAGACCAGTGTCCCATTGGAAAAATCTCAAACCGTCCGGCAAGCGATTCGGTCAATCCTTTTTTCAGCAGAAGCCTTGATGAACCGAGTAATATCACCTTGATGTTTATATTGTTAAAGCTGTCTGAGTCCCATTCTTTTTTCACTTGCTCGCTCCAGTCGTTGATTTTGTGAATCTCGTCTATAGCCAGAATAAATTCTCCTATTCCGTCGAAGCGCATCCTCGAACGGGCCTCTTCCCACCGCGATGCTATCCAACCATTGTCGTCAGGCTTTACGGCATCGGCATTGCAATACAGAGATGGGATTGCCAGCTCTTCCAAAACCTGTTTTACCATAGTTGTCTTGCCAACTTGCCGAGGACCGGCAACCACCTGAATGGTGCGGCGAGGCTCCTTGATGCGGGAAATCAAGTCGTTATTGTGAATACGTCTTATCATATTTGTATTATTTTCCGACTGCAAAAATACAAAAAATCTTCAATTCTCCAAAGAAAAATCTTCAAAAGTATGTAAATTAATCTTCAAATCTTGTTTGGAAAATCTTCAAATCTTGTTGAAAAAATCTTCAAATCTTGTCTGAAAAATCTTCAAATCTTGTCTGAAAAATCTTCAAATTGATGCGCAGGCGCCCCACCAACGAAATAGATATAGTCGCGGGCTGGGGTGTCTATTTTTTCGCAGGGAGCGGCGGCATACCAGGGGCGTGCCAAAGTTTTTTGGCTGAAAAACGGAGCTCAGAAATTGTTAATAACTTGCCTCCGAAGAGCCCCGAAAACGGGCAAAAAACGGCTTTTTGCAACCGCCTGTTTTCCAGGCACCATCTTCTTACCAAATTCTACTCAAGTTCTTATCAAATTCTTATCAAGTTTTACTTCAGTAGAAGATGGTCAGATTTTGTTAATAACTTTTTCAGAACAGGATCCGGAGCGGCCCTTTTGTGGATGGTTTTTTTGATGGTACGGCTGTCGGGGATTCGAGTCTTGCGGCCCGGGGTTTCGGGTGTTGGAAATCGGACGGTGCGGCGGCGGGTGAAATGTTAAAAATAGTGTAAATGCGAATATTTCGGGTGCCGAAGGCTTGCGGTTTTAAGAAATTTTAGTATTTTTGCCTTTTGAAGTGTCGCGCGCAACTGGGCGTTAGCGGCTGTGAATGATAGTGTTACACTGAAATCTAAATAAAAATTAAACAATATGAAGGATATTTTTGAAAGAATCAAAGAGTCGACCGGCGGTCCGCTGGGACAGTATCGCAAGCTGGCCGATGGCTATTTCTATTTTCCGAAGCTCGAGGGCGAGCTGGGTCCCGAAATGACGTTCAACGGCAAGAAGGTGCTGAACTGGAGCCTGAACAACTATCTGGGTCTGGCCAACAACCCTGAGGTGCGCGCTGCCGACGAGGAGGGTGCCCGCCGCTGGGGCCTTGCCTACCCGATGGGTGCCCGTATGATGAGCGGACATACCGCTTTGCACGAGGAGGTTGAGTCGATGCTGTGCCAGTATACGCACAAGAAGTACGGCTACCTGCTCAACTTCGGCTATCAGGGTCAGATTAGCATCCTCGACACCATCGTCAGCCTGCGCGACGTCATCGTCTACGACAGTGAGGCCCACGCTTGCCTGATCGACGGTTTCCGCGTGACGGGTGCCAAGCGTTTCAAATACCAGCACAACGACATCGAGAGCCTGCGCAAGCAGCTGACCCAGGCCACGGCGCTGGCCGAGAAGCAGGGCGGCGGCATACTGGTGGCCACCGAGGGCGTGTACGGTATGGAAGGCGACCTGGGCGCGCTGGACAAGATCGTGGCGCTGAAGAAGGAGTTCAACTTCCGCATCCTGATCGACGATGCGCACGGTATGGGCGTTATGGGTCCCGAAGGCCGCGGCACGCACACGCACTTCAACTGCGAGGACGAGATTGACCTCTATTTCTGCGCCTTCGCCAAAACGATGGCCATCATCGGCGGCTTCATCGGCTGCAACGACGAGGACATCATCACCTACTTGCGCTTCAATATGCGCTCGCAGATCTATGCCAAGAGCCTGCCGATGCCTATCGTATGGGGCGTCAAGCGCCGCTTGGAAATCATCAACCAGCATCCCGAGTACCGCGAGAAGCTGTGGGAGCTGTCGACCTACCTGCAGAAGTCGCTCCAGGCCGAGGGCCTGAATACGGGCGTCACCGAAAGCCCCATCACGCCGGTCTTCTTCCCGGGCGACGTGAACCAGGGCACCAACGTGGTTGTCGACCTGCGCGAGAACTACGGCATCTTCTGCTCCATCGTGGTCTATCCCGTGGTGCCGAAAGGCCAGATTATGCTGCGCATCATCCCCACGGCGGTCCACACTATGGAGCACGCCAACCGCACCATCGAGGTGTTCCGCGAGGTGAAGAAGAAACTCGACGAAGGCGTCTACAACAAGCCGATGCCGGATATGCATATTATCAAACACAAATAATTAGAAACAAGAGAGTTGGAGGTTTTTTAACTTTCAACTCTCATTTTAATTTAGGAACAAGAAAGCTGAGGTTTTTCAACTCTCAACTTTCAACTTTCAACTATATGAAATACCAGCTTAGATGCAAGAAATGTGGCAAAGTCATCGCCGACTTTGCCACTTGGTTTCGTCAGGACCAGAAGTGCGACTGCGGCAGCGGATATGCCGAGGTGGAATACCTGGAGCCGCTGCACGCCCCCGCAGAAAAGCCTGCAACCGACTCGTACCAAGACTATTACTTCGATATGCTGCCCATTGCCGACCGCCGGAATGTGGTCAGTTTTGGCGAGGGCCTGATTCCTATCGAAAGGTGGGACAACCTGGAGACCTATGCCAAAGGTAAAGGTGTTGATTGCAAGGTGTTTGTCTATCGCAACGACCTGAACCGCGGCAGCGGCTCGTTCAAGGACATCAGTGCTGCGCTGGCCGCTACGGTGCTGAAAGAGAACGGCGTCAAGGAATACTGCCTGGCCTCGACGGGCAACGCTGGCGTGGCTTTTGCCACCTACAGCGCCAAGGCTGGCATCCGCTTCACCGAGTTTGCGCCCAACTGCATCGACCCCGCCACGGTCGAGGCCATCCGCAAGGTGGGCCAGCCCGTGGTCGTCTCGGCCGGCGGCTATGGTGCTGCCAAAGAAGAGGCTGTCAACTATCATAAAACCAACAATGTACTGATCAGTGGCGGCAATACCGACCCGCTGCGCATCGAGTCGAAGCGTTTGGTGGTGTTCGAGTGCCTGCGTCAGATGGGCCAGCTGCCCACGGTCTATATGCAGGCTGTGGCTGGCGGCACGTCGCCTCTGGCCTTCGAGAAGGGCTTCCGCGACCTGCAGGCTATGGCCGGCGACAAGGCCGGTGAATATCAGCTGCCGCGAATGCTGTTGGTGCAGCAGGACGAGTGCGACCCGATGGTGACGGCCTGGGAGAAGGCCACGGCTGCCGGATTCCCCCAGGGGTGGGAGCAGCAGTATGAGGCCAAGAAGGACATCAAGACCCGCATAGGCATCCTGACGGCCGCCAACCCCGGCAACTATCCGCTTGTGGCTCCGCTGGTTAAGCGTTCGGGCGGCACCTTCATCCGCGTCAAGGAGGCCGAGCTGCCCAGCTACGGCAAGGAGATGAAGTCCAGCCGCGGAGTGCTGATGGGCCCCGCCTCGATGGTGTGCTATGCCGGATTCTTCCAAGCTGTGGACCGCGGCGAAATCAAGAGCGGCGACGTCGTGCTGCTCAACACCGGCGAGGGCTGCGACCGCGCCCAATGGTTCAGGGAGTTGGTGGAAGTGGATTAGTCAAGACTGGTGTGACTAGTATCACTAGTTGAACTAGTAGGACTAGTAAAACTAGAAAAAAATGAAGAAATTCGAAAACAAAACTGTTTGGATTACAGGCTCTTCGTCGGGTATTGGCGAGGCTACGGCCTACCGTTTTGCACAGGAAGGTGCGCGTGTCATCGTCACCGCCCTTGAGGCCGACCTGCTTGAAAAGGTCGTGGCCCGCTGCAAGGAGCTTGGCGCTCCCGATGCTGCGGCGCTGCCCTTCGACCTGTCGGACAGCGACGGGCTCGACGCCCTTGCCGAGCAGGCGTGGAAGCGCTTTGGCGGCATCGACATCCTGTACAACAATGCCGGCATCAGCCAGCGCGGCACCACCGTCGAGACCGAGATGCGCGTCATCCGCAAGGTGATGGACATCGACTATTTCGCCCCCGTAATCCTGACCAAAAATATCCTGCCGCGGATGATAGAACGGGGTGGGGGACAGCTGGTTGTGACCACCAGCATCGCGGGTCGTTTCGGCTTCCCGCTGCGGTGTGCCTACAGCTCGGCCAAGCACGCCTTGTATGGCTTTTTCGAGACCGTCCAGGCAGAGACCTACGACCAGAATATCCGCGTCACCATCGTCTGTCCGGGACGCGTGCAGACCAACATTTCGAAGTACGCCCTCGAAAAGGACGGCCGCCAGCACGGCAAGATGGATGCAGGCCAGGCCGGTGGCGTCACACCGCAACAGGCTGCCGACAAAATCGTCAAGGCGGTTTATAAGAAGAAACGCGAAGTCCTTGTGGGTCGCTACGAGCTGCTGATGGCCTACATCAAGCAGTACTTCCCCGGACTTGCCGCACGACTGGCAAGAAAAATTAAACCAATGTAAACTAAACTTTTAATACGATAAGAAATGAAAAAAACATTAATTCTGACTGCTATTCTGTGCGTGGCTGCCGTGTGCGGCGCACAGGAAGCGAAAGGTGGCTTTATGGCCGAGGTCGGTCTTGGTTTCTCCAAGTTCGGCAACTATGCACCCGTGTCGGCCTTTGTCGACCCCACTGAATCCTATAGTATGATTCCTTCGGAACATATCACGTTGGGCTATCGTTTTAAGAACAACGCTTTTGTCGGCCTCACCATCGGTTCGCGTGGTGGCAACACCTCGTTCCGCGAGCTGGACGAGAATTTCTTCGACCTCGACATTATGGCAGACTTCCGTGACTATGTTCCTCTTGGTAACCGTTTTGAACTGGAAACTGGTGCCGCTTTGGGAGTGCTGTTCCACGGTAGTGGATACGAATTTGCCGGCAATATTGAATCTGCCGCACGTTTTGGTTTCTGCTGCAACTTCGAGATGGGCATCAACTACAAAAGCAGCAAGCATACCTTCGTGGGTTTGCACGCGCAGCTGCCTTATTATGCCAACATTGGCAGCGAACCTGCGGAACTGCCTGCGGGCCTTACCGCTTTAGGCTATACTGCCACCGACGCACCGCAAATGACTGGATGCAGCATCCAGTTTACCTTCGGCATCCGCTTCTGAGGTATCGGAACATACGTTAACGAGCTGACCCACGCGGCAAGTGTGTGGGTCAGTTTTTTTTAGGTATTAATCAAAATAATATTTTTATTAAGATATCGTAAAAAAATAAAGTAAAATAATTCTCCTGCTCGCAAGCGAGCGAAATCTTTTAAATCTTGTAGATTTATTCCGCCTTCGGCGGTAATGCTGGCGCGGTTGTCGTTTTACCTTATTTTTTTATCGTTACTAATAATATAGATTATTCTTCTTTTTAGCGTATGATGGATTTTTTTTCGATATTTTTTTTGTGAATTAGTGGAAATTTGTATTTTTGCATCTGCAACAAAACTAATTCAACAATAGATATATGTTTAGTAATCATATGTATATCAGCCAATTATGGCATAGGGGGGGGGTGGTTCCTCTCGCGTTAAAAGCAAAAAGTTGTAAGTTTTCTTTTCTTTTTGGTTCCTTATTGCAATATCGTATAGTAATACGTGTTGCTGTTATGTGGTTATTATTGACGGCAGGGCTGCCAAGCATAATGGCGCAGACCTATGCGACAGGCGTCCCGACCGAGGGTTTCTACTACATTGTCAGCAACAAAGACTTAAGCTACTATTTGTGTCCAGCCGAAAAGCCTGACGATGCGTCCGAAGGCGCTTGGTATGGCAGCACGACAGCCAACGGCACACCTATGCTGACGACGCATCAGAATGTGCCGGTGGCATACGCTCTGTGGTACCTCACGGCGGGTACGGGCGACAACGCGAACTATTTTCAGCTTGTCCACCACTCGGACGGAAAGTACATCATCAACGACCAGACGACAGCTGTTGCCGAGGTGGCCCACGTGGGAACACTGCCCACAGACGATGCCAATACTTGGTTCAGCGTCACCTACAAGAGCGGATACTATGCCATCAAGGGCAAGGCAGTATCGGCAAACGTCTCGTTCAACCCTAAAAGCGGCAATAAGAACAGTTACGGCAAAAACAATGCTTCCAACACAGGACTGATAGGCTACTATAAGGATGACGACGGTGGTTCTAAATGGCGGTTGGTGAAGGTGGTGCCCGAGGTTGCGGTCAGCGAGGGCTACTATAGCATCAGTTTTCCCATTGCCGCGACCATCTATTACACCACTGACGGCAGTGACCCTACCAACTCGACCACGCGGCAGCAGTACACGGCACCATTCCAGCTGACTGGAGGCGACTACAAAATCCTGGCGGTGGCTGAAGCTACGCTTGACAGCAGGGTGAGTGATGTGGGCTCGTACATCGTTACTTGCGCCGAACCCACCATCACCAACACGAATGGCACTATCACGATGGCTACCGCAACGGCAGGTGCTACCATCCGCTACACCACCGACGGCAGCGACCCCACCAACACCTCGACAGAGTACACCACCCCCCTTGTGCTCGACATCAACACCGGCATCGCCACCATCAAGGCCGTAAGTATGCTGCACGACGACGACCTGTCAGATGTGGCTGTGCTGGAGATTGCTAAATGTGCGACGCCGGTTATCACCTGCAACGACGCCGACGGCACGGTGACGATGACTTGCAGCACGGAGGGTGCCACCATCCGCTACACCACCAATGGGAGCAGTCCGGAGGCGGGCTCGACCGCTTACAGTTCCCCTAACGTGCTGCTGCCCGAAGGAACCGACATCACGCAATTGCGAGGCAAGGCCTTTTTGCTGGGCTGTCGCCCATCGGACGTGGTCGTCTACAATGTACCCCAATGCGCGGCGCCTATCATTACTTGTGCTGACGGCACCGTCCGCATCAGTTGCGCCACAGCGGGTGCCACAATCTATTACGCCACCTCGGGTGCCTACAGCGTCTATACGGGTCCTTTCAGTTTGGGCAATGCCACGACGGTGACAGCCTACGCAGCACACGCTGGCTATAGCAACTCGGCTACGGCTACCTATACGCAACAGACGACGGTGAGTCGGGCCAGCGATATAACCGATATGAGCGGCAACTACCTGCTGGCGGCAGGTTTTGTGATTGATGCCTCGGTTGGAACTGCCGAAACACCCTTTGCGGGCAGCATCGACGGCCAGTTTAATACTATAGTTGGAACTAATGTGCCCTTGTTGGCTTACGCCAACGGTGCCACCATACGCAACGTCATCATTGACAGGGTGGCTATCAGCAGCGGCTCTAACGTTGGGGCCATTGCCGCCGAGGCTACGGGCGCCACGCGCATCTATAATTGCGGAGTGCTGTCGGGTACGGTGAGCGGCAGTGGCTATGTTGGTAGTTTGGTTGGCTTGCTGGACGGCGAGGCTCGCGTGGTCAATTGCTACAGCTTTGCCACCGTCGAGGGTGGCACCGACGCCGCCGGCATCGTGGGCTACAACAACGTGGCCTCGACAACGGACAACCTGAAGACGATGGTGATGAACTGTATGTTCTACGGCAACGTGACGGGAGCCGCCAATATTTCGCCCATCTATGGAGGCCTAATCATCAACAACAACAGTAACAAAGGATTGAGTAACTTCAATTATTATTCTTTCGACAACTTCACAAGTACCGTTACGACGGGGAAATACAATTGCGCTTTGGGTGCCGAGACGCGTTTCTTGACCAGATTCGAATTCTATCGTCTTATCCTTAACTCGAATCGTGAGTTGGCAACGTGGTATGTTGCCGGTTCGACAACCAATAGTCGGGAGATTATGGCCAAGTGGGTGCTGGACAAGAGTGTGGCACCTTTTCCCATACTTAAGGTGCACGGCACCTATCCGAGCGTCATCAACTACGACGCTGCGGACGTATCGGAACAGCTCGGCACACTGAGCGTGATTGTCAGCGAGTCGAACACCACCGGCGGAGGCCAAACCAAGCCCGATGGTGCAACTGTAACAACAAGCAGCCTGACTTTGACGCGCACTGGCAAGGACCCCGACAACTATAATTTCAATTACGACAAGGTGCAGCTGCCCTACTACAACGACATCGGTACGGGCAATTATACGGGCAACCGTGTTGTGACAGGCTGGAAAGTTACTGCTGTCACAGGCGGCACGCCAGGCACGTTTGTGGCATCGGACAGTGAGGGTGGCTACAATTTTGCCGACCGCAACTGCACGCAGAAGGACCTGTATAGTGTCACAGGTCGTGTTCTGTCGCAGGGTGCTTACTTTGATGTCCCAACCGGTGTGACAGCCATCACAATCGAACCCTACTGGGCAGTTTGCACCTACCTGTCGGACCCCAACTACGACAAGACTTATAAAGACGATTTAAGTAGTAGTTGGAACATCACAACGATGGGGACGCGCTACAGTAATGGACAATATTACAATGTTAACGGAAACAGCCAGATTGTTTATACCTCGATGGTAGATGCCATTGCCGCATTGGGCCGCGAGAGCGGAAGGACGGTATACGACTATGCTGTGGTGCTGGTGGGCAACTACCATCATTATTACGGAAACTACTCCATCGACAAAGACACTAAGGGCTTTAGCATTATGAGTGCCGACCTGGACGGTGACAACGAGCCGGACAACTGCTTCTTCTACCAGCACACGCAGCGGAAGGAAGTCTCCCCCATCCGATTCGACTTCCTCTGCTGGTCAGGCATCGGTATGGCCAAGAAGCCGAGCGGCAGCTTGCGTATGCCAAACATAGGCATTTTCAGGCCGAATGGATGGTTCGAGGTGACCAATACCTGCCTAGCGCAATTCTACCAGTTCGAGTATGACTGGAGCACCAAGAACGCCGATGCGGAGGGCTCGCCGCTGATACTGCTGGGTGGTGTATATGAGCAGATTGTGTCGGCCAACGCTGGTGAGCCTACACACACTAACTATATCCACGTGGGTTGCAATGCGTGGTTTAAGATGTTCAATAACGGTGTCCACGCCGACAATGGCAATTTTACGCCACACAAGCCCATTTCGGTCACGGGTGGCGACTACGACAAGTTCTACCTCAGCGGTATGTTCCGCCCCAATGCGACGGTTAGGGCTGACAATGCGGAGTGCTATATCAGCGGCGGACGCTTTGGTGAGTTGGCTGGTGCGGGAATGGAGCAGATTAACGGCGACGTGTATTGGCAAATCAACTATGCCGACATTGAGAACTTCTATGGCGGCGGCATCAACGATGCAAAGCCAGTGATGGGCAATATCACAGTCGGGATTTCGAACAGCAACGTCAGCACCTACTGCGGTGGCCCCAAGTTCGGCGATATGACAGATGGCAAGACGGTGACGACGACGGCTGAGGGCTGTACATTTGGACGCTTCTTTGGAGCTGGCTATGGCGGTACGTCGTACAATCGTATCCGTAAACGCAACTTTCTCAACCTAACGAACTATGGTTTCAATACGTGGGCTACCGATGACTACTCGCGCCAGTACGAGTCTTCGACAACAATGAGTACGGGTGGTAATACGAGCAACAATGGCTCTGCTACCGTCAATGCCATCGCCACCAACTACGAGTATGAACTCTTTCCCTTCTCCGGCTTTGCCGACGACAACAACGTGGGCCGTTTATATGTGAATTATGCATCGCTGTCGCTGGCAATTACACACAATGTGACCAACACGCTGACAGGGTGCACAGTGTTGGAGAACTTCTACGGTGGCGGCAATCTAGGCAAGGTCAATGGCAATGTTACGTCAACGCTGACCGACTGCATCGTCAAAGGTAATGTTTACGGCGCTGGCTTTTCGGCGACGGCACCGACGGTTGACGTGATGAATAAAGAGGGTTTCGCTGTCGAACCCTACTATGACGGCAATTCGGGCACCTATACGCTGGGTGAGTTTCCAGCCACGACCACCTACACCTGGACGCATACCGACAACACCATTGCTGCAGGCAGCGAATTTAATGAAACCGACCACCTGGTTTACACTACCGTTGATATGACGTCTTTGGGTACAGTGACGGGCAAAGCAACACTGACCATTGACGGTAGTTCGGTGATTGGTGTGTTGCTTGGCGGAGAACCAAAGGACGGCACAGGTAGCGTGTTTGGTGGTGGCGAGGAATCGACGGTGGGCAGCACGGAGGTGCGTCTACTGGGCCACACCAGGGTTTATGGCAATGTGTATGGTGGCGGCGATATGGGCGAAGTGCTTGGCGACACCAAAGTGATAATCAACGGCAAATAAGAGGGAGGCATTATGAATACGAGAAAGAGAATTCCAATAATTAGCTTGTTGGCTTTGGTTGTGTTAATCTTATTGCCAGCATTTGGATTGGTGAAAATGGTCGACCCTGTCTATTTTTTCAGTGTCGACGGCAAAGAAAAGCAGTATGCTGTTGTTTTTGAATTCGATGATGAAAACACTAGAATGGGTTTTCTGATGAGC
The DNA here is from genome assembly GCA_017429685.1 of Bacteroidales bacterium. Taxonomy (GTDB): domain Bacteria; phylum Bacteroidota; class Bacteroidia; order Bacteroidales; family P3; genus Colimorpha. The sequence goes on along the minus strand of JAFROL010000025.1, from coordinate 9,565 downwards.
GAAAGGCTGATGCGTGAGTGCTTGGCGCGTGGCAAGCGCGTGGAAATGAAACCGTGCGAATATGTGTCAGAGTTGTCGACCGACAGGCGGACGGTATATAAGTCGTGCAACTTTAAAGGGAATACTCCATTCGATAAAGATTGTATGTTTTATGGCATCGACAAGGACAAACAAACTGTTGTCTGCTTTATATTTGATGAAGAGATGGGGCAATATAGGGAAATTCTTCATATGGTAAGGGTGGACAAGGATTATTTTCTCAAGGAACAGTCGTCAACACCTATACCTGGTTTTTTGTATGAATAGAATGAAATTTTTCTCTTTTTGGATTTTAACCGTTGTTGTAGTAATGGTTGATGCGCAGAACACGTATTATTACCAGCCTGTTGCAAATCCGCAAGATAGTATTGTAGCAGATGGCGGTCAGTTTGTGTCGTTCATTTGCGACATTTGCTATGAGTCGACTGCTGCAGGACTAAGTGTGGGGAATGGTACGCTGCGGAGGCTAAGTGCTTTTGGCCCGGATGCTAATGTCTATTTAGGCTCGAGTTATTGGGGCGATAGCACGACGTTCCGATTCAGTGCCGACAGGAAGGATCTGCTGGTGGAGCAGGGTGGCGTTTTAAGGTGTAGCTATCGTCAGTCGGTTGCTGCTGAAAATGTCAAGACCTGTTCTCTTATACGCAAAAAGGTGGCTTCGTCTCGTGCTGATGACCCTGTTGTGTTGATTGGCGATGCAAAAAAAATGTCATACCAGTCTACAGCGAATCCTCATTCGTCAGAGGTACTTATCCCAAATTTGCCAGACCCTGCATTAACCGGTTCGTCCATTAAATGCCCTTTCTGCAATGGAACAGGGGTAGTGAAATAAGAAAAGTATTCCATTGGGAAGTTGCTATGCCTTGTTGTAGGATTCTTGTCGCGGCGGACGTTCGAGCGGCTGCTATGTTGCGTAATGAGCACTAATTTTGTCTAGGATGGCCAGCACCTCATCGAGGGTGGTGACGCTGACCAGCGGGATGCGGAACCGCTTGAAGTCGAAGAGGCCGCGGAAATAGGCGCCGTAGTGCTTGCGCATCTCGAAGATGGCCTGGCGTTCGCCCTTGAAGTCGACGGCGGCGAGCAGATGTTCGCGACAGACGGCGACACGGTCGGAAACGGAAATGTGGGAACTGAGATGTGAGATCTGAGATGTGAAAACTGAGGAAGAAGAGAGCATCAGCTCTTTTGTATGCTCGAAAATCCAGGGGTTGCCGATGGCGGCGCGGCCGATGAGGATGCCGTCGACGCCGTAGCGTTGGCGAACCTCGAGGGCCTGCTGCGGTGTGGTGATGTCGCCGTTGCCGAAGACGGGTATGTGCAGGCGCGGGTTGGCTTTGGTTTCGCCGATGAGCGTCCAGTCGGCCTCGCCGCGATACATCTGCGACTTGGTGCGGCCGTGGATGCTCAGGGCCGCGATGCCAACGTCCTGCACCTGCTCGGCGAGGGTGACGATGATTTTGCTGTTTTCGTCGTATCCCAGACGTGTCTTGACGGTGACGGGCAGAGGCGAGCGCTTGACGAGTGCTGCGGTGATAGCCACAAGTTTTTCAGGCTCTTTCAGCATTCCCGAGCCGGCGCCTTTGCCGGCCACTTTGCGCACCGGGCAGCCCCAGTTGATGTCGATAAAGTCCGGCCGAGCGTCGGCCACCACGTCGATGCAGCGCAGCAGTGAGTCCTCGTCGTTGCCGAAGACCTGTATGCCGATGGGCCTTTCGAATTCGGCAAAAAGCATCTTGCGGCGGCTCTTTTCGGCGTCGCGTATCAGGGCTTCGCTGGCGATGAACTCGCTGATGAGCACATCGGCCCCGTGCCGCTTGCAGAGCTGACGGAACGGCAGGTCGGTGATGTCGTCCATCGGCGACAAAAACAGCGGGAATTCGCCAACTTCTATGTTGCCTATTTTGACCATCTACAATATTTTGCGTTGCTTTACGTTATCGTGAAAACGAATGCAAAGATAACAAAAAATATGGATAAAACGCAAACCATACATTATCAAGAATATACTTTGGCTGAGCTTGATGCCCGCGACCGTGCTCTGATAGAAGCCGCTGTCGAAGCGGCTGACACCGCCTACGCACCATATTCCAACTTCCACGTCGGTGCTGCTCTGCGTCTGGTCGACGGCACCGTCGTCAAGGGCAGCAACCAGGAGAACATAGCCTATCCCAGTGGACTTTGTGCCGAGCGCACAGCCCTTTTTTCGGCTTCGGCCCAGCATCCCGGCGTCGCCGTCGAGACTTTAGCCATCATAGGCCGCAACCCTCAGGGCGAGCTTACGGCCGCCAGCCCTTGCGGCGCCTGCCGTCAGGTGATGGCCGAACAGGAAAGCCGCCAAGGAAATAAACTGCGTGTTTTGTGCTATTATTCAGACTACAAAATATTGCTATTTGAAGGCGTCGAATCACTCTTGCCCTTCATTTTCACTATGTGAAAAGCTTATTTTTAAATAGTAACAAAAAACTGATTGTCAAAGCAGTATGCATATCTGCCGAAAAGTTTTCGCACAAAAATTTGTCAGACAGATTTTTCTTTGTACTTTTGCAAACTTGTTTGAGGCATATCGTGCCTCCTCATAACTATGTAAATCTATAAAAATAATATTAACAATGGGAATTATTGGAAACATTAGAAAACACTCGTGGATAGCAGTCACCATCGTCGGTATTGCTATCATTGCATTCATCATTGGCGACCTTCAGAAAAACCGCAACCAGGAGGCTTTTGCCAAGCTGGACGGCGAAGAGGTTACTTACGACTACTTCAACAGTCGTGTTCTGCAGCGCGAAGAGGACTACAATATGCGCGGCAACAGCAATTATGCTTTCAAGGAAAGCGTTTGGCAGGAAATCGTCCAGGAGCGTCTGCTGGACAAGGAAATGGGAGCCCTCGGAGTGGTCGTTACCGACGCTGAGGTCAGCGATATGTATGTTGGACGATTCATCCATCCCTCGCTTCAGCAGCAGTTCACCAATCCCCAGACCGGCGTCTACGACCGTCAGGGCATCAGCAACTATGTGCGCCAGATTGATGAAATGCCCGATACGATGATGGCAAAAGTCCAGTGGCTGAAATTCCAGGAACAGGTGCGTCAGGACCGCCAGCGTACAAAATACATCGCTATGCTCCAGAATGGTATGTATATGCCCAAGGCACTTGCCGAGACCATTGCTGCCTTTAGTTCCAAGCAGTCGGATGTGCGTGTTGCAGGAATCCTCTACTCGCAGTCGGCCGACGTTCAGGTCGACATTACCGACGACGACTATCAGCAGTATTTCAATACACACAAGAAGGAAATCAACCGCGACGTCTTCCGTATGGAGAACCGCGAGCAGCGCGAAGTCTCCTATGCCGTTTTTACCGCCCAGCCCTCGCAGAGCGATATGAATGAAATCCAGGAAGAAGTCAACGGCTGGTGGAACGATATGCAGACGATGGACGACAACGGCCTCGTCGACTTCGTCAATATGCACGGTGGCTACGACTCGATGTACGTCAGCAGCGACATCTTTGCCGCTCCCCTCGACTCCATTATCAAAGGGTCGCACGCTGGCACCCAAATCGCCCCCATCGCTGTCCAGTCGCTCACCCGCGACGGCTACAATCGCCACACCTATGGCGAATACGTGATGGGCAAGGTGCTCAACACCGAAATGCGCCCTGACAGCCTGCGTATCTCCCTCATCCTTATCCCCTCGCAGAACTATCACCAGAGCATCACCCGCACCCCTGAGCAGGCCGCTCACCTGCGCGACAGCGCTATGGCCAGCATCAAGGCCGGTATGCCTTTCGAGGCTGCTGTCGCCGCCTTCTCGATCGACACCACCAACGGTGGTGACCAGAACTGGCAGGCCGACGGTGCTTTCGGTATCCTCAACGAGGACATCGTCCACCACAATGTCGGCGAAGTCTTCGACAAAGAACTCCCTGGCAATGCTGGCTACTTCATCGTCAAGGTCACTGGCAAGAGCAGTGCCAAGATGAAATACCGCGTAGCTCTGGCCCAGAAGGTCATAACCCCCAGCACTGACACCGAGAAGGACATCCGCGACCGCGCCAACCAGTTCGCCAGCCAGTTCTCCACTTGCCAGGCTATGATTGACGGAGCACAGTCGCAGAATGTCCAGATGCGCAGTGCCCTGCTCATCTCGATGAGCGACTCGCTCACCGGCTTCGCCAATACCCGCGACGCCGTGCGTTGGGCCTTCAACGAGAAGACCAAAGCCGGTGCCGTCAGCGGCGAAATCTACAACTCCGACTATAGCTATATCGTCGTCGGACTCCGCGAGATCTATGTCCCCAACCAGTTGACCCTCGACCAGGCACGCCCCATCATCGAGAACCGTGTCCGTATCGAAAAACTCGGCCAGCAGCTTATGGCTAAAGCCGAAGAGGCTGCCAAAGGCACCAACGACATCAACGCCATTGCCGCCAAACTCAACACAACGGTCGACACCGTCGCCGGCGTGACCTTCGGAGGCTATCTTGGCCGTAACGGTATGGAGCCCAAAGCCACATCGGCCATCGCTGCCAAGAACGATACCGGCATCATCGGACCCATCCAGGGTGCCAACGGCGTCTATGTCATTAGCGTCGACTCCAACACCAAGGCCGAGACCGGCGACATCGAGAACCTGCGCCAGCGCTACGAGAACACTGGTATGAATGCTCTCAACTACGTCATACCGGTTCTGCAAAGCCGTGTCAAAATCGTCGACAACAGACTTATGTATCTCTAATTGGTCTGCGCGTCGGCTGTACGACAAGAGAGAATAATCAAGCTTAATCAAAAGGCGGTGCGGAGGTGAGACAATCTGAGCACCGCCTTTTTCAACCCCAATAACAATGTCGTTCAAGGACAAGATATCGAACCTCTTCGGCAGTGTCCGGAATTTCTTCCGCAGGCTCTGGAACGGTCGCCATACCATCGGCGACCTCGTCAAACACAAGCATCGCTTCGTTGTCCTCGACACCGACACCTACAAAGAGAAAATATCCTTCCAGCTGTCGGGAATCAACATCTTCGTCTTTCTCGGCATAACCTCGCTGGTTCTTGTCTTCCTTACGGCACTCCTTCTTGCGTTCACGCCCCTTCGCGAGCTGATACCGGGCTATGCCAACACCGGTATGGTCGAGCAGACCTACGAGAATGCACGCATCATCGACTCACTTCAGGTCGAACTCAAAAACCAGGAGGAGCTGCTGGCCGACATACAATATATTATGCTGGGCAAGGACCCCGCCCAGCGTCATCTCGTCGAGCAGCAACAGCGCGACAGCGTCAAGGTGCAGCCCACCCCTTACGTCAAGTCGAAGGCCGACACCCTGCTGCGCAACGAGGTCGAAACACGAGAGAACAGAAACAAATGAACTGCAAAAAACACATAGCCATACTTGGCTCCACAGGCTCTATCGGCACACAGACCCTCAACGTCGTCAGGCGTCATCCCGACCTCTTTCAGATCGAGGTGCTCGTGGCCGGATCCAACTCCACGCTTCTAATACAGCAAGCTCTCGAATTCAATCCTAATATTGTCGTCATAAACGACAAAGACAAATATCCGCTGGTCAACGACGCCCTGAAAAACACCGACATAAAAGTCTTTGCCGGGGCCGAGTCGGCCTGCGATGCTGTGACTATCGACAGTGTCGACATCGTCGTTGCCGCCATTGTCGGTTTTGCCGGCTTACGGCCCACGATGCGCGCCATAGAGGCCTCCAAGACCATAGCCCTTGCCAACAAGGAGACGATGGTCGTCGCCGGGCAGATTGTCACCGAGCAGGCAATGCGCTTCCAGGCGCCAATCCTGCCTGTCGATTCCGAGCATTCGGCCATTTTCCAGACCCTGCAGGGCGAGGCTGGCAACCGCGTCGACAAGATACTGCTCACTGCCTCGGGCGGCCCGCTTTTCGGACGCACGCGCGACCAGCTTGCCAACGTGCCTCTCGAAGAGGTGCTGCACCATCCCAACTGGAATATGGGACGCAAGGTGACCATCGATTCGGCCTCGTTGATGAACAAAGGCCTTGAGATGATCGAGGCCCGCTGGCTGTTCGACGTCGATGCCGACCGCATTCAGGTCCTTGTCCATCCGCAAAGCATCGTCCACTCGATGGTGCAGTTCGAAGACGGCTCCATCAAGGCGCAGATAGGTACACCCACTATGGAGACACCCATCCAGTATGCGCTCTCCTATCCGCACCGCATCGAAAGCCACATACCCCGTTTCAGCTTCCTCGACCATCCGCAGCTCACCTTCTTCCCTCCCGACACCGACACGTTCCGCTGTCTGCCCCTGGCCTACAGCGCTTTGCGCCGCGGAGGCAACATCCCTTGTGTGATGAACGCCGCCAACGAAGTGGCCGTACAGCGCCTTATCGACGGGAAGCTGCGGTTCCTCGACATTGCCGACTTTGTGGCCGATGCCGTCGACCGCGCCGCTTTTATCCCCAACCCGTCGCTCGAGCAGCTCATCGAGTGCGACGCCGAGGTGCGCAGGCAACTCACTGCGATATAATCATCAGTCAGAAAGCAACTTCGACAACTTTAACTATATTTAATACGATATAACTATAATAAATCTGCCAATCGAAACGTTAATAACCATTCTGATGCAGATGTATCGGTTTAATCCACTAACCACTCAAAAAATCCCTTTCGTAAACCAACCTCCTTTCGATGAAAATAATAGCCTTAATACTTAGCCTTTCGCTGCTCGTGCTGACTCACGAACTCGGACACTTCTTTTTTGCCCGTCTTTTCAAAACACGAGTGCGCCGTTTCTACCTCTTCTTCAACTGGGGCTTTTCCATCCTGAAAGCCAAGAAATTCGGCGGCAAATGGCATTTCCTTTTTTTCAACAGCAAGACACCTGACGAGTGGGACGAGAAAAACCTTGCCCCCGAAGACCAGGACAACACCCTGTGGGGCATCGGTTGGGTGCCGCTGGGCGGATATTGCGACATTGCTGGAATGATCGATGAAACCAAGGGCAAAGACAAGCTCGAAAGCGAACCGCAGCCTTGGGAATACCGCTCCAAACCGGCCTGGCAGCGTCTCTGCATCATCAGCGGCGGCGTGCTGGTCAACTTCCTTTCGGCATTGCTGATATACACCTGCATCTTTGCACATTGGGGCAAAGACGACCTGCCGCTCCAGAACGCCAAGATGGGCTACGACTACCACGAAATACTGGTGGACGAAGGCTTCCAGACGGGCGACGTCATCTGCGCCATCGACGGCGAAGAGATGACCGACATCGTCAAGGCACAGCACAAGCTGCTCCTCGACCGGCCCAGCGTCGTTACGGTTATGCGCCGCGACAGCATCGTCAGCTACGCCTATGGCCCCGACAGCACGCAGTACGCCACTTTCCGCGACACCGTCGGGCTCATCGACCTACCGCTGTCGTGCGACCTGCTGACGAAGCTCAATCCGCGCGACACCAACCTGCTCTTCACCGTGCGCACCCCGTTTGTCGTCAAGGATTTCGGCCCCGGCTCGCGTGCCAAACGCGCCGGTATGCAAATCGGCGACAGCGTGGTCAGCATCAATGGCGAGCCGATGGCTTGCTATACGGAAATAACGCCCAAACTCAGCGAACTCAGCGATAGCGTCGCCACAATCGGACTTTGGCGCGACGGACAGTTCACCACCGTGGATGTCGAGGTGGACAGCAAGGGCAAAATCGGAGTCTATCTGATGGATTACCGCGACCTCTTCGAATGCACGCACACCGACTACACCTTCTGGCAGGCCATCCCCGTAGGCATCAGCTACGGATGGAACCAGATGGTCACCTATGCCCGTTCGCTGCGCATCCTCTTCACCAAGGACGGCTACAAGGGCCTGGGCGGTTTCGGCACCCTCGGCGGCCTCTTCCCCGAACGCTGGAGCTGGTTCTCCTTCTGGAGCATCACTGCCTTCCTGGCGCTGATTCTGGCCTTTATGAACGTCATCCCCATTCCCGGCCTTGACGGCGGACACATAGTCTTCACCCTTTGGGAAATCATCACTCGCCGCAAGCCCAGCGATAAATTCCTCGATGTGGCGCAATCCGTTGGTATGGCATTGCTCCTGCTGCTGCTTGTAGTGGCCAACGGTAACGACATACTCCGATGGCTCGGATTCTGAATTACTCCGGCCGGTGAGCGCGGTCCCGCCCCCCTCAAGACGCCGCTCCGCGACCCGCCGGCCGGAAACAAACGTCCAACAATAGCTGCCCAGATGAAAAAGCTCGACAAAATGATAGTGAAATCCTATGTGGGACCGTTGCTCCTCACATTCGTCATTGCTGTCTTTGTCCTGCTGATGCAGTTCATCTGGAAATATGTCGACGACATTGCCGGCAAGGGTCTTTCGATAGGCATCATCGGCGAGCTGCTCCTTGACGCCTCGGCCACCTTTGTCCCTATGGCGCTGCCCATCGCCGTGCTTTTTGCCTCCATTATGACTATGGGCAACCTTGGCGAGCACTACGAGCTCGTGGCCATCAAAAGCGGCGGCGTGCCGCTGTGGCGCGCTATGATGCCTATGGGATTCATCGTTGTCATCCTTACCGTTGTGGCATTCCTCTTTGCCAACTTCGTTATGCCCTCGGCGGTGCTCAAGTACCGCACCACGCTCTACGACATCACGCGCAAGAAGCCGGCCCTCAACATACGTCCTGGCGAGTATTATTCCGACATCGAAGGCTTCGTGATCCGCGTCAACACCAAGGACCCCGACGGCAAGACGCTGCACGACGTCACCATCTACGACCACCGCGGCCGCACCGGACAGCCCGAAATCGTCACCGCGCGGCTCGGCACGATGGAAATGTCGAAGGACGAACGCAGCCTCCTCTTCACGCTTGTCGACGGATGCTCGTACAGCGAGACTATGGGCAGCGACAGCCCCGAGGCTAAACCCTTCACGCGCATCGCCTTCGACACCAACCGAATCGCCTTCGACCTCTCTGATTTTGCCTTCAACAAGACCGACGAAAGCATCTTTCAGGGGGGCTATCAGATGATGAATCTGGCGCAACTCGACTCCAACATACTGCGTCTTAGCCAGCAGCGCGAAGAAACCTTTGCCAATCAGCTCAGCAGCCTTGGCAACACGATGCCGGCCTATAGCGTCACCCCGACAGACACCCGTCAGAGCATCTACTCGCTTGTCGATTCGGCCGACACCAAGACCTGCCGGCGCGTCTGCACCGATGCCACATCGCGTGCCGAACGCTGCGTCAGCGACCTGCACATCCATTCGCAGGTGGACGTCTCGCAGAGCGAATACATCAACCGCCACTACATCGAATGGCACCGCAAATGGACCCTCAGCCTGGCCTGCATTGTCCTTTTCCTCGTCGGTGCCCCCTTCGGCTCCATAGTGCGCAAAGGCGGTTTGGGCGTCCCCCTTGTCGCCTCGGTGGTCTTTTTCGTCCTCTACTATGTCATCGGTATGATCGCCGAAAAGGCGGTCCGCGAAGGCGCCCTCGGCCCCTGGGGTATGTGGATATCGACTTTTGTTATGCTGCCG
>JAFROL010000052.1 GCA_017429685.1 Bacteroidales bacterium | reverse complement strand
GTCGCCGGTATTGACGATGCGCAGCATCTCCTGGTGCTCGCCGCCAACAGGCACTACCATCACGCCGCCCACCTTGAGCTGGGCCAGCAGCTCTTCTGGCACCGCAGGTGCGCCGCAGGTGATGATGATGCGGTCGAACGGACCGTACTCGGGCAGGCCCCTGTAGCCGTCGCCAAGGAAGCATTTGGGGCGATAGTGCAGCCGCTCCAGCCGCGGTTTGGTGATGTCGTAGAGCTCCTTCTGGCGCTCGATGGTGAAGACGCGCAATCCCATAGCACACAGCACCGCCGTCTGGTAGCCGCTGCCGGTGCCCACCTCGAGCACCTTCATCTCGGGCTCGGCGTCGAGCAGCTCGCTCTGGAACGCCACCGTAGACGGCTGCGAGATGGTCTGGCCGCACTTGATGGGCAGCGCACGGTCCTCGTAGGCCATATAGTCGAGCATCGTCTCCAAAAACAGATGACGCGGCACCTCGGCCATTGCGTCGAGAACGCGACGGTCGCTGATGCCTTTTTCGCTCAGATGGCGCACCATCTCCATACGCCACCCTTTGTGTTTGAAACTGTCTTCCAACATTATAGAATAGCCTCTCCTTTCATTCTCTAAAACCTTGGGCCACAAGGGTGATAGTGCTGTTCTGCGGCGTAACCATCACGGCACCAAGGCCATCTTCGGTAATGTGGCCTATGATGTGCACGCCCTCCATATCCTTGACGCGCTCGTAGTCCTTCTGCGCGACGGTGAAAAGCAGCTCGTAGTCGCCGCCACCGTTGAGGGCGTTCGACACGGGCAGCATATTCTGGCTCATCTCGCTGCAGACGCGCGTGGTCTGGTAGTCGATGGGCAGGCGCTCCTCGTAGACCTCGCAGCCGCACTGCGACGCCTTGCAGAGGTGCAGCAGTTCCGACGCCAGCCCGTCGCTGACGTCGATCATCGACGTCGGCACAACGCCAGCCTTGGCAAGCGACTGCACGATGTCGAGACGCGGTTCGGGCTTGAGGAAACGCTCCAGCACGTAGTCGTACGAGTCCAGGTCGGGCTGGAAATTGGGGTTGGCCTGATAGGTCACCTTCTCGCGCTCCAGGATAAGCAGGCCCGAATAGGCGCTGCCAAGGTCGCCGCTGACGCAAATAAGGTCGTGCATCTGCGCACCCCTGCGGTAGGTCAGCTTGTCCTCGTCGGCCTCGCCGATAGCCGTCACCGTCAGCACCATACCCGACCGGCTGCTGTTGGTGTCGCCGCCGACAAGGTCCACATCGTAGCGCTCGCAGCACAGGCGGATACCGGCATAGAGCTCTTCGAGCGCTTCGACCGAATAGCGGTTAGACACGGCAACGCTGACCGTCACCTGGCGCGGTGTGCCGTTCATCGCCGCAATATTGCTTAATGCCACGGCCACAGCCTTGTAGCCCAGATGTTTGAGCGGCGTATACATCATATCGAAATGTATGCCCTCGGCAAGGGTCTGCGTCGTGACGAGCATCTTGCGCTTGCCCTCGCCGATGACGGCGCAGTCGTCGCCAACACCCTTGACGGTCGAAGCATTGCGCGGCTCAAACTCGTCGGTAAGGCGGTCGATCAGCGCAAACTCGCCAAAAGCGTCAAGCTCGGTGCGGCCTTCCTGGTATTCTAACATCGATTGGTTTTGGTTTAAAAAAAGAAGGCGAGGAAATGAAAAAAATTTCATCTCCTCCCCTTCTCAATGATACTATTTACTTGATGAATTTAAAGTCCTTGCCAAGGTAGTAAGCCTGGTCGCCAAGGCTTTCCTCGATGCGCATCAGCTGGTTGTACTTGCAGATGCGGTCGGTGCGGCTGGCGGAGCCAGTCTTGATAAGGCCCGTGTTGAGGGCCACGACGAGGTCGGCAATGGTGGTGTCCTCGGTCTCGCCCGAGCGGTGCGAGATAATGGAGGTGTACTTGTGGCGGGTGGCCAGATTGACGGCGTCGATGGTCTCGCTGAGGGTGCCTATCTGGTTCAGTTTGATGAGGATAGAGTTGGCAACGTTCTTGTCCAGACCCATCTGCAGACGCTGCACGTTGGTGACGAACAGGTCGTCGCCCACCAGCTGGCAACGGTCGCCGATGGCATCGGTATGCAGACGCCAGCCGTCCCAATCGTCCTCGGCCATACCGTCTTCAATGCTGATAATGGGATACTTGGAGACCCAGTCTTTCCAGAAGTCGCTCATCTGGGTCGGAGTCAGTTTGTCGCCGGTGCTCCACTTCAGGTGGTACATATTCTCGTCGGTCAGGTAGAACTCCGAAGCGGCGGCATCGAGGGCTATGAAGACATCCTCGCCCGGACGGTAGCCAGCCTTCTCGATGGCCTGCAGGATGCACATCACGGCCTCCTCGTTGCTGCCCAGGTTGGGAGCAAAACCGCCCTCGTCGCCCACATTGGTCGACAAGCCTTTGCTTTTCAGCACCGAACGCAGGTTGTGGAACACCTCGGCGCCCATACGCAATGCCTCGCTGAAAGAAGGCGCACCAACCGGCATAATCATAAACTCCTGGAAGTCGATGCTGTTGTCGGCGTGCGAACCGCCGTTGAGGATGTTCATCATCGGCACAGGCAGCGTGTAGGCGTTGCAGCCGCCGATGTAGTGGAACAGTTCCTGGTTGCTTTCCATTGCCGCGGCCTTGGCGCAGGCCAGGCTCACGCCGAGGATGGCGTTGGCACCCAGACGCGACTTGTTGTCGGTACCGTCGAGTTCGATCATCTTCTGGTCGATGGCGCGCTGCTCGGCCACATACATTCCGCGCAGCTCCTCGTTCAGAACATTGTTGACATTCTGCACAGCCTGCAGAACACCCTTGCCCATATATTGCGACTTGTCGCCGTCGCGAAGCTCGCAAGCCTCGTGAACGCCTGTGGATGCTCCCGACGGGACGGCGGCGCGTCCCATAGCGCCCTGATCGGTAAAAACCTCGACTTCCACTGTGGGGTTGCCGCGCGAGTCGAGAATCTGGCGGCCCCTGATACCTATAATTTGTGACATACTTTTAATAGTTTAAATATTTGAATTAATAATAACGTCTGAATTCTATTATTATTGTGTATTATTTGTATTTTTTTTGCATAAACGGAATGTAAACATAACTGCGTTTGTTTCAGTCGTTTACAACAAGAAATATAGCACCGCCGAGTTGACCGACAAGAATACATATAGAGATTATGATGGCGGCGACACAGCGCTGATGGTAGCGTATCTTGTCCTTTGGAGGTTTGATGGCATAGGCAGCGACAATCAATACTACCGCCAGAACAGCGACAGCCCCAAGCTGGGTTTCAAACGACAGAGCGTCGCCAAAAGCTCTTCCCACCTGCGCAGCCAAAGCACCCCACAGGAAGGGGAGCAAACAACCCACTATTATCATCGAATAGCGGAATTCCGCGCTAAAAATATGCTCGTGCGGCCAACGACCGTGGCCTGTGTATTTTGGGGTGTCAGTGTCGGCTGGTCCAACCTTTTCCGCCGAGGCAGACTGTTTTGTTGGCGATGATTGTATTGTTGGCGAAATGTGGCTTTGTGAATCATCGACGTGACTGTGCATCATCTTAGTCCTTCGATTGAGTTCTTCGAGTGCGCCGTCATTCTGCTCGTCGGTCATACGGGTATTGAACAGGCCTGCACGGTTTTTCTTGTCCGATTGTTCGACTGGTGTGCCGTAGTACCAATCAAGTCTGTTCAACGCATACATCGCGTATTTCTTGAGTTGCGAGACATAACGTTCCTTTATCTGCTCGAATTCAGAAGCCGCAATACCATAGTCTTTCAGCCAGGCCCATAGCGACGAGTTGTCGTAAAGGCCGGCGTTGTGAAGGATGTGCAGTTCGTTGGCATCGTCGTCAAGCATTCTACGGACAGCCTGAAGCCGTTCGTACCACAGTATTTCGGTGAGGTCTTTCTTTTTCAGAAAGTTGAGGAGCTTGTCAAGAGCTTCCGAAAAAGCATCACCGTTGTACAAGATGTCCGGAAACCGGCTTGGCTCGTCGGTTTTGACGTGTTCCAACGTAAGATTTCCTGATTTGTCCGAGAAGTAGAAGTACTCCATTGGCACATCTTCGGTAATTGTATCAATCAGTTCACCGTCATCGTCGAATTCGGGAATCAGAGGTGCATAAGGGATTTCAATAGGCAAATACGGCTTCAGAACAATTGCCTCTTTTTCAAGTGCTTCTGGATTGTAACTAACTGTCGGTTCCTCTATCGGGAAAACCAAGAAGTAACAACCGGTATCGTCTTTGGTGGCATCGTCGTCAAGGCTTTGGAAGCTTATGCCACTGGTTTCGTCGGAAAAGGTCAGGTCCAGATGATACCTGGCCTTCAGGAAATGAGCGACCAACTGGTAAAGAATGATGTCGACATCAGCCTTTTTGATTGGGTACAGAGTATAGTCGGACATAGGTCAGCAATTGTTAATGGCGTACATCAAAGCCTTGTTGCGCTCGGCGGTGAAGAGGTCGGTTATTCTTTTGTGGTCTTCGGTTCCCGTCATCGGCAGGTCGTACCACGACCCCATACCATACCCCAACTTGGTGAGTTGCGCAGCAAGAAGGTACTTGAAATATGGCTCCTGGATGCGGAAAGTGTCGGGCTGACCGCTATATTCCACGCTTTCGCAATTCATAATGTCAAGGCCAGCCTTGAAATGGTTTATCCAATAGTCGAAAGGCGCGTAGGCGGCAATGGCTTCCAATGCTTTCTTGAACGTCACAGCATTATCAGGGAATTCGGGTCGATGGTAGTCCTGCTGCGACAAGGCAATCGGTTTGATAACCGGTTTGGTCGTTCCGTCTTTGACTTCCTCGCCAGGAATAAAAGCTTTTACGTCGCCATCAGCATACCAGCATACCAGACAGCAGTAATGATTGCGTTTTGTGACAGCCTCGACTTCCGTTCCACAAAGATAGACGATGTCCCAGATGCCTTTACATTTCTGCTCTTCATACCACGAGTTGCATATAACCTTGTAAACATCGTCTGGCCACTGGAACGGGATTTCGTTCCGGAAATCCTTTCTGGCCCTGACAGTCAATTCCATAAAGACAAGGTCGGCGGACCTGTATGCTTCACGTGATGAAGTGTAGGACTGTGACTTCGGTTTCGACTGCGAGACATAGACGTATGCTGCCGACCGCAGGCGACGGCAAATGTCGGTGCTGTCGACAGTGGCATCAGGTTGGTACCACGGGATGAAATGCTCTTGTTCTTTCATCTGTTGCGTTATCCTGTTAAATTTTGGTGTGTTATATTTAATACAGAATAGAAGAAAACTCCTACGGAGTTGTTTATGGAGGTCCCCACAATAAAGCACCAGGGGAGACGGTCCACCTGGTGCTGATTTCTGTTATTTGGATTTTAAACTCTTACAGTACATATGACCTTGCCATCCTTATCAAGCAGCTTAGTG
>JAFROL010000051.1 GCA_017429685.1 Bacteroidales bacterium | reverse complement strand
TGTGCCGATGAAGCCGTGGCGCGTGTTCCTTATCCAGTTCCTCAACATCGCCGGCGTGGGTCCCATCTGCGGTGCCATTATGGGTGCGCAGTTCGGCACGGCGTCGTTCATCTGGATTGTCTTTGGCTGCATCTTCGCCGGTGCGGTGCACGATTTCATCAGCGGATTCATCTCGCTGCGCCAGGATGGTGCATCGCTGCCCGAAATCCACGGCACCTATCTCGGCAACGGTATGAAGCAGTTTATGCGCGGCTTCACGGTGCTGCTGATGATTCTGGTCGGCGCGGTGTTTGTAAACACCCCAGCCGTACTGCTGAACCAGAATTTCACTCCCGACTGGAACATCTTCATCTGGGTGGGTATCATTTTTGCCTACTATTTGCTGGCAACGCTTCTGCCTATCGACAAGGTGATTGGCAAGATTTACCCCATTTTCGGCATCCTGTTGCTGGCAATGGCCGTGGCTATCGTTGTGGCGTTCATTGTCTATAAGGTGCCAATCCCCGAACTGTGGAGCGGTATGGAAAACCGTCATCCGCAGGCAGCTACCAACCCCATCTTCCCGATGATGTTCATCTCTATCGCCTGTGGCGCCATCAGCGGATTCCACGCCACGCAGTCGCCCCTGATGGCCCGTTGTATGGTGAACGAGAAGCAGTGCCGCCCCATCTTCTATGGCGCTATGATCACCGAAGGCGTCGTGGCCCTGATTTGGGCTGCTGCCGCCGCCTATTTCTTCCACGACAAGCCTGAACTGTGCGTCGGCAAGAGCGGCAACGATATGGTCGGCGTCATCGCCAACGAGTGGTTCCCCAAGGCCATTGCCGTCGTCTGCATACTGGGTGTCATCAGCGCTGCCGTCACCAGCGGCGACACGGCGCTGCGGTCGGCACGCCTGATAGTGGCCGACTTTATGCACGTCGACCAGAAGCCCGTTCCTAAGCGCCTTTTGGTGGCATTGCCGGTGTTTGTCCTTGCTGCCGGACTTTTGGTGTTCTCGTTGGTCGACAAGGAAGGCTTCCAGGTAATCTGGCGCTATTTCTCCTGGGCCAACCAGGTGCTGGCAATGGTCACCCTTTGGACTGTCACTGTCTTCCTGGTGCAGCACAAACCGCGCACGCTGTGGTATCTGACGACGCTCGTCCCGGCCCTGTTTATGAGTATGGTGACCATCAGCTTTATCTTTGTAGCTCAGAAAGAGGGTTTTGGTAGTTTGATTCCGCGCAATATCGGCTACATCCTTGCCGCAGTCGTCACCCTTCTATTCTTCGCCATCTTCGTCCGCTGGATGGCACGTTTCAACAAAAATGCAAAAAAATAACCATCACACAATAAAAAAGAAAAATACGCGTTAAGAAGAACAATAAATATCACGCAAAATGAAGAAAAGCATCGTTTTAGCTATTGCCTTACTGACGGCAGGAGTTACATTTGCCGCTGGCGGCGGTCCCCGCAAGAATTCACGTACCGAGATGGGTATCCACGGCAACGCCCTGTATGTGATTGAATATACGTATAATATGTTTGGCGGCAAGAATGGCGGCCGCCAGCTGGTGTGCATCGACAGCATCACCTTCGACAAGCGCGGCAACTTTGCCGACAAGATTCGCCGCACCAATGGCGAGTACACCTATTTTTCGTACTATTTCGACGTCAACGGCTATGCCCTTGGCTGGAACGAGTACAACAAGGCCAACCAGCTGACTGGTCGCACGGCATACCTCAACGACAAGAACGGCAACCGCATTGCCCGCACGGTCTATATGAAAGAGCGTATGAGCAAGAAGGAGACCAGCAAGTACGAGAACAACCGCCTTGTGGAGGAACAGAGTTATGGCGCAGACGGCCAGATGACCGAGCGTCGCGTCTACAAGTACGACAATATGGGCAACAACACCGAGCTGGAGTTCTACAACCCCGACGGCGACCTGATGCAGCGCTATCTCTACAAGTACGACAATCGCGGCAACCGCATTGAGTGGCGCTTCTACGATGCCGACGAGTTCCTTGTAGCCCTGACTACCTACTACTACGACGACCACGACAACGTCGTCGAAGTCAGCTCGTTCAACTACGACGAGCACCTGAACTGGAAGCACAGCTACGTCTACGAATACGATGAGGACGACAACTGGGTGCGTCAGACCATCTATCGCAACAACAACCCATATCAGGTCATTGAGCGCGAGATTGCCTTCCCGGCCGACTGACCTTGGGCAAAATACTTAATTCCATAAAGTAAATAGAGAGTACCACATCACGGTTGGGGTACTCTAATGTGTGAATTTGTAAATTTGTTAATTCGTTAATGTGTTAACTTGTTAATGTGTTAACTTGTTAATTTGTTAATGTGTTAACTTGTTAATTTGTTAATGTGTAAATTCGTTAATTTGTTAATGGTTGACGCGCCAGCCACTAACGAATTAACGAATTTACACATTAACACATTATTTCATACACATCCGGTAGATGCTGACCACATCGTCCTTGGTTAGCGGGCGGAAGCCGGGGATGGTGCCTTTGTAGGGCAGGACGGCTTTGGCTGCCATCGAGTCGAAGTGGCTTTCGTCGATGTCGAGCTCGGGCAGGGTGCGCTTCAGGCCGAGGATGTCGAAGAGGAAGTGGCCGAGCTGGTCTATGGCGCGCAGGGCCAGTTCGCGTTGGGGCAGGGTGGGGTCGAGGCCGAAGACGGTGATGCCGAAGCGGGCGATGCGCGGCATTGTCTCGTCGTCCATACAGAACTCGAGCCAGCGGGGCGAGAGGATGGCCAGGCCGTGGCCGTGGGTGATGTCGTATACGGCCGACAGCTCGTGCTCCATCGGGTGGCAGCTCCAGGCCTGTCCCTTGTCGGCACCGATCAGGCCGTTGATGGCCCACGACGATGCCCACATCAGGTTGGCGCGGGCCTCGTAGTTGTCGGGCTCGCGCATAGCGATGGGCGCGTAGCGGACTATGGTGCGCATCATACCCTCTATGAAGGTGTCAATCATAAACATAGGTTCGCCGGTGGTGAAGTATTCCTCCATCAGGTGCGAGAAGATATCGGCGCTGCCGCAGGCCGTCTGGTAGGGGCTGACGGTGTAGGTCAGCGTCGGGTCGAGGAACGACACTTTGGGGAACAGCAGCGGGCTGAGGCGGCCGCGCTTGTCGTTGGTCTCGGGGTTGCTGATGACGCCGCCGCTGTCCATCTCGGAGCCTGTGGCCGACAGGGTCAGCACGCTGACGATGGGCAGGGCCTTGTTGACGGGCGGCCATTTCTCGTAGTCGAAGAAGTCCCACGCGTCGTGGTCCACGCAGGCTGCTGCGGCAATCCATTTGGTGCAGTCGATGGTGCTTCCGCCGCCGACGGCCAGCAGCACGTCGATGTTGTGCTCCTTGCAGAGGCGTGCCCCATCGCGCACCGAGCCGATGCGGGGATTGGGTTCGATGCCGGGCAGCTCGTAGAGCTCCATACCGGCCTTTTTGACCTCCTCGACCACGCGGTCGTAGAGGCCAATGCGCTTGATGCTGCCGCCACCGTAGGTGAGGAGCACGCGCTTGCCGAATTTCTTCAGTTCTTCGCCGATAAGGGCCAGTTTCTCGTGACCAAAATGAATCTTGACAGGGTTTTGAAAAGTAAAGTCGTGCATAGTATTTGTTTTTAATTAGTGACCAGTGAATTGAGATATCAATACGATTAACGTTTTTCGCGAAAAAATATTGTGTCCGTTTGTAGAAACTTAAATTTATTATAAATGTATTTTGTCAATCCGATAATTCTTCGTACTTTTGCAAATCGAAAACAACGACAAAATGGAATCACAAGTAGCATACACAACGCCGACGAAACCTGATGTCTCGCAAGCTCGAAAAGATGCAAATACCCATACTGTAATTCCAGAAGGCTATGTTGCGGGCGAGGAATTCAATCGCGTTTTTGAGCAGAAAATACGCGCCAACAAGCAGACGGTGGCCACGCCCAAAGAGCGGCTGCACACTGTCGAGGAGTTTATCGACAAGTTGGAACAGGCTGTGCTGGAGAGGCTATGAAAGTCTACACGGTCAGAATCCTCGACACGGCCTTTGCTGACATTGGCGACATTGCCGACTATATTGTTTCAGTCAGCACTCCGGAACACGCGGCCAAATATGCGCGGGAGCTGCAGGCTGAGATTATGTCGCTGAGTTATCTGGCAGGTATCATACCCGAAAGCCGTTACCGTTCCGTTCGGCACTACCACCCTCACGCCAAGCAAATGCGCACCCACAACAAGCAGCTGAACATCATTTTCCATATCGAAGGCAACGTGGCGATAGTGGACAAGATATTGCCCTCGAAAATGATCATCAACTAATTGAATATGGATTATAATATTCATAACTCGCTGATTTTTACCCTTACAGATTGCACAAGTAATCGGAGAGGATGTAGGATCTGCTGGTGGCCGTTCCGGTAGCGTAATGTATTTTGGTGCATTTAAAATAGAAACACTGTAAAATAAACATCACGATAATGGCCTTGCAACGATGCAAGGCCTTTTTTTGCTTTTTGGGGTGGTATGCCATAGGCCCGGCCGACAATGGCCTTCGCAATTGGCGCGAAGCGAATAATTTACAAGATTTACAAGATTTCGCGATGCCGCAGGCGAGCAGGGAAAATTTGAATTTTTTAGAAAATATTTAAATTTTTTTGTTAAATATTTTGGTGGTTTCAAAATTTGTAGTACTTTTGCAGTGTACTAATGAACTAATACAGTAGTGAAATAATCGTACAACGAATTGAAAAATAGAAAAATAAACAATAAATTAAACTTATAAGAAAATGATTGACATTAAGAATTTCTCGTTCTCGTACACCAAAACGCAGGTGTTTGACAACATCAATCTCCAATTCCAGAAGGGTGCCATCTACGGCCTTCTGGGTGAAAATGGAGTAGGCAAGACCACGCTGCTGAAAGCCATCAGCGGACTTTTGAAACCTACGGCTGGCAGCTGTACGGTCGACGAACAGGTGAGCTTCGACCGTCAGCCGGAGTTCCTGCAGAACATCTTCCTGCTGCCCGACGAGGTGCCACTGCCCGACAGCGCAACGCCTGAGAAGTTTTTCAACGACCTGGCTCCGTTCTATCCCAAGCAGAGCGGTGAGATGCTGCAGCACTTGGCTGGAGAGTTGAAGGTTGACATCAGCCGTAAGTTCAAGGAGATGAGTTTCGGTCAGCAGAAGAAATCGTTGCTCGCCTGCGCAATGGCGCTGAACACCGACTATCTGCTGCTCGACGAGCCCACCAACGGATTGGACATCCCGTCGAAGGCCGACTTCCGCCGCATCCTCAGCGAGAAGGTAGGCGAGGAGCAGACAATCATTATCTCGACTCACCAGGTGAAGGATGTTGAGAATCTGATCGACCCCATCATCATCATCTCGAACAACAGCGTGTTGCTCGACGCTTCGGTCGAGAAGATTACCGACAAGCTTTACTTCGAGTACGGCGGCCAGCAGCGCCCCGACGCCCTCTACAGCGAAATGATGCCTGGCGGCTACCTCAACGTGCTGGTCAACAACGGTATGGGTGAGAGCCAGCTTAACATCGAAGGCCTCTTCAACGCAGTGCTGCGCAACAGTGCAATGATTAAGAATTTGTTTGAATAAAATAATAAAACTATAACCTTAACCTTGACTCTAACTTTAACTGGCTGCCGCATTAGTATCTGAGGTCAAAGTTAACGTTAAAGTTAAGGTCCAAAAAATAAAACGACAATGAATAAATTCAATTTCAATAGATTCGGAAAAGTCGTCGTCCGCGACTTTCACAATACATACTCGCTGTTTGGAATGAGTATGTTGATAATAATGATGATACCGGCCTTTGTCTGGCTTATGGGTTTGGCTGTAAATGACGATGTGGTTGAGGTGTTCAATCGCCGTAATTTTATCAGTATGGCCGTTTTCCTGACTGCCGCCATTTCGTCGATGAAGATTTACAACAGCAGCAACCTCGTCGGCAAGGGCAACTATTTTGCTATGCTGCCGGCCTCGCTGTGCGAGAAATTCACCAGTATGGTGCTTTACTGCTTCGTCGTCTGTCCGTTGGTGGTATTTGTCGGCTCGGTGGCTGTGGATACGATACTGACTCTTCTGCCTTTCGGCCCTTACAAAGAATTCCTGTGGCAAGTGCCCGACTGGTTGTGGGAAATCAACACTCTCGACTATCACATATCAGGTTTCAGCTATTTTGTCCTTTTGTCGTTTGAG
>JAFROL010000024.1 GCA_017429685.1 Bacteroidales bacterium | reverse complement strand
TGTCTTGCGCTGAAAAAAGTTGACACAAAAGTCAACAAAAATGAGTACAAGAGAAGTACGGACAAAGAATGGCAAGAAAAGGATAAGCCAAGAAGTCAAAATGGAGATAGTGCGGGAGTACTATCTCGAGGGGCAGCACAACCAAAGTGCGCTGGCAAGGAAATATGGGATAGGGATGGTGACCGTTCACGATATTCTTCGTAACTTTGCAGCTGAAAATGACAAAAGTGCGTTGCTTATGGGAAAGAATGCAAATGCCAGTGAATCAGAGGAGATAAAGGCTCTCCGCAAGGAAGTTTTGGATCTGAAAAAACAGCTCTATCACGAGAAGATGCGTGCGGATTTTTATGACACGATGGTCGACGTGGCAGAGGAGATGTTTGGAATCGAGATACGAAAAAAAGCCGGCACCGGACAGTCGAAAGGCTGCACGAAGGAGAGTCAAGATACCCTGTGAGTCAACTTTGTGCACTGGCCGGTGTGACACGACAGGCCTTTTACAAGCGTGACGAGGACGCGCTGCTGGCGCGCCTCGCCATCGAGCAGTTCGTGGTGCAGTATGTGCTGGAAGTGAGGGTGAAAGACCCGAAGATAGGGATGGACAAGCTGTGGCGGATGTACAGCGCAAAGTTTCTCGAGGAATATCGCGTAGGGCGCGACGTGTTCCGCAGCATCCTCCACGAGCGCGGGCTGAACCTGCGCCACCGTCCGCGAGCCATCCGAACGACGGACTCTCGCCACAACCTGCCGACCTACCCCAATCTCGTGAAGAGCGTGCTTCCCATGCGGCCCAACCATATATGGGTCAGCGACATCACCTACATAATGATTGAAGATTCCAGCGCACCGTCGGGCTACCGCTTCGTGTTCCTGACCATCGTGATGGACGCCTACAGCAGACGCATCCTGGGCTGGTACGTGGCCCCGACACTGGAGGCCGCCTACTGCATCCGTGCGCTGAAGATGGCCATTGGCACACTGCCGGAAGGCTTTTCCGACACCCTAATCCACCACTCCGACCGCGGCACACAGTACGCCAGCGCCGACTACATCAAAGTGCTGAAAGGCAGCAAAATCATCCCCAGCATGACCGAGGACGGCAACCCGAAGGACAACGCCATGGCCGAGCGCATCAACAACACCGTCAAGAACGAGTTGCTATACGGAAAGACATTCACCAGTATCAGGCAGGTGACTGACGCCGTACGTAAAGCGGTGGAGTTCTACAACGAGGAACGCCCGCACAGCAGCATCGACATGCTCACCCCCAGCCAGGCCCACCAGAATGTGGGCGAACTCAAAAAGCACTGGCACTCGTACCGTGACGACGCCATCGAAAAACTACAAAAAGGAGCTATATGACGAAAAATTAGTATATTTGTCTCGGCAAACCAAAGCGACGGCGACAGTACCGGAGCAAACAATCACGTTTGTTATCAATTCATTGGGGCATCGAACCCCAATGAATTGAGGCAAACCAAAAGCTCTGGCTCTTGATCAGAGCAAACCGTTTTCAGTCGCAACCGCAGGCGGCTGACAACAAAAAACAGTCGATAATTATTAACCCGTCAACTGAATCCAGTCGCAGGACACAAAAGTGACAACCTAAATCAGCAAATCACAGAGCCATCCGCTCCGCCATTTCGCCGTTACTTCTTCGTTACATCATCGTTACTTCTTCGTTATTTCTTCGATGAACAATCGAAGAAGTAACGTTGAACGAACGTTAAACAAACGTTGAAATGGCGGAGCAGATGCGGCGCGGGACTGAAAAAGTGTCTGCACATAGCGCAAAACGCACAGCGCAAGCTCGGTTTCGTCTTATATGGATCAATAAAAGAACGGAGATGCGAAACAAACGTTCACATCTCCGTTCTCTATTTTCGGAATTATTTTAGTCTCACTTGGAGGAGACGACAAGGTAGTCGGTGAAGCGCCAGAAGGCGTTGACATCCTTGATTGTCAGATAGGCAACCTTTTTGGCGTCGTTCTCGTCGTAGATGAGTTCGTACGAGCCTTCGGGGTGTTTCGAGATGACCTGTGCCTTGCGCTGACCGATGGCAATGGTGGTAACCTTGGTGCGGTCGATGGTCTGGAACTTGCTGACATCCATATTGGCCGAGGTGTTCTGTTTCTTGCCGATGCCAATAAAGCCGCCACTTGTGTTGACGATGCCCATTTCCTTGAGCTCCTTGAGCGAGCCGACGATGTAGTAGGCCTTGTTGGCCTCGTTGGTCTGGTAGGCGATGTAGTCGTCCTTTTCCTGGTTGGACTTGGTGAGGTCGCTGACGTTTTCAGACAGCTGCTGGATGGTGGCCTTGCTGACCGACAGTTCGTTCATCAGGGTGCTGATCTGGCTCTCCTGGTCGGCGATGCGCTGGTTGAGGTTGTCGACAAACTCCTGCAGCTTGCTGTTCTCCTGTCCAAGCGAGGAGATTTTGGCATTGAGCGAAGTGATTTTCTGCTTGTTCTGCGACAGCATATTGTCGATTTCGGCCAGCTGGTCGGTGATTTGTCCCTTGACGCGCGAGTTCATCTCGGGGTTGCCCTGCTTGAGGCTGTTAACCTTGCTGTAGCGTGCAGAGATTTCGGAGAGGTTGGTCTCGATTTCGTTGAGCACCTCGAAGAGGGCGTCGATTTCGCCGTCCTTCGAGTCGATGATGGTCTGCAGCGAGTCGGCGCGACGTATGGCTGCCTCTTTTTCAGGGTCTTCGCCGTTGCAGGCAGCAAACAGCAGCGGGGCGATAGCAATCAAAGTCAAAAAAAACTTTTTCATAAACAAAAGAATATTTTAAAAAATACAATAAAAATTGTGATTTACGTTATATCCTTATCAAAACGGCACAATAAAATTATTATTGTTTTGCGGTGATATTTTTTGTCAAATAAAAACACTCCTATGCACAGCAATCCCCTGAACGAAACCTGGGCCACGCCGCACCAGACGCCACCTTTCGGCAGCATCGCCCTGAACGACTACGCACCCGCCATACGTGAGGCCATCGAAGGCTCACGCCTCAACATAGAAAGCATTGCCAACCAAAGCGATGCACCCACATTCGCCAACACCATAGAACGTATGGAAACGGCCACCGAGCGGCTGGACCGCGCTGTGGCCCTGCTGCTGAACCTGAACGAGTGCGACTCGACGCCCGAGATGCAGCAGACGGTGATGGAGCTGATGCCCGAAATAACACGTTTCGACGACAGCATCTGGATGGACGAGCGCCTGTTTGGCCGCGTCGACGCGCTTTTTGCAAATCGCAGCACGCTGTCCCTCAGCGAAGAGCAGCAGCAGGTGCTGGAAAAATACCACCGCCGTTTCATCGTCGGCGGAGTGGGCCTCGACGCCGACCACAAACGCCGTTTTGCAGCCATCAGCGAGGAAATCGCCACCCTGACCGAGCAGTTCGGGCAAAATGCGCTGGCCGACACCAACGCCTTCACGCTCAACACCGTCGACCCCGCCGACCTCGAGGGGCTGCCCGAAGGCGTCCGCAGCGCCGCACGCCAAGAGGCCGAAAGCCGTGGCCAGCAAGGCTGGACCTTCACGCTGCAGGCTCCTTCCTACCGTCCTTTTATGACTTACTGCTCCAAGCGCAGTCTGCGCGAGCAGATGTGGCGCGCCTACAACAGCCGAGGCAACCGCGGCGGCGAGTCGGACAACAACGCCATAGCCCGCCGCATCGCCAACCTGCGACTCGAACAGGCCCAGTTGCTTGGATACAGGAACTACGCCGACTGCAAACTGGAGCGCACGATGGCGCGCAACACCAAGACTGTCATCGCTTTCCTCGACAGCCTGCGCGATGCCTGCATCAGCTATGCCCGTCGCGACTTGGACGAGGTGCGACAGTTTGCCAAGCAGTGCGGTGCCGATTTCGAACTGCAGAATTGGGATTTTGCCTACTACAGCGAACGGCTGAAGCAGGAACGCTATGGGTTCGACAGCGAACTGCTGCGCCCCTACCTGCCGCTGGAGCAGGTGCGCGAAGGCATCTTCGGTCTCTATCGCCGCCTGTACGGCATACGCTTTGTCGAGGCGCCTTCGATAGAAGTCTACCGCAGCGACGTCAAGGCCTACGAAGTCTTTGACGGCGACCGCTTTATGGGCATCCTCTACCTGGATATGTTCCCCAGCGCCGGCAAGCGCAGCGGAGCCTGGATGACCGACTTCCGCGGCCAGTCGAACCTCGGCGGCAAAGAGGAACGTCCGCTCGTACAGGTGGTTTGCAACTTCACACGGCCCACCGACGGAAAACCCGCCCTGCTCAGTTTCGACGAGCTGCACACCTTTATGCACGAGATGGGCCACGCGATGCACGGCCTGCTCAGCGACGTCTGCTACCCCAGCGTCAGCGGCACCAGCGTGCCACGCGACTTTGTCGAAATGCCATCGCAGCTGATGGAAAACTGGTGCCTCGAGCCCGAATTCCTCAACACCTTCGCACACCATTACCAGACCGGCGAGACGATACC
Source organism: Bacteroidales bacterium (assembly GCA_017429685.1). Lineage (GTDB taxonomy): Bacteria > Bacteroidota > Bacteroidia > Bacteroidales > P3 > Colimorpha. Next base: position 147,310 of record JAFROL010000024.1, on the reverse strand, counting down.
ACAGGAATATATCGACAAGCTGCGTCGCGCCGAGAACTTCGAAGCCGGATGGCTATGCCTGCGCCAGCTCAATTTCGGCACCGTCGATATGCGCTTCCACACGCTGACCGAGCCCCTTGCCGACAGCATCAGGATTGAAGACTTTGAGAACGAGGCAATGACGCAGCTGTTGCCCACCGTCGGCGGGTGCTGCACCAGCACGGCATTCACGCACATTTTCAGCGGAGGATATGCCGCCGGATACTACGGCTACAAATGGGCCGAGGTACTCGATGCCGACATCTTTTCGCGCTTCAAGGCCGACGGCATCTTCAACGGCGAGACGGCACAAAAGTTTCGCGAACGGATTCTGAGTCGTGGAGGCAGCAGCCATCCTGCCGACCTGTTCCGCAGCTTTATGCATCGCGACCCCGATAACAGTGCCCTATTGCGCAGATGCGGTTTCGGTGCCAAGTGATTGTTCTATATCCGCCTGCAGCTCTTCAAATTTAAGGAAAACGTGGCCGCTATTGTCTTTCCACACCACCTTGTCGTGATGTGGGAAAAGGTCGAGCAGCGGCTGATGGTCGCCAAGCAATTCGTCGTCGGTGCTGAGGGCGAAATTGAGCGGAATATCGGCCGGCCAGCGCCCGGACTGGTTTAGCTTTGACTGGCAGCAGAAATTTTTTTGGTTGAAATCGCTGTAGACATCAAGCAAATCGATGTCGAAACACGACCCTTGAAAGCTTTGAGAATTGATAATGACACGTCTGATGGTGGAGACAACATCGTGGACTGGATTGACCACCCACACCGGGCCGTGGAAGAAGGCCGTTGCGCAGAGGGCCTGATAGCCTCCGAAGCTGCTTCCGACAAGCATAGAGACGTTCTCTTCCTCCACATAGTCGTGTATTTGCTTCTGGATCTGCCAGGGTGTGCAATGGAGATAGTCGAACGTGGGAGACACAACGCGGCACTGCGGCAGCATCTTGCGCAGCAGCTGTCCCTTGGTGGCATTGCAGTCCGAGCCGTAGCCGTGGATGTACATTACAGTCATAGTGGCAGATTGTTTTTTGCCGCACAAAACGCAAGAAACAGGCTTTTATTGCATCGGAAGCAATATTTTAGTGATATGGGCGTTATTAAGTCAATCTATGAACTCCAAGCGTTATTCCAACAGTCTTGCAGCCTGGTGCTGGCTGCTGCTTTCGGCGACGATTATAGTCATCGTGGCCTTTTGCCATTTCCCCGATGCTGCCGACTGGAAATGGTGCCTCCCTCTCGAAGGACGTTATCACATACCGATGATGGTCGGAGGGTTTGTTTTCGTGGCAATTGCGGCGTTCTTCGTCTTCAAATGCTGCCGTTCGGAAACGCTGCACCGCGGACGGCTTTGGGCCATTACCGCAGCACTGACCTGCATCCAGACACTGCTGGTTTACAGCTACTATGTCCACACCGACTGGGACGTGCAGCAGGTGACGGGACTGGCGCAGGCTATGGCCGAAGGAAGGTCGGTCGAGGAATTTGAGTCGTATTTTCGCTGGAGCCCCAACAACCTGTTGCTGAGCAGGCTTTTCGCCTTGGTGTTTTTCGTCACCGGGCCGTTGTGGGGCCTGAAGACAACGCTGTTCCCGTTGCTGATGCTGCAATGCATCGGAGCGGGACTGACGGCACTGATGCTGGTGCAGACAGCGATGCACATCTGGCACCGAAAAGACTGCGCAGTAATGGTTTATGTGCTCTACACGCTGCTGGTATGGCTGTCGCCGTGGTGGTCGGTCCCCTACTCCGACATCTGGGGACTGATGCTTTCGGTGCTGTTGCTCTGGATGGCCACAGCGGCACCATTCAAAAAGCAGTGGGTCAGGATTTTCGTCTTTGCCGCCGTCAGCGCCTTGGGTTACTACATCAAACCCCAGACGCTCTTTGTCGGTTTTGCCATCGTACTGGTGCAACTGCTTGATATGCTTCGCAATCGCGACAGTATAAAAAAGCTGTTGCATCCCACCGGAACAGCCCTTGGCGGCATTGCTGCCGGTGTGCTGCTGGCCCACCTCGCCGTGGCAGGATGCGGATTGCATCTGCACACCTCGAAGGGACTCGACGCACCGCACTACCTGATGATGGGTGCCAATTATCAGTCGATAGGTATATACAGTGCCCAGGATGTTGACTTTTCGCGCAGCTATCCCAAGAAAAAAGAGCGCCATAGAGCTGAGTTGGAGGAGACGATGAAACGCTACAAAGCCCTTGGTCCCGATGGGACCCTGCTGTTGTGGGGACGCAAGAACTTGTTGAATTTCAGCGACGGCACTTTCTATTGGGGCCGCGAAGGCGCATTCTACAAATATATTCCCGAACGGACAGGCTGGCTGTCGCGACTGGCACGCAATGTCTATTACAACCGCGGGGAAAAAGGGCGTTGGAACGATGCCTGGACAACCTGTGCCACCTCACTTTGGTTTGGCATTATGATATTCGCAATGCTCGCCGCCCTGCCAAGGAAGCGGAAAACGGAGAGCGGAGAGCGGGCTATGGACATCATATTTTGGGCGCTGCTGATGCTGACGCTGTTCCACACGCTGTGTGAAGCGCGTGCGCGCTATCTGTTCTGCTTCGCTCCTATTTTCATACTGGCCGCTGTCGAAGGAATCCGACGAATTATACCTGCACAAAACAATGAGAACTAAAACTTTAGCACTTACAGCAATACTGCTGCTGTCGACAGCATCCGTTTCGGCCCAAAGCAAATGGAAATACAATCTGGGCCTTGGCGGTACATTCAACAGCGGCAACATCAACAACATAGGTTTCCGCAACACTGGCAGCGTCAGCCGCAACGACAGCATCTTGGCGCTGGATGCCAGCTATCGCTATCTCTATGCCGAAGAGAAACGCGAGTCAACGAACCACGAGCTGGGAGGCGGCGCGAAAATGGACTTGTATCAATATAGCCGCTGGTCGCCATTTTTAGCCACCGACTTCGTTGTCAACCACTTCAAAGGCTACGATTTCAAGATAAGCCTATTGGCGGGAGTTAAATACCGTTTGTTCTCCATCCCTGGCAGGTGCGACTATTCGATCAGTGCCGCCATTGTGGAGGACTATGTCAACTACCATATCACTGACCCTGCGGCCGACACCATAGACGGTTTTGTGTCAAGAATTTCGCTGCGCGGCAAAATCAAGCAACGTATAGGCGAGAGCACTCAGCTGAACCACACAACTTTCTATCAGCCGTCGATAACAGACTTCGGCGACTATATCGTTTCCAGCATCACAAAAATCGAGAACCGGCTCAACCAGCACCTATTTCTCGACATCATCTTCGACTTTGAGCACCGCAGCATTGTTCCCGAAGGACGCAAGAAGACAGACATCGCCACCGAAGTGGCCCTGCGGCTGTCGTTTTAGCAGCCGGATTAGTTATTCATATTCAGCATCTCCAGCCTGATAGTGCCCATATCGCCTTCAAGACTGTAGCGGAAGAAATGGACTGAGTCGAAATCCATATTGAACGGGATTTCGGGGATGCTGCTGTTCAGATAGGGGCTGTAATCGATCTGCTGGTATTCGCGGTCGCGGTCGGGCAGGTTCTTTGTGTCAATGCCCTGAGGATTTGAATATTTGACATTTCGGCGGTCGAACTTCTCGCGGCTCATACCGGGAGCGGAAATTTCGAAGTGGACATTGTAGTCGTTGCTGTAGAGCGTAAAACGGCCTTCTTTGTCGGTGTAGGTATTCATCCCAACCGACCAGTCGTCGTTCCATCCTCGGACGACAGCTCCCTCGACGGGCTTGCCGGTAGCCTTGTCGACGATGCGTCCCGTCAGGCGGATATTGCTGTAAGCAAGCATATTGTAGTAGTTGACAGGTCTTAGCTCCTCGTCGGTGTAATAGCAGCTAAAGCAGAACAGACCGTCAGTAAAAACACGGGCGGCGGGTTTGGATTTGCCGGTAGAATCGCGCAAGCCGGTATATTTGGCTTCAAAATTAACACCTGAAGGGCAGTCCTGAAACTCCCACCAACCATATCCAATTGCCCCAAGGTATTTTGCACGCTCAAATGTACGATAAAGGAACTGCCATTGCCAATCCCACGGCACCGAGTCGTTGTCGGCTGGAAGGCCCGTCTCGCCCACCATCCACGGTTTGCCGCAATAGCGGCTGTACCACCACATTTCGCTCATCACGCGGAGGGGATGGTAGGTGTGCATCTCGACGAAGTCTGTAGGCAGCATCGATGGGTCCCATTCGAAGACCTCGATGGGCTCGGCGGTGGCTATGGTGAAAAGCTGGTGCGGCGCATAGGTGCGCACCCAGTGTCGCCATTCGCTCGCAAGGCGTACGGCATCCATTTTGTCGCGTTCGGGCTCGGGGTCGAAATAGAGCGGCTCGTTAAAGAAGTCGTACGCCCACAGCGCCGGCAGGTCGGCCAAGTGGCGCAGCAGGCCTTTGGTGTAGCTCTGCCAGTAGGGTTCGAAAGGCGTCTTGATAAGCAGCATCACTTTCAGCCCCGCGCTGTCGGCCGTCTGCACCATTCGGCGCGTGGCTTCGAACTTGGCGGCGCTGTCGCCCTCGCCCATCACGTCGAGGCAGACGCGCACGGCATTGAATCCCCAGCTGGCGATGGTGTCGAAATGCTCGCGAAGGTCAGTCCCGGTGTAGTAAGGAGCCGGAATGACGCGGTCGCCATCGATGAAAGCCTTGTAGTTGAGCATATTCGGGAACCAATATTCTCCATCGAGGACGAAATGGCCGTCCTGAAGGCCTACATAGCCATCGGTAATGGGGGGCAGCGAGTCGTTGTAAAAAACAATAGACTCTTTTCTGTTGTTGCACGACAGAAGGAGCAGGCAACCTATAATTATGGATATTCGTTTCATTTTCAGTGCTCTTTAATTTTTATTATTTCGTCTTTAAGCGGTATGTTGTCGATATACCTTTGTCCGTCGACGAAGGGAATATGCATATTTTCCGGACGCACAAGTAGGTGGTGGAACATCACTGGCGACGAACGCATCTGTCTGTTGCGCATTATGATACGTAGGCTGCTGCATCCGTCGTGCAGCGTGGTGTGCAGGCGTAACAGACCTTCGTTGCTGTCGATATCGACAATGTCGATCAGCACATCGGCACACCAGCTGAAGAGTAGCCGCTCTTCGCCGTCGGCCGAGGCATAGACCTTTATGTCGGAACGGCTGTATTGATCGTCGAGGATGTTCGACATCCAGAAACTTATCTCCACGTCGCCAGTCAGCGTCAGTGGCCCGTCGTAGACTGTCGTCCAGCGGTGTATGTCGCCTTCCGTTGTGTCGGGAACGATGAGTGCTGCCGTCCTGTAATTGATGCTGTCCGTCGAGGCTGTGTTGTATAGTGCCTCCAGGCTGTCGCTTGTCACGACCCTTGCAAGACGCAACACGTCAGGATGAACCGAATAGAGATCCATTTCGTCCAGTGTCATCAGCGTATCGGCATAATGCAGTATAATCTTTTCGGCATCGGACAGCAGTCCTTTGTCTTTGGTTACGGCGAGCATCAGGGGCTTTTCGTTGGGCAGAGAGTCGGCAAGCCGCAGAAAAACGAATGCCGTGCGCGACAGGGCGATGCAGTCCCACGCCTGGCGGATGTTGGAGCGGGCACTCTCGTTGCATACCAGTGGCAGTCCAGTCTTTATCGACAAAAGTGCACTGCGTTTAAACATTTGGTTCTGTGAAGGCAGATATACCAATTCGCTTCCGGCGTTGAAGACAGGCAGAGTCAGGATGGCCTGATATTTGGAGGTGTCAATATTGTTTACCCATTGGTTTTGCGGCAATTGATTCTCGTAGTCGGTCCACTCTGGCCAACTGTTGTTGTACCACGCCTTGTTGCGCCAGTTGTAGGCTGTGGCTTCTGTAGCCATTACGAGGAGAGCTGCGAAAAGCACAATTTTGCGCAGCATCGTGGCATTGGACTGCATCCAGCGCCAGAGGCCATAGAAGGCCACAATGTTGATGACATATACGAAAAGCCACACGAAACGGCCTCCGGCACGGAATTGCGCAAGGGGGCCGATGTAGGTTATAACATTGCGTGGCAGCCAGTTGAGAGGCACTCCACAGGCATAGAGCATAAGTAATGTGGCAACAAGAAGGAAAAGGTTGGCCTCTCTGCTGTCGGTGGGACGGAGAAGTGCCGAGAATCGTTTCTTGAAGAGGTTGCCGAAGAAACGCCATACTATCAGCAGCATCGCGACCACGGCGACAACGCCAACATAGTTGCGAGCCTCCCATTGAACAGAGGCAAACAGTTTGCTGTCGTCAAAAAAATAGTGGCGTCCGTAGGGGAAAAGCACCCCTTCGATGCGTCCGCTGTATCTGAAAAAGCCTGACGGTACGGAGGTGCGTTCGCCAGCGGGCATAGCAACATTAGTAAGCAGATAGAAAAGACAGAGTGGCAGCAATAGTTGCAGCAAGGTGGATAGTGCTATTTTGCCTAATGCCTTATCCTTACACCACAGAATGCTTTCGCGTCGAACGATGATATACACCGTTTCTACGGATATAACTGCCACAAAGAAAACAATATAATAGGGATGGCACAGTCCGAACCAAAGCATCGTCAGGCCGTTGGCTAAGGCCCAAGCCCAACAGCCGCTACGCAAATGCTTCAATGTGAAGTAGAGCAGCATCGGTATGGCGCAATAATAACTTAGCGACATATGGGCGCCGATGCGTTGCAGCTGTGGCGACATCAGCGTTATAAGCAGAGATACAATAATGGCATACCATACAGGCAGTTTCAGCTCTCGCAAAAGCAGATAGAGAAACAGGGCACACAACACAATAGAAAGCAGCGACAAGAGGTTCATTAACGGCAAAACGGCTCTCTCTGTGTGTTGAACACCGGCATCGCGCAACCATTGTAGCGGTGCAGCAACAAGCGGATGCAGACCCGTAAAGGTATAGTATTCTCCATACGGGTAGTTCATAGCGTTGCAGATAGCCATCCCTTCGTCGTAAGCAACGTGGTATGTGGTTGTGTACACATCTTTTATCAAATCCTCGCTGTTGTTCGAAAAGAACATTGTGTTCCAGTGGCTCAACCATCCAAACCCCCAAAACAGGCCAATAAGGAGTATGGTGGCAACGACCGTAACGATGCCTCCTACGAGATTCTGATTTTTGCCATTATTCATAGATGTGTTCGGAAAAAGAATTGACCTTAACATTGACCATCCTTTTGCGACGGATGTTCAATGTTAAGGTCAGTGTTTAAACTTTAAAAAATTAGAATCCGAACACCTCGTCGAGGGTCAGTTTCTTAACTTTTCCAAACTTGGCCAGCTTGTTGAAGTCGATCTCGCTCTCCTTGCCAAGAACGAGGTAGAACTTCTTCTGACCTTTGATGTACTGCTTCTGGAAGCTGACCAGGTCGTTCATCGTCATTTTCTGATAAGCCTGGAAATTCTGTTTGCGCAGAGGTTCCTTGAGACCCAAGCGCTCGCACTGGAGGTAGGTGCTGATGATGCTGAACTTGGTGGTGCGTGCGGTGCGGGAGCCGGCGAGCAGGGCGTCCTTTGCCAGCTTGAAATTGGCTTCCGACTGCGGCATATCGTTGAACAGTTCCTCATAGGCGTCGAGGGCGTCAAACAGCTTGTCTGTCTGGGTGATAACGTTGGCGCTGTTGTAGAACCAGTCATCCTTGTGGAAGGCGCTGCTGTAATAGCTGCTGGCGCTGTAGGCGAGGGAGCGTTTTTCGCGCATCTCCTGGAAGACGATGGCGTTCATCGAGCCGCCGAAGTATTCGTTGAAGAGGTTCACCTTCGGTGCGAGAGCGGGGTTGTACTCGGCGCCGCGGAAGTATTCGGTGAGGTAGACATTCTTGGCGTCATAGTTCACGAAGAGCACGGTGTTCTCGTCGGTGGGCTGGGGATAGTATATTATTTTGGCAGGAGCGTCCTTGGTGGACTTCACGGTGTGAATCTTGTTGACGGTAGCGGTTAGGTCATTGAGGCTTAGAGGACCATAGTAAAGAACGCGATGCTTGTAAGTGAAGAGATTGTGGATGGCATCGGTAAGCTGCTTGGCGGTGTAGGCACGCAGCTCGGCGTCGCTCTCGGTGGATTCCTTGAGGGCTTTTTCGCCATAGATGCCGTAGGTGTTGAGGGCGCGGAAAGCGGCACGCTGATTGGTCTTGTTGTCGGTGCGGCTTTTGATGACACGCTCGACGAGCATCTGCAATGCCTCGTCGTTGGGCTGGCAGGTGGCCATAATCTCTTCGACGAGGTTCATAGCCTTCTCCATATTCTCGGCCAAGCCGCTGATGCTAATGCTGATGGCCTCACCACTCACATTGAAACTCCACGAGCAGGCAAGTTTGTAGAATTCTTCTTGCAGCTGTTCGGCTGTGTGCTTGTCGGTGTTGAGGTATTCGACCAGGTCGGCGGCGAGGTCAATAGTCTTGTCGGTTGTGCCGCCAAAATCGAAGCGGTATTGCAGGTTGAAGGTGCCGTTCTCAACGTTCTTCACATAGAGCACTTCGCTGCCGTTCTGGGTCTTGCCCTTCTGCAGGTCTTTCTTGAAGTTGACAAACTGGGGCTGGATGGGCTTGGCTTTGGCGGCGTCGGCTTTCACTTGTGCCAGGAAGGGGCTCTCGTTGTCGCGGTTCACTTCGATGGGGGTGATGGCGGGTTTGACGACCTTGGCCACGGGGTCGGGAGTATCCTGATGCTTGAAGACGATGACATAGTTGTTGTCCTTGAAGATGCGGTTGGCGAAGTCGACGATGTCCTTTTTCGTAATCTTAGCCAACTCGTTGATTTCGTTGCACACATCGCCCCAGTTGCGATACTCCACGAAGGCGTAGGCCATCTGGCTGGCGCGGCTGTTGTTGCTCTCGGCCTGCTTCATAATCTGGAGCTTCAGCTGGTTGATGCTGGCCTCGAGGAGGCTTTCGTCGAACTGTCCATCCTTCAGAAGGTCGATTTGTCCGAGCAGCAGATCGCGCAGCTGTCCGAGGCTCTGGCCCTGATTGGGGCGGCCGCCGAGCATAAAGGCTGCATAGTCATTAAGTGTATAGGTACCGGCATAGGCACCGAGGCAAAGCTGTTTTTGATTCAGGTTGAGGTCGATGAGACCGCAGCTACCGTTGTTGAGCACCATTTCCATAGCCTGTGCCAACAGAGCTTCGCGGCTACCGTTGCCTTCCTCGATGCGGAAAGCGATGGTGAGGCTCTCGGGATCCTGGCCGTTGACCAAGCGGATGATAGGGCTGGTGATGGGCTCTTCTTTCACCTTGTGGAAAGCGGGTACGTTGCCGGGTTTCCATCCGCCGAAGTACTTGTCGATAATCTTGATGGCCTCGTCGGGGTTGAAGTCGCCGGCCATAGCAATGCACATATTGTTAGGCACATAGTAGGTCGAATGGAACTTGTAGATGTTGGTCATCGAAGGATTCTTGAGGTGCTCTATGGTGCCGAGGGTTGTCTGGGTGCCATAAGGATGGTGCGGGAACAGGCCTCGCATCATCTCCTCGTTGACGCGGCGGTTGTCCTGGGCAAGGCTGATGTTCTTTTCCTCATACACAGCCTCGAGCTCGGTGTGGAACAGACGCAGGACGAGGTTGGGGAAGCGGTCGCCCTGAACCTTTGCCCAAGTCTCAAGCTGGTTGGCGGGAATATTCTCGACATACATTGTATAGTCGTTCGAAGTGAAGGCGTTGGTACCCTCGCTGCCGATGGCAGTCATCGACTTGTCGTACTCGTTGGCGATGGCGATAGTAGAAGCAATGCCGCTCAGCGAGTCAATCTGATGATAGATCGCGGCGCGACGCTTGTCGTCGGTAGTCTTGCGATAAACCTCGTAGAGGCTCTCAATCTTGTCGAGATAGACCTTTTCCTTCTCCCAGTCGGTGGTGCCCAGCTGGTGGCTGCCCTTGAAGAGCATATGCTCCAGATAGTGGGCCAAGCCGGTGGTCTCGTGCGGGTCGTTCTTCGAGCCGGCGCGCACGGCGATGTAGGTCTGGATGCGGGGAGCATCCTTGTAGACGCTGAGGAAGACCTTCAGGCCGTTGTCGAGGGTGTACTCCCTGACATTCAGCGGGTCGTTGGGATAGGTCTTGTAGGTGTACTTCTTTTGTGCAAAAGCCGACGAGCCCATAACGAGCATCACGGCCACGAAACTGAAAATAAATTTTACTCTTTTCATCGATTTATCTTATTGTTTATTAATATTTTCTGCGCTTTCTGCGCTTTCTGCGGGACAAATAAATAATTTGCAAATATACAAAAAAATCCGTATTTCATCACTCGCACATTAAAATGATTGTCTCGCGAGTGAACGGTTCCCCACACACAGCGCCCCGACTTTCGCCGCCAGAAACACCAAAACGCCTCCGTCATTCACCCAAAATAAGGCATTTTCGCCCAAAATCCGCCCCACTTTCTTCGCCCGTTGTACGCTATATGTACGCTATATGTACGGTATTTGTACGCTTCGGAAGCGTACAAATACCGTACATATAGCGTACATATAGCGTACAACGGGCGAAGGAGGTAATGATTATCAGGCGTTTATGCCAACCACAAAATTCGGGACAATCGTGGTGGCAAAAACCGTTGCCGCAACCCGACGCAGAGCCGCCGGCATCGGCCCACAAAGGCTCGTCAAGAGCTAAAAACCAGGCAATTCCGACCGATGCAACAATTGTTCACAACAGATTGTCGAAAAAAGTTTTGCTCTTTTTAAATACATTGATTTTTTTATCGTAATTTTACACATCGTTTTGCACACCCCGAAAAGTGTGTAATACTCTTATATACAATAGAAAAACAACAATACACGATATGAAAAAAGTAAGCAAATCACTGACAGCGCATCTGGCACGGCTGACAGAGTTGGTGACGCGAATCGAAAACAGCGACAAAAAAACAGCACAAATCGACATCGACATACTGCTGGACGAACTGCGCGAAATGTATGACTACGTTTACCGTATGCCCGCCGAAACGGAAGCAGCGGCCGAAGAACGCCCCACGGAGCCAGAAACGGAGCCCGCAGAGGCCGAAGCATCAGCACCTGTCGCCGAAACGAAACCCGCAACAGTAGTGGAGCCCGCACCCGCAGTGGCTTCAGTGTCAGCAGCTTTAGCCATTACAGAATCCGCAGCAGCAACCGAACCGGAACCCGCAACCGAGGCCGGACAACCGACAGAAACGACTCCGGAGATGGCCGTCCTGATGGTCGACAACGAGGCCGAGCCCGTTTTTGCCGAAGAGTCGGAAACAGCAATCGCCGCTGACAACGCCAACAGCCAGCCGACAATGGAAGAGCTGGAAGGCCAACCCAACGACGAGCTGTTTGCAGAGGAAGCCCCACACGCCGTAGAGGAACCGCAAGCGCAACCCGTCCCCACAAACGAGGAGCAGCCCAAGACCCTGTGGGAGAAGCTGCAGGGATCGCAGTCGGGCAGCACCATAGCCGAAAAGATAGGCTCCGCCAAAAGCATATCGGACCTGATGGAAGAAAAAGCCGCACAGCAGAAAGAGGCCACCGAGACCGTGGTTGCCGAAACCGTGGCCACCGAGACCGTGGTTGCCGAGACCGTGACGCCTATCGAAGAGCCCGCGCCCGAAACTGCCGCCGCCGAGACCGCAGCACCGCAAGCCGCTGCAGAAGAGACCACAGCAGCACAGCCCTCGCTGTTCGACTATTTCAAATCGTCGGCACAGGATACTCCGGCACCCCGCACCCTCGCCGACACACTCGGCGAAAAAGCCGCACAGGCCGCCATCGCCAACAACACCAACCCGCGTCCCGACCGCGTCCACGACCTGCGCACCATCATCAACATCAACGACAAATTCAGCTTTATGAACGAGCTGTTCCACAACAATATGAAAGGCTACAACGACTTTATCCTGCGCCTGAACGCCATCGACAACCGCGAAGAGGCTCAGACATACGTGGACAGCATCGCCAGCCAATACAGCTGGGACAACGAGTCGATGACGGTCAAGACTTTCTACAGCATTTTCAACAGGAAATTCTAAAAAACAAACATCCTTCATATGAGCCACAAAGCAATACTTTTTTCCGCCCCATCGGGGTCAGGCAAAACAACGATAATCAAACAGCTGATGCAGTATTTCGACTGTTTCGAGTTCTCAATCAGCGCCACCAGCCGCCAACCCCGAAACGGCGAACGCGACGGCGTGGACTACCACTTCCTGACGCCCGACGAATTTGAGCGTCGCGTGCAGGCCGGCGACTTTGTGGAATGGGAGGAGGTGTATGCCGGTATGCGCTACGGCACGCTGAAGTCCGAAATCGAGCGCATCGGCGAGCAGGGCAAGGTGGTGATTTTCGATGTCGACGTGAACGGCGGCTTGAACCTGAAACGCTACTTCGGCGACGCCGCGCTGGCCATCTTCGTGATGCCGCCATCGATAGAAGTGCTCGAACAGCGTCTGCGCACCCGCGGCACAGAGAGCGAAGAGTCGATACAGAAACGCCTGGGCCGCTCGTCGAAAGAGCTGGGCGAAGCCGACAAGTTCGACGTCACCATCGTCAACGACGACCTCGAACGAGCTGTGAGCCAAACCAAAAAGGTCGTGGAACAGTTTTTGGAGAAATGACATCCCGAAAGCCTAAGCCACAAGGCGCAACCGACACAAACACATAGTCAAATCACTGCCTGTCAATTAACAACCCATCAAAAACAACATACCCCTAAACCGTGCAGAAACTGGGCGAATTCATAAAAAAATACTCACACACACTGGTTTTCCTTCTGCTGGAAATCATCGCCACCCTGCTGATTGTCCAAAACAGCATCTACCAGCGTTCGCGCATTGTGCGTGTCGGAAACCGCATTGCCGGAACGTGGCACAAGGGCGTGTCGGCCGTGACCGGATATTTCGGACTGAAGGCCGAGAACGAATATCTGGCCGCCGAGAATGCCGACCTTCGCGCACAGCTGGCATCGTCGTACATCTCGTACAGCGACAGCGTCTTCCAGGTCAACGACACGGTGTACAAGCAGCGCTATTCGTACACCGACGCCCAGGTAATCAAAAACTCATACAACCAGTCGAAGAACTATATGATGATCAACAAAGGCGCGTCGCAGGGCGTCCGCGTGGATATGGCCGTAATCTCGCCGCAGGGCATTGTCGGCGTGGTGGTCAACACCACGAAGAACTTCTCGACCATTATGCCGGTCCTGCATAGCGACAGCCGCCACAGCGTCAAGCTGAAACGTACCAACTCGACAGGCTCGCTGATATGGGAAGGCGGCGACTACCGCTACGCCACTCTTATCGACATCCCCACGACCTATCCGCTCTACAAGAACGACACCGTCGTGACCAGCGGCCTCGCCAACGACTTCCCCGAAGGCATCGCCGTGGGTTATATCGAAGACTTCACCAGCGTGCAAGGCAGCGGATTCTACAACATCAAAATCCGCCTGGCCACCGACTTCAACAATTTGAACCACGTTTATATAGTAGACAACCATTTCAAGGCGGAGCAAGACTCGCTGATGAGAATAACGGAGGCAGAAGATGAATAGTCAATTGGTTTTTAGAAATATAGGACGATTCCTGCTGCTCGTGCTGCTGCAGGTGCTGGTGTTCAACAACATCTATCTGGGCGGATATATAAACCCCTGCATATACGTGCTTTTCATAGCTATGCTGCCCACCACCACGGGACGCATTCCGATGATGCTGATAGCTTTCTTCACAGGCCTCTGCGTCGACATTTCGACCAATATGCTCGGTTTCCACACCTTTGCCTGCACCGCCGTGGCATACCTGCGCGGCATATGGCTCGACAGGATCATAATACACGACAACGACGAAGGCATCGAGATGCCAAGCCTGTACAGCGGCTCGTACCAGCAGTTTGCACTATACCTGTTCCTGCTGCTGCTGGCGTTCAACCTGATATACCACCTGCTGCTGGTCTTCTCGCTACGCGACTTCTTCGGCATACTGCTCAGTGCGCTGCTCAGCACCGTCGTCACGTGGATTCTGGCCATACTATACCAGACCCTTCTGCTTCACAAATCAAGGAACAACATCAAAGCCTGATGAAAACAAAAAGAATCGTAACAATATTGCTGACACTGCTTTGCAGCCTGCCGATGCAGGCACAACTCGGTGTGGGCAAATGGCGCGACTGCTTCTCGTACTATGAGCTGCACAAGGTGCTGCAGGCCGGCGACCGCATATATGCTTCGGCGGCAGGAGGCCTGTTCTACTACGACCTGGACGACCTGACGGTGAACCGGATGAACAAGACCACCATCCTCAACGATGTGGGCATCAGCACCTTCGCCTACGACCAGCAGACAAAAGACCTCGTAATTGCATACAACAACGCCAACATCGATATCGTAAGAAACGACAAAGTCACCAACATCAGCGACATCAAGCGGAACAACATCGGAGGCAGCAAAAACATCAACAGCATACGCTTCAAAGACCGCTGTGCCTACATTGCCTGCGGCTTCGGCATTGTCGTCGTCGACCTAACACGCAACGAAATCAAGGAAACCTTCTACCTCGGCGAAGACGGCACATATCTGGGCATCAACGACATTGCCTTCACCGACAGCATTATTGTCGCCGCCACGGACAACGGCATTCTTTATGCCGACAAAGACAACCCCTACCTCAACATTAACACCAACTGGACTCTCGACGAATCATCGCTGCTTGCGGGCCTGAAGGTGAAGCGCCTGGAAACCGGCAGCAACGGGCAGCTGGTGGCTTTGGCATACTCTGACGGCAGCGACACCACCGTCTACCGCGAGAACGGGACAATGAGCTTCGCGCCACTGACCTCGGGCAATATCCGTAACATCAAGGTTTCGCAAAACAAACTGCTTGTATGCCACCAGGACAGGATTTCCATCTATGACGGCCAGTACTCTCTTCTTCAAGATGTTGGCGACATCGATTGGATGAAGATGGATGCCAACGACACCGAACTGGGCAGCGACGGTACCCTGTGGATTGCCCACCAATGGGCGGCACTGGCCTCGATAGAGATGAGCAACAATATGAGGCTCAACACATTCTATCCTCAAGGACCGTCGTCCGACAACAGCTACCGACTGACGGCATACGACAACGAACTGATGGTAAGTCCTGGCGGACATACAACCACATACTCAGGCGTCTATCTGCCTGCCAACGTCTTCACCTTCGACGGGGAGGAATGGAAAGCCCTCGAAGACCCCGACCACCTGCTGGATGGCGTCACAGACATCATCGAAGTTGCCGTCAATCCCCGCAACCAAAAAGTGCGTCTCGCCGCAGCCTGGCGTTCGGGAATCGTGGAAATAACCGACAACAAGGTCACCAACCTCTACAACGAGACAAACAGCGACGGCGCACTGCAGCCTTATGTCGAGGGGAGCTACAACGCACTGTTTACTGGCGCCATAGCTTACGACAACAAAGGCAATGCGTGGATAACCAACTCGCTGAAACAAAACGGACTGGCTGTGCTGTATAGCAACGGCAGCTGGCAGAGTTTCAACACCCATTCGATGGTGAACGGCAGCGACCTGGACCACATAATCTGGGACAGCATCAGGGGACTGAAAATCTTCTGGGGACGCGCCAACAAGATTTTTGTCCACGACGGCGAAAGCAAGATGGCTTATATCGACCCCAACAACGGCGCCAAGCTTGAGACATCGATAGTAAACTGCGTAGTGCAAGACCATAACGGCAATATATGGATAGGCACCAACAAAGGAATAAAAGTTGTCTACAACCTGTCGAGCATCTTCGATAACGGCGGCGAAGGCGAACGGTCGCCGGTGACCTGCAACAACATACTTTACAACGAGAATGGCATAAGCGAATACCTGATGGCTTACGAAAGCGTCACCACGATAGTGGTCGACGGCGCCAACCGCAAATGGGTAGGAACATCGACTGGAGGCCTCTACCTGCTGTCGGCCAACGGATTGGAACAGATAGAGCATTTCACCGCCGCCAACTCGCCCCTGTTCTCCGACAAAATAGTGTCGCTGGCGATTATGCCGTGGAGTGGACAGCTTTTCATCATCACCGACAAGGGATTGGAAACCTACCGTTCGACGGCCACCTACGCCTTCAGCGAGCCGATGGACGATATCCACGCCTTTCCGAATCCCGTAAGGCCCGACTACGACGGCCCCATTGCCATCAAAGGTTTTACCCGCAACGGAATAGTACACATCACCGATGCCGCCGGAAACACAGTCTTTTCGACCCGCGCCAACGGCGGACAGGCCATTTGGAACGGATGCACCAACAGCGGCGAACGGGTGGCATCAGGCATCTATTACGTCTTTGCTTCGGCCGAAGACGGATCGATGCGATCGGCAACGAAGATAATGGTGATAAGATAGGAGTTAAGGGAAGTTAAAGGGTGATAAGGGAAGTTAAGGGGAAGTTAAGGGAAGTTAAAGGGAAGTTAAAGGGACAATACATTTTGTATCTGAAGTTAAGGTTAAAGTTAAATCAAATATAAGACAATGGTTCTGACAACACAAGGCCTTGTGCTACACACAACAAAATACGGCGAAACGAGCATCATCGCAAAGGTGTTTACTCGCGAGCTGGGCCTGTGTTCGTACATCATCAAAGGCGTCCGCAGCAGCAAAGGGAAAGCAAAGCAAAACCTGCTGCAGCCACTGAGCCATCTGGATATGACCGTCTACAACAATTCAAAGCGACAACTACAGTACATCAAGGAGATGCGTCCCGCCACACACTACAACAACATCCAAAACGACGGTGTGAAGATGGCCCTGCTGTTTTTTATGGACGAGGTGCTTTACAAGTCATTGAAAGAAGAGGAGGAAAACAAAGAGCTTTTCGACTACGTTGTCGACGAGCTTAACCATATCGACAGCGAAGAACAGACATCGGCTGCGCCAATCAACTTCCTGATAAACACAGCACACCATTTGGGCATCGAGCCTATGGACAACTACAGCCAGCAAGAACCCCTGTTCAACCTCAAGGAAGGACGTTTTCAGGCGGCTCCATCGACATACACAACAGCTACAAACCCTAACGCCGCATACTTCTTAGACAAAGCGTCCAGTTCGCATATCCACAGCTGCCTTTCCCACTCGATGAACCACGGTCCTCAGCCGCAACTCACAGCATTGCAACGCAGCACGACATTGAACAACCTACTGGAATACTATCACATACATCTGTCCGACTTTCACAATTTCACTTCGCACGAAGTTCTGCACACCGTATTAAGATAAACCCACATCAAAATGAAAAAAATACTGACTCTCACAATCCTGACCTGCGCTATGTTTGCCAACATAGCCTTCGCCCAGAACAGCTACTGGGTGGCACTGACCGACAAAGCCGGCACGACGTTTGACCCTTACAGCTATTTCGACCAGAAAGCCATCGAACGCTACCAGCGCAACAACGCCGACCTCTACGACATCACGAACTATCCTCTCAACGACAGCTATGTGGCGCAAATCGACGCTATCGTTGCAGCTGATATGCTGTCCGCTACCGAAGTGTTTGGCCAAAGCCGCTGGCTGAACGCCGTTGCCGTTACCGCAACAGCCGAGCAGATAGAGGCCATCGGACGTCTGCCTTTCGTCAAAGAGATTATCCAGCTCGACAACGATATGGCTATTGCCGAACGGAAAGATGCCGAAACAGGGATTGCGGGAAGCGGCGTTTTCAATTCGCAGCAAGTGACCCAACAGCTGCATCGTATGCAGGGACAGCGGTTTATAGAGAAAGGATTCGACGGCACAGGCATCCGCATCGCCGTCTTCGACGGAGGCTTCAAGTCGGTGAACACCCACCAGGCTTTCAAGCATCTGCGCGACAACGGACAAATCATAGCCACTTGGAATTTCACTACCAAAGAGGAGAACGTCTACGACAACCATTCGCACGGCACGATGGTGCTGAGCTGCATCGCCGGCAAGATGGGCGACCGCCAGCTGGGTCTGGCCACCGGTGCCACCTTCCTGCTGGCCAAGACCGAGGTAGACCCCGAGCCCTACAAGGAAGAGGTCTGGTGGGCACAGGCTGCCGAATGGGCCGACAAGAACGGAGCCGACATCATCAACAGCTCATTAGGATACACCCGCGACCGTCACTACACCTGGCAAATGGACGGCCGCAGCTATGTGTCGCGTGCCGCCAACCTCGCTGCCCGCAAGGGTATCCTGGTCTGCAACAGCGCCGGCAATTCGGGCGACGACGAGAACTGGAAGATTATCGGTGCTCCGGCAGATGCCGACAGCATCCTGTCGGTGGGCGGCATCAACCCATCGCTGAAAGCATACAACCACATCAGTTTCAGTAGCTACGGTCCCACAGCCGACGGCCGTATGAAACCCAACGTCTGCAACTTCGGCTATGCCGAATGCGCCGACAGCGGCAACGACACCGCCACCACCTTTGCCGCCGGCACCAGCTTTTCGTCGCCGCTGACAACGGGTTTCTGCGCCTGCGCAATGCAGGCCGTCCGCAAGCAAAAAAGCGTTACGGCAATGCAGATGAAAGCGCTGATTGAAGAGTCGGCCGACCTCTACCCCTACTACGACTACGCCTTCGGCTACGGCGTGCCGCAGGCCAGCTACTTCCTCGACGAGGACAAGCGCATCATCGAGAAAGCCGCCACTTTCGCGTTCGAAGACTATGGCGACTACATACTGATTCATCCCCAAATGGCGAGAACCGCCACTTGGCAGCAGGAAATCGACGGACTTGACGACGGCGACATCCGCGAGGATGCAGTGATGTTCAAGATGCAGGACGCCAACGGCCTCATCGAGCGCTACTACAACATTGGAATGCTGGATTTCAACGACAGCCTGGCTATTGCCATTCCGAAAGCATACATCGGCAACAAGACCCTCGTGGCCTGCGTCGATGGCTTTTCAAATCAGCACAAACTCTCGCCGGACGACCAGATTGCCTATGCCGAAAACGACTTTGAGAAAGAGCCCTACTACCTCATCCACTACAGCACCGGCCGCATCCTGACTGGATACAACGAACGCGGTGCTCGCCACATCAACGACAACTACGTCAGCAACTGGGGCGTGGGTCAGAAATACCTGTCCGAATTGTATTTGCAATACGGCATCTCCTGGTTCTTCCCCTACACGATGCGCTACAGCGATGCCTACACTATCGGCTTCCGCTTCTTGCGCCATTTCAACAAATGGTACGGCGTCGGTATCGGATTTGAAGGGAACACACAATATTTCCGCTACGACCCCGCCACCGCCAACGGCTGGGACAACACCCTTTCGCTCACCAATTTCACCAATGTCGAGAAAAAACGCTTCCTGTTCTACAACGCCAACATCGAGCTTTTCCAGCGCATACGCATCATCAAGAAGGGCAACGACAAGAAGGGTCTGCACTGGGACCTCGGCATCTACGGAGGCCCTCACGGCAACAGCTACACAGTGCGCTACAATGCAGCCGAAAACAACGACAACGCCCTGATACAGACCTCTATCTACGACGGAGTCGAGCCCGCCAGCAATTGGAACTGGGGCTTCACCTCGCGCCTCGTCTGGAACTGGATAGGCATCTACGGCCGCTACCGTATGAGCCAGCCCAGCCTTGACCTGCCTCGTCTGGAACTCGGCGTACAATTATCTTTCTGAAAATAAACAAAACAGCAATAGACAATGAAAAAAATCTTCTTAATCGCTTTTGCGATAATTACCAGTTTCCAACTGCACGCCCAGTCGCACTATTGGGTGATGCTGACCGACAAAGCAGGCACCACGTTCGACCCCTACAGCTACTTCGACCAGAAGGCCATCGAACGCTACCGCCTGAACAACGCCGACCTCTACGACATCACAAACTACCCGCTCAACGACAGCTATGTGCAGCAGATTGACGCCGTTGTGACGGATTTGCAATCCGGCACCGAAATGTTCGGCCAGAGCCGCTGGTTCAACGCCGTGGCCGTTACAGCTACGCCCGACCAGGTGGCCCGCATAAAGCAACTTCCCTTCGTCCGCGAAGTCGTTATGCTTGAAGCAAATATGCAGTTAGCGGAAAACGGAAAGCGGAAAGCGGAAAGCAACGATGTTATGGCAGATTTGCAATCCGGCACCGACTCGGCCCTCAACGCCCATCTCCACGCCCAGCTGCAGCGTATGGGCGGCAAGTACTTCCGCGCCAAGGGCATCAACGGCAAGGGCATCCGCATCGCCATCTTCGACGGCGGTTTCCCGCAGGTGAACACCCACGCCGCCTTCAAGCACGTGCGCGACGAGCACCGCATCATCAAGACCTGGAACTTCCCCAACAAGAAAGAGGATGTCTACGGCTGGAACAGCCACGGCCTGATGACTTTCGGCTGCATCGCCGGACGCGAGGGCGACGTTGACCTCGGTATGGCTACCGGTGCCGAATACCTGCTGGCACGCACCGAGATCGAGGCCGAACCCTTCAAGGAAGAGGTCTGGTGGCAGATGGCCGTCGAATGGGCTGACAAGAACGGCGCGCAAATCATCAGCTCCTCGCTCGGCTACGGCAAAGACCGCTACTATACTAAGGATATGAACGGCCAGAGCTACGTGGCCAAAGCCGGCAATATGGCTGCCCGCAAGGGCATCCTCGTCTGCAACAGCGCCGGCAACGAGGGCGAAGACAAAAAATGGCGCACCATCATCACCCCCAGTGATGCCGACAGCGTGCTCTGTGTGGGTGGTCTCGACCCGAGCCTTACCGACTACCAGCGCACCAGCTTCAGCAGCTTCGGCCCCAGCGCCGACGGACGCCAGAAGCCCAACGTCACCGCCTTCGCCTGGGCCCGCAGCGCCAACACGGGCAAGAGCAACGAAGAGTATCACGTCGTCCCCGGCACCTCATTCAGCTGTCCCCTCGTGGCCGGTTTCGCAGCCTGCGCCCTGCAAGCCAAGCCAGGCCTGACGGCTATGCAGCTCTTCCACGAAATCGAGAAGAGTGCCGACCTCTACCCCTACTGCGACTACAGCTACGGCTACGGCGTGCCGCAGGCCGACTACTTCACCGGCGACCGCAAACCCGCCACGCCCACCTTCAAGTTCGTCCAGACCGACAGCGCGCTGACAATCGTACCCCTTAAGGACTATAAAAAATGTCGCATCTTTATAAAGAATACCAATTCCAACGGCGAAATCATAAACTATCAGAAACTTGAACTGAAAGACTTCACTACAGACAAATCCCTCATCCTCGACGGCGGCAACATCATCACCGCCCAGATGGATGGATATGTTGCAGAATACACTGTGAAGAACTCCACCAATGCATTTCTTACTACCTATTGCTACCCAGCAGTCGATTTCGATCAAACCGACGAAACCCACTTCCGCTACAGCCTGGATGAAGGCGGTGCCATCAAAGAAAGCTACTATCAGCTTGGCATAGCCATCAACACCTCCGGCGACGAGCTGTCGACCCGCATCTGGTCGCCCGCCAAGCGCATCGGCTTCCGCCAAGTCAAGCATTTATCCAAAGCCTACGCCATCGGTTACGCCTTCGAATACGGCCACACCAGTTTCCGCTTCGACAAGACCATTGCCAACCGCCTCGACACGCTGATGGCAATGGACGACGACCTGCGCTGGCTCGACAACGGCGTCATCAAGCATAAAGTCAACCTCGGCGAACTGGGCATCGAGCTCTTCCAGCGCATCCGCCTGCGCCCCTGCGGCGTCTTCCACAACGGCTGGCACTGGGACCTCGGCGTATACGGCAACTGGGGCTTCAACGTCTACAAGCTGAAAGGCGAACACAGCGGCGACATCGCCGACACGCGCAAACAGACCCTGCGCAACCTCAACGTCCTGGCCGACTACCGCTGGAACTACGGCATCACCACACGCATCACGCGCGACTGGATTGGCATCTACGCCCGCTACCGCCTCAACGGCATCGGCAAGGATGTCGCCGCCGACAAGGTACTGATGCCTCGCCTCGAAGTGGGCATCAACCTGGCGATCGGAGCGTTGAAATAAAATTGGTAAGCAGATATATCTTCTGCAAGATATATGCGTGAAAGAATAGAACATATAAAAGAATATTTCAGCAAGCCATACAACAGCCAATGGCTTACAGCCATTTTGTCGCTGATGCTGGTTCTGCTCACCTATCCGGCTTTCGAGCCCGACCACGGAGTAGGACTAGATCCTTCCTACGTTTGGGGATTCAACTACCTGTTCGACAACGACTACGCATCGCTTACCAAACTCACCCACCCCTACGGGCCTTTGGCCTTGCTACGCATACCCGTAGCCGTCAATGGCCACTACGCCCTGTTCCTGGTCTTCTTCACCTTGCTGAAATTCTGCCTTGTTTGGCAGACTCTCCGGCTGGCTCAACGACGCTCGCTTCCGACGCTCGCGACGGTTGTCGCACTGATTCCCATCGCATTTGTCGCCAATATCGATTTATTGATGATTTTCAATGTGGCCCTATTGACCCTTTATGCGATAGAAACGAAATCGGTTTGGCGGTTCCTTTTAGCCACATTGCTGGCCATATTCGGGTTCGGCATTAAAGTGTCGATAGGGCTGCAGTCCTGTATGGTGGTTTTCGTCGGATGGACACTCATAATCATTCTCTACAAGGACCTGCGCTTTTCATCAGTCACTGCCGGTGCCGTTCCAGCTATGCTTCTTCTTGTTGGGCTTGCCGTATGGCACAGCTTTCCAAGGATGTTCTATGCCTATGTCGGTATGACACATCTCTTTGAAGGCTACAACGAGGCTATGGTGCTTTACAATGGACACAAGATGTGGAAGATTATTCTATACCTGTGTTTTGTTGTGGCATTTCTGCTAACGACGAAGGGCCGTTGGAGCAAAATGATGTGCCTATTGTTGCTTCTGCCTCTCTTCGCCAACTGGAAGTATGGCATTGTCCGTGAAGATTTCTACCACCTCAAGCAGTTGCTCTACTTCTCCGTGTGTTTTCTTTCCACCATCCTTCTGACACAAGAGCGCATCAAATGGCCCTCCGTGATTTGTTCTCTGGCCGCTGTCGCAATGCTGTATGTTGCCATTAATGACGTCAACTACAACAGTTCAAAAATTTTGACAGCCGGCCCACGCAATCTCTTCGACAAAGTGATTGGCTACAAGAAAACCGTCGACGAGAGCCAATCGTACATAGCAAATGCTCTGAACACCCGAAAACTGCCTCCCAATGTTGTGGAAACCATAGGCTCCGGCACCACCGACTGCTATCCTTGGGAACAAGTCTTTATCGGCGCCAACAGCCTTCGCTGGCAACCACATTGCACTGTCGAACTTGGAACAGGCAACACCCTATGGCTCAACCACAAAGCTGCACTCAATTTTAGCAGCAGCCACGAGGCTGTACAATATATCATCTTCCACAGACCCAACTACGACAACGACCTTGGCCTCATAAGCATCGACGGCCGTTATCTACTCAACGACGAGCCCGCCATATTAGACTCCATCCTATCCAACTACTCTGTTGCCGATTCGGGACAGTGGTACGGAATGCTTCTCCACCACGGCGGCTCGCACTACACCCCTATCGACGACACTATACTCTCACTGTCAGCTGGTTTTGAAGAATGGATACCCGTACCAAAGCATCGCGATGGAATCCTGAAGGCCTCTGTCGGAATCAAACATAATTACGCAGGATTTCTCAAAAAAGCACTCTACAAGCCCGACATCTACTATGTCGACTATCTGATGCCCGACAGCACCATCCACACCTACCGCTTCTCACACGAAACAGCGTCGTCCGGTTTGTGGGTCTCTCCCTATGTCAACTCCTATTCCGAATTGGCCTCCCTGTTCTGCGGGAACACCGATTTGCCTAAACCCCAATCCATTCGCATCCGCTCCGACGGCAACACGCGAACCAACACTCCACACATCTCCGTAACCTTCCGATGCTCGCACACCCCTCGGACAACAATACAATAACGTAGTACAATATTTAATATATATCATCGTTACACATATATCCGCCAATAGCCGTTTCAGATATGCCAAACCACCCAAACAGTACGTACACTGCATAATGGCGCGGAAACAGCCTGCAAGAAGAAACAAACTAAAAAATAAAATAATATGACCTTAGAAGAATTTCAGAACGAACTGCGTCAGGGCATTCCCAATCCACTGCCCGAACCGCAACCCTATGACCCAACTGTAAACCACGCCCCCAAGCGCAAGGACATCCTCACGCCCGCCGAGAAGAAGCTGGCCATCCGCAACGCGCTGCGCTACTTCGACCCCAAGGACCACGCTATGCTGGCTCCCGAATTTGCCGAAGAGCTGCGCAAATACGGCCGCATCTATATGTACCGCCTGCGTCCCACCTACAAGATGTACGCACGCCCCATCGAGGAGTATCCGGCCAAGTGCCGCCAGGCAGCAGCCATTATGCTG
The DNA here is from genome assembly GCA_017429685.1 of Bacteroidales bacterium. Taxonomy (GTDB): domain Bacteria; phylum Bacteroidota; class Bacteroidia; order Bacteroidales; family P3; genus Colimorpha. Next base: position 122,890 of record JAFROL010000024.1, on the reverse strand, counting down.
ATGATCCAGAACAACCTCGACCCCGCCGTGGCACAGCATCCCCACGAGCTCATCACCTACGGCGGCAACGGCGCCGTCTTCCAGAACTGGGCACAGTATCGCCTCGTGATGAAATACCTCAGCGAGATGACCGACGAGCAGACCCTCGTTATGTACAGCGGTCACCCGATGGGACTCTATCCCAGCCACAAGGACGCTCCGCGCGTGGTCGTCACCAACGGTATGATGATACCCAACTACAGCAAGCCCGACGACTGGGAGCGCTACAACGCCCTCGGCGTAACGCAGTACGGCCAGATGACCGCCGGCAGCTATATGTACATCGGACCGCAGGGCATCGTCCACGGCACCACCATCACCGTGCTCAACGCAGCCCGCAAGCTCGGTGGCGGCACCGCAGGCAAGCTCTTCATCACCGCCGGCCTTGGCGGTATGAGCGGCGCACAGCCCAAGGCTGGCGACATCGCCGGCGTAGTCAGTATCACCGCCGAAATCAACCCCGCAGCCACCAACAAGCGCTTCGAGCAAGGCTGGGTCGACGAGGTCCACGCCAACCTCGACGAGCTCTTTGTTGAAGTGAACAAAGCCATCGCCGCCAAGCAGGCACGCAGCTTCGCCTACCAGGGCAACGTCGTCGACCTGTGGGAATACTGCGCCGCAAAGGGCATCCACGTCGACCTCGGCAGCGACCAGACATCGCTCCACAACCCCTGGGCCGGAGGCTACTATCCCGTCGGAATCAGCTTCGAAGACTCGAAAACAATGATGGCCGAGCAGCCCGAACTCTTCAAAGAGAAGGTTCAGGAGAGCCTGCGCCGCCACGTCGCCGCCATCAACAAGCTGACCGCCAAGGGAATGTACTTCTTCGACTACGGCAACGCCTTCCTGCTCGAAAGCAGCCGCGCCGGCGCCGACATCTGGAACGCCGACCACAGCGCTTTCCGCTATCCCTCATACGTACAAGACATTATGGGCCCGATGTGCTTCGACTACGGCTTCGGCCCCTTCCGTTGGGTCTGCACCAGCGGCAAGCCCGAAGACCTCGACAAGAGCGACCACATCGCTATGGAGGTGCTCGGCGAGATAGCCAAGACCGCTCCCGCCGAAATCCAGCAGCAGATGCACGACAACATCCAGTGGATCAAGGGTGCTAAGGAGAACCACCTCGTCGTCGGCAGCCAGGCCCGCATCCTCTATGCCGACTGCGAAGGCCGCACCAAGATTGCTGCCCGCTTCAACGAAGCCATCCGCAAGGGCGAAATCAGCGCACCCATCGTCCTCGGCCGCGACCACCACGACGTCAGCGGCACCGACAGCCCCTTCCGCGAGACCAGCAACATCTACGACGGCAGCAACCGCACGGCCGATATGGCCATCCAGAACGTCATCGGCGACAGCTTCCGCGGCGCCACGTGGGTATCGATCCACAACGGCGGCGGCGTAGGCTGGGGCGAAGTCATCAACGGCGGCTTCGGTATGGTCCTCGACGGCAGCGAAGCCTGCGACCGTCGCCTGCGGATGATGCTCCACTGGGACGTCAACAACGGCATCAGCCGCCGCAGCTGGGCCCGCAACGAAGGCGCAATGTTCGCCATCCGTCGCGCAATGGAGATCTGCCCTGAGCTCAAGGTCACGATGCCCAACCTCGTCGACGACAGCGTCCTCGAAGGACTCTTCTAACAACATCTAAAATTCATTTTTGACCGCGAATTTAGCGAATAAAACGAATATTATTCTACAAAACATCAATTTTGTTTTGCAAGCAAAACACGAATTAAAACGAATTTTAGAGGTCCTCAAAAAATAATGCTACGGCCGCAGCAATGCGGCCATAGACAAACAAAAAAACACAAAAAAGACAGCAGCGGCAAAGCGCCGCTGCTGTCTTTTTGTTTTATCCGCGCCTCTCCAGCTGACTAATTTACAACCGAACAGCATAACTAAAACACCGGCCTTCAATAGCAACATCCGCGTGACGCAGTGCTGGTCGTTAATATTTGATTTTGTGATTCTAAAAAAAATCGTAATTTTGCATTTGATTAAATAGTGCTCTACGAGCATACGGAAACAATACAAAACAACTGAAAACAAATACAATATACACAACTACAGCAAAAAAACAAACGCCACATAAAATACCATTGAATGCATAGGAGAATCGTTTATGACTCAGGCACAGGCAGTAATAGTAACCATTGAGAAACTTGGAGGTGTCGCCACGCTAAACCAAATCAATCAGCATATCTTTGAAATTGAAGATTGTGTTTGGGGAACCAAGACTCCATTTGCCAGTGTCCGTCGAATTGTGCAACTGACCAAAGGTATATACAAGATAAAACCAGGCTTATATGCTCTCGAATCCCATCGTAAACAGTTGGAGTTGGAAGGCATAATTGAACAGACAGATAAAAACAAGGAATCCGAAGAGATAAAGACCTTCAATCATTCATATTACCAAGGACTTCTGCTTGAAATTGGAAGAATGAGAAATCTGGATACCTTTGTCCCAAATCAGGATAAGAATAAGAAATTCTTAAAAACACCACTCGGTGAAATTCGAACATTACAATCTATTCCACCGTACTCATACCCAGATCTTGTCGAACGAAGTTCAACAATAGATGTTATTTGGTTCAACAGTCACAAAATGCCACATTCTTTTTATGAGGTTGAGCATTCAACAGATATACAGAACTCGCTGCTAAAATTTGATGATTTAAGGGACTTTTCGGCTCGTATGGTTATTGTAGCCGACGAGAAACGACACTTGGAATTTATTACAAAGATGGGATATGATGCATTTAAAGCACTTCGAGAAAACAAACGAGTAGACTTTTTAAGTTATGCATCGCTTGACAAGCAATATGATCAGGAACTACAAAGACAAAATATGGAATTCATTTTATAAATAAAATCTTTAAATCTAAACAACATAAGAAACATAATTTATTCGTAAATATTAAAACAAACGTTTGCTATTTGCTCTATTCGCATTGAAACCTAGGAAATTTCAAAAGAATGGTATAAGGGTAAGCAAATCTGGAAACGACCGTATATGCGGGCGTGATTTGACCTATACCAGGCTTTCCTAGGGCCTCAATGCGAGCAATCATTGCCCGCATATTTTGTGCCCTGAGAGAGCCTAATAGGCTTGTAGCAGACATCAAAACTGCTACAATGGACAAAAGTGTTATAAAACTTTTGACCAAAGATGGTCAATTGTCAGAACATCAATCGACGTTAAAACCGTATTATGCGTCTCTAAACCACGATTTCAATCTGCTTTGCGGCGACACATTCGAACTGCTACCGCAATTCAGCTTCAAATTCGATATGATTTTTGCCGACCCGCCTTATTTCTTATCGAATGGCGGCATCAGTGTGCAGAGCGGCAAGATAGTCAGCGTCAACAAAGGCGATTGGGACAAAGGTATGTCGCCCGATGAAATCAACAGTTTCAATCTTCAATGGCTGTCTTTGTGCCGAGACAAACTGAAGGACAAAGGGACCATCTGGATTAGCGGCACATATCACAACATTTTTTCCGTTGCCAACTGCCTAACACAGCTGGGATACAAGATTCTTAATGTAATCACGTGGGCGAAAACCAATCCTCCACCCAACATCTCGTGCCGCTACTTCACCTATAGCACCGAATTCATCATCTGGGCCCGCAAGACGCAAAAAGCGCCACACTACTACAACTACGAACTGATGCGACACATAAATGGTGACACGCAGATGACCGATGTGTGGCGACTGCCGGCCATTGCCCCGTGGGAGAAAAGATGCACAAAGCATCCGACACAGAAGCCCCTTGCATTGCTAAGCCGTATAATTCTAGCATCTACCGAACCCGGCGCGTGGATCCTCGACCCTTTTGCAGGCAGCAGCACAACTGGCATCGCTGCAAACTTGTTGGGGCGCCGCTATCTCGGCATTGAACGAGAGGAGGCGTTTGCCGCCATCAGCCGTGCACGCCGCGAAGAAATTGAAGACCCTAAAACTTTCTCTACCTATCGTAACAAAATACCCGACATCGTGAAGGCTGAGGATACACAATTGGGAATATCAATGTGCTGCGAATCAGCAGCAGACGAGTCTCTACCGTTTCTGATGGGTTAACACAAAAAACATCAATTTTGTTTTGCAAGCAAAACACGAATTAAAACGAATTTTAGAGGTCATCAAAAATAACACTACGGCCGCATTGCTGCGGCCGTAGACAAACAATAAAAACACACGAAAGACAGCAGCGGCAAATTTGTCGCTGCTGTCTTTTTTTGACACACCTTCCCTGCCCGTTGTACGCTATATGTACGGTATATGTACGGTATTTGTACGCTTTCGAAGCGTACAAATACCGTACATATACCGTACATATAGCGTACAACGGGCGAAGCAAGTGGTGTGAATCAATGCATTAAGTATGCCTAAAAAAACGTATTTTGCTGCGCGACGAAAAGCAGGGTGACAGAAAAGACAAAAAAACAGAGCCCTACGCTGCGCAGTTTGCGACGTAGGGCTCTGGGGGTGAGGATAGTTCGCTGAAACTATATCACTTTCAACTTCCAGCCGCTGTCGGTCTTGACAAGGTTTTCGGTAGTAGTCTTTTCGGTGTCGTCACCATAGGTGTATTTCACTTTCACCTTGGCAGTGGTGCCGTCCTCGGCGATGGTTTCCTCAAGGATTTCGAATGCTTTGAGGCCCTGGGTGGCGTCCATACCCATCTGCATAAGACCGAGAAGTAAGGCCTTGCTATCCTCGTCGGCTACACCATCGTAGAAGTTCAGGGACTTCTCCAGGTCGCCTTTGACCAAGAGGTTTGACACTTGTTCCACGACATCCTTGGGGCTGTCGGATTTGCTCGGCGCGCTGCTGCCGCCGCATCCCACGAGGGCGATTGAGCCGGCAACGAAGAAGGCCAGCATAATTGCTACGGTTCTTTTCATCATCTGTTTGTTTTTAAGGATTTTAAAATAAATTAATTAATGTTCTGGGGCAACCCAGGTGATTGCGACGTTGTGAAGCCAGAACAGCTGGCCATATTTGCTTACGAATCTCATTGTCTCAAAGCCTTTTAAGCCGGCCGGGACCTCCAGCGAAGAGTCGTCCAGGACCACTTCGGTCCCTTGAAACAGTGCCTTTCAAAATCACGGTGCAAAATTACAACTTTTTTTTAATATCGGCAAGTTTTCTTGACATTTTTTATATATGAGGGGGTATTTTTATGATTATTAATTAGTTGTGACTTATTTTTGTTTTTGTAAAATAATTTCAAAATAATACGGTTTTTGGACACTTAGTTTCCTATGGGTTCTAACAAAATTAATGATGTGCAAATGGGCAGCGCAAACGGCCGGATCGTTTTTTGCGTACAACGATTAACATTCGCCGCCGTGATTCAAAAAAAATTCGTAACTTTGCAAATTGGCTATTGTGCACCAAACGGTGCCAAAAGAAGAATTATCAATTTGTAAATAAATAACATACATACATTATGGCAGAACTGAGTGAACAAGAACAAATACGCAGAAATTCGCTGAACGAACTGAAGAAACTTGGCATCAACCCCTATCCGGCCGCGCTGTATGAGGTCAACGCCAAGTCGTCGGAAATTCTGGAACAATTCACGCCCGATTGCGGCAAGTTCCAGAATATCAGCATCGCCGGCCGCATTATGAGCCGCCGCATTATGGGCGCCGCCAGCTTCGTGGAGCTGCAGGACAGCTACGGTCGCATACAGCTCTATGTGAAGCGCGACGAGATTTGCCCCGGCGAGGACAAGACGCTCTACAACACCGTCTTCAAACGCCTGCTCGACATCGGCGACATCATCGGCGTGACGGGTTTTGTTTTTGTCACCCAGATGGGCGAAACGTCAATCCACGTCAAGACTTTGACCGTGCTGAGCAAGAGCCTGCGCCCGCTGCCTATCGTCAAGGAGAAGGACGGCGTGGTCTACGACGCTTTCAGCGACCCCGAGCTGCGCTACCGCCAGCGCTATGTGGACCTGATCGTCAACCCGCAGGTGCGCGAGACCTTCGTGCAACGTACTCAGATTGTGAACACTATGCGCAACTATTTCAACGAGCAGGGCTATCTGGAAGTCGACACCCCCGTGCTGCAGAGCATCCCCGGCGGTGCCGCTGCACGCCCCTTCGTTACGCACCACAACGCGCTAGACATCGACCTCTATCTGCGCATCGCCAACGAGCTGTACCTGAAGCGACTGATTGTCGGCGGTTTTCCCGGCGTGTACGAGTTCAGCCGCAACTTCCGCAACGAGGGTATGGACCGCACCCACAATCCCGAGTTCACCTGTATGGAAATATATGTGGCCTACAAAGACTACAATTGGATGATGACCTTCACGGAGAATATGCTGGAGCGCATCGCCAAGGCACTGCACGGCGACACGAAGGTCAACGTGTGGGGCAACGAAATTGATTTCAAGCCGCCGTTCCGCCGCGCGCCGATGTGCGAGCTGATTAAGGAAGAGACCGGCGTCGACGTGGCCCCGATGAGCGAGGACGAGCTGCGCGAGGCCTGCAAGCGCCTCGGCGTTGAGACCGACGCCACGATGGGCAAGGGCAAGCTGATCGACGCCATCTTCGGCGAGAAGTGCGAGGGCAAGCTGATCCAGCCCACCTTCGTCACCGACTACCCCATCGAGATGTCGCCCCTCTGCAAGCGCCACCGCGACAACCCCGAGCTGACCGAGCGCTTCGAACTCTTCGTCTGCGGCAAGGAGCTGGCCAACGCCTATAGCGAGCTGAACGACCCCATCGACCAGCTGGGCCGCTTCCAGGAGCAGCTGCGCCTGAGCGAGAAGGGCGACGACGAGGCTATGTTTATCGATATGGACTTCGTCCGCGCGCTGGAGTACGGTATGCCGCCCACCAGCGGTATGGGCATCGGCATCGACCGCCTGGTGATGATGATGACCGGCGCCCAGAGCATCCAGGACGTGCTTCTCTTCCCCCAGATGAAGCCCGAAGTGCACGCCAAGAGCGCCGAGGAGGAGACCTCCGACCTCCCCGCCCACGGCGTCGACGAGGCCTGGCTGCCCGTGCTGGCCAAGGCCGGCGTGAAGAACTTCGCCCAGCTCTGCGAGGCCAACGCCAACAAGCTCTTCAACGACCTTGGAGGCCTCCGCAAGAAGCTCAAGCTCGACATCCCCGCCCTCAAGCGCGAACAGTTCGACGCCTGGCTGAACGGTACGGAAGTCGAGAGCAAAGACAGTTAACTGGCTTTGCCGAGATGTAGTACCGACGCGACCGAAGGGAGCAATGGGTAATGACGAGCAAGAAGTCCATACGATTCTATAACGACCGCGAGGTGCGGGCCGTGTGGGACGAGGAGCACTGCAAGTGGTGGTTGGCTCGTCAAGCTCGCCAGCCAAAGCACTCGGCCACCGACATCGTGCGTGCCATCAACGATGAGGAGGACTACACAAAAGCGGGAAACTACTGGCGTTGGCTGAAAAGGAAGTTGAAAGCTAACGGGATTCAGTTCGTGAGTGGCACTCACAAACTGAAGATAACCGCCGAGGACGGAAAGAACTACACAAGCGATATCCTTGATGCCGAGGAGGTAAACATAGTGGCCAAAAACATCCCCAACAACCGCGCCGCCGCTTTCCTCGACTGGTTCACCTACAGCGACAACACCATCGACGGACAGAGCAAGAAGAAGGCCTACTCGCTGTTTGAGTGCGGCATCCTCGACGAGATGAAGCCCGGCACAGTGAAGGCCCTGCAGCAGATACACGCCTACCTGTTCGGCGGACTCTACGATTTCGCCGGACAGATTCGCACCAAGACCATCTGGAAAGACGGCACCCTCTTCTGCCGTGCGGAATACCTCGCGGAGAACCTGAAGACCATCGAGGCGATGCCAGACAGCACCTTCGACGAGATTGTGGACAAATATGCCGAAATGAATGTGGCTCACCCGTTTATGGAAGGCAACGGCCGCTCGACACGCATCTGGCTGGACCTGCTTTTCAAGAAGCGCCTGACGATGTGCGTCGATTGGAGCAAGATCGACAAGAAAGACTACCTACAGGCGATGAAGCGAAGCGTCACCAACCCTGCCGCCATCAAGGCCCTGCTCCGTGGCGCCCTCACCGACCGCATCGCCGACCGCGAAATCTTTATGAAAGGCATCGACTACTCCTACTACTACGAGCAGGAAGAGTAGTCCCCTGAGGGTACTCATTTTTTGCTAAACCTTTTAAAATGCAAACATACGTATATTTTGCAAAAGACATACCCAACCATAAAAAAAGAGTATATCTTTCGGCGCGAAAGATATACTCTTTTTGAGGGAAAGATATACTCTTTACTCGAACTATCGTATCACCACCACCTTGCGGGCGGGATGGTTGCCGATTTTGATTAGATATGTACCGCTGGCGGGAGCGTCAAAACATAACGGAGTGTTTTCATCGCGCTTAGTGGCAAGTACTCGACCGTTTATATCATATAGCCAAACCGTGTTCCCGGCGGCACCGACAACCACTATCTGCCCGTTGCTTGAATACACTTTAGCATTCATTGCTTCCACGCCGTCAATTCCCTCTTGGGTAATATAGATTGTGTCGTGAATGATGACGGTGTCGTGCAACCAGAGGGTGTCGGTTTGCGTCAGCCACAGCGTGTCGGTCACCGTAAGTGTGTCGTAAACGAAATTGTCGATGGTGTCGTACACGGTGTTTGTAACGGTATCATATACCGTGTTGGTGATAGTGTCATAGATGGTGTTGATGACAGTGTCTGTAAGTGATATATATATAGTGTCGTGAACGGCGTATGGCACATCGATATAGGTGGTGTCGTGGACATCAATATAGGTAGTGTCGTGCACGGTCATATATTCAATTAATGTCAACGTGTCGATAATTGTTGTCGTGTCATGCACATATATGTCGATGTAGGTGGTGTCGTGAACGGCATACGGAACATCAATATACATAGTATCAAGTACGTCAATATAAGTGGTGTCGTGAATCGGCACGTACTCCGTTAACGTCAACGTATCGACAATAGTTGTTGTGTCGTGAACAGCATACGGAACATTTATGTATGTGGTATCGTGTATGTCGACATAGGCAGTATCGTGGAGATACACGGGCAGGTAAGTGGTGTCTCTTACTGTTGTTGTATCGTGAACATAGACTGGCAGATAAATTGTATCTGTGACTGTTGTGGTGTCGTGAACAGGCACGTATTCCGTCAGCGTGTCGTAGACATAGATATTCACCTCCACTGTGTCGTGTATTGTCAAAGTGTCAAGCACATCCATATACATAGTGTCGTGAACAGCGTAATACTCTGTTACCGTCACGGTGTCGAAGAGAGTTGTGGTATCGTGCACTGCCACATAGGTAGTGTCATGCAAGAACATAGGGAAGTACACGGTGTCACGTTGGATGGTGGTATCATGCACCGGCACATACTCGGTCAGGGTCACCGTATCGTAAATCGTTGTGGTATCATGGACAGGCACATCGATATAGGTGGTGTCGTGAACAGCGTAGGGTACATCTATGTACATTGTATCGTGTACGTCGAAGTATTGATTTAAAGTATCCACAACAATCACAGTGTCGTGCAGAACCAACGTATCTTTTGGAGAGAAGACTGCTGTAAATGTGATATCGCTAGAAACTGAGACAATATTCCTGGGATTGTCGTAATTGTTATCTGTCCAGCCGACAAAAGTATAACCAGCTGATGGAAGTGCATACAGTGTAAGTGATGTATTGGGAGAGCAGGTAGCACTACCAAGAACAGTTCCGAATAAGTCATTGTTAGATACTCCCATAACATTAACACAATCGTCAGAGATATTGTTACTACTCCAAGCATATTGAGATTGATATGCTGCAATCGATCCACACGGCACAATTACATTTGTGCCAGTCCCTGTGAAAATCTTTGCATTTGTCACGTATGAATAAGAATTATAGTCACTATAATCGCGTGCATAACAATCCACAACAGGTGGCGTTCTGTTTTTTGCGATAGCAGTTTGTACAGTATCGAATGTATAGAGGTGCAATTTCCCTACGCTATCACCTATGAACAACAATGATAAATTTGTATTATAGAATGGCCCATCATAGAGAGAGTATCGCGTTGTGCAGTTCATTGCATTGTAATAAACGGTATCTAAATTCTTGCATCCAGCGAAAGCTTCTGTACCAATCTGTTCTACTGATGAAGGGATAGATATTGACCGCAAGTTTTTGCAGTTCGAGAAAGCTCGTTCGTCAATTTGCTTAACATTGCCAAGAATTGTAACTGTACGCAGGCTGTCTCGTCCAGTACAGAAGCAGCGGGGAATATATTCTACGCTGTCGCCAATAATCACATTCCGAACAGTCCAAGAAAACAGACATCCACAGGAGCCGGTAGGTTGGGTAGCTCTTTTTGCATTATAGTACACCGTTGTGAGATTTGGGCAATTCATCGCTATGCCACTTCCCACTGATGTTACGCCCACAGGTATGGTCAGTGTTGAGAAGCCACACAAATCCAACGCATCCATATCAATTTTTTTTACGGTATTTGGAATTGTTAAATTGGTGATGTTTGGTGCCATAAGGCTATTGATACGTGTTACAGCATATTTTCTATTGCCATATGTCACACTGTCTGGAATTATCACTGAACCATTAAACGACGAGGTACTGTAAGCAGCACCTGAGGAAACCACCATTACTGAGTTGTATTGCGTATAACCTCCAGAATAATAGTTGTCGTCATAGTTCCATTGGTAATAGAGAGTGTGTCCGCTCGGTGATACAGCCGAGAAAAGTTGTGCCTGTACATTTGAGGCCGATACTGTAATCAGCAACACAAGAGTTGCAAATAATAATTTTTGTCTCATTGTTTGTATGTTTAAGTAATCATTATTATATCTTGTATTATAGACAATAAAAAAGCCGTGAACTTGTCTTCTGTTCTGAAACTGAGGTTCGGCAAAACCTTTACTACTGAACAAGAAAGCTCACGGTGCCGTGAGCGTTTCTCCTTTCTTGATGTAGTAAAGAACTTGAAATTTGCCGATTTCAGTTTCAACAAGAAAAGCGAATACGCTTCAATATGTCTTTATGTCTATTCTAATTCTTTATTTTATGCCATAGTTTCTGTTTTGGTTTTACGTTGCAAAAATACAACTATTTTTCGGATTGGCAAAAAAGAAAATGCCTTCGGCTGCAAAAATACAGCCGAAGGCTTGGTTTGAAATTATGTCTTTATGCCTATTCTAATTCTTTTTTGATGAGTTTTTTCAGGCGACCGATATCTTGGCGACTTTGCCAGACGGTGACAATGGTTATTGTCTCATTATCCACAAAGTAAACAATTTTGTTAAGTTTGGCGGTGACTGAGCGGTAGGTGATGCCCAGTTCAGGGTCTTTCACAAACACCCGTCCGAGGTTGGGGGAAGCTCTTCAGCATCTCGGCGCGTTCTCGGATGTCATCCAACGCTTCTTCTGCCCTGCGCCAACCGAAGTTCATTCCACATAAAGCAATATTCCACGCAGGTCGCTGCGCGATTGTTCGCTCCATTCAATCCGCATAGGTCGCCAACAGTTGTTCCATTTCCTGCATCACCGTTTCGTGGTCGATGAGTTTTGCACGGCCAGTCTTGATGTCACATCCGCGCTGCAGGGTCAACGCCTTGGCTTCCTCGGCTGTCAGGCTCTGCGGTTCGTTGGCCTCGCTCTGTGCAAGGCGATTACGAAAAGCGTCACGAACCTTCCGCGGCTGTTGCAAGTAGAGCGTCCAAAGCGCATCCACGGCCGATATTTCTGGATAGTTTGCTGGAGTTTGCATTTCTATTAAGTTACTAATCAGAATTAATGTACATATTTTATAACACGAATTGCCACGAATTATCCATAAATTAATGGTTAATTAGATGATAATTATATGTAAAATAAATTTGACCAATTACTTATCTATATCTGTTTCAATTTGCAAAAGTACAACTTTTATTTGGATTGACGAAATTATTTTTCTATGTCCTAAAAATCTCCTCTACGCGCTCCACTGGAGCTTGCACCTCACACGCATTCCGATGGAACTTGTGCCAGTACAAAAATAAAACTATTTTTCGGATTGGCGAAAAGAAATAGCGGGCGGAGACGAAATAATTGCGTATCTTTGCAAAACGGATTATCGTGCAAGTTTATGATAAAACAATTCACATTCAATCATTTCGGAGTCAACTGCTATGTCGTCTATGATGAGACGAAAAAGGAGTGCGCCATCATCGACCCCGCGATGGAGGCCACCTACGAGGATGCACAGCTGTTCCAGTTCGTTGAACGCAAGGAACTCACCCCCACCCTGTTGCTGCTGACGCACGCCCACGTGGACCATATCTGCGGTCTGAGACAGACGTCGGCAAAATACCACCTGCCAATAACGATGCATTGCGACGGCCAAAAGCTGCTGCGCCAAGCCGAGGCCTATGGTGCGATGATGGGCTTCGACGTTACAAGGATGGACGACCTCGACACCGTCCACGCCGACGAAGGGACTATGCTGCACGCCGGACCTATCGACATAGAATGCCGTTTTGTGCCAGGCCATTGCGAAGGCAGCCTCTGCTTCGTCATCCCTTCGGAAGAGGCCGTAGCCACTGGCGACGCCCTCTTCCAAGGCAGCATCGGGCGCACCGACCTGCCGGGCGGCAACTACCCGCTGCTGATCGAGAAACTGAAAAACCGCATAATGACGCTGCCCGACAACTACCTGGTGCTGCCCGGCCACGGCGAACACAGCACTATCGGCGACGAACGCAAATATAACCCATTTTTGAATGCGTGAATGTGGGAATGCGTTAATGTGTTAGTGCTGACGCGCCAAATACTAACGCAATAACACAATGACGCAATAACGCAATAACGCAATCGAATAACGCAATAACACAATCGAATATGGTAAAGATAGATTCCAGCTGGCTCGAAGTGCTACGGCCGCAGTTTGAGGCACCTTATTTCGCTGAACTGAAACAGTTTCTCATTGCCGAACGGCAGCAATATACCTGCTATCCAAAGGGTGGCGACATCTTTGCCGCCTTCGACCGCACGCCGTTCGACAAGGTGAAGGTGGTAATCCTGGGCCAGGACCCCTACCACGAGCCTGGACAGGCGATGGGCCTCTGCTTCTCGGTGCCGCAGGGCATCGCCGTACCGCCCTCGCTGGTCAACATAATCAAAGAGATTAACAGCGACCTGGGAACCAATATTCCGCTCACCTGCGGCGACCTCAGCGGCTGGGCCGAGCAGGGCGTGCTGCTGCTCAACGCCACGCTGACCGTCCGTGCCCATCAGGCCGGAAGCCACCAGCGCCACGGCTGGGAACTGTTCACCGACGCCGCCATCCGCGAGCTGTCGCAGCGTCGCCGCGGCATAGTCTTCCTGCTGTGGGGCAGCTTTGCCATTGCCAAATCGAACTTCATCGACAAGGGGAAACATCACATCCTTACAGCTCCCCACCCCTCGCCCCTATCAGCCTACCGCGGTTTTTTCGGCTGCCGGCATTTTTCGAAAACAAACGATATTCTTGCCGCCCAAGGGCAGCAACCGATAGACTGGACAAAAATAAAATAGCCTTAGAAGGAAAATCGCACCGTGATGCCGCCCTTGGTGGTGGAATTGGGATAGGCAGTGGAAATATACGGTGTGTTGATATTGGTTTCGAAGAAGGCTCGCAAGGTTAGTGTGGACGAGAGTGCATATTCGGCGCTGATGCGGGCAACCCAAATCTTTGAACCAGAGGATATCTGACGCGACATTTGGTTTATTTTGCGTATCTGCGTCAAATTGTTGTTGTAGGTCAAGTCGGCCTGCAGCACAAGGTCGCTCTTGAAATTGTGTGTCGTGCCGCCAGTCTTGACATTGAACTCCAAATCCTTAATGCGATAGCCCGTACCGAAAGTTACACCGTCGCGATAGGTCTCGGTTAGCTGGTTGTTCGAGAAACTCAGGTTGAGTGTACGGCTTTTCTGAATGCCAAGCTTGAACTGGAAGCTGTTGACCATATTGACCGACAGCATAATGAGTGGCTGGAACTGTTCGGTGATGACGACACCGTCCATCGACACTGGCGATATGTAGTCGCCGTTGCCGTTGACGACCGTCTCGGTACCATAGTCGTAACCGTCAAGTATGGCACTGATGGCTGCGTCGGTATAGAAGTTGCCTATGGTGTAGGCTCCGCTGTATTTATGCTGAATGCTGATATTGGTGAACCACTTCTTGAAGAAATCGATTTTGCCCAATCCGTCGTAGCTGATGTTCCAGTTAGGCATAGGAAATTTCAGGAACGGCGAGAAGGACTGGCTGGCGGGATCCTTGCCGAGATAGGTGGACAGAAAGGCGCTAAGGAGCACCGTCTGCTGGTTGGCACCATAGCCCGCAGGGAACCACTCGCCATTCATCGTGTCCTGCACCAGAATGTCGTTGTACGGGTCGGGATTCAGACGCGCCAAGCTGGCAGCCACGGTGTTGCGGGCAGCAATAAAATCGTTGAACAGGTCGTCGCTGTTCTTGAACATTGTGCGGAACGCCCAGGCGCTGGTGGTATAGTTACCCACCATCGTGTAGCTCAGCGGGCCCTCAACCACACCTGAGGCATTGCTGTACTTGTAATAAAACTCCTGGCGCGTTGAGTAGTTCTGCTGAGCGTTGAGTTCGAGACGGAAATCGCGTATCGGCTCGATTGTGGTCTGGAACGTCAGCTGCTGGTTCTGCGTGCCGAGGTTCGGTGTGTTCATCAGCGTGTCGTGCGAGAAGAGATCGTCGCGCAGCAACGATTCTATAACGTCGCCCGAAACCAATGTGTTGCCTGTCATAGAAAACTGGTTCTCTGACGGCAGGCCCAACACGAACGGCAAGCCCGGCTGCCATTGGTTGGACGGATCGAGACCAACGATATGAGCTTCGCCCATAAAGCCGGCAATGGAGGCGCCAAAGGTGTTGTTGTATTGGACATTGACTGTTTTCACGCCCGTTACGAACCGAAGGCCAAAATAGCCCAGCTCGCGAAGCATCTCTTCGCGCTTCACCCGCCGCAGCGAGTCGGCAAGTGCCGCATCGGCCTTGCGTTGTTCCAGGTTACGCTTCTTGTCCAGCTCGTTACGGTCCTTGTCAGCGTCTTTGCCCTTCTTGTTGACGTCGGTCTTCTTTTTGGGTTTCTGCGCATAAGCTTTCTTCAGCAGTTTCGACTTGTTATAGAGGGTCTGGAAATTAGCCTGAGGCGAAAAGTTCATCACCGTATTGTTGCTAATGACGCTGCCCTGCGAGGCCAAAGCCTGCGTGGTACCGTTGAAAGTGTACGTTGTACGGTAGGTGAAAGGCGTACGCAGAAAGTCCATATACGGCAGCTTGCTGATTGGGATATCCCAAGTGATGTTGATGTTCTGCTGGAAGTTCTGCATCGTACCGCCGCGCATAATGGCATTCCATATCGAGTCGTTGACCGAGCGGTCGATTTCTCCCGGCGGCTCGTCAATGCGTGCATTGGCTACGGCATCGTATGTAATGCGGAAACTGCGCGCAAGGTCATACTGCACATTGTAGTCGCGACGCCAGGTGAACTGCTTGAAATACGAGGGGTTCATAATGACAAGAGCTGCACTTTTGTTGCGTAGCAGGGTACTCTCAATGTCGCGATAGACCTCGGTCGAGAAGCTGATGTTCTTGGGCTGATAGTAAAGGTTAAAATCTTTAATGAACTTCAGGTTCTTGTTCTGAAAAGGCTTAACTTTGTCGAACGGTTTGAACTGCTTGGGTTGGTTGACGGCGAAATTGTAGGTGAAACCGCCACGATGCTGGTCCTTATTGTAGTATTCCAAATCGTCGTCGCTGCTGCGCTCACCACTGTATGAATATGAGAACGAGAAATTCTCGAAATCGTAGAAATGCGGTTTCAATGCCGACTTTCCGGTGCGCTCCTTGCGGACATTGGTAAGCGTAAGGTTTGTGGTCTGATGGCGCTGCTGGGTCATCTTGCGTATCGAGTCGCGTTCAGCCTGAGTCTGATAAGTCTTCAAATCGTCCTTCAGTTTCACGTCGGGATCCAGCGGGTTGTATTCCGGAATGCCTATCTGATTATTGTAGTCGAGATATAAAGGAATGTGCATACCCCATTCGTCTGGCAGGAATTTGCCCATTTCGAGATTGAGCGTGCTTTGGACATTCAGGTTGTTGACCAGCTCCAGTTTGTTTAGGCGGTCTTCGAGGTTGCCGAAACCACTTGTGGTGTATGACGTATAGAGCGACAGGTTACCCACATCGGCGAGATTGGTGCGGGCAAGGGCCATCGCAGCCCAACCTCCTTTGTTGATATAGTCTGCCAAGCGCAACTCGTTGATCCAGACAATGACATTCTTGGGCAGCATATCGTTGCCGTCGTCGAGGGTTTGCTTGCGCGGATTGCGGACACCAACCATAATCACCTTGACCTTGCCCAAGTTAGGTGTACCCATAATTGTGTAGCGCCTCCCGTCATACATCTCGCTGTATAGCATCGTGCTGCTATAGTCCACCTCGCCGCTACGTATCTTCTTATTGCGGTTGGTCTTTATCTCGACCAGCTTCTGCAGGTCTATCTCCACTTCGTTGGCTTCGGGCCAAATCAAGTCTTTGCTGTCGGCCGACGTACCCCACGGCGTAAGGGTCAGCGGGAGCTCGTATTCGTAGTAGTTGCTTGTATAGTCGCTACCCAATCTGACAAACAGTGTCAGGTCGCCATCATATAGCCTGTCGGCATCATACTTCTTCTCGGCGTGGACAAACATCTTCATCTTGCCGTAGTAGCGTAAATCGTATTGTGCATTACGATATATGGCACGTGCGTCGCCGGCGTTGAGCTCCTGGATGTCGAGTTCAAGCGACTGCTCGTTGAGCTCGGTGTAGGCCGACGAGGTCGAATACCACGTCTCCCTCTCGATTTTTGGAGGCAGGCTGTAAGGCACCGGCTGTCGGTTGCCGTTCTCTTCTATATTGACGGTAGAGATGGTGAAGCTGGTGTTTTCGCCCATTCCCGTAGGATAGTCGCCAGGTTGGAGGAGATCTTCGCTGTACTTGCGCCAGGTGCCGTAAACCAGCTCGAGGGTTGCAAAACGGAGAATGATAGGATCCTGGAAATCCCTCATAAACATACGCATAAACCGGATTGACTGGAATCCGCTAATGTTGCCTATGGTCTGGTCCGGCTCGCGGATAGGAATCTTGAACTGATACCAGCGGCAGGTGGTCGTTGTTCCATTGGCAAGCTGCACATTGCGAGCCTCCTGTATATCGACAATATGGTTCTTGCCTATCACCATCTGGTCCGGCGTGAGGTCGACGACATACTGGTAGTAGTTCTCGCTTTCGCTCAGCGTGTTGTCCTTGTTGATATCCTCTATATTCGGATAGGTGCTTCCCTCGGTCGAATAGCTTTCCGTGTTGTCGCTACTGCTCGCCGAGTTGCCTTCAGGGTTATTGTATTTTTTGTAACGGTCGTTGATTTTGACATCGTTCTGGTCGTAGTAGCTGCTGCGGAAATAGCGGAAGTCGTCGTTCGACGGGTCTTCGAGTGCCTGCACATACGCCGGCGACGCAGTGCCATAGAGAGCCGCAATGCTTCCCAGATAGTCGGCAAAGAAGCTTTGCTCATCGTTCAAATCCTCGGCGCTGCTCAAACCGTCGTAGCCGACATCCTGATAGCGACGGCTTTCCTCATTATTGTCGAAAGCATTGACGACACTGGTCATCTTAGGCACACGTCCCCAAAGCGTCGTATCGACAGGGTTGTCCAGGAAGGCCTGGGCTGTATTCGCCGTAGGCAGACCGTTCTCAAAGCCTTTGCGTCCGTCGCGAAGTATATCCTCGCTGATATCACCCAGGTTAATATACAGTTTGCCGCCGGTCTTGCTGTCGTCGTGCTCGCCCGTGGCGGGATCTATAAATGGATCCATCAGCCAGAACTCGATGGTCTCGATGTTTTGCGTCTCAAAATCAGTGTAGGTCAGTTCCCTCATTATACCGCCCCAGCGGCTCTGCGGGTTGTTGAGCAAACCGTTTTGGTCGATACCGGCACTGTATGCCGACGGGGCCACATCATAGTTGTATGGACCCTTCTCGCTGGGGTAAAAGGCCATCGTCAGTTCATAGATGCGGTTGTTCTCGTTGGCGGCAAGGCTCTTGTTCGGAAAGACCTCCTTCTGGCTGATTTGACGGGCATAGGGGTGCGAACGGTCGTTCTCATCGATATTTTCGGGACAGTTGCTTTCGAAAAAGATGTTGCCCACTGTATACCACGCCAGCTTGGCACGGTTGAAACCGTATGCCAGGCCTGTACCGATTGCCGATTCAGGAAAGAGCGACAGTGTGTTGCGATAGTCCTGCGGCGTCGATGCCAGATGCCAGAAGCTGTAGCCCTTCAGGTCGATATTGCTCTCTGCACCCTCAAAGTCATCGATATAGGTCACCTTGCCGTCGTCGCTGCCCGTATTGGCCATACCGGGTATGAAATGGGCAAATTCGGCCTGCAGGGTCAGTGTCGACGGTGCTTTGGTCTGTATGCCCGGCAGGCGATCCATAAACTTGGTGATGAAAGGCACATCGTGACGGTAGTTGAGGTCCAGACCCCATATCGAATTGCTGGTAGGCTCGTCGCCAAAATTGTTCTTCTGCGTCAGAGGTTTCTCCTTCAGATTCATAAACGTGCCACCGATATTGAAATCTGGGTCTATCTCGTAGTTAAGATGCAGTCCCACCATATTTTTGGACATCATCGAAAACGAGTTGTTCTCACTGCTCACGCTGATTGGCGTACCCGACGAGAGCAGGCTCTCGTTGATGATACGCACCGTTCCCATCGTATAGTCGACGGTATAATCCACATTCTCTATCAGTGGCATACCTCCTGCCGTCACCGACACCGAACCGGGCGTAACACTATAGCCAAGTTGTATTTCGCCACTCACCGAGCTGGTATAGTATCCCTCAAGATAGAACTTGTTCTTGTCGGCATACTGCTGCGCCAATGTTTGCGTCATCGTATACAGCGAATCGAAACAATACCGGTTGGCCAAAGTATTGTCGCCCAGCATTTCGCGAAGGTCCTTACCGAACGGTTCCACGAACGGGAAGAAGATTCGGCCAGTCGAGGCTTGGATTGTGCCACCTTTGAAAGCGGCGCTGTCGAACCAGTCGAAAACGCCATCCGGATAGTAGTAGCTCTGCGAAGCATCCATACGGTCCAGTCCAAACACCTCCACCAGCGGCGTCGCTTCGTAGGGGCCTTCGGTAAAATATCCTATACCTACGCCACCGTCAGGATTCTCATACAACACATTCAGACGAAAATTCTCTCTGCTTATCTGGGTGCTTTTCAGGAAGTAGACATTCTTCATCATCAGCTTCCACAATGGGCTGCGACTATTGACAGCCGTACCTTTTATCAGTTTTACTATCAGCGTGTTCGGGTCATTCACACCGTCGGTGGTAAGCTCTCCGACCTGATACACCGTTGTGTCGCCTATGACCTGATATTGGAATGCCACAGCCAGAATCTGGTCGTTGGCAAGCGGCTGCGCCAATGTGATAAAGCCCAACTGCGAGTTGAAAGTATACTCATTCTGCTGCAGCAGGCGTGCACCTTGCAGCTTTTCATAATCTGTGCCTCCGCTGAAACCAAGTCCCTCCATATACGAGCTCACATTGTTGATGTTGCGCACGGCACTGGTATTGATAAGTTGCAGCAGGTTGTTCGACGTCTGACCGTTGGGATAGGCCGACGTGCCGCCATACACACCCGGCGACGATGGGTTTCTTTCGCCAAGGTCTGTCAGAGCCAGTATGTCTCGGTTGTTGGTGACGGCGGCACCGATATTGGTACGCCACACCTCCAGTCGGATAATCTTTATATTACTGTTGACCACCGGCAGGGTCGACATTGCCTTGTTATAGTTCTCGTAGAAATACTTCGACAGGAAATAGTGGCGGTTTTCCTCATACTCGTCGGCCCTGATCTCAAACTCCTGCGACGACGCGCCGCCCTGCACCTGCATATTCTCCGTGCTCGTCTCCTTCCGGCTCACCACGGCGTCGACGGTCAGATTGCCGAATTTCAGTTTGGAATGGAATCCAAACAGACGTTGGCTTCCCTTTATCAACGTGGTATTCAACGGAAACGATATGTCGGCAGCCTCCAGCAGCTGCAGTATGTCATCCTCCTTGCCTTCATATTTCAGCTTGGCCTGGTTCTCGAAGTCGAAAGTGGCCTGGGTGTTCCAGTTGATGTCGGTGTTAATCAGATCACCAATCTTTGCATTCAGTGTCAACTGTATATTTTCATCAAAGTCAGGCACAGTGTTGCTTCTGCGCGACTCATCCCAAGCCGGATTGTCCGTAAAGGTGTTTATCAGCTGGAGGGTCAGGTCCACACTTCCGCTCGGCGTAATCTTGATTTCCGGCTTGTCCATCAGGCTTTCCAGCTTGCGGCTTATCTCGTTGAACCCTGGTATCTTGCTCAACAGACCGTCCTCGCCGCCAGTAAGGCTGTTCTCTTCCAGTTTCTCGCTCCAGAAGTCGGTCATCAGCTGCTGCATCTGATAGTCCTGATACTCTTCAAACGTCATAAATTGACGGCTCACGACAATACTTCCTATCTTCGTGATGCGGACATAGCTGTGGCTGGCAGCGTCATATTCGACCGTAGTGGTCATATTCGACGGATTGCCAAGATAGAGCGGGCTCTGCGGCAAATCTCCGTTCAGGGGTATCGGGAACCGCAGCGACGACCCCGTGGAATCCTCCACTTGAGCCTGCAACAGCGGCACCGACAATAACAGCAACAGCACAACAAGGAGACGCCTGCCGACATCTCCTATCATTCCAACTATTGCTGTCACTTTATTCAAAATACTGTTTTTTTTACCGTTTAAATACCGTGAGCCAAGGTCAACTTGATGATTTCCTCAACCGTTGCACCAGGGTTGGATTCGACCACCTTGGCGACGACCTTCTCCGATGCAGCTTTGGGGAATCCCAACATAACCAAGGCTGATAACGCCTCTTCTCTGTTTTTATTGCCCGAAGCGGCAACCAAATTGTCACCCGTCAGGCTCTGGGTGGCAAACGGGTCGACCTTGTCGCGCAGTTCCAGCAAGATGCGCTGGGCCGTCTTGGCACCTATTCCCTTCACTTTCTGGACGCGCTTCACATCCTGGTCCACTATGGCCCGCGTCAGTTCCTCTACCGTCAGCGACGACAGCATTATCCGTGCCGTCGCCGACCCGATGCCATTGACACCTATCAGCAGCCTGAACATCTCGCGTTCACTCTCGGTGTAGAATCCGAACAGCAGGTGCGCATCCTCGCGCACCACCTCGTGGACCAGCAGCTTCACCTCACCAAGGTCTTTGATCTGCGAATATGTGTTGACGGTTATCTCGAGCAGGAATCCTATCCCGCCGCAATCCACCACAGCGTATGCCGGAGTGGCCTCGTCCAATTTCCCTTTGATGTAGTTATACATAGAATACTTTTTTCTTAATCAGATAATCAGAACCAATTTCGATAAACAATTATGCTGCATCTTCATTCTCCCTCGTACGCACCTATCGAAGGAGGATTGCCACGGGGACGGCCTTTCAGGTCATTGGCCGACTTCAACCACATTGCGTTGCCGGCGCCGATGGCTGGCGACCCTTCAGCAGGCACAAAGTCGTTGCCGCCGGCGTCCTTGAATTTCGGGTCTTTGCCTACAACGACGTCGCCACCCACAATCGAGGGGGCCGGAGCGTATGTGGCAGCGCCGTTGCTGTCTACCAGCGCGGTGCGCAACAGGCAGTTTCTGAACTCGCTGTTGAACTCGCAGCCCTCCAACCAGTCGAACTGGAGCTCGCCGCTTCCGTTGTTGCCACTGTAGTTGCCATACACTATGCAGTTGCGGAATGCGCATTGCACCAGCGGACGCGGGAATATCGTCGTCTCGCTGTACATATAGTAGTTGTTCATCCTCACCGACGGCGTCTTGCGGCTGTCGTAGCGCCAATAATTGGCAAAGGTGCTGTTAGAGAACAGATAGCGGCCTCCATACATCAGGCATAGCAGGTATTCGCCGCAGCAGCTCACCTGCAGGTTGTCGCCCTCTATCCACGCGCCTTGGCCCAAGATGCCCATCCGCGAGTGGTTGCGCACGATGCTGTTCCTTATATCAACCGTAGGACTGTTGTCGACGTTCGTGTCGACCTGCAGGCCTATCGTTCCGTTCTCGATGCAGGCCCATTCCATATAATTGCCTTTGCTTCCAGTCGACAGCCAGATGCCTGTCCACTGGCCCGGCAGGCTGTCGTAATAGCCATCGTGGCGCACCGACGTGAACAGCACCGGCCGCTCCAGTGTTCCACGCACATCGAGCGTGGCACTGTCATAGACCCACAGGCAGGCGTCGTTGGCAAAGTATAGCTCGTCGCCAGCCGTGAGGTGCAGCGTCTCGTTGCTGTTGACGACGGCATATCCAATAATCACGTGCGGACGCGTATGGTCCCAACCCGCGCAATCCACTATCGAATAGGGTATCCAGACCGTATCGATGCCGCCACGGGCATTCATCTGCAGATAATAGACGCTGTGCGGGTGTGTGGGATGGTGATAGACCGCATTGCGGCCGTATGCCGTAAGGGGCAGCTGTTGCTGCTTTTTATTGAAATCGAACACAATGGCATCTTCCACCAGGAAGGGCGACGTCTGGTCGTTAGGGTTGATGTTGGCCTGTATGAAGATAAATATACTGTCGCCGGCGCCAATCTCCACATCGCGGGCCACACGCGACGTGTCGCCGTCGACATTGATGCGGAAACGCGACGCACCGCCACCCCTCAACGAAACCCTCTCTATCAGCAGCGGCTCGTCGTAGCGGTTATAAACCTTCACCTGTCGCGTGATGGTGGCCATAGTGGTAAACACTGTGTCGAACGTCACCGTGTCCTCCGAGAAGGCCAGCCGCACCGAGCTGTCAGTCAGATAGCGCTCCTCCTTGATGCACGACACCGAAAGCACCGCAACAGCCAGTGCCACAAACAAAAGCCTGTATATTCGTCGTTCTTTCATTCTTTTCCTAAAACCCAAAAACTGTCAATTCGTTCCAATTCGTGTTTTGCTTGCAAAACAAAATTATGATTTACAATATTCTAATTCGTTTTATTCATTTAATTCGGTGACAAAAGCGATAAAGTTTTAATTCGGCGAGAAGCTTTTAGAGTCACTTGACATACAAGTCAAACACCTCGTTCATCCGCTTCATACACACGGGGCAGAACTCAGCGTAGTTGCGCATCATACACTGTGTGCAGGGACGGTAGCAGCCTTTCTCCAGGTAGCCTGCACCTTCGTAGGCACCGACAGGACCGTTCTCGCGGTGGCCCAAACCCTCGACGGGCTGCGTCGGAATCGGCGTGCCCGCAGGGACAATCGATTTCCATTTCTTGCCGAAGTCCACCAGCGACGTGATGTTGGGTTCCAGCGGCTCGCGGTCCACATAGCGCTGGTTGTAGTTCGTGTCGTCCTCCACATATTCGTCGGCCAGGCCGCCAATCGAATGACCCAGCTCGTGGGGCAGAATCCAGCCCGACATCTCCTGCACAGCACTGAAAGCGTAGTAGTTATAGATGGCTCCACCACCGTAGGTATCGCAGTTGGCCATAATGATTATGTGGTCGTATGGCACGCCGCGCAGCAGGTTGTGCAGGCGGAACAGCTGCGTGGTCATCAGGTAGCGGTCCATATTGAACGTGTTGTACGACGAGCCGACGGCGCTTTCCACATAGCGTCCCTTGCCGGGGTCGCTCACACCGCTTTCGTCCATCAGCATCCCCACGCCCCACACGTTGAAATCGGCGGCACGGCTTTTGAAAGGCTCCTGAGCCAGCAGGTATTTCGTGAACTTCTCAAAGTCGCCCTTCATCTTGCGGCTGTCGCTGCGGCCGTAGCCCTCAGCCACGATAACCACGTCGATCTTCGTGTGCGGGTCGCCGTTGTCGAGCAGCTGGATAGGTTTTTTTTCTGGCAGCCGGTGTTCCGAGCGGAATGTGGCAGGGTCAAAGCGGAAGGCTGCTTGAGTATAGAAAACGTTCCTCCCGTCGCGTTTCTGCATACAAATGTCGACAACCCGTTTCGGCATCGGCACCAGTACAACTTCCTCAAACTCAGCCACGCTGTCGCGCACGCGGCTGGCATCGGTATAGCGGTATTCCTCGAACAGCGTGTTGTAGCAGCGCGAATACAGGTCGCGGCCCGTTGCGGCATCCTTCACCAGCACACGGTATTCGCCGTTGTCGATGGGGTCCAGCAGCTGCGTCAGCGAGCCGGCCCACATATCGTTCTGAAGCACAAAGCGCTGCAATTCGACCTTGTCGCTTTTCAGGTTGCCGGTGCGGGTATAGTCCACACGCAACGCGGCGTCGTTGAACCATTCGTCAAAACGTACATTCCCCTGCCCTGCGGCTTCCAGTGATGCCACACAGAAAAAAAACAGGGACAATATTCCAAAAAATCTTTTCATCATCCCCCTATAACGCCCATCTATAAAAAATATTTTGTCAGTATCGCCAACATTCGTAATTTTGCAACTTCAAACTTATGCTGAAAAATGCTTATCAAGATCTATCAAGACAATCCTAACTACAAAGATATCAATCGCGTAGCCGACATCATCAACAATGGTGGGATAGCCATTCTGCCCACCGACACTTTGTATGCTTTTGCCTGCAGTATGGAGTTCAAAAAGGCCGTCGAGACGATTGCACGCCTGAAAGGGTTCTCGATCAAGAAGGCCAAATACTCGATGCTCTGCCCCGACATCAGCACCGTGTCGGAATACGTGCGTCCACTGGATCGCGACACCTTCCAGCTCGTGCACCGCTACCTGCCGGGACCCTACACGTTCATCCTCGACGCCAACAGCAACGTGCCGCGCAACTACCTCAACCCCAACCGCACCATCGGTGTCCGCGTGCCGGCCGACGCCGTCTGCAACGCCATCATCAGCGCCGTCGGCACTCCGCTGATATGCACTTCGGTGCGAACCCTCGATGCCGACCGCGAAAGCGAATACCTTACCGACCCCGAGCTGATCAACGAACTGTTTGGCCGTCAGGTAGATGTCGTCGTCGACGGTGGCATAGGCGAAGACATACCGTCTACCGTCATCGACTGCAGCGGCGGCCAACTGGAACTCATCCGTCAAGGCAAAGGCGAAATAGAAATTTAAGGGGGGAAAACTCGTTATCCCGTTATAACGATATAACGAAAAAAACACTAACGCAATAACACAATAACGCAATAACGCAATGAAAATCACACACCAGCAGCGCCAGTCGGGCCCGTGGGGCTTCGTCACCAGGACCATCGTCCTCACCCTCGCCACCATCATCGCCATACGCCTCCTGCCCGGCGTCCGCATCGAGGGCGGCAGCGTATGGGCCGCCGTGCTAACGGCACTGGTCATCGCACTGCTCGACAACTTCATACGTCCCATCCTCATCTTCGTCACACTGCCCTTCACGGTCTTGACGATGGGACTCTTCATCTTCATCATCAATGCCGTCATCATCGAGCTGGCAGCAGGCATCGTCGGTCCCTTCCAGGTCGACACCTTCGGCTACGCGCTGCTTTTCAGCCTCATCATCACCGCCCTCAACTACCTGCTCGAGCTCCCCAACCGCTGGCTGAACCGCTCCACCTACAAGTCCCGCAGCGACAGCGATTCCGACAACGACAACGACGGCTTCACACCCTACGAAGAAGTGGAATAGAACCACACCAACACATATATTCATTCACGAACGAAAAAAAAACAACAATATGCAGAAATTCACTACAGTAGCGGCCATCAAAGAGGCCGTACACACAGCAAAGGCACAAGGCAAAACGATAGGCCTGGTGCCCACGATGGGCGCCCTGCACGAGGGACACCTGTCGCTCATACGCCGTGCCGCACAGGAGAACGACGTCGTGGTTGTCAGCCTGTTTGTCAACCCCATACAGTTCAACAACAAGGAAGACCTGGAGAAGTATCCACGCACGGTCGATGCCGACCTGAAGCTGATCGAAGGCGTCGAGGGAACCATCTACGCCCTTGTCCCCTCGGTCGAGGAGATGTACCCCGAACCCGTCAAGGAGGTCTACCACTTCGGACCCCTCGAGGAGGTGATGGAGGGGCCGCAGCGCCCCGGCCACTTCTCGGGCGTTGCCGTCGTGGTGCGCCGCCTGTTCGACATCGCCGAGCCCGACCGCGCCTACTTCGGCGAGAAGGACTACCAGCAGCTGGCCATCATCCGCAACCTGATTGAGCAGATCAAGTATCCCATCGAAATCGTGCCCTGCCCCATCGTGCGCGCCGACGACGGCCTGGCCCTCAGCAGCCGCAATATGCGACTCTCGCCCGCCGCACGCGCCATCGCGCCGGCCATACACGAGACCCTCGAACAGGCTGCCGAAATGGCCGAATACGAGGAGGTGGACGACGTGAAAGAATGGGTGATGAGCACCCTGGGCTCGTTCCACGAGGTCAACGCCGACCAGTGCCCCGACGGGCTGAAGTTCGAGCCCGAATACTTCGAAATCGTCAACGCACGCACCCTCCAGCCCATCGAGACCTGGGACGAGGCCGGCGACGACGGCTCCGTGGGCTGCATAGCCGTCTGGCTCGACGGCGTGCGCCTGATCGACATCGTGAAATTCTAAGTCACAGAATTCCATACCCTGACAAAGGTGTCCGCCATCCGACGGGCACCTTTGCTTTTTGCCGTTCAGCGTTTACGTTTAAAATTCAACACATTACCACGCCCCGAAACGCAACCGCAGCAGCCACCGCATCCATTCCGCCCCGCAATGCCACCCGGCGGGGATTTTCACCTACTGTTCCAAGGCAGTTCTTATATCGTTCTTATATCGGCAATATAAGAACGATATAAGAACTGCCTTGGAACGGTATGGCAACGGCCAGTGCCGGTGGCTGTCAAAAACGGTTCACGGCGCAAGCGCCGCAAACAGGGCGAAAAACCTATCGGAGAGAGAACTGCACCGGCAGGGTGAATTCCGTGCGGACGGGCTTGCCGCCCTGCTTGCCGGGATTCCAGCGGGGCATCATATTGACCACGCGCAGGGCCTCGCGGCCGCAGCCGCAGCCAATCTCGCGAGCAATCGCGGCGTTGCTTATGCTGCCGTCCTTTTCGACAACAAAGCGGATGATGACAATGCCCGTAACATTGGGATCGCGAGCCTCTTCGGGATAGCGCAGGTTGGCGTCGATGAACTTGTACAGCGCCTCTTCGCCGCCAGGGAACGAAGGATACTCTTCGACAAAAACATACACCTCATCTTCGCCGGCAGTGTCATTTTCATTCCGCACATCAATGACCTCAATATCGCCAACTACCGGAATGGCCTCGCCATCAACAATCCCCGTAAGCTCACACTCCTTGGGTACTTCGGGCTCCTCTTCAAAGCCCTCAACAAAAAGGCTGTCGTCCGAGTAGTCACTGCCGCTGGCGGGCAGCGAGGTGTCGCCCGGCAGGGGCGTGTCGGTGGCAAGGGCGCTGCCGCCCGAACCGCCGCAGGCCGCCAGCGTCAGCGAAATGCCCGCCACCGTGGCGGCACGGCCTAGGCGGAGCCTCCGCTCGAGGGCCTGTTCCAGATAGCGCACCTCGGCCTCGCAGCGCGGACAGGTGCCGCTACAGTCACCCGTGTGGGTGCATTCGGGCTGGTCGAGCGCGATGCCGTTCTCGTCGGCGATGCGGCGCCGCACGGCCTTCAATTCCTTGCAGATACGTTTGCCTCGCTTCATAGGTCACGATTTTTTTGTTGGTTCGTTTATATTAGTATCAAAACGATGCCGTTTTTTACAGCGGTGGCGTTTTTTTTTCGGGCAGACGTAATCTTTTTTGCTTCTAGCCTAATTATCAGCACAGTACGATTTTTGGCTTGACTAAGCGTACAACCAGCGGCAGCTGCCGGAAAGGGGAATTATTCGTATTCGTAATAAACTGTACGGCTGTTTGACACCCTGCTATATTCGTCTTCGTAGCTATACATATTTGTGCACGAGACGGGCCACTGGCCGTCATAGGTATAGGTGTAGTTTTCTTCGTCCGAATCGCCATCAATGTCGGAAATGACCATCTTGGTGATGTTGTTCTTGTTGCAGAATTCGACGCCGGTTTCGGTCTCACCGTAAAATCCAAACATCGGTCCAAAGTTCTTGAAGGGGTTGTTCTTGTCGTCGTAGGTAAAGGTTGCCGTGGCGTTGCCGTGGGGAGTCACGGCAGCAATCTTGCTGACGTTGTCGCCGTCCCAGGTGAGGTCCATCCGGATGCTCTGGCCGGCTTTGGCGGCTTTGGCGTGCAGCTGGCAGACGAACTTGTCGGTGCTTTTGGTCTGGGGAATTATGTTGCCCAGCAGCAAGTGCTCCAGACGGCTGACCTTGGCACCTTTTTTGTCATAATAATCTTCGGCCATAGTTACTACAGTCATCGAGCTAATCTTCTTGCCGTCGTGCTCGAATTCGTAAGTCATATATGGCGTTGCGGCGCCGTCGTAGAGTTCGGCTTTCTGCAGTTTCTTGCCGTCGTAGGTGAAGGTCATACGCTCGCCGTAGGAGGTGGTGACTTCTGTCATCTGACTGCCGTCGTAGTTGAAGTTGACGACATCCTGCCCGTCGGACACCCTATTGCCCTGGTCGTCATAGTCATAGCCGATGTATGCAATCTTCGAGAGCTTCTTGCCATCCCAGGTCCATTGTTCGCTGAGGTGTTTCGGGACGTTGTTGGAGTTGGTGTTCCACTCGCCGCTATACTCGTCGTAGTAAGAATCCGTATAGTTGAATTCCTCATAGACTTTGGCGATTTTCTGCTTGGGGTTGTACTTGCCGTCTTTCTGGCAGGCTCCGAAGAGGAGCAGTGCAGCTGCTGCTGCAAAAAGAGCTGTTTTTTTCATAAGTGGTTTGATTTTAAATTAGTATTATGATTAACGCGATTTTAAGTTTTTTATTGTGTTTCGGGATGAATTATTTCACATAGTAGACGCAGAAGATGGCAAAATGTCAAACTGTGGAACTATCTTTTTTTTAATTTTTTTTTGGCAGACATAATTTTTCCGTACCGACGGCGTTATACAATTATTATAATTAACTGTTAAAATATCGACTTATGAAGAAAAACGTTATGTTGGCCTGCACTATGCTGCTTTGCGCAGGCATCGCTATGGCTCAGGAACCCGTGAAGAAAGACAACAAGAAAGCCGAGACCACCGCTGTGGCCAAACCCGCCAAGAGCGAGGCACAGGCTGCCCACAAGGGCTGCGGCAACTGCCCCAACCACAAACAGTGCGGCAAGGCTGCCGGAGCACAGGCCGCGGTTGCAAAACCCGAAGCCGCAAAACCGTGCTGCAAGAAAGAGGGCCTGAAAGCCTGCAACAAGAACGGCCAGAAAGCCTGCAACAAAGAGGCCGCTGTCAAAACCGCCAACAAAAATGCTGAGGCCAAGCCGACGGCAACAAAATAATTCGACAACCACAATTCCCGACTTCCGACATTGAAAAACATCCGCAACTTCTGTATCATCGCCCACATCGACCACGGCAAAAGCACGCTGGCCGACCGCCTGCTGGAGGTGACCAACACCGTTTCGCAACGCGAAATGCAGGACCAGGTGCTCGATGATATGGACCTTGAAAAAGAACGTGGCATCACCATCAAGAGCCACGCCATACAGATGAACTACCAGCGCGGCAGCGAAGCCTACGTGCTGAACCTCATCGACACCCCCGGCCACGTGGACTTCAGCTACGAGGTGAGCCGCTCCATCGCCGCCTGCGAAGGGGCCCTGCTTGTGGTCGACGCCACGCAGGGCATACAGGCCCAGACCATCTCGAACCTGTACCTGGCCTTGGAGAACGACCTGGAAATCATCCCCGTGATGAACAAGATAGACCTCGACAGCGCAATGCCAGAAGAGGTGGCCGACGAGATTATCGACCTGCTGGGCTGCACGAGGGAGGACATCCTGTCGTGCAGCGCCAAGACGGGCGTCGGCGTGCCCGAAATCCTCGACGCCATCGTGGACCGCATCCCCTGCCCCAAGGGCGACGAGAATGCTCCGCTGCAGGCCCTGGTCTTCGACTCGGTCTTCAACCCCTTCCGCGGCATCATCAGCTATTTCCGCATCGTCAACGGCACGCTGCGAACCAACGACCACGTCAAGTTCGTCAGCACCGAGAAGGACTACCACGCTGACGAAATCGGCGTACTGCGCCTCAATATGGAGCCGCGCAAAGAGCTGAAAGCCGGCGATGTAGGCTACATTATCAGCGGCATCAAGAGTAGCCGCGAGGTGCGCGTGGGCGACACCATCACCCACGTGGAGCAGCCCTGCGACAAGGCCATCGACGGCTTCGAATCGGTCAAGCCGATGGTCTTTGCCGGCGTCTACCCTGTCGACACCGACGACTACGAGGAGTTGCGCGCCAGCATCGAAAAGCTGCAGCTCAACGACGCGTCGCTGACCTTCGAGCCCGAATCGTCGCTGGCCCTGGGTTTCGGCTTCCGCTGCGGATTCCTCGGTTTGCTGCATATGGAAATTGTGCAGGAACGCCTGACGCGCGAGTTCAATATGGATGTCATCACCACCGTGCCCAACGTGCAGTACAAGGTGAAGCTGACCAACGGCACCGAAATCGACGTCTACAACCCGTCGGGAATGCCCGAACCGAACAACATCAGCGAGGTCTACGAGCCTTACATCCACGCACAGATCATCACCAAGGCCGACTACATCGGTCCGGTCATCAAGCTGTGTATGGACAAGCGCGGCATACTGAAGAACCAGAACTACCTGACCACCGACCGCATCGAGATTACCTTCGACCTGCCGCTGGGCGAGGTGGTCTTCGACTTCTACGACAAGCTGAAAAGCATCTCGAAGGGCTACGCCTCGTTCGACTACTACCTCAACGGCTTCAAGCCCAGCAAGCTGGTGAAGCTCGAGATACTGCTCAACGGCGACCCCGTCGACGCCCTGTCGACACTGACCTACGTTGACAACGCCTACCCCATCGGTCGCAAGATGTGCGAGAAGCTGAAGGACCTCATCCCGCGCCAGCAGTTCGACGTGGCCATCCAGGCCGCCATCGGCAGCAAAATCATTGCCCGCGAGACGGTGCGCCAGGTGCGCAAAGACGTCACCGCCAAGTGCTACGGTGGCGACATCACCCGCAAGCGCAAACTGCTTGAGAAACAGAAAGAGGGCAAGAAGCGTATGCGCCAGGTGGGCAACGTCGAAGTGCCGCAAAGCGCCTTCCTCGCCGTGCTGAAATTAGACTAGTTTGACTAGTAGCACTAGTAACACTAGTAGTACTAGCAATACTAGTAGAACTAGTAATACTGGAAACCAATAAAATAAGAGAAAAAATGTCAACAACCGCAATAGCAATCATCATCGTCCTCACGGCCCTGCTCAGCGTCGGCGTGACGGGACTTATATTCTACAAGGTCGCCCAGACCTATTTCGACAACCAGCAGAAGACGCAGATGCTGCAGATGAAGATCGACGAGCACAAGGAGTCGCTCAAGGTCGTCACCCCCATCCGCCTGCAGGCCTACGAGCGTATGGCCCTCTACTTGGAACGCATATCGCCCAACAGCCTTATCCTGCGCACTTTCCGCCCCGGAATGGACATCAAGGCGCTGCAGACCGCTATGACCAAGAGCATCCGCGACGAGTGGGAGCACAACCTCAGCCAGCAGGTGTACCTCAGCGCCGAGAGCTGGAACCGCATCCGCGAAGCCAAGGAGGAGATGATCAACCTCATCAACGGCAGCGCCGTCAAGCTCAGCGCCGATGCCGACCCCACCAGCCTGGCCGGCGCCATCTTCGAAAGCGTCGCCAAGAGCAAGATTCCCACCGACGAAGCCATCGAATTTATGAAAAACGAAATACAGGAGAGATTCGCATAACAAGCGAAATTCAAAAGGTTTTCACAAAAAGGCTATACAACAACAGCTCCCCTGAATCCAGAGGAGCTGTTGTTGTTTTTGCTATTCTTCGTTTTAGTGCGAAGAATTAATATTCATTTATTGACATTTATGGTAATTCACGGACATTCACGTTCTAAAAAAAGAATTGCTGATAATTGCTGTTTAATTGCTATAAAAGAAAAAATAATTTTTGGTTAATTCCTGGCCAATTTATGGTAATTCCTGTTAAAAAAAATGAAACTAGTTTTTGACCATTTACTTATAAGCAATATGCGTTTCATATCATTGATGTTTGTGACAATAACGCACAATTGCCGCTCTTATTGTATGGAAGAATCTATCTGATCACCGCTACTTTGCGAGAGGGGCGGTTGCCGACTTTGACGAAGTAGATGCCTGTGCGTAGCGCGCGGCTGGCGGTGGGGCGACCGACAATGTCGAACACCTGCACCGGCTCGCCGTTAGCACCTTCGACAACGATATCGCCTCCGCGGGAATAGACCCTGACAGCGTCGGCCGACGCCTCATCGATGCCGACATCACGGATGGCGAAATAAGCTACGACGGCCATATCGTCCGACACCGTGACGGTGAGCGGGTTGTCGGTGACAATGTTCTGGTAGCCGGGGGTGATGCCCCACCCCTCGAAGCGGTAGCCTTCGTTGGCTGTGGCAAGCAGCAAAGCCTGCGGGTTGTCGCAGGTGGGATGGCTGACAATCTCGGCACTTCCGTGCGTTTCATCATCGACCGACACTTCCAGCACATATGTAGGTACTTCGATGAAAGCGGAGAAATGGTTGTTCCATTCCGGCACGGCAGCGTATGACGAGGTGCTGCCACAGGGGATGTAGACCCTCGCCGTGTCGGGGATGCTCCATAGGGCACGGTAGCCAACAGTGGGCGCGACGCTGGCAAGCAGATGCAGTTCCGAGATTGCGTAGCAGTGAAGGAATGCATCGGAGAAGATGTTCCTGACGCACCGGCCAATGGTGATTGACGGCAGGCTGGTGCAGCCTTCGAATGCCATATTGGGAATGGACGTTATGCTGTCGGGCAGGTGGACGGAGACGAGCGACGGGCAATAGCCGAAGACGTATTCGCCCATTGTTTTCACGCTGTTGGGCACATAGACCGACGTCAGGGTCTTGCAGTTGTAGAAAGTGCCCATCATAAAGTTGTGGGTCGAGAGGCCGGTCACCGTGTAGGTGGTTCCGCAATAGGATACCGTTTCGGGGATGACCAGGTCGCCGGCGACATAGTTGCTGTCGCTGTTGTTGGTGCGCGGGTTGACCACGCTAACCTGTGCCGAGTCGCAGATTTTGAAGTAGAGCGTCTGCCCGGTCGGCGCGGAGGCAGAAAAGTCGTAGACAGATTGGCCGTGCATATTTGCTACAAATGCCAGCACCGCGAGAAGCGCAAAAAGTGGTTTGAGGTGATTCATAATTGCTTGTTTTTTTTGTTTATGGGAACAATCGGTTTTGTGTTTATGGCAATTCACGGGCATTAACGTTCTATAGTAGAATCCCTGGCTAATTCCTGGCCAATAAATCACGGTGCAAAGTTACAACTATTTTTCGGATTGACTATAATTTCTGTCAACTTTTTCCCGATTTTTATATGGGGGGTAAAATGATAACTATCAATTATTTACGTATTATGATTTATATCAAGTCAGACAGTTCATTTGCTCCTATTCGTGTTGAAAACCCAGTTTGCAGGAGTGCCTAATGCCGTTTTTCCGTCAAAATCCACCAGCCGAGGCTGCAAATCCGAAGCATCGGGTTTAGTCGGTCAGAACCGGTACTTCCAGCCGAGGGTGAGCGTGGATGGTTGGAAGTTGAGATCATCTACCTCGGTGTCGAGTCCAGTGATGTGGGCTTTGCCTATCTGCCCGACGCTGATGATATACTGGAGATAGAGTCCGGCATCAAGCCTACGTTTAGCATACAGGAAGTTGACTGTCAGAGGCACGATGTAATTGGCTGAGGAGAACGAGTTGACGTAGTCGGTACCACCTCGCGAAGTTGAGAGAAATATTTCGCTGAGGCCGACGCCGAAGCCCGCTGTGGGTTCGAGGGTGAAGTTTCTGCCGAGGTCGAAACGGTAGCCGAGGTCGATATGATAAAGGTTGTCCTGTTTTTTTACAAGCTGGTTCTTGACGGAGATGATTTTGTCTGCGGTACCGTCGAGGTGCATCGCGAGGGTGAAGCGGCAGTATTCCACGCCGAAGCCGATGCCAACTTGGGCCGCCACGCTGTAGACGCTACGGTAGTCGAGCGTGGGGTGATAGGTCTGCAAGTGGTTGGTGAAGCCTTTGCTACCGTCGAGGAAGTTAAAACCGAGGTTTAATTCGACCAAGGGATTAACCTTCCTTTTTCCAGCTTCGTTTTCCTGAGATGAAACTGTGCCGACTGCCAGCAAGCAAGCCAGCAGCAAAGCCGTCTGTTTGATGTTGATGTGTTTTACCATGATGTCAGGGTTTTTAATTGAACATTACTGATTTATGCGTTTTGCACGAATGGTATTCAATTTCTCATCACGGTATCGGTTTTGTTATACAATTTGTTTTACGCCCATATAAACGTTCCGATACGTTTTTTATTGCCCGCGGGACTAAATATTTCCATTCAATTGTATTGCGCACGATATTGTTTTTGAATTTAGTTATAGTCGCTCTCTCCAATGTAGGACTTCACCCAGTCGAAGTGCTGGGCGTGGGCGGTGATTGCCAGCAGTGCGAGGAGCACAAAGGTGAGGGTCTTTCTTGCCATAGTCGTGTTTTTTTGCATTTATAAATCCGTTTTCATTATCGAGCGAAGATGTCCGATTGCTTCAACAGGCGGATGGTGTGCTGCTTGCCGTCGGCGGTGGTGAGGGTGAGGAGGTAGGTGGCTTGTGGACGGCCGGACAAATCAAGGGTGTAAACACGTTCTCCGCTTTCCGTTTTCCGCTCTCCGCTTGGAATGAGGCGCACTTCCTCGCGGCGGCCCATTATATCGGTGAGCCACGCGGTGGCAACCCCGTTCTCAACTTTCAACTCTCCACTTTCAACTCTAATCTTCACGCTCTGCCGGAATGGGTTGGGGTATGCCACGAAAGCGTTTCCACCCTCCACCAGCGTGATGTTCACCTCGCCGGGGTCTTCGGTATGGATGTAGGGGCTCATAAAAGCCGTGTCACAATATTTGGCTATATAACAGGAGTATGGATAATGCGGAGAATAATCCACGTCACCAAGATGCAGAGGGTTGGAGACCTGACCGGTCAAGTAAAGTGTGCTGTCATATACCTGTGTAAAGAAAGAGTTACAACCCGACTCATTGTTGCCATAGTCGTAGACGGAAATCAGTCTCCCTTCATTATCCATCCCGACCAACGCAAGGGTTGCGTTCTGCCCGACAGTATTATGTTGATAGACCGTGTCCACTCCAATAAGGTCGCGCGGATAGGACACCTGCATAAAGACACGGTTGTTCTGTACTGCCAATCCATAGCCATTTGAAGTGCCACAGGACGAAGGGACACAACCAGAGCTTATGTATCCGCCATCTTCAGTGTTCAACCGTATGAAACCCGCCCCTTTGTAAAGATGTGTTGTCAGGGTATCGCCCATTCCACAAACGACGGAGTAGTATCGCACCGAATCGCCGAAATATCCTTGACTGAAACCTGTACAAACGTACACTTCTTCGCCAGTAATCTTGGTTTGGAGATATATGCTTGATGCTAGCCCGTTCTCAGTGTTGGAACGTTTCACCCAATGCAAATGGTTTGCCCATTGCGGGTCAAGAGATGGCGAATATTTGACAAGAAAACCCGTCTCAGGACATAAATGATGGGTGTGTATCCGTATTGAAGGGTCGCTGCTGTCGAGCAGTAAGTCACGGTAGAAGGTGGTGTCGTATATGTGAACTGTGTTCCACCCGCCTGTTATCGAATCACGCACAGCAATAATGGTGTCGAGCCGACCATACAGGGGGGTCACCACAGTGCCGCTGATATAGATGTTGTTTTCACTGTCGGTATTCATATACACTGCCTCCTCCAGCCACTGTACATCTGCGTCCATATCTGCATATTCCATATTGCTGTATTCGCTCTCGCCTTCGCCAACGGTGTCGTAGATAACCAGATGCGAGGAAAGAAGACTATCGAACCCAGGCGAGAATTTCAGCATCTGCAAATTGAAATCATACGTTCCGTTAGGATATTGTATGTCCGTCAACTGCTTGCTGTCAAGATAAATCCTGTAACCGCTGATAGAGCCCCTGTGTGGTGAAAGATAGCGGAAACCCTCCGCGCAGGTGTCGCACAATGCTTGGTAAACATCTTGTCTCACATAACGCATTATCACAACGTTGCCTTCACCGTCAACCGTCATACCCATAGGTGAAATTCCACTCATCAGAAGGCTTTCCATCCACTCCTGCGACGTGTTGTTGTAGACTTTGCCGGCCGTAAGGGGATTGCCGTCGCTATCGAGGCAGACGGTATTGACAATATGCTGGCGGACGATGTCGCCATCTGTGTTTATGGTAAGAAATACTGTGTGGTGTAGCGTGCCCGCAACGAACGGGCTGCCGGTCCACAGCATAATTGGATGTTCCTCGTCGTACAATGTGCCGAAAAGATTCATCCATTTGTTGCCCGACGGGTCGGAAAAAGAACAAGCCAGCACAAATGCTGTGTCGCCCATCGGTGCGAATCCTGAAAAAGCTGCGTGATAGTTGCCATAGGCTTCACGATGCCACAACAGGCTGCCGTCGGATGAAAATTTAGCAAATAGCACACACATATTGGGATTCAAACCTCCGTAAGGGCCAAAGGGCAAGTTCAGCGTGTCGCCTAATCGTGCGCCCATACCTGGATAGATCCCACACACATACAGGTTCCCGTCGCTATCGATATGCTGACTGACGACCCTGTTTACATCACCTGTGTTATACACATCCCGTCCGCCGAAACCTGTAACCCAGTCGAACCTGCCGCTGGACGTGGTGACGGTTTGACCGGCAACAACATTTATGTGGGCGGTGATTGCCAGCAGCGCGAGGAGCGCAAAGGTGAGAGTCTTTCTTGCCATAGTTGTGTTGGTTTTGTACATTTATTAATCCGTTTTCTTAACCGAGCCCATTGGGGGCTTCTAAGACAAGGAACGCTGAAAAACTTTTCTTGTCACCCTATAAGTAGCATTACGCCCCAAAAAAAGTTTATTTTTTAACATTATTTATGTATTTTTAACATTTTGGGTGTCAATTACCGCCGGAGAATCGGAGAAATGAGATGTGACATCTCAGTCCGTATTGGATAAATTTCCTTTTTTTATCCATTATAAGTAATTGGTCAAATTTATTTTACATATAATTATCATCTAATTAACCATTAATTTATGGATAATTCGTGGCAATTCGTGTTATAAAATAATTTTACATATAATTATCATCTAATTAACCATTAATTTATGGATAATTCGTGGCAATTCGTGTTATAAAATAATCTTACATATAATTATCATCTAATTAACCATTAATTTATGGATAATTCGTGGCAATTCGTGTTATAAAATATGTACATTAATTCTGATTAGTAACTAACGTATTAAAAATGGATATTGCTGACCGTAGCGAATCCACGCGATGTTATCGAGTAAAGATGTCTGACTGCTTCAGCAGGCGGACGGTGTGGGTTTTACCGTCGGCGGTGAGGGCAAGCATCGCGAGGAGTGCAAAGAAGATTAATTTTTTATTGGGGTATGTTTTTTTTTATTATTAAGTAAATGGTCAAAAATAACTTTCATTTTTTTAACAGGAATTACCATAAATTGGCCAGAAATTAACCAAAAATTATTTTTTTCTTTTAACAGCAATTATCAGCAATTTAACAGCAATTCTTTTTTAGAACGTAAACGTCCGTGAATTGCCATAAATGTCAAATAAATTTGACCAATTACTTATCAGCTGTCAACCATTTCCATATGGGCAGAATGCGGATTTCCTTGTCTCCGTTGTACACAAGGTCGTCTTGGTCGAGTGTGAGGATGAGCCCATAATCAAGGTGGAAGAAGTCCATAGCGGTCACCAGGCCTGACACCTCGCGCTGCTCGTTTTCGTGCGTCAAGATCTCGCAGACTTGCACTAAAGCAACGGGAGTGTTGTTGCGGCACAGCACAAAGTCGCATTCGTGCTGGTTCTCGCTGAAATAGAACAATTCATAGCCTTTGCGTATCAACTCCAGACAGACTTCGTTTTCAAGCCTGTGTCCCGTGTCTTGAGAGAATGATGGGGTGGAAACTGTATGCAGCCCCAGATCGATACTGTAGACCTTCCGTGGGTTGAGAAGCTGTGACTTATAGGAATAGGAGAACTTGGGCACGAACTTGACCAGAAAGCTGCTCTCGAGGTAGGTAAAATATTCGCCCACCGTTGCCGAGGATTTTACGCCAATGGCCGAAGTCAGCTTGTTGGCCGACACCAGGTTGCCAGTGTTTCCCATCAGGTAGACAAACAGATTCTTCAGAGCCTGCTCGTCGCGCAGGTTGTATCGCACCAGTATGTCGCGGTAGAGGATATCGCTGATGAGGTCGGTGATGACGCGCGGATCGCCTGTCTTCACATATTCGGGCATACCGCCTATGCGAAGGTATTCCTTTAGTGTGTCGGCGCTGGCTTCGGACTGCGTAAAACCAAGGTATTCGCTGTAGGAGAACGGATAGAGAGTGTAATCCAAATGACGACCCGTCAGACGAGTGCCGAGCTCGCGGCTCAGCATCGACGAGTTGCTACCTGTGACCACTACATAGTAGCCTTGCTCCAGTTTGCTGCGCACGTAAATCTCCCAACCCTTCACCACCTGCATTTCGTCGAAAAACAGCCATTCGGGTTTCCGCTCGTCAATGATGACATCCAGCACTCGGAAGTCGTTCATCTCGAACCCATAGAGATTAGGAGTGTCGAAATTAAGATAAAGCGACGAGGGCTGTTTATGCATTATTTGATGCACCAAGGTGGACTTGCCGCAACGTCGAACTCCAGAAATGATATAGGCGAAGTTCTGGGTATCCAGATCCAGCTCTTCCAAAATTGCACGTTGGAAGGTAGGTTTCTGTGTTGAGGCTAATTGCCACGTAATCACCTCTTCAAGTGTAGATTTGCTTATCATTATTGGCGTGTTTTTATGGTGCAAATATACGACTTTTTATTTATAATGAAAGGTTGTTTTTATTTATATTGAAAACTCTATCGGATAAAAACTACTTGAATATTGTATCGATACGCACATTTTCAAGGTGAACAGTATCGTTTCACTTCCTAAAGATATCCGATCGTTTGAGTAGTTTCACGGTGTGCTGCTTGCCGTCGGCGGTGGCGAGGGTGAGGAGGTAGGTGGCTTGTGGACGGCCGGACAAATCAAGGGTGTAAACACGTTCTCCGCTTTCCGTTTTCCGCTCTCCGCTTGGAATGAGGCGCACTTGCTCGCGGCGGCCCATTATATCGGTTAGCCAGGCGGTGGCTATGGGCTCAGGACAAAGGATGGTCACTTTGCCAGTGGTGGGGTTGGGATAGGCTTTCACCGCGTCGGGAACCACTATGTCGATACCGATGGGCTCGACGGGCTTGGAGTGTACCACCAATGTCCGAGTTAGGTGGAAGTTGTGGTCTTCGGAGTCGGGGTTGTAGTGCCAAGCCTCGGCGGTGATGTCGACGGTGCCGGGGCCCAGCAGGTGCAGCATATGCGACCCGGCACCCGTCAGTTCGGCCACACCGTTGTTTGCCGGCAAGGAGTAGGTCATATTGGTGTCGCCGAGGATAAAGAAGGCATTGAGGTGGATGATTGTGTCGCTATAGACGAACTCTAACGGCTGTGTCCACACGATGCGTCCCTTGACGTGTCCCACGCGGAGAATCTTTTCGACGGGTGGAGCTTCGTTCCAGTAGGTGTTGCCACGCTGTATGGCAGTGATGCGCACTGTTCCGCTGTCGGCAATCCACAGCTGGGGACCGTTTATGAGGCGTGCCACCGTGTCGTTCGACAGTAGGTATTCCACCGGCAGACCGCTGCTTGAGGTGGCCGAAAGGCCCATTGTGCGGTTGATTGCGCCGACGTAGATGGTGTCGTTCACGCTGTGGACATCCCACGTGATGTACTGGTCGGCGTGGCGGTTGTCATAGACGTAAGGACTCAGCAATTCCTTATCGACATAACGTCCAATGAAGGTGTTGGAGCCCGGCAACGCAATGTCACCAAACGAGGCTCCTTCGAGGGCCACGCCGCTGAAGTAGAGCGAGCTGTCGTGCAGCATCACAGGGCCTGTTTTGTTACGGTAATTCGGAGCGTGGAAATCATAGAAGGACACCTGATGCCCGGCATAGTCCCACTGCGCCAATCCCATTGCGGTGACGGCGCCCATATTGACCCCGTAACTGGCCGTATAAAAGGCTGTGTCACCAAAGAATATGCTGTTTGAGTATTTGGTCATTGCAAAGACCCGGTTGCCCTTGGCGGTTATGTTGATGTAGCCGTCATAGGTGGGTGTGCCTACCATTTTAAAACCAAAGTCGCTCTCAGCCGTCCCATAGGAAAGCAGTGCGCCGTTGTCGGGATTGAGGCGAAGGAAGAAGAAGGTGTTGGCCATCGCAAGGCTGTCACCGCGATAGCTTACGTGCGGATTAAATCTTGGAATCACGTAGTTTCGTGTTTCGGTTTGGCCCAGCACGAAGAGCGAGTTGGAGTCGGCATCGTAGGCCGTGTTGAGCATCAGGATGCTGCCGTATGACACATCACCCTCAGGGATGCCTTCGGTTCGGGCGTAAAGAAAATCCATCTGCACCAACTGCTGCGGCATCAGAGCGGTGTCGTAGGTCAGCAGGGCATCTTGGGCAAGGTGGAAAT
Organism: Bacteroidales bacterium; assembly: GCA_017429685.1. Taxonomy (GTDB): domain Bacteria; phylum Bacteroidota; class Bacteroidia; order Bacteroidales; family P3; genus Colimorpha. Next base: position 81,950 of record JAFROL010000024.1, on the reverse strand, counting down.
GCTGCTGGGCGGTATGGATGACCAGCGTGTCGCTGCGATCGATAGGTGCACCGTCGTGGTCTTTGCACAGGCCCAGGCAGATGCAGAGTCGGTCGCCGTGCATATTGAACGAGCGGACACTCATATAGCTCTCTTGGTACCTGATGGTGTCGGGCATATTGGGTGCCTCGCTGATGACGTAGGTGGCATCGAGCAGGGTGTCGAAATGGGGGTCGAACTTCATCAGCTGCAGGTTCCAGCGGCCCGTGGCGTAGGGCAACGTATAGTCGATGGTATGCACGCCGTCGACAAGCACACGTATGGCGCCGATGCTCCCTTCGAGGGGACTGACCGGACGCCAATGGTTGGCACAGGTGTCGCAGTACACTTCGTCCTCGTCGTAGGCACTGCGCACCAGGTAGATGTTGCCACGGCTGTCTACATCAAAGTCTGCGGCGCCAAGTGCCGTTGCGCTCCACGGGCGGCCTGGTCTGCTACGCACCACGTTGCCCGCCGTGTCTATCAGAGCCCGTTGCAGAAAATGGTGTTCAAGCAGATGGCCGTCGTCGGGGTCAAGGGTGATGAGGCCTGTGGCAAACCACGACGAAGAGCTGTCGGTAGGGAACGGGTAGCCGTCGTTGTCCGCAATCATCGTGTCGAGGTAGTAGAGGCGGTTCCCATTGTTGTCACTCAAGGGCATCTGGAAATTGGCCATCATCATCAGCGCCGTGTCTCCCACTAGGCGCATACTGATGGGATAGACCCGTCCCTCGTTGGGGTACTCCTGCTTGTAGATAGCCTTGTGCCACAGCATCTCGCCCTCCGGATTCATCTTGGCCACAAAGAGGCTGAGGTTATTGTTGTCCTGCTGATACTGCGTAGGCAGGAAGTACTCGCCGTCGATGTTGGCATCCACAGTGAAACGCCCCATCATATAGATGTTGCCTTCGCTGTCGGCCTCCATCCGCACGATGCCGGACCGGAATTCGTCGTCGCGAAGGCCGTGATAGTGTTTCACCCAATCGAAGTGCTGGGCGTGGGCGGTGATTGCCAGCAGCGCGAGGAGCGCAAAGGTGAGGGTCTTTCTTGCCATAGTTGTGTTGTTTTTGTGCGTTTATAAACCTGTTTTCTTAACCGAGCCCATTGGGGGCTTCTATGACAAGGAACGCTGAAAAACTTTTCTTGTCACCCCTATAAGTAGCATTACGCCCCAAAAAAAGTTTATTTTTTAACACTATTTATGTATTTTTAACATTTCAGGCACGCATTATTGCCAAGTCGCAGCCGTGGTATGCCGTCGGCTCGGCCGACAGGAGTTAAAGGTAGATGAACATAGACGACAGGTGAGTATAGTTTGGTACAGGTTAACTGTCTTATGGTGTTACCTCCAAGGCATTGGGGTTAATCAGGAAATCTTGTAAGTTTACAATCAATATTCCCTGATCGTCGCGGTGGCGGACGACATTGTCGGCAGTAATAATTACCTTGCGAAACGAGTCTTGCACCGCCACCAACGGGCGTTCTTCCTGTTGCCGTTTCTCGGTGGTGGGTATCGTGAGGGCGGACTGCACATAGATGCGTTCGTCGGCCTTGTTGCACACAAAATCCACCTCTATCTGTTTCCTGACGTATCTGCCGTCGGTCTGCCGCTCATTTACCTCCACAACCCCCACATCGACCGAATAGCCACGTCCGCAAAGTTCGTTGTATATGACATTTTCCATCAGGTGGGTTTCCTCTATCTGGCGGAAGTTGATGCGGGCATTGCGGAGTCCGGTGTCGGTGAAGTAGTATTTGTATGGGGTGGAAATGTAGCGCTTGCCTTTGATGTCATACCGTTCGGCCCGCTCCACGATGAAGGCGTCGGCCAGATGGTCGAGGTATTGCTTGATGGTTCCGTCGGAGAGTTTCATTCCGTCCGCACTGTTGAAGGCTCGTTCCAGCTTGGTGGGGTTGGTGAGCGAACCGACGCCGGACGAAATGATGTCGAGCAAGCGGTCCATATATGCTTCGCTCTGTATCCCATAACGTTCCACGATGTCGCGCAAATACACTTCTTCGAAAAGCCTCGAAAGGTATTCTGTTTTCTCGGTTGGCGTTGGCAGCAAAGCACAGTATGGCAGCCCGCCATAGGTGTAGTATTGCCGACACGCCTCAGCAAATCCAAGTTCGGGGCAGGTGGTATAATATTCGGCGAAATTTAACGGGCGCAAGTACATCTCGTCGCCACGGCCGCGGAACTCTGTGATGACGTCTTTCGATAGCAGGTGCGAGTTCGACCCGGTAACGTAGGTGTCGAGGTTGTTGATATGCAGACACGAGTTGAGGACGTCCTCAAACTCATCCATCATCTGCACCTCGTCGATTAGCAGGTAGTATTGGCCTTTCCCACGCACCTTTTGACGGATGTATGCCAGACAGTTGTCTGGGTTGCGAAGGCTTTTGTTGGCGCGGTCGTCGAGTTGTATCTCTATAATTCGCGACTGTGGCACCCCATTGTTTATAAGATATCCCTTAAAGAGGTGAAAAAGCAGATACGACTTTCCGCACCTGCGGATGCCTGTCACAATTTTTATACGTTGATTCCCACGATGTTCAACAAGCCTTTTTAGATATGCATCACGTTTTATTACCATAGTTTTTCATTTGATATTTTTGCAATTCTTGCAAAATTTTCAGATTGCAAAAGTACGACAATTATTCCATACGGCAAAATATAATTATCTTATTGTCCAAAAATATCGCTTTGCTTCAGCAGGCGGACGGTGTGCTGCTTGCCGTCGGCGGTGGTGAGGGTGAGGAGGTAGGTGGCTTGGGGGCGGCCGGACAAATCAAGGGTGTAAACACGTTCTCCGCTTTCCGTTTTCCGCTCTCCGCTTGGAATGAGGCGCACTTCCTCGCGGCGGCCCATTATATCGGTGAGCCACGCGGTGGCAACCCCGTTTTCAACTTTCAACTCTCCACTTTCAACTCTTATCTTCACACTCTGCCGGAATGGGTTGGGGTAGGCCACGAAAGCCCCCTCGTCGCCCACCACGGTGATGCGCACCTCGCCACCACCTCCGTGGTTTGTGGAGTCATCGGGTTCGACATAGACATACGGAGTAGAAAAGAAAGTGTCGATGTACTTCAACACATAAGCTCGGTCTTTCCCAGCGGGAAGCGTATAATTGCCGAAGGTGCCGCCGCCGTTCATTCTTCCCGACAGGTAGAGTATGCTGTCGCGAAGGATGACTCCACGCGGGTCATTAGTTGGGCTTGGAGAGTTGTAGTCGATGAATTGTACTTCGTGGCCGTCTTTGTCCCACACAAATAAACCTGTCGACATTGGTCTTGTTATAACGCTGTCTCGAATGTAAATATTATGCTGATACAAAAGCTGCGCAATAACAAAGTTGTTATGGGTTGCAATTTCTATGTGCTCTAATAGTTGCGGCACCGTTGTACGGGATGACCGTACTTCGCCAATGGCCAAGGTCTGTCCTGTATTTTTGTCTAATCGTGCAAAAAAGATGCCATTTCGCACATTTATATTAAAAGTATCAGCCCTATAGATTTGTTCTTGATGAAGCGACCAAATGCGTCCGAGGCAGTACACATCTCCGTTTTCGTCTATGCTTAGTGCATTAATCAGATAATCATTCCACAAATCAAGATTGTTGCTAGTGTTTTCATAATCAAGCTGGAATAGCCATTGAGGATTCAGCACGTTGTCATATTTTAGTATGACTGAATAGTCGAGACTGTTTTCTGTCTGGATATGTGTATCCGGCATTCCTGTGATTCTGAAATCGACAGAGTCCAAAACGGCAACCGTTCCTGCGTTCATACTCAATAAAAGATATATTGAGTTGTCTTTGCCGGATGACATCAAAGAAGTGATATAAGTGTCAACCCCGTTAAGATTCGGTATGTTAGGTTCGAAAATAAGTTGTTGGTGCAGGATATTTGTGAAACGAGGAGAAAACTTAATAATTTGATAGTTATTGTACGAAGTAAAGGCGGGTACGTGGACATCAAAATGCCTCTCGCCTCCGTTAATCAAGAGTCGGTATCCCCAAAACGTACTGTCGTCAAACAGATTGGTTCCAGATACTACAGGATGAGCCAAAATGATATTGCCATCTTCGTCTACCGAAAAAGCATCGCTATTAAAACCCCAATCTCTGTAATGGCAAGAGTCTGCCATCATAATTGTTCTGTCGGAATAGATGCACGCCGCAGACAGGAAGTGTTTGTCTTTCAAATGGCCATCCAAATCAAACTCCAAGTACGTAAGGAACCAAGCACCCCTGACACTGTCTGTGGGAAAGGCGAAATCATTGGTTTCAAGAAAGAGCGTGTCCAAAAAGTAAGTGTAATTTCGATACCTAACGCCAGGACGCGAAAGCATAACCATACAGACGATGGATGTATCGCCTACAAGCTGTATGCCTATGCCATTTGTGGGAGAGCCATAGTTAGTGTGGATTGGCTTGTGCCACATCAGCTGTCCTGCTGGACTCAGTTTGGCAATGACAACACTCTTTGTCTTATTGTCTGTGCCGTATGGACTAAAAGGCAGGAGATCAGTGTTGTCTATCTGTGCCCCTTTTGTAAACTCGCCCAAGATGTATAAGTTGCCTTCATTGTCGACCGCGCTTCCTATTATTGTATTTAGGTCGGTCAGTCCGTTATTGTCGCTTTCTCCAATGTAGGACTTCACCCAGTCGAAATGCTGGGCGTGGGCGGTGATAGCAATCAGCGCGAGGAGCACAAAGGTGAGAGTCTTTCTTGTCATAGTCGTATTATTTTGCATTTATAAATCCGTTTTCTTAACCGAGCCCATTGGGGGCTTCTATGACAAGGAACGCTGAAAAACTTTTCTTGTCACCCTATAAGTAGAATAACGGTGCAAAAAAAGTTTATTTTTTAACATTATTTATGTATTTTTAACATTTTGGGTGTCGATTACCGCCGGAGAATCGGAGAAATGAGATGTGACATCTCAGTCTCGGAGAGTGCAGGCTTCGCCGTTGAAAAAGCAAATATCCTCTGCGAGTATAATGACCATCAGTTGCTGTTTAGGCGTAACCATCGAAGGAAGAATGGGTCTTCTATTTCGTAGTGGTCGGTCTTGACGACATAACCCAGTTTCATCAGGCGCAGTAGCGAACTGTAGGTGGTGCTGGTGGCCTGGCTGCGGTCGCGCAGGGGTTGCTGCATCTGCGACAGCTGGCGCAAGGTATAGCGGTCGGTACGGTTCAGGGTCTGCCACAGGCGCTCATAGTCCAAGTCGTGCATCCTCACCAAGGCATCTACAGCCTGTTGCACCACGCCGTCGGTCAGGTGACGGTATGTGACCATCTCCCACACCTGCGAGGCGAGTTGCTGTGTATAGTAGGGATGGCAAGAACTGATTTCCAGTATTTCCTCTGGGACGCTCGGCACATCGTTGGGCATACGGTTTCGGATATATGCAAGGAAGTCGTCGTAGGGTATTTTGCCAAGCCTTATTATCTGTCCGAAGTGGTAGAACGGCGACTTCTTATTCTCGAAGATGGCCTCCATCATCGACTCTTGACTACCAAGCAATATGTAGTTCAAGTTCTTCTGTCGCTGCATAAGCGAGCGCAATTGTCGGTCAAATCCTTTGCCAATTTTCATCACCTCCTGAAATTCGTCGATGACCACGATAAAACGGTCTGTGGCTGATGTTACCTTGTCCAGCAGGGCCATTGCGTCTTCCAACAGCACGGTGGCGTTGGCCGTAGGTTGGAAATTCACCTCCAGTGCCCCCGTCACTGCATCCATCGACAGTGTGGGCGAAATGCGGAAGTGGGTCATTGCGTGGCGCAGCCGTTCCATTGGGTAGAGACGAAAAAGGGCTTTGAGCATCTGTGCCGCGAAGTCGCTGACGCTCATCACATATTGCAAGTCAAGCAGTATCTGCGGACGGCTACTATGCGACAATACACGCTGCACAAGGCTGCTTTTCCCGAAACGACGCGGACTGATGAGTACCAGATGGTTCTCGCTATCCAGTTTCTGCGTAAGCAAGGTCGTTTCGTCCGTTCTGTCGGTAAAAAAATCACCATCTACAATTGTTCCAAACTTAAAAGGATTCATATACTTAACGTTTTACTACTGCGAAAATATTCGCAACGAAATTTTTCGCAAAGATACGAAAGTTGAGTGATATGGCAAAATTTATTTTGACATATCCGGAAATGAAGTATCGTCGTGATGGGCCTTGCGCCATCAATCTTTTCCTTTTCCGAAAAGGTGACTATGCACAGGTCGTTGCATTAATATCGTGCTCTTCATAATGATAATACTTCGACTGCAAAGATACTAATTTTATTCAATACGCAAGTGCTTATTGGACAAATTTCCTTATTTTTATCCATTACACATATCAAAAATGGATATTGCTGACCGTGACGAGACCCGCGCGGTTATCGAGCGAAGATGTCTGACTGCTTCAGCAGGCGGACGGTGTGCTGCTTGCCGTCGGCGGTGGTTAATGTCAACAGGTAGGTGGCTTGAGGACGGGAGGTCAAGTCAAGGGAGTACTGTCCGGGGCCGTCGGGGGTGAGGCGTACTTGCTCGCGGCGGCCGGAGAGGTCGGTGAGCCACGCTGTGGCAACCCCGTTTTCAACTTTCAACGCTCCGCTTTCAACTCTTATCTTCACGCTCTGCCGGAATGGGTTGGGGTAGGCCACGAAAGCCCCCTCGTCGCCCACCACGGTGATGCGCACCTCGCCGCCACCGCCGTGGTTTGTGGAGTCATCGAGTTCGACATAGACATACGGAGTAGAAAAGAAAGTGTCGACGTACTTCAACACATAAGCCCGGTCTTCCCCAGCGGGAAGCGTGTAATTGCCGAAGGTGCCGCCGCCGTTCATTCTTCCCGACAGGTAGAGTATGTTGTCGCGAAGGATGGTTCCACGCGGGTCATTAGTTGGGCTTGAAGAGTTGTAGTCGATGAATTGTACTTCGTGGCCGTCTTTGTCCCACACAAATAAACCTGTCGACATTGGTTTTGTTATAACGCTGTCTCGAATGTAAATATTATGCTGATACGAAAGCTGCGCAATAACAAAGTTATTATTGGTTGCAATATCTATATTTCTCACAAATTGAGGAACCGTTGTTCTGTTTGACCGTACCTCGCCAATGGCTAAAGCCTGTCCTGTATTTTTGTCTAAACGTGCAAAAAAGATACCATTTCGCACATTTATATTAAAAGTATCAGCCCTATAGATTTGTTCTTGATGAAGTGCCCAAATTCTCCCGAGACAATACACGTTACCATTTTCATCTATGCTTTGTGCATTAAAGAAATAATTGTTATACAACCCAGGATTGTTGCTATTGTTTTCATAATCCAACTGGAATAGCCATTGAGGATTCAGAACGCTGTCGTATTTTAGAAGGACTGAATATTCCAGACTGTTTTCTGTCTGGATACGTATATCCGGCATTCCTGTGATTCTGAAATCGACAGAATCCAAACACGACACACCAGATCGCTGCAAACTTAACAGAATGTAAACGGAGTTGTCTTCATCTAACAACAATTGGTTAATTAGGGTGTATATTCTTTGAAGATTATGCACGTTGGGTTCAAAAATCGTCTGCTGATGCAAGAGGTTTTCAAAGCGAGGTGAGAACTTCAGTATCTGGAAGTTTGTGTTTGCCGTAAACACTGGCACCGGCACATCGATATGCCGTTCACCACCATTAATTAATATACGGTATCCTCGAAATGTGCTGTCATTAAACGAATATGGTCCTAAAGCCAATGGCCTTGCCATTATGATATTGCCGTCACCATCAATTGCAAAGGCACTGCATCCGAGCAGATTGTCTCTGTAATGTGTTGAATCAACCATCTGAAATGAGCCATCGGCATAGATGCCGGCAGCAGACAAGAAATAACTGTCTTTAAGTTGTCCGCCAAGATCAAATTCAAGGTAGGTATGAACCCAGGAACCGTTTATACTATCCGTGGAGAAAATAAAATTGTTTGTCTCCAAGAACAAAGAATCCAAGAAAAAAGTGTAATGTTGACTTTGCTCAGTTGGTCTAGGAAAAACTGCCATACAAACAATAGATGTGTCGCCAACAAGTTGAATACCTATGCCGTGGGCGTTATTTTTATAATTTGAATGGATTGCTTTATGCCATAGTAAATGGCCTTGGGGACTCAATTTGGCAATAACAACATTCACAGTTTTGTTGTATGGACCATATGGAGTGAACGGAAGAAGATCTGTGCCGTCTATCTGCGCCCCTTTTGTAAACTCGCCCAAGATGTACAAGTTTCCTTCTTTGTCAACTGCGCTCCCTACGATTGTGTTTAGGTCGGTCAGTCCGTCATTGTCGCTTTCACCAATGTAGGATTTCACCCAGTCGAAGTGCTGGGCGTGGGCGGTGAGGAAAAGAGCAACAAATGTAAGCAATAAGCTAATTCTCTTGATGTTTCTCATATTTGACGTAGTTTTAGTTATTACCTTATCATAGTCACCGTACCGATGCCGGCGCGTACAATGCCGTTGGGTAGTTCGACTTCGTATTTGTACACGTATGCTGCCTGTGATTGTGGTATGCCTTTGGCGGTACCGTCCCAAGCAGCACTGGGGTCGGAAGTGCTGAAAATCAAGTTGCCCCAGCGGTTGTAGATATACAATTCATACTTGACGGGTTCAAAACTGAGGTAGCCGCGGAAGCGGTTGTTTGTCTCCTGGTCGGGCGTGAAGGCGTTGGGAAACCATATATTGTACATCGGCGGCTCTTCGGGTATTGCCGGAACCGCATTGAGGCTAACGATCAGCGTCACCGTCGAGTCACACCCATATTGGTTTGTGAAATGAAATGTGTATTCGCCGCTGTCAGCGATGGCGGTACCGTCGTATCTAATGGTGTTACCGGCATCGATGCTGACGTGCAGGACTGTTGAGTCTGTCGGGCTGACAAACAGTTTTAAAACATAGTGTCGCTGGGCAAAGTCGTCTACGCTGTCGCGTTGGAATGTGAAAGTGCCTGGCATCGTTGGCTTGGCATAAAAGCCATAGCCATTATACAGCTCGCCGAGACAGATGGTGTCTCTTACAGTTATGGTGTCTCTACGGATTATTGTCTGCAGGTGCAGCGTCACCGTCGAGTCGCATCCGTTGACAGCAACGGTTGTATGCGAATATACGCCGTTCTGTGTCAACGTGGTGTCGAAAAAGAGAAGGCTGTCACCTATGAAGATCGTGTCGTAGAGCACGGTGTCGCTTGTGGGCAGGATGGTCAGCGTCAGCAGATGGACGTCGACGGTGCTGTCGTTCACCAACTCTGTGTAGTCGAAGGTGTATGTACCGGGAGTGCTCATCTGGCTGGCTGTCGGGTTGAAACCGTAACCGCTGTATGGCGTTCCGAGGCAGACGGTGTCGGTGTGAAGCAGCGTGTCACTTGTGGTGATATGGGCGGGATAGATGCGAACATTATCAAGGAATGTGGAGTTGCCGGCAGGGAATCCAATAGAAAGAGTGTCGCATCTTTTCGTTCGAAAGCCTATGCGGTAGGGAGGCGTGACACCGTCGAACATACCGAGCACATTGACATCGAGCTGTTGCCACTCGTAGCCGTTGAGCGTGTATGTCTGTGTAGAAAATGGAATGAAATCGCGTCCGCAAGTGGGATTACAGGGCCAACCGGTGCGATTTTCTGTCCACCAGTTTGTCGTTGTAGTGTCAGGCACCGAGTCGGTCAGAATGCCCACCTCTATCTCGAGCGGTATCAGTTCTGCACCCTGATTTGGACTGTTTGTGTCTATTGCAACAACGAAATCGAAAGTGACTCTTGCTGGCAGTTCGTAGAACCAGGGGGATGCCAGCAGGGACCCACCGCACTTGTAGTCGTAGGTTGTGTCCCAAAAACCTGGCGCCGGATGATAGTCATTCCAAGCACCGGCATAGTCCATACGCACCGTACCATTGTTGATATAGCTGTAATTGTTGTAAGGCACAAGCAAAAAATGAGGTCGACAGAACATAGTTCCTGCCCAACCGCGCGAACATCCTTCCCAGCCGCCGAAAAAATGATAGGCAGGGGTATAAGTATGGGTTGCATCTATATGCCTTATAGAGTCTTCTATATAACTCTCAAAATTTTCATAGAATGGCAGGGTGACGACAACCTGACTGCGCAGATTGGCACAGCAAAGCAGCATTAGCAACAGCCCTATATGTTTCCCCCTGCAAAACATCTCATTTAGTGTCTTTTGCTTTCTTTGCAAGCTCAAAAAGCGCCACAGGCAGGTGGCAATAGCCGGAGGGGTTCTTGTCGAGGTAGTCCTGATGGTATTCCTCGGCAGGATAGAAGTTGCACAGCGGCTCCACTTCAACCTGCAGCGGCAGGCCGTACTTCTTGGCTTCGTCGGCAACGACTTCGTCGATGATGGCACGGTCGGCAGGGTCGGTATAATAGATGCCTGTGCGATAGCGCGTTCCCTCGTCCTCGCCCTGCTTGTTGAGGCTGGTGGGGTCGATGGCTTTGAAGTACATCTCAAGCAGAAAACGCAGGCTGGCCACCGAAGGGTTGTAGCGCAGATGCACCGTCTCGGCATAGCCCGTCTGGTCGGTATAGACCTCCTTGTAGGTCGGGTTGTCGGTATTGCCGTTGGCAAAGCCCACCTCGGTAAAGGTAACACCTTCAATGAGTTTCAGATATTTCTCGGCACCCCAGAAGCAGCCAGCGGCAAGGTATATTTCCTGCTCGGCAAGAGGCATCGGAGGCAGCAGGGAGACAATCTTCTCAAGCCATTGGGCATCGACATCGTCGAAGGCGCCCAGCTCGCGGCTGTCGATATCAAGCACCGCAACCGTGCAGCCGTTTTGCACCACCGGCACAACAATCTCGCTACGGCTCTCGCTGCTGCAAGCTATGTGGCCGGGAAACTGTTCCACGTCGGGAACAACGACCGTACGACGCTCTTTCCACGCCGTGCCGCATACACCCTTGCCGTAGCCTATGTGCATACAGGCCACGGGGCCCTGGAAAGGGCCCAGAATCAGCTCGCCGCCCTGAACGCGGTAGAAGCCCGTCCACCAGAAGCGGAACGCGTCGTGAATCATTGCAGCGACATTCGACATCGTTGCCACAGCATCGGTCTCGCCATCGACCAAACTTTCTATCTGTTTGTACAGAAGCGGATATGTCTCTTTTTTCCCCATAACATTAACTGTTCTTTTCAAGAAACCGCAAATCCCAATAACGGTGCCGGCTTCTATTATTGTTTTCGATTATTACCTTTTGATTACCAAAACGCCACGACGGGACACTCCTATTTCGCGGAAATTCAGCACATAGAAATAATTACCGTCGGGACAGTCGTCGCCGCAGAACTCATTGTGGTAATTGTGCGACATATAGATGCGTTTGCTATTGGCCGTGTAGATCTGGACCTGGACAGTGCCGTATTCCTCCAATCCAGGAATCACCCAGCAGTCGTTGTATCCGTCGCCGTTGGGCGACAGCAGGTTAGGCACAACAATCGTCACCTCTACCGGTTTCCGCTCTGCCGTGTCGGCCTGCACCTGTTTTTCCGACAGAGAGGGAGCCTCCTCTGCCCTACCCTTTTCGGAAGGAAGCGAAGGGGCAACGACAGGCTCGATGTCCGCCGACGCTACCTGCGCGATTTCTTCCGCCACGGGCTGACTGGCCGAAGCTGCAGGGGCTTGGACCTGCTTAGTGCGACTTTCGTCTTGTGGCTGCACCTGCACCTTCATTTCCGACGGCACCAAGACGGCATCGGCGACACTATTGCTTTTGTTTTCGCGTGCAGACACGACAGTAGGAACAGGCGCCTCACCGGCGGCGACGCTGTCTTCCACAATGACGGGCTCTATCGCAACACCCTGCTGCTTGGCGAGGGCCGGTTCCGGCCTGGTGCGCATCACCGAGATGCTGATCACTGCAGCGACAACGACCGCAGCGGCCGAAGCCACAACCGCAACCAGACGGCCACGGTGCGCAGGCTTGGGCGACAGCGCGGCGTCAGGCACAGGCAGACGCTTCTCTATGGCCTCCCACACCTCGGGCGGTGGCGTCTGTGTTGCATCCTTGAACTGGCTGCTCAATATTTTTTCAAAACTTTCGTTCTCGTTCACTTCAATGTCTCCTTATCTATTTGTATCTTTTAATAAATTCCGTTCCTAACCGTTTCGTAACAAGGCCTTTGACCGTTTCCAGCGCCCTGTAGTATCTCGACTTGGCTGTCGACTCGGGGATGCCGACTTCGGCGGCGGCCTCGACAAGCATATATCCGTCAATGGCCACCAGGTTGAACACCGCGCGCTCATCGTCCGTCAGTGTCCGCAGGGCCTCAATCAGCGCGTCGCGGATGTCGATCTGAACCTCCACATTCGCACCACTGTCAATATCCTGACTTACCTCTTCGAGCGACTCCGTGTTCTGCCGATGTTTCAGGTCCCGACGGTAACAACCAATTGCCTTGCGCAAGAAGATTGTCTTCATCCACCCCTCAAACGAGCCATTCCCACTATAAGTATCAACCGACTGGAAGACAGCCAAAAAGCCATCGATAAGAATGTCCTTGGCACTCTCGTCGTCGGCAGCATAGCGACGGCAAAAGACAAAGTAGCGGGAGCTGTACCGATCATACAACTCCTTCTGCGACAACTTGTCGCCGCGTTTGCATCCTTCTATGACCTCTTCCAGTTTTTTCATTTCTACTCAACAATAATAGTAGCCAAAAGAGGGTCAAAAAGTTTAGCAACAATTGTTAAAAATTCCTAAATTGAACTTTGATGTTCGCCATCGTATTGATTTCCAAACGTCTGATGCTAAGGACATATGTGCCCGATCCAAGACCGAACGACACACTTTGGCCACTGCGGGCACGGACGCCCTTCCTGACGATGCGTCCGCTGGCGTCGCTCACATCGATCGAAAGAGCCTCGTCGGGACGTCCCGTCTCGATAGTCACCGTGCCGTTCGACGGATTGGGAAAAACGCGGACGTCGCCATCCCGGCCCTGCTCCTCGGCAACAACAATGTCGACATATCCCGTGTCGATTCTGGCCAGCGCATACTCGCCTGGCTTCAGCACGTTGACCACAAAATAGCCCTGCATCGAACTGCCCGTATGCAGCCCTGTCTGGACAACCCACTGGTCGGAAGCATCCTTGCGGTAGAGCAGGCGCACCTGCCCAAACTCGGCGGTACTGCTGAAAAGGTCGCCGTCCAACAGGTTGCGGCTGAATTCGAAACGGCCACCGACCTTGGCGCCTTCAGGCAGGATTCCCGTCACATTCCAGTAGCGGCTGGCCATCTGCAGAATGCGCGGACTCGTCGACGTGTCGGGACGCGAATGATGGTGCGTGACATACAGCCAGACGCTGTCGCCCTCGTTCACCTTGCTGACCTCGGCGCGGAAATGCGCCGGCGCCAAATCGTAGCTGCCACGTTCGGCAGCAAAAAGTTCCTGACTGACAGATGCTTTCGACAGTGCATCATCATAGTCGACCAAAGCAAACGCCGGCTCGAAAGGCAGCTGGCAGACAGCCACGGTGCTTTCGCCGTCGAAGGTCACAAGGCGGTCGGCACGCTGCGACCTGTCGTCCGAGAAAAACGTCACCCACACGCGGTTGCCGCGCATCAGGCTGTCGGTACCGTACAGCTTCTGGCGCAAAAAGACAGACGTCGACGTGCTGCCGACACGAACCGAATCGATCACATAGTCCACAAATCCGGGACCGAAGACGTGGAAATCAAAGAAATCCGTCAAATCCATCCCGCTATAGAGCGAAAGGCTGTCGCGCAGCTGCCAGCTGTCGATGTTCTTGAACGCGTGGCGGTCGAAAAGCCTGCGCATCGAACTGTAGAACAGCGAGTCGCCCAGATATCCGCGCAGCGAGTGCCACACCGTGGCGCCCTTGTTGTAGACCGTCGACCCGTATGTGTATTCCGGCGTCTGGCCATAGAGGGGCTTGAAGCCGTTGTCGCGCACGTGCGTGCTGCTCAGCACGTCGCTGAGGTTCTCCTTGGCATAGTCTTTATAGCGCAGCGGCTCGCTGTCTGCATAGATAGCCTCGATGGCCACCTCCTCGCAGAACGAGGCACCGCCCTCGTTGATCCACATATCCAGGCTCGAAGCGCAGGTCACCAGGTTGCCGAACCACGAATGGGCAAACTCGTGGCTCATCGTGGCCAGACAACGATAGTCGAGCGACGACATACAGTCGGTCGTAAAGGCAACGTTGCCAACGTGTTCCATCGACCCCTTGGTGGTCGACACATATCCCACGCGGTCCCAGCGGTAAGGGCCGAAACAGCGTTCAAACATCGGTATGACACGGCTCATATTGTCATAGGTGTTCCACACTCCGACGCTGTCGTGGCCGATGAAACCCAGCAGGGCCGGATAGGTGCCGAAGTCGCTTTCGTACTGGCGTTCAATGATTTTGAACGGAGCCACAGCCACACCGACCAGGTAAGTTGGCGTCGGATGGTTTAGCGTCCAACACCAGGTAGAGCTGCCGTCGGCCCGCGCCACGACGCTGTCCTGCAGGCCAGTGCAGATGGCCTTCCATCCCGGCTGGGCGGTGATTTCGAAATGATATGTGGCGTGGTCATAGAAATTGTCGCGACAGGGGAACCAGGCTTTGCCGATGTTGTGCGGATACTCGTATATGGCTATGCCAAGGTTGTAATAGATATTGTTGTCGAAATAAAAGCCGCCCCAACCTTCGGGAGCCACATACTGCCCCTTGCGGTAGAAGGCCTGCAGCGTCACCGTGTCGCCGGCGTTGCCGCCAAAAGGCACCTTGAGCAGGCGCGCAGCGGCGTCGTAGCGGAACGGCGCCGCAGCGCCGCCGAGCATCACCGAGTCAATATCGGACACGCAAAGCTCCAGGGCGATGGTGTCGACCTGGCTCACAACGCGCAGTGTCACCGCCGCCGAACCCTCGATGCGCTTGGCGGCGTGGTTGCCGATGTCGAGACGGAGGTCGTAGTGCAAAGCGTCGACGCTGTCGACAATATTTTCCTGTGCACGCATTGTCCCGCAAAGCGAAACAAGCATCATCAAAAAGAAGACAAATCTGATTTTCATACGTTTGTGACGGATTATAAAAATTATCGCTTTGCAAAGATACATATTTTTTTTCGATTACCGCTCGAACCGACGAAAATGGCCGGCACGCAGACACCGCAACGGCGCAAACCGGACCCCAGTCGAAGCTTCTGACTGCAGAAAAAAAGCCAAGGGACGACGACAGCACCTTCCAACGCAAAAAATAGCACAGGAAAAGCCCACTGAACGCCAGACCTTTAGGGCACCCTCTTCGCCCGTTGTACGGTATATGTACGCTATATGTACGGTATTTGTACGCTTCAGAAGCGTACAAATACCGTACATATAGCGTACATATACCGTACAACGGGCGAAGAAAGTGGCTGGAAGGGCTGGTTTACAGTGCGTTAGGGTGGGGTTTGTTGTTTTTGGGTTTATTAACTGATAGTCAGTGTTTTGTGTTTAATTGAGTTATTTTGCAATATTTTTCTTTTTTTGCCGTTATTGGTTCTGAAAATTTTTCCTGCTGGTGTGACATTTTGCCACTTCAATCGTTATATAGGTAGATCATTTCCTGAAAAACATTGGATTATGAAAGTCAAGTTTCTGAAATTGAACAATTTGGTCGTTGTGAGGTTGATGTCACTGCTCGCGCTGGCGGCGGCAATGCTGCTGGCCACAGCCTGCAAGAAGGACGGCATCTACCGCCCCGACAAAAAACTGTCGCGCATAGCGCAATACTACGAAAAGACTCTGCAGAGATACGACAGCAACACCAAAACGTGGAAAACCATCCACAAGGACAGCACCGCCCGCCGCGATGCCGAAAAGTGGGCGTGGAACGACAACCTGCTGCACCACATCGACGTGTACCAGAACGGCGAGAAGGTGAGCACCGTCGCCTTTGTCTACGACGGCAAACGACTGGTGCGCACAAACTTCAGCAACACAAAGACATACATCGAATACGAATACGACGGGCGACACCTGAAAACGATGACCCACAAAAACCAGAAGGGCGAAACGATGTGGACCGAAACGCTCGAATACGACGGCAAGCATATCAGCTCGCTGACCACGTCGGCAAGCGGCGCCGCCACCAAGGCCGGCCACGACCTCGGTCACACGCTGGCGCTGCAGGCCGTGCTGGGCGACGCCACGGTGGCCCGCGACATTGCCGAGGCCTGCCGCAAAAACGACGGAAGCAAGGCGACGGAAACCGTCTGGGACTTTGAGTGGAAGAACGACAACATACGCAGCGTCACCAACCGCGAATCGGGCAGCAAGACCAGCTACCGCCACGACGACAAGACCAACCCGCTGCGTGGCCTGCTGGCGACAATGACCGGCATCGGCGAAACCTCCAACGACTATGCCTTCGCCAACCGCAACAACATCACCGTGGCCGAACGCGACGGCACAAAAAACAGCTACAGCTACACCTACAGCGACGACCTGCCGGCATCGCGCTCGCAAAGCATCGTGGACCACTACACACAAGGCTACCGCTACGTCGAGACGACCATCCAATACTTCGAATATGTCGAAGAATAGTATTTTTCAAAAAAAATTTCGCCTCGCGGTGTAAGATTTCACCCACTACGGCCGACTACCTGTAAAAAAGTTCGCACAAATCATTCAACATACAATTCATTAACCCTCAAAAAAAACAACGACAATGAAAAAAATCTTAGTTCTCGCAATGGCCGCCGCTGTGGTGAGCCTGATGGGCGCCTGCAAAAAAGAGGGCGTCTACAATCCGAAGCAGAAAATCGCCAAGGTCTACAGCGAAAGTTCCTCGACCGATTCGTATTTCGACGGCACCGAATGGCATACCAACAGCCACACCCAGTCCAAAGAGATTGTCGAAGAATGGACCTGGGACGGCAAGCTGCTGACCCAAATAGCCTACCCCTACACGTCGGAAGACGCCAACGGCAATGTCACCACGAAATACGAATACACGAAGTTCACCTACGACGGCAAGCAGCTGACCGAAGTGAGCAGCGACTGGGAGCGTATGGCAATCACCTACGACGGCAAGAAGCTGGACAAAATCGAGCTCTACTACTCCTCCTACGACTACGACAAAGCCAGCAGTGAACCCAACGCCATCTTCACTTTCACCTACGACGGCAAGAAAATCAGCAAGATGACTGCCAACATCGAGGACGAGGAAATTGCCAATGGCAAGAACGGCCGCCCGCAGATGGGTCGTATGACCCGTATGCTGCTGCAATCGCTCACACCCGACGCGCGCGGAACCGAAAAGATGCTTGCCGCAACCTGCGAAAAGGCCCGCAAAGCGGGTGCCAAGGGACGCGGCAACGTCGATATGCTCCTGACCTGGGACGGCAACAACATAAGCAAAATCGAGGCCAAATATATGGGTATGACCGTCCAAACCATCGAATACACCTACGACGACAAGAACAACCCCTATCAGGGATTCCTCTTCACCCTGGTTGGCGATTTGCCGTTCGAGGACAACCCACTGGGCTTTGGCAACGAGAACAATATCACAAGTTCCAAGATGTATGAACCCGGCGACGAACATCCCTACACCGAGAACTACACCTACACCTACGACGGCAAATGGCCTGTCAGCTGCTCAACAAAGCACGAGAACAGCGACGACTACAACCGGTACTCCTATACTTCGACAGTCTATTACGAATACAAATAGCGACTGCGCAATTCGCACAAAAAAAAGAGGACGCCACATAACGGGCGTCCTCTTTTTCGTTTGCCTTTGGCAGCCGTGGCTGATTAGCCAAGACGCTTGAACTGGCAGGTGAAGTGGCGCATCAGCTCGGCTTCCCAAGTGATTTCGAGACCGCGCTTGATGGTGTCGCGACGGTCGTAGACATTCTTGAGGGCGGCGGCGATGACGTCCATATGGTTGTTGGTGTAGACGCGGCGCGGGATGCAGAGGCGCACGAAGTCGTTGCCACCGAAGCGGTTCTCGCGGGTCACGGGGTCGCGGTCGGCCAGCACGTAGCCGATTTCGCAGGCGCGGATGCCGGCTTCAAGATAGAGCTCGCAGGTCAGCGTCTGGGCGGGGAATTCCTCTTTCGGGATGTTGGTCAGCACCTTGTCGGCGTCGACGAAGATGGCGTGGCCACCGGCAGGACGCTGGTAGGGGATGCCGTACTCATCGAGCTTCTTGGCCAGGTAGTGGACCTGCTTGATGCGGGTCTCGACCATCTCGAACTCGATGTTCTCTTTCAGACCGACGGCGAGGGCGTCCATATCGCGGCCGTTCATACCGCCATAGGTGAGGAAGCCTTCGAAGGGGATGCAGAACATCTTGGCGCCTTCGTACCATTCCTTCTTGTTGGTGGCGATGAAACCACCCATATTGACGAGGCCGTCCTTCTTGGCACTCATCGTCATCGAGTCGGCATAGCTGAACATTTCGAGGGCGATTTCGCGCAGGGTCTTGTTCTCATAGCCTTTCTCGCGGGTCTTGATGAAGTAGGCGTTCTCGATGAAGCGGGCGCTGTCGACGTTGACGGGCACGCCATATTTGTGGCAGAGTTCGCAGGTCTCGCGGATGTTCTGCATCGAGACGGGCTGGCCGCCGACGGTGTTGTTGGTGACGGTGAGGACCATAAAGGGGACGTTGCCCTTGTTTTCCTGCAGGACCTTCTCAAGCTTGGCCAGGTCGACGTTGCCCTTGAAGGGGACCTCAAGCTGGGTGTCGTAAGCCTCCTTGACGGTGACGTCGATGGCGAAAGCCTTGCGGCTCTCGATGTGGCCCTTGGTGGTGTCGAAGTGGGCGTTGCCGGGGATGATGTTGCCGGGCTTTACCAGGTAGCTGAACAGCACGTTCTCGGCTGCGCGGCCCTGGTGGGTGGGGATGACATACTCGAAGCCGGTCAGCTCGGTGATGGTGTCCTTCATATGATAGAACGAACGGGCACCGCCGTAGCTTTCGTCGCCCTGCATCATAGCAGCCCACTGGCGGTCGCTCATAGCGCCGGTGCCGCTGTCGGTCAGCAGGTCGATGTAGACGTAGTCGCTCTTCAGCATAAAGACATTCTGATGGGCTTCGTTGAGCCATTTTTCACGTTGTTCACGAGTGGATTTCTTGATGGGTTCCACCATCTTGATTTTCCACGCTTCTGCAAATGGGAGTTCCATAATTATTACGTTTTTTGATTAATTATTGAATGAGTTTTTTTGTTTCCAAACTGTCAAAACACAAAAATCGGCATACAATTTCTCGTATGTCGATGCCGTGAGACGCCATAGCAAACGTCTCTAAAAAGGACAATAAACGTCTCTTTTCTTGATATTTAAGAAAAGCAAACGGGCGTTTATGTCGATACTGTTCATTGTCATAGTTTGGAAATGCAAAGATACGATTATTTTGGGAAATAACGCTTCTTTTCCAGAAAAAAATCATTGGCAGTTTTCTGGCCGTGAAGCGTGCCGATGTCCGTAGCCGTTACAGAACCAGCAATATCTCTTCGCGGTTGCCTATTTTTAGGCGGAAATAATAGTCCGTCAAGTGCAGCACAAGGCTGTGCATTGGGAATGGATTCAGTATGCACAGCCCGTCGGCGACGCCGCTGGCAACCATATTGCCATTCATATCGTAGATCTTGATGCTTTCGCCCGTCTTGCCTGCAATTATGATGTCGTCTCCGTTAAACGACAATGTCAGCCGGCTGTCGATATCGGCCACCCAGATGGTGTCTTGCGAGGGCAGCATCTGCAGCACATCTATCACAGGAAGGCTTTCGATACTGATTCTTTGGGTCCTTTTCTCCGGCACTGCTGTTGCGGCAGCAACGGCGGTGTCGGACGGAGGAAGCGCAACCGAATGTTTGCCAAGTGTTTGGATTTGGGAAGTATCGCACAAGGCGTCGTGGTCTTCATCGCCGTGGCCAAAGAACCTGCCCCACTCGGTGCCGAAGAATCTGTTCCACGGCGGCACAATGGCAATGGCCGTAGCACCGGCGGCCAGCAACAACAGCAGCACCAGGACCGAATAGCGCATCTTATTGATTGCGCGGTGCATACGCTGATAGACAGCATCGCGACTGACGCCGATCTGCTGGCCAATCTCCTCGGCGTTGTAGCCGTCGAGGTAGAGCTGCATCATCTGCCGTTCGCCATCGCTGAGCGACGACATACAGCCTTCGAGAATCTCGGCCAGACGGTGCGATTCGTCAGCAACAACACTGTTGGCTATTTCGTCCGTAAGCGGTTCGGTGGGCAGTTGCCTGGTTCGTCCGATTCTGAAAAAGACCGACCTGGCCCGCCAGCCGACCCAAGCGCGCTCCTGGCTGGGAGTGGCGTCGGGACGGAGCTTGTCGAGATTGTTCCAGATGTCGATGGCTACCTCTTGCATCAGGTCCTTGCAACAATCGGTGTCCTTGCCGGAACGGCGCCAGCACATCCGCCACAGCATAGAGTGGTTGCGAATGAGCAGGGAGGTGAAAAGAGTCTCGCGGTCGGCGACTGTTTTATTCATCTTTCGGGAGCTAAAGAATGTTCTACATTATCATAATACACATTTTTCAGGGAGAATCTGACACGGGTCGGCATTTTTTTAACGGTTGCGCTCAAGAATTATTATGATGGTTATTCTTTTTTTCACCAAAGCAACAAAAAAAGTATTCCATATTTGTCAGATTTCGACGGAAAAATGCGTATTATGTTATTGAACGAACCGGCAAAACGAACGGTCGATCCGTTTAATGAAATTAACCCAATAGCATTCTAAAACAAGTTGATTATGAAAAAACTATTTGTATTTTTGTTGTTAGGCCTGTGCGCAAAGGGTATGTGCCAGCCTGTCTATTTCGATGTCGACGGCATCGTCTACGGCATCACCTCGGAATCGGACCGCACCGTCGAGGTTACGTCGCGCTATTACATCCACAACAATCCGTATAACGGTGATATCAGCATTCCGCAGACGGTGGTTCACGATGGCACGACGTATACCGTCACAGCGCTGGGGGATGGGGCGTTCGAAAGCTGCAGCAATGTCACCAGCCTAACCCTGCCGGCGACCATACGCAGCATCGGGTCGAACTGCTTCTACAACTGCAGCTTCACATCACTCGCGCTGCCCGACTCGCTGCGCTTCATCGGCGACCACGCTTTTTCGTATTCCCACATCGCGTCGCTGCACCTGCCGGCCTGTTTCGAGCGTTTCGACGACTGCGCTTTCTGGGCCAGGAACCTGACGAGCATCACGGTGGATGAGGCCAACCCCCGCTACCGTTCCATCGACGGATGGCTCTACAGCAAGGATAGCCTTACGCTTTGCCTGGTTCCCGACGGAACGACTGGCAGCGTTGCCATTCCAACGTTCGTTCGCCACATCGGTAAGATGGCCCTCGGTTTCGGCCGCAACATCACTGCGGTTTCGCTGCCCGAAGGACTGCTTTCGATTGGCGATTTCGCGTTCAACTGCTGCGAGACGTTGGATGGCATCGTCATTCCATCGTCGGTGACACACATCGGGATTTGTCCTTTCTCATACTGTCCACAAATGAACAACCTCAGCATCGCCGACGGCAACAGCCATTATGTTATGGACGGGCTGATGGTCTATAGCATTGGCTATGACACCCTTGTGTCGTGCCACAAATCGGGTGCCACGGTGACGCTGAACCCCAATCTGAAAGTCCTTGGCGGTTTCGAGAACAACACTTGGGTTGAGAACATCACTATTCCTGAGGGGGTGACCGACATCACCGACAACTGCTTCAACGGCTGCTCGTTCCGTAGCATTGTGCTGCCGGCGCATATGAAGTCGATAGGTGCCAATGCGTTCGCTCTGAACGACAACCTCACCAATGTAACGATGCCGCAAACGCTCCTTTCGATGGGCGAAAGCGCGTTTATGACCTGTATGTCGCTCAAGTCGATTGCAATCCCCGATTCGCTCCGCGTAATTCCCAAAGAGGCTTTCAGCAATTGCATCAAACTCAACTCCATAACCTGGGGCAACGACGTTGAGGAGATAGGCGAATACGCTTTCTGGGCTATGTCGTTCTACACGAGTCCTCACATCACCACGATTGACCTGCCGTCGAAGTTGAAGAAGGTTGGCGAAGCTGCCTTCGGCGCCGAGACCAACTACCTGCGATACGTTAATTTCACAGGACCTGTCGACACCTTGGGCGAAGCCGTGTTCTATCACGCGAATCTTAACCATATCCGCTTTGCCAACGCAGCCACCGGAGTGCCGCCTGCCGTCAAAGGGCAGGGTCCGCTCTACGAGGTGAGGAACATTCAGACCATCTATATCCCTTGCGGCACTATGGACCTTTGGGTTTCCGACAGTTACTGGGGGCAGTTTGCCGACAAGTTTGTCGAGGACTGCGAGGCTGTTGTTGAAGCCGACAATGACGACATTCGCATATATGCCCGCGACGGACGTATCATTGTCGACGGAGCCGACGGCGAGCCAGTTTCGGTCTTCGACATAACGGGGCGCGCAATATCGGCAGAGCTCTGTCCGCTCCCGACAGGTGTATATCTGGTCAAGGTCGGAGAAAGGCCAGCAAAGAAGGTGGTGGTATTATAGGTTGGTTAGGCTAATTAGGCGAACTAGGCAGGTTAGGCGTTTTAGGCAGCCTAGTATGCCTAATCTGCCTAAAACGCCTAATCACCCCTTCACCCATTCCTCCGTTGCCAATCTTTTCGGGCACGATACATCTCTTCTTTTATTCCTCCGTTTTCTTTAAAATTGTGCTTCATCCATTCAATCAGGCCGACAATCAATGCGTCGGCCTGATGAATCAATGTAATAGCGATATTGGCAATAGCTTCATCGCTGCGATCCTGTATTTTCTTTCTATAAGTCTCAGAGTCATTATGTTTGGCACAGAAACTGCGCGTTTGTATTGAGCGTGGGTCGTCTTTCTCCCACAGCGCCAATCCCCTGACTCGCAGATAATCCTCATAGTCCAACAAAAGTTCGTGCAATGAAGCCCTGTTGACATTGGTCAATTTGATTTCCATTTCCTTCGAAGTCACGCCATCTATATTGCCTTCCGCCAGATTCTGCTTGCCCGACCGTGCCGCCATAACCATCTGGTTGATTGTCCTGTCGCCAACCTTAAGATATTTGTGGGCAAAATAGTAGGTGATGTCGTAAATACACTCAGCCTTTTGGAAAGCAATCAACGAACGGTAATTCTTGTTCTGAGGCAGGAAGGAATTGTCCATCGTTTTGTTGTGTTTGTTGGTTTCTAATGTGGTTAGAGGTTTTTAGGCATTATTAGGCAGATTAGGCAATTTAGGCAAATTAGGCATTCTAGGCTGCCTAAAAAGCCTAATTTGCCTAAAATGCCTAATCTCGCCCAGCAACAATCACTACGCCAGCCCCATCGACTTCTTGATGGCCTCGATTTTGGCGTCGAGGTCGGCGTTGGTCTGGTCGAAGTATTCCTTCTTGGTGAGGGTGTCCTTAACGCCGAAATAGAACTTGATTTTCGGCTCGGTGCCGCTGGGGCGCACCGTCACCTTGCAGCCGTCTTCGGTGAAGAACTGCAACACGTTGCTCGACGGCAGGTCGATTTTCGTCGTCTTGCCCGTCAGGCAGTCGGTCTCTTCGAGCGTCTTAATGTCGCGAATGCGCACCACGCGGCTGCCGTTGATTTCCTTGGGCGGGTTGGCGCGGTAGTCCTTCATCATCTGCTGGATTTCCTCGGCGCCGCTCTTACCCTTGCGGACAACGCTGAGCAGGCCCTCTTTGTAGAAACCGAATTCCTTGTAGAGGTCCACCAGTATGTCGAAGAACGTCTTGCCCTGCGACGCTGCCCAGGCTGCAATCTCGGCAATCATCGAGCAGGCGCCCACGGCATCCTTGTCGCGGACAAAGTCGCCAATCATATAGCCGTAGCTCTCTTCGCCGCCGCCGATGAAGGTCTCTTTGCCCTCTTTCTCAAGTATCTTGGCGCCAATCCACTTGAAGCCGGTCAGCACGTCATACACGTTGACGCCATAGCGACGGGCGATGTCAGCAGGCAACTCGCTGGTAACGATGGTCTTGACGATAAATTCCTTGCCCGTCAGCTTTCCCTTCTCTTTCCACTGCTTCAGCAGGTAGTAGATCAGCACCGACATCGTCTGGTTGCCGTTGAGCAGCATCCATTCGCCATCGGGCTTCTTGACGGCCACGCCCACGCGGTCGGCGTCAGGGTCGCTGGCGAAGACGATGTCGGCATTGATATCCTTGGCCAGGTCTACGGCCATCTTCATCGCGGCGTGCTCCTCTGGGTTGGGCGACGGCGTGGTGGGGAAGTTTCCGTCGGGAACGGCCTGAGCCTTGACGACATTGACATTGGTGAAGCCCAAACGCTCCAACATCGTTGGAATCAGCTTGATACCCGTTCCGTGCAGCGGGGTGTAGACAATCTTCACGTCGTGGTGAGCCTTGATGCATTCGGGGTTGAGCACATTCTTGTCGATTTCGCGCATAAAGGCCTCGTCCACCTCGGCACCGATAGTCTTGATACGGGCCTCGCCGCCAGACCATTTCACGTCGTCGAGCGACTTGATTTTCTCCACCTCGTCGATGACGCTGGTGTCGTGCGGCGGCACCAGCTGGCAGCCGTCACTCCAATAGGCCTTGTAGCCGTTGTATTCCTTCGGGTTGTGCGACGCCGTCAGCATCACGCCCGTCTGGCATTTGAAGTAGCGCACCGCGAAACTCAGTTCCGGAGTGGGGCGCATATCGTCGAACAGATAGACCGTGAAACCATTGGCAGCAAGCACGTTGGCCGTAATTTCGGCGAACTCGCGACTGTGGTTGCGACTGTCGTGCGAGATGGCGGCCTTCAGCTCCTCACCGGGGAAGCAGTTCTTAACGTAGTTGGCCAAGCCCTGTGTGGCCATACCCACAGTATAGCGGTTCATACGGTTGGTGCCCACGCCCATAATGCCGCGCAGGCCGCCCGTGCCAAATTCAAGGCTGCGGTAGAAGCTCTCGTTCAGTTCTTCGGGGTTCTCAGCCTGCATCTTGCGGATAGCGGCCTTCGTTTCTTCATCGTATGCTCCTTCGAGCCAGGTTTTTACATTTGCCAGCGTTGTGGCGTCGAGTGTCGTTTGTGCCATAAATATTTCGATATTTTGTGATTATTCGATATTTCTATGTTTTAACGACGCAGATTTTTTTTTATTGTATAGAAGAACAACATCTTTGCAAAAAACGCCAAAACTCTTCATCACCAGCGCTTTCCATAACTCGTTGCAAACGACCGCAATTTCCACATCAAGGGGGGAAAGGGCTGTCTTCGCCACAGCCAAGTTATTTTTTCGACGATCCGCACTTAACATTTTGTTAACAACATTTTGTTAAGTCGAAGAAAAGTTGTATCTTTGCATTTACAAAAACAAAAACAATTATGACTAATCCGTTTATTTTCAATGGCTACGAAGGTGCTGAGTTGTTTTTCGACCGCGAGAATGAACTTGAAACGTTGATGAAATGCGTGTCGTCCAAAATCAACGTCACCCTGATTGCACAGAGAAGAATGGGCAAAACAGGGTTGATTCTTCGTCTGATTGATGAACTAAAAAACAGTGGCAGCAATGTGACACCGATTTATGTCGACATTTTTGCGACCAGAGACATCGCGGAATTGAATAAATGCATCGCCAATGCCATCGTCAAGATATTCCCCGACGATACATCGGCTGGCAGGAAACTGCTTGGTATGCTGAAGGGTCTCAGGCCAATGTTTGGAATTGACCCGCTGTCGGGAAGTCCTCAAGTTCAATTCTCCTACCAGAACCAGACAGAGAAAGAGCATACGTTGGAAGGACTTCTGCAATTCCTTGAACAACAGGATGACCCCATTCTGCTGGCTATAGATGAGTTTCAGCAGATACGCGAGTATCCAGAGACTAACGTTGAAGCAATGCTGCGCACATACATCCAACGTCTTCACAATGTTTGCTTTATTTTCTGCGGTAGCAAAAAGCATATGATGACGGATATTTTCAGCAATCCTCAACGTCCGTTTTTCTCGAGCACGCAGTTTATTGGCCTGGATGCCATTCCTGAAGAGAAATATGCGCAGCACATCCAGCGTATGTTTTCTGAAGGCGGAATGCAAATAGACAATGAAACAGTCAAGTACGTGTTGGATTGGACAAAGCGGCATACGTATTATACTCAGCGACTGTGCCACGATGTCTATGAGCTTAATGCAAAATCTGTTGACGTCGATGTGGTGCGTGGCTGCTGCGACAGACTTCTGAGGCTGAATGAACCTTATTTTCTGCAATACAAGCAGTTGCTTACCGATGGACAGTGGAATTATATGATAGCATTAGCAAAAGAAGAGGAAGTGACGCAGCCTTACGCAAATGCTTTCCTTAAGAAGCACAATATCGGCGCAACGGCCGTAGCTCGCCGCCAATTGCAAACGCTGATAGATAAAGACCTTGTTTTTGAGGAGACCACCAAAGAGTGTTCATACTATCGGGTTGCCGATTTGTTTATGCTGCGCTGGCTGGCCCGCGAATATTGAAAAACTATTTTTACGCTTAAATAGGCAAAAGATCTTTCGAAGAACAAATGAAAACGACGTAATCGAATGAAGGGACATAAAAACGTTAGATGCTCCTTTGACGAAAGCTTTGCTCCAATTCAAATAGTGCTTCGCGAAGTGCGTTGATTTCCGTAATAGGAGATATTCGGAAATCGAAGCTATCCGAAAGGCTGATTCTATGGTTATTACAGAAAAAACGCAATTCCTCTTCGGGTCTGCGGAGCGGGAAAGTCTTCAAATATTGCAATATGCGCAGCCCGTCAACTCGTTCCTGACAGGCGTGAACAAATAAATCCCTTGTTTTAAAGTTTTTGCGGAGCGGCTGCCAGAGGTCGTCGGTTTTGAGTTGCTGACGAAGGAAATCGCTCATAGGCGTTTCTATATCCTTTTCATACAGGTCCGGAAAGAGGGCAAAAGTTTCGGCAACAGAGCGGAAACCCTCTGCGGGATATAACGGATACGTAGAATCCATAGAATCAAGCCCTTTGGCTATGGCAGGTCCCGTTCCGAAAGGTACACGTAGCGACGGGCGTCCTTGTGGTCTAACAATCTCATTGCAAGACAATAACACACGACCAGTTTTGGCAAATTTCTGCATCAGATAGAAATCCTCGCCGCCCTGCAGCGGAGTGATGCCACCTACCCTTCTGTAAGCCCACAGCGGAAAAACCATCGCGCTGCCAAGAGCGGTGAAAGCATACAGATTATCTGATTCCAAAAGACTTAGCAAATAGTGCCGCATATAAATCTCATAGCGCAGCATAGCACGATCCTGCTGCTCGTTGCCACTTAAAGGATGATAGTATGGCACACAAAGTGCATTGCATTCGGGATGGCTATTCATCGTGCACAACACTGATTCCAAATACGTTTCAGCAAAAACAGTGTCGGCATCGAGACTGACCACAAGCTCATCGTCGCCACAATCGGCATCAATTGCCGCAAAGAGTTCCTTCCGAGCCCAGCCCACGCCGCGTTTTCGGCCTTTCCAACCACGGCCAGGAGAAGAAAAATCAAGCACAACAATCTTGAAATCAATACTTGAGAGCTGCAATTCGCGAAGATATTCGAGCGTCGACTGATTGTCTGCATACATCTGACGCTGCGTCGGGTCGTCGCTATCGGCCCATCCATCGGGGTTATTGACACAAAAATAAAGAGAAAAATCCTTGAAAGTCTGGCGTCTGAACAAATCTATCAGCACTTGAATGTTTTCAAGTTCCGCCAGCATAGGCACAGCAACGGAAATATGGCTATACCTCATCTTTTGACAATCTTAGCACTGCGGTTGCCGACGCGAAGGAAATACACCCCCTGCGGCAGGCTCTGCATATCAATGGTCTGCGCACCGGCAGGCAACTGCAACACACACTGCCCCTGCATATTGTACAGCAAAAGCGGTTCTGTGGACACTTCGCCAACAAACACTTTGTCGTGCGTAGGATTAGGATAGACCGACAACGAGGGAATAACATCGTCGGCGACGTCAACACCTTCACTGCCACCGGTGATAGTGTAAATCTCGGCGATATAATTGACTAAGGAATGCTGCAGAAAACGCCAATACTCAGGCAATTGGTCACTGCTAAGCATTTTGACCGACGAAATCTCCATCGTCATCTCGCTGCAGTTGTGGTAATAGTTCATATAGTCCTGCCTGCCATTGGGGATAATGTACCAGTCGCCGCCAGCGATATAGCCCTGACTGTTGACGTCGCGGAAATGACTATTTGAATACGTGCGACTTGTGTCGACAAACCGTTTGCAGACTTCCTTCCACCAATCGCTGTCCGGATGGGGGTTCTCCGACGACGTGAAGCTGTCCCACGGATAGTTCATCACCTCGCTGCCACCGTGCAGGTTGGCGCTGAGGCGGAAGTTATGATTGGAGGCATAGGCTATCATTGCAGTATTTTCGACCTGCTGGTTGTCGATAGGTTCAGTGCCGAAGGGGTCAGGAAAATTACGATTAAGATCCACGTAATTAGCATTGTATCGCATTGCATAGCGAACATCATTATTTCCGCCACGATAAGTGCCGTCGGGGTTGCTGAGCGGATTGATATATATGTCAACAGTGTTGACCAAATCAGTATATTGCTGGTTGTTGCCGTAACCGCTGAGCAGCGTGTCGATAAGGCGGAGCATCATCACAAAACCTGTCACCTCGTCGCCGTGCATCGTTGACGAGTAAAAGAACTGGGGATGAAGGTTTTGGTATGCATTCTCACCCTGTATGCGTGCGCAAAGAATAAGCCTGCCCTGAACCGAGGTACCGATGGTGTCGATACTGCACAAATTGGGGTAGCGCTCCGCCCAGCCTTGCATCATAGCAAGATAAGTTTCATAGGTGGGGTAGCGATCCCACGAAGCCATCTCAGCGACAGTCGATGCCATCTGAACAGCCTTGGAATCAACCGTTTCAGGCTTCGGCGGAAACGCATCGGGACGCACCTTCAAGGGCGACTGGGCAACTATCGATGTTGTGGAACACAAAAGACAAAAAAACAGCGAAAAAAGAGTTTTTCCCTTCATAATCATAATAGTTAAACATCCGGTTTAGACTCCGGCGAAAGTAAAGAAATTGTTGGCAAAAAAGTTCCACAGCATCACCACGCCTGTGGCGATGACTTTGGAAACGTAGAAATTAAGTTTGATCTTTTCGTTAAAGATGTATAGAATCAGAGTATTAAGTCCTAATCCAATCAGCGATACTGTAAAAAACTTTACATACTCGACACCGACCTGGTCGCTTGTGCTGCCCCACGTCCAGATGCGGTTAAGAATATAATTGTTGGTGGCTGCAACAACAAAACCTATGGCATTGGCAAGGAATTTGGGGATTTTGAAAATCTCCTTGCACAGCCACGTCAGACCAAAATCTATGGCAGTGCCTGAAACTCCGACGACGCAGAATTTCAGGAATTTTAGCATAAAAGCCTTTTCAAAGAAAGAGGCGAAAGAGAAAAGCAGCCGCATCTGACACGTCGACTAAAATGTAACCTCGCTGGGATTGTGCATAATACCGGTCTTGCGGATGCGCTGCGGCTTGTGCTGGTTTCTGGGCTTGCTGATGCGCGGACCCGGCTTCTTGTTGCGGGGGATGTACTTGACGTCGCCCGAATCGTTGACCTCAAGCCCATAGACCTTTTCGGTGTCGAGGTTGACTTTTATCGACCAGTACCGGCCGCAGCCGCCGCTGGTGCGAACAATGTCTTTCGAGACCAAGTCGGCATAGTCGTTTTCCCATATAGCATTGATCCATATAATTCTAGCACCGTTTATGTCGGTGAATCCCACATACTGGCGCGTGTATTTGCGGATATGCTCGTCGATGATGGGGCACAGGCCTTCCTGATTCTCGTGATTGCGGTTAAGGAAGGCCAACTTCTTCTGCATCAGCTTTTCGGCTTTAGCTATATCAATATCTTCGGGGGTAAAACGGCCGTCCTGGTTCTCGACAAGGATGTCAACTTCCCAATCCTTGTTGAAAACATAGCCGTGATAGTTGCTTCCGAGCACTTCGGTATGGTACCAAGTCTCTTCGGGAACAATATAGTCCTGAGCTTGTACTGCGCTGATTGCCAGTACTGCAAGACCTAATAATAGACCAATTTTTTTCATAAAATATTACCTGTTTCGCATTGCAAAATTACTCAAAAAACGCAATCCGACAAAAAATATTATCCATTTTCAAAAAAAATCTTATATTTGCAGTCGCGTTCGGAAAGATGCGACATAAGTTGTTTTTGCCAAAAAAACGCTGAAAGTCAAATCTTTCTATAATATTGATTAATTAAATAAAACAGATAATTATGAACAAATTCGTTTCTGTACAGCAAGCTGCCGACAAAATCCACGACGGAATGACCGTTATGGTCGGCGGTTTCCTCGGAGTCGGCAACCCCATTGCCCTGATTGACGCACTGGTGGAAAAGGGAGTCAAAGACCTCACCATCATCTGCAACGACACCGCCTATCCCGAAGTCGGCGTCGGCAAACTCATCACCAACCACCAGGTCAAGAACCTGATTGCCACACATATCGGCACCAACAACAACACCATCGACCAGATGAACGCTGGCGAACTCAACGTCACGCTACAGCCCCAGGGCACCCTGGCCGAGCAGATCCGCGCCGCCGGTGCAGGTCTCGGTGGCGTGCTGACCCAGACCGGCCTTGGCACCATCGTCGAGAAAGGCAAAGAGAAAATCACCGTCGACGGCAAGGAATACCTGCTTGAGAAGCCCGTCCGCGCCGACGTCGCCATCATTGGCGCCAACATCTGCGACGAAAGCGGCAACCTGGTCTACAAGGGCACCAGCCAGAACTTCTGCCCGATGATGGCCACCGCAGCCGATGTCGTCATCGTCGAACCTCAGGAAATCGTCCCCACCGGCAGCATCGCTCCCGAGAACGTGAAGACCCCCGGCATCTTCGTCGATTTCATTATTAAGAAGTAAAGCAACCGCTTGCATCAATACAAAATGGGCCAATGTCGCATCCCAAGACATTGGCCCATTTTCATAACCCGACAAAGCCCGCCTTTCGCCCTTCCCACGAAAAAAATTTCATTCCCCTGTAAATTTTTGTCGCGTATTGTTACATATAGTATGTAACCAAAAACAAAAACACGATGAAACGAATTGCATTAGTTATCGTCCTGATGCTGCCCCTGCTGGCCGCGGCGCAGAACGGAATAAGCAAAAAGCAAAGCCGCCAGCTGCTCGACGCCCTGAAGCGGCTGGAACAGACCTATAGTTATCTTGGTGGTCAGCATTCCGGCGACCTTGTCGTCGTCGGCAAAGGTAACCTCTATGGCGTTGTCGACTTTGAGGGGCGCACAGTCATCTCGCTGCAGTACGACTGGGTTGCGCCCGCGTTGAACGGCGAGCGTTTTTTACTGTTCAGCGACACGCTGATGGGCATTGCCGACCGTTCGGGCCGTATGGTTGTACCTATGGAGTACGACGCCGAATTATATATATATACAGAATTAAATGGTTTTGACCCTTTCAGCTACGGCCTCATCGTTATGTCAAAAGGTGGCAAACAAGGAGTCCTCGACACTGCCGGCCACACGGTCGTTCCGATGGTGTACGACGAGGAGCTTTGGCCTGTCGATTCCAATCTGATGATTTTGCAGGGCTACGACCTTAAAATCCGGCACGCGTACCATACCCTGATGCGACTCGATGGCGACACAGTGATACCCACTCAGCGCATTATTAACTGGTGGGACGGGAACCTTTTCAGGGTGCAGAACGACAAGGAGCTTTGGGGCCTCTACGACCGCTCGGGGCGCGTGGTCGTAGCGTGCCAATACGACCATATTGATTATCCACACAACGGCCTTGCCGCCGTGAAGAAGGACGGCCGCACCGGCGTCATCGACATCCGCGGCCACGAGGTGATCCCCGTCGCCGAAAACCGCTTCGGCGGCAAAACGCCTTACCCGCAGACACGCAACCTCTTCGTCCTGGAAAAGAATGACCGCGTCGGAGCTGTCGACAGCTTGGGCAATACGGTGATACCCTTCGAATATGACTTTAATCCCGAAGGATTTGCCTCGCACCTTATCCTCGTCCAGGGCGACACGTCCTTCCTGTTCGACAACACGGGGCGTCTGATCAGCACCTACGACAACTTTTACTCGTATTCAGATTGCTATGCGAGCGAACCTCTCTCGCTCTTTGCCGTTAGTCGCAACAGGTTGCTTGGGCTGGTCGACACGGCTTGGCGCGAGGTAGCGCCCTGCATTTACAAGGGTGCCCAAAATGTCGACGGCCGCCATTGGCTGATGTGGCTCGACGAGAACAACAGCTGCCTCATCGACGAGCAGGGTCAGGTGCTCTTCAAAGGCCCTTATCGGTTTGCATATCCTTTCGGCGACGGCATCTGGCGTGTCGGAATCTATGAATGTGCCAGCAACAATGTGCTCGGCGGATATGTCGACGCCTACGGCCAGACAACCTTGAGCCGCAAGGATTTGAAAGAGATGGAGCGCATATTGACAGAATGCGAAAAAAAGAAAAAGGAACCTACGGACAAAACCACCGCACGCGAAGCCGACGAAATTATCCACACCGACACGATCCCCGCTGGCAAGACCGATTCGGGCGAAGAAGAAATCGACGAGGTCTTCGTCTTCGTGGAAAGCCAACCAGAATTTCCAGGCGACGACAGCGCGCTACATATGTTCATCTGTATGAATCTCAGCTATCCCGACCAGGCCCGCGACAACGGGCTTGAAGGCGTAGTGATAGTCCGCTTTGTCGTCAAAAAAGACGGCACCATCGGCAACGTCAAGCTTTTGCGCGACATCGGCGGCGGATGCGGACAGGCCGTCGTCGAGATGGTCAAGTCTATGCCGCGCTGGAAACCAGCCACCGAGTCTGGCAAACCCGTAAACTTCGAATTCACCTTGCCGGTCAAATTCCAGCTCACCAACGACGTTCCCGACGGCACCCGAGAGGAACAATGCCTCTTCCAGTACAATAACAATAACTGGAAATAGTGGCATTCTGTGGAGTTAAGGGAAGTTAAGGGACAATACATAAGCAATTTTATTTTGCCAATCGCCCTTATTTGCGTAACTTTGCAACTGTCAAAACCGATGGGCAACAAAGCGAAAACAACCATCAAAACACTGAAAATCAAATATTAACAATACACAATAAAACTAAAATTATGGCAGTAAAATCAATGCTCCGCGTTCGTATGAGCGCAAAAGACGCGCACTATGGCGGCAACCTCGTCGACGGTGCACATATGCTTCACCTTTTTGGCGACGTGGCCACCGAACTCCTTATCATCCAGGACGGTGACGAAGGCCTCTTCTGCGCCTACGATATGGTCGAATTCAAAGCCCCCGTCTATGCCGGCGACTACATCGAGGCTTACGGCGAAATCACCCACGTGGGCAACACCAGCCGCAAGATGAGCTTCGAGGCCTACAAGGTCATCAAGACCCGCCCCGACATCAGCGACAGCGCCGCCGACGTGCTGGAAGAGAAAATCCTTGTTTGCCGTGCCAGCGGCACCTGCGTCACCCCAAAGGATTGCCAGCGTAAGAACAAATAACATCGTAACATACGACAAAAAAAGAGGATGCCTCGCGCAGGCATCCTCTTTTTTTTCGTTTCTGCACAATAATGCCACACACTTGTCGTTATTGAAATAAAACTATTGAATAACTATAAAATTAACAAACAATGAAAGGAAGTCAAATCCCATTCAAGAAAAACTACATCCTCGGAACCAGCATCGTGCTGGCCGCCTTTGTGCTCGGACTTATGCTTGTTTGGACCGTGCGCACACTGAAATCGTTCGACGACACAGTGACCGTCAGGGGCCTGTGCGAACGCGAGGTGCCGGCCGACAACGTCGTGCTGCGCGTCAGCTATACGGCTCAGGACAACTCGTTTGCCGACCTGCGCGCCACCGTGGAGCGCAACGACCGCGCCATCGTCGACCTCATCAAGAAGGCCGGCATCAGCGACGACGAAATCAAGTTCAACACCGCCAACTACAACGACCGCTTCACGGACTACTACGTCAGCGACAACATCAAGTTCCGCTACACCGCCAACCAGACCATCAGCGTCTTCAGCTCGAATATGGAGGCCGTGCGCAAGCTGCAGAACACCATCGACGCCGACCTGCTGAAGGTGGACATCATCTCGAACACCAGCGCCGAATACAAGTACGACGGCCTCAACGACATAAAGCCGTCGATGATTGCCGAAAGCCTTGAGAAAGCCCGCGAAAGCGCCGAAGAGTTTGCCAAGAACAGCCACAGCAAAATCGGCAAGATGCGCACCGCCTCGCAGGGTTATTTCGAAATCAACGACCTCGACGAGAACACACCGCAAGTCAAGAAGATACGCGTCGTGACCACCGTCGAATACTACCTCAAATAAAATTAAATGCTGAGAGTTGAAAGTTGAAAGTTGAAAATTGAGAATTGAAACAACAATTAATAATTGATTGCGAGGTGAAAAGACTATTTTTCATTGGGATATTATTTTCAATTTTCAGTTTTCAATTTTCAATTGCCCACGCCCAGCAAGGCAACGAGCAGATGGCATCGTACTACTACCAGAACCACGAGTACGACAAAGCCATCGAGCTCTATGAACCGCTCTATGCGCGCACACAGAACACATACTACTACCAGATGCTTTACACCTGCTACGTCGAGACACAGCAGTACAAGGAGGCCGAGAAACTGGTAGAGAAACGTATGAAACGACAAGGACGCGACTTGACCCTATATGTCGACCTTGGCAACCTACTCCTGAAGCGCGGCGAACGCAAAAAAGCTGAAAAACAATACACCGCAGCCATCGACAAACTGGGACACGACTCGAAACAGGCTTCCGACTTGGCTCTTGCTTTCGAAAACTGTGGTCGCACCGACTACGCCATCAACACATTCCTCAAGTCGCGCGAAAATATGGGCAACGAGCTGGTATACGTTATGGAACTGGCCACGCTTTACGGCAAATCAGGTCAATACGACAAAATGACGGCCGAATATTTCAACCTGCTCGACAAAGCCCCCGGCAATATCGGTTCTGTGCAGATAGCCCTGCAACGCGCATTAAACGAGACGTCAGGCACCGAGCTGGCCGACGGACTGCGACGCACACTGGTGTCGCGCATCCGTGAGCACCCCGACAACCGCACCAATCTGGATATGATGATATGGTTCTCGCTGCAGCAGAAGGACTTCGACTTTGCATTGACACAGGCCAAAGCCGTCGACGCCCGTTTCCCCGACCAAGGTGGCGAACAAGTGATGCGTGTGGCACGCATCGCCACCAACAACGAGGCCTACGACGTCGCCTTGGCGGCATACAGGCACCTGATTGCCAAAGGCAAAGAAAGTCCCGCCTATTTCGATAGCCGCATTGGGGAACTCGAAGTAAGGTACTCGCAAATGAATCGTAATTACGCTGTGAGTGCCAAAGAGCAAGCCAATCTTGAGAACGATTACGAAAAAGCCTTAAACGAACTAGGCAAAACCCTGCAAACCATCCCATTGATGCGCAACTACGCTCACCTGCTGGCCTACAATAACGTCACACCAGGTGATTCAAAATCCGAAATTCAGAATTCAAAATTACAGAAGGCTGCCGACTTACTCTACGACATCATCGAGATGCCACGCGTGCCGACAACAATGGTCAATGAGGTCAAATTGGATCTCGGCGACCTGCTTGTCTTTTCGGGCGAAGTTTGGGACGCCTCGCTGCTCTACAGTCAGGTCGAAAAAGCCAACCGCAACGATGTGCTTGGAGCTATGGCCAAGTTCAAGAACGCAAAGCTAAGCTACTACAACAATGACTTTCAATGGGCAAAAACACAGCTCGACGTGCTTCGCGCCTCGACATCCAAGCTCATAGCCAACGACGCAATGCAGCTGTCGCTGCTCATCAGCGACAATATGGAAGAAGACAGCACCTACGAGACACTCAGCTACTATGCCGCCGCCGACCTAATGCTCTATCGTGGCAACTTGGATTCGGCATTGAGTCTGCTCAACGACATCGAAATCCACAACCTCTCGCACTCGCTGCTCGACGAGGTGCTGATGCAGAAGGCACGCATACGGATGAAACAGGCACGCTACAACGAAGCCGACTCGCTGCTACAACGCATCGTAGACCACTACTCCGAAGACATCCTCGCCGACGATGCCATCTTTATGCTTGCCGAACTCAACGAGCAGCAGTTGAACAACAAAGTCCGGGCACGCGAATGTTACGAAAAACTGATTCTTGACTATCCCGCTAGCCTCTACACCGACCGCGCCCGCAAACGCTACAACGCTTTGAAAGCGGAAAACTGAAAGCGGAAAGCGGAAAACGGAATGATAATTTGTATTGTCCCTTAACTTCCCTTAACTTCCCTTAACTTCCCTTAACTTCCTTTAACTTCCCTTAACTTCCTTTAACTTCCCTTAACTTCCCTTTATCTTCCCCTAACGCCCCTCCTATCTGGCTGGCCAACAGGATCATCCAAAACAGGCCGACGAACATAATCCCCATCTGGCGGTTCAGGATGGCTTCGAAAAGGCCACTAAATGCCACACTGAAAATGAGCGACATAAGGATAAAGTCGCGTCTGCGCCACGCCATCACCGCAGGTACCGCCAAGGCAGCAAGCAACAACAGCAAGCCGGGAATGCCCATCGTCAAAGTAGCATCAAGATATATATTGTGCGAATTAAACTGAGCCTGAATTGCATAGTCCTCGCCGCTTTCCTCATATATTTTGGCCAACACGTCGTTCTTGTCACCGATGCCGACACCCAAAGGCAGGCTCTGACTTATGCCTTTCAGCGAACTGCCAAAAATAAGGTAGCGTGCGTCGCTGGTGTCGCCTTCGCTCATCTCCTCGAATGTCTGCGTTAGCCGTCGCGAACTGTCGGGCAAAATAAAATAGACGCCCGTCCCCACAACAGCAACGGCAGCAAGCATCAGCAGGCCGCGTCGCACCTCCTTGAGTCCGAAGATATGATAGGCAATTATAGCGAATACCATCACCACAAGGCCGGCAATGCCTGTCCGCGACAGGACCATAACGAGGTAGGCCAGCATAATCAGCACGACGAGACAGAAAAGCAGTTGCAACGTCCGCGTCATC
This sequence comes from Bacteroidales bacterium, assembly GCA_017429685.1. GTDB lineage: Bacteria > Bacteroidota > Bacteroidia > Bacteroidales > P3 > Colimorpha. The sequence continues at coordinate 44,720 of JAFROL010000024.1, read as the reverse complement.
TTGTTGCGATAATTAAGCCACTCGTCGTAGAGAAATCCCAATACAAACATCAGATACATAGCCATATATGTATGATGCACAGGATCAAAATACGAACCGAAGACGAACTTATGGCTTTCCGCAAACATTATTATGAAACGGATGATGAATTTCACTGCCAAGCTCAGCGTGAAAATCCACATAAGCACACGTACCCGGTCACGCGAAAGGTAGCCCGAGTCGGCAGCCAAAGGGCACAAGACGAACAGCAACAACGGCAGACGCCGCAATATTATATCCCATCCATCGGCCTGATTGACAGTGTATAGCATCGAGACTAGCTGATAGGCAAAAAACGCCACCATCAGCCATAGCGCCCAGCGCGCCCCTTTGGACAGCGACGGGTTGCCTATGCGGCGAGCGACAACGATACGCACTATCGTATTGACAACCAGCAGCGGCATCAGCCACATCACCAGCTGCCAGTCGTAGGGCAGCACGATAGACATAAGTCCCAAGAGGGTAAATTCGCTCATTTCGAGCGGTTTCACACCGTCGAAGATATTGTTGACAGAATCTTTGATTCGCAAATCCATAGTCGTGTTTTTCACCAATAAACTCCAATAAAGTCTTTTTATTGTATTGCGAGGCCTTTTCAGACAATAAAAAAAAACAAAACGCGTTTAAACCAATAAAACCGCAGCACACAGTGGAACAAGTAAGAGCAAAGAAATTCCTGGGACAGCACTTCCTGACCGACGAGAGTATCGCCGAGCGCATAGCCCGCAGCCTGACGGGCCGCACCGAATGCCTGCTCGAGATAGGCCCCGGTATGGGCGTCCTGACCAAATATTTAGTCGACGACACACGCTATCACTTCAAAGCCATAGAGTTGGACACCGAGTCGGTCGACTACCTGCATCGCCACTACCCCACCCTCGACGTCATCGAGGGCGACTTCCTTCGCCTCGACCTCAATGGCATCTTCGGCAGTGCGCCGTTCTCTATCATTGGCAATTTTCCCTACAACATATCGTCGCAGATACTCTTCCGCGTTTTCGAACAGCGGAACAATGTGCCCGAAGTGGTGGGTATGTTCCAGAAAGAGGTTGCCGAGCGCGTAGCCGCCGGCCCAGGCAGCAAGACCTACGGCATCCTAAGCGTCTTGCTTTCTGCGTTCTACGACATCGAATACCTGTTCACAGTCCACGAAAACGTCTTCAATCCTCCGCCCAAAGTCAAGTCCGCCGTCATCCGCCTTAAACGCAACGAGGTGCAGCAACTCGACTGCGACGAAAAAAGATTTGTCCAAGTGGTAAAAACCGGCTTCAACCAGCGCCGCAAGACGTTGCGCAACGCACTCAAGCCGCTCAACCTGTCACTCGACGCCATCCCCGACGACCTCCTCGCAAAACGTGCCGAACAGCTTACGGTAGCCGACTTCGAGTTGATAACAAACAAATTGCAACCTTCCGTTGCGGCGGATTTGCAATCCGACGCAAATTAATATAAGGATTTGTAATCCGCACAAAATCAAACAATATGTCGATAATTGAATTTATAATACTAAGTATCGCCCTCTCGTTCGAGGCAATGATAGTTATGCACGGCTGCGCACTGAAAAATCCCGTCAAACTGACCAAAGGACTTGCCGAGGCCTTCTGCATCGCCGCCGTCAACGCGCTGCTGCTCATCGCAGGCGTCTGGCTTGGCAACCTGCTGCGTTTCACGCCCGACACACTCGACCCCTCAGCCAGCTCAACCAACAGCCTGCTCACCGACACCGACAACCTGGTCTATCTGGGACTGCTTATCCTTGTCGCCGTGCGCCTGCTGTTCCGCAGCGGCAAAAAAGGCCGCCAGGTGCAGCCCTACGACATCAGCCGCTTCTCGACGACACTGCTGCTGGGCGTGGCCATAGGCATCAACACACTGATTGTCGGTCTTGCCCTCGGCTTCCGCATCCCACTGGGCGAAAACATCTGGCGCGCCACCATTCCGCTACTGATTATTATGACCCTCTTCGCCCTGCTGGGCCTGATGCTGGGCCGCCAGCAGAAAGAGCTCCGCGCCCGCCGCTACACGCTCTTCGCCGTCCTCTTCCTCCTCGCCTTCGCCCTCAAAGGTGCCTTCTGGGGTTGACGCTATCGTATCATCCAATGCACGCCGAGCATAAGGTTTGAACTCATCGAATAGGCACTGCCAGTTCCAGCACCAGCTACGCTTCCTTCGAGCGACAGCTGCAGGTCGTCGGTCAAACGGTACATTGCCGTCAGGTTGTATTGGCGCATATTGTTTGCATATACTAGGTTGGCAATATGAAAATCTGGATTGGCCAAGGCGTGAACAACCTTACGGCCATACGACACGCCCAACGCCAGGCGATCGGTCGGCAGCCAGGTGACGGCCGTCGTGTAGCGGAAACCGTTGTCGCTCAACGTACTGTATCTGTGCCAGCCGTAGCCCAGCGAAATATCTACAACCATACGGCGCAAAACCTTGCGCAGCATCAGTTCCACCGACGGCTCGGGAGCAATCTTGTTGTCGTTGCTGTTCCACAGACGCACCATCGGAACGGTGACATCGGTGCGGAACGTCACTTGCGGCAGGTGCGCGCTGCCGTCATAGAGGTTCACCTTCACGCCCACCGACGGCACAAACATATACGACCGCTCCCGTTCGCCGTTGTCCTTCCTCTTCGACAGGCAGAAACCGCCCTCCATCGTGGTGACGATTTCCGACTTGCCGCCCACGCCGAAACGCAGGCTGGTGTTGAGCGACGTCAGGTGGCTCGTAAAGCGGTGCAGCCACCATTCGTCGCCCATAGCGTCGTCCAGATGCAACTCGTTATCGAAATCCCTATAGTCCCAGCCAACGGCGCTGTTCCACTGTATCTTCCCTGCCGGAAGGACATTGGGTCCCGTGGTAGCCACCAGCGGATTGTCGTTCAACGAAGTACTGTCGTTCTGTGCCGATGCAACCGGCACCATTATCATTGCGCCTACAAGAAAGGCTATATATTTGATTCTATTCATTATATGTTATTTTTATGGAAACGTGTAAAATCATTTGTCAATTCACTACAGGAACAGCGTCACTCCGATTGTGCGGAACTTTTCGCCCGTTATGGGGTCCTGGTAGCGCGGCAGCAAGTCGCCGAAGATGCGCATTCCGTGGATGATGCCGATATAGTCTGTCGACAGGGTTACGCCAAGTTCCAGTTTCCACGGCAACAGCGAAGCATCGCCTTTGCCGGAACGGCTGCCGATGCTATACCTTACGGGCTGGCCCGACGCGTTGGTCGAAGTGGCCGTAATTTCTTTGTATCTGATGCTATAGAACTGGTTCACAGCGTATGCTGCAAAGATATCGAAACCGAGGCTGAACAGGCGGTGGTCGTCGGCGCGCGGATACCAGGTAAATTTCAGTGGAATACCCATATATCCGTGGAATATGTGCGCGTGCTGCGTGCCCGTCAGCGGCGTGGTGTTCATCTGCAATCCTTGACTTTCAAAGTCCGCTTCGTCGACCAGCTCTGTCACTCCGTTGTAGAGCGGATCCCAGTTGAAGTCGTAACGCAACCCTGTCGACACACGCCATTGCGGTGTCAAGTCGTAATGCACCAGCACCGGAATCTGCAGTTGAAATCCATATTTGCTATAGTACGGCGACGGGTCGTTGGCGTTGACATAGAGCGTCGCGCCGGCCGACAGGCCCACCTGCACCGAGAAGCGGCTCGGTTCGCTCGCCGTGTCCTGCACCTCGCTTTGTGCCGACACCAAGCCCACCATAGCAAGCATAAGAGTCATTATCATTATCCGTTTCATATCCTCTAAATATTTTTCTATTTACAATATATTGAACGCCAACATTGTGCCATCCATCTTGCTACGGTCGTCCCTGTGGTGGCGCACCCAGCGGCTGCGCTGCTTGGCGGGTTTGGGGACAGGGGTATTGGCAGCCACCTGCGCAGGCTTAGGCGATACTGGCGTAGGCGTTACAACTTCATTCTCTTCGCTTTCCGGCAAATCCGCTTCCGCAAACTGGCCAGCATCGTAAAGTACCTCGTCGCCCAGCTTAACGGTATCGACAGCTTCCTCCTCGACCGGCGGCATCGTTGTTGTCTCCTCCTGCGATGCTTTCGTCTCGGCCATCATTGGCGTCAGTTCGGCATCGGTCTGTGCAAAGACTTTACGGGCCTTTACGGGCAATACGTCGGACTTCACGTCGCTATCGATGGCAACGGTATCTCCATTCACTATGGGTTTATCGTCCACCTCGGCAGTCAGCGGACCAGGTGCAACGCCGTCACCGATATTGGTCAGCCGCACTATCGTAGTGACGAACAAAAGCAGACAGGCAGCAGCCGATACACCAATGCGCCAGCGGCGACGCACCACCTTGCGATGCGCGGCAGCCTCGTCGGCAGCCATCTGGTCCAGCATAGCCGACAGAGCCTCACGGCGACGGCTGTCACGCCCGGCCTTCTCCAAGGCCTTGAGCATCAGCTCAAGCTCGGCGTCGGCACGCGACTGTCCGTCCTGCAAACCGTCTTTTTTGTCTTCAAATTCTTTCATATTCAAGTATCATTTGTTTCAAACTGCTGTAAGCGCGCGAAAGCAGCGTATAAACATTCCCTTCGCTGATCTGCATCGCGGTGGCGATGCTTTGGGTGTCGCAGGCATCGAAGTGCTTGAGCCTTACGACGCGGGCCTGTCGTTCCGGCAGGCGGTCTATGAACCTCATAGCCAGCATCAGGCGTTCCTCGTCGGCGCGGTCGTCCTCGACTTCCAAATCCATCCGGTCGTCGATTTCTACTGTCGGCCTCCGTTTGCGTAGCAAGTCAACGCACTTTCGCTTCACCAGCGTGACGCACCAAGCCTCCTTGTTCACCACACGTCTCAGCTTGTCGCGCTCCGTCCAAAGCGACACAAAACAATCCTGCACCACGTCGGCGGCGTCATCCTCATTGCCCAGCAGGCTTTCAGCCATTCGCTGCATTGTTGCTTGCAGGGGCAAAATCTCATTCTTGAACTGTTCTATGTCACTCATATTTCGTAGTCGCATACAGTCCAAAAATCTTACACAAAAAAAATGAAAATTTATCCTATAGCATCACGCACAGAAGCGCCAAACTCCTGTTGTCCAAGAATATCCACCTTTATAGGCACATAAAAAACCGGCAGTTTGCTTAGTCGTTCCCTCGCCTGGTCAGAAAGCATCCTCACGGCATCTTTTTCGGTGGTAATCACCGCCTTCCGTTGCGACAGCAATGCTTCGTAGGCATCTGCTATCCTTTGGCAGTCGTCCACACCAAACGGATGATGGTCTGCAAAACGCAGGTGATGAACTCTATAATCTTTTTCCAAATACCTGACAAGAGGTTCGGGATGCGCTATGCCGGTCACCAGCACGACCTCTTCGACCGCATTAGCCATCGCGGCATCGTACACCGCAACCGGTTTGGCGTATGATATATGCGAGAAAAACAGTTGCTGCCTGGCGTTCAGTTTCAAACGCTGCCGCATCATTTCCCGCTGTACGTCTGAAATGGAGTCCGGACACTTGGTGACGGCGACGATGTCGGCCCTGCGGCGACCTCTGCGTCCTTCGCGCAGGTTGCCGAAAGGCAGGATATGGTCATTGCAGTAGGGGTCGCCGTATTCGGTCAGCAGGATATTCAGCGCAGGACGGATATGACGATGCTGATAGACATCATCGAGCAAGACAACATCAGGCTTTTGCGGCAGCTCCATCAACCGGCGCACGCCCTCCACCCTATCCTCGCACACCGCAACAGTCAGCTGTGGGAACTTGCGCGCCATCATCAGCGGCTCGTCGCCAATCTGCGAAGCGGTGCTGCTGTCGTCCGCCAAAACAAAACCTTGCGTCTCACGTCCGTAGCCGCGGCTTAGCAGTGCCACGCGGCGACCCGCCAGCAGGCGGATCAGGTATTCCGTATGCGGAGTCTTGCCGGTGCCACCCACGCGCAGGTTGCCGATGCCGATGGTGGGCACCCCGGGACTGACGGAACGTTTCAAACCCCAATCAAAAAGCAGGTTGCGCACAGCCACACCGATGGCGTACCACATCGTCAGCGGCAGCAGCAGGATGCAGACTATGAGCCTTGCCGTCTTCATTTTACGTCGGGATAAAGCAGGTATTTCTTGCGGATTTCCTTGTATTTCGACAGGGCCGGTTCCCAGCTGGCACGGATCTCCTCCTCACTCATCCCGGCCTTTATTTGCTTGCGCAGCTGGTCGGTGCCAGCCAATTTTTCAAAACTGTTGGTCTGCTTGAAGAACGACTCCTTGGACGTATGGTTGTACATCCACAGCAGGTAGGTCAAGTCGAAACAGGCCCGGGCCTCTACATCTCTCAGATCCAGCCCTCTGCACAGCTGTCCCTTGAAGGGCGGATTCTCGCTGACGCCCTTGATGGGCACTGGCGTGAATGCTGTGGGGCGGCCAGGCTCTTCGTGGTTCTGCGATTCCATATAGGTGGTCTTGTACTGCGGCGCACCGATGAGCTCGAACGGATGCTCCGTGCCGCGCCCCACGCTGATATTGGTGCCCTCGAAGAGACACAGCGAGGGATAGAGCAGTATCGAATGCAGCGTCTGCAGGTTGGGCGACGGGGCCACCGGCAGCGCATAGCTGCTGTCGCGGCGGTAGTTCTCCATCGGCACAACGGAGAGGTCGCACCGCAGACTGTCTTTAAGCCACCGCTCGCCGTTGATCATCAGCGCATATTCGCCGATGGTCAGTCCATAGACTATCGGCACCGGGTGCATACCTATGAAACTCTTGTACTTAGGCTCAAGCACCGGCCCGTCTACATAGTGGCAGTTGGGATTAGGCCGGTCAAGGACGATGCAGGGAATACCGCGCTCGGCACAGGCTTCCATCACGTAGTGCAGCGTCGAGATATAGGTATAGAAGCGGCATCCCACATCCTGCAGGTCGAAGATGACGCAATCGATATCTGCCATCTGCTCCGGCGTGGGTTTCTTGTTCTTGCCATAGAGCGACACTATGGGCAGGCCCGTTTTGGCATCGACCTCGTTGTCCACACGAGCGCCAGCCTCGGCCTTGCCGCGGAATCCGTGCTCGGGACAGAAAATCTTGGTGACATTGATGCCGCAGGCCAACAGGGTGTCCACCAGATGCGTTTTGCCCACCAGCGACGACTGGTTGCCAACCACGGCAACGCCACCGCCATTGTGGTTGCGCAGGTCCTGCACCATATCGGCGACACTCTCATCGGGTTGCTGAATCATCTCCATCAGCATCTCGGCACCCGTCTGCAACGGCGCGACACGCTCTGCCTCACGCTGTTGGGCGCAGCAGGCGTTGCAGGTTATCAGAACCAACAAGATTACAATATGTTTACGGAAAATCATATCAATTTATGTTCACTTCTTCCCCGTATGTCCGAATCCGCCGGTGCCGCGCTCGGTGTCTGTCAGTTCCTGCACCTCGACGATTTCGGCCTGCTCGTGGCGGGCGATGACCATCTGGGCGATGCGCTCGCCGTCGTTGATAACGAACTCCTCGTTCGAGAGGTTGATAAGGATGACGCACACCTCGCCGCGATAGTCGGCATCGATTGTGCCGGGGCTGTTCAGCACGGTGATGCCCTTCTTCAGCGCCAGGCCGCTGCGCGGACGCACCTGCGCCTCGTAGCCGGCGGGCAGCTCCATAAAGAGACCGGTCTTAATCAGGCCTCTTTCAAGGGGTTTCAGCACGACAGGCCCCTCGGGCAGGAAGGCACGGAGGTCCATTCCCGCCGACTGGGTCGTTTCGTATTTCGGCAGCTGATGATGGCTGCGATTGATGAATTTTACCTGCATAAACTTCCAGTATTACTAGTAGGACTAGTTGAACTGGTAATACTAGCACCTACTAGTAACACTAGTTCAACTAGTCCTTCTGACAGTTTTAGTTCTTCTTTACCAGCACCTCGTCGATCATACCGTAGGCCTTGGCCTCCTCGGCGGTGAACCAGTGGTCGCGGTCGCTGTCCTTCTCCACCTGCTCAAAAGGCTGGCCGCTGTGGTGGGCGATGATTTCATAGAGCTCCTTCTTGAGCTTCTGTATCTCGCGGACGGTGATTTCCATATCCGTGGCCTGGCCTTCGGCGCCACCCATCGGCTGATGGATCATCACGCGACTGTGCGGCAGGGCGCAGCGCATACCCTTCTCGCCGGCGCAGAGCAGCACGCTGGCCATCGAAGCGGCGAGGCCAGTGCAGATGGTGGCGATTTTGGGCTGGATGTACTGCATCGTGTCGTAGATGCCAAGGCCGGCATAGACCGAGCCTCCCGGCGAGTTCAGGTAGATCTGGATATCCTTCTGGCTGTCAACGCTCTCGAGGAAGAGCAGCTGGGCCTGGATGACGTTGCTCGTATAGTCGTCGATGGCGGTGCCGAGGAAGATGATGCGGTCCATCATCAGGCGGCTGAAGACGTCCATCTGGGTCATATTCATCTGGCGTTCCTCGATGATGTAGGGGGTCAGCGAGTCGGTGACGATGCCGCCGGCCATAGGGTTCTTGTTTATTGCCGAAGTATATTTGGCGTAAGTGGTACTGCTGATGCCACAATGACGAGTGGCAAATTTCTCGAATTCGTTCATATTATTGCTTTTTAGTATTTTCTTTTTTTCTAGTAGTACTAGTAGTACTAGTAATACTAGTAATTACTAGTTTTTCAACAAGTCCGGCCGGCGCTGTCTGGTCCTTTCCAGGGCCTGCTCGTAGCGCCACTGCTCAATCTTGGCGTGGTTGCCGCTGAGCAGGACATCCGGCACCTTCCAGCCTCGGAAGTCCACCGGTCGTGTATATTCCGGCGGCGCTAGCAGGCCGTCCTGAAACGAGTCCTCCAGGGCCGACTGCTCGTCGCCTATCACGCCGGGCAGCAGGCGTATCACGGCGTCGCTAATCACCGCAGCGGCCAGTTCGCCACCCGTCAGCACATAGTCTCCGATGCTGATTTCCTTAGTGATGAAATGCTCGCGCAACCGCTCATCGACGCCCTTGTAATGACCGCACAGGATGATGACGTTCTCCTTAAGGCTCAAGCTGTTGGCTATTGGCTGGTCGAACACCTCACCGTCGGGGGCGGTATATATTACCTCGTCGTAATGGCGTTCGCCCTGCAGCTTCTCGATGCAGTTGGCCAGCGGCTCGATGGCCATCACCATACCCGCGCTGCCACCGTAGGGATAGTCGTCCACGCTGCCATAGCGCGTCAGCGAATAGTCGTGCAGGTTGTGGAAATGCACCTCTACGAGCCCTTTCTTCTGCGCTCGGCTCACGATGCTCTCCTCAAAAAACATCGACATCATATTGGGGAAAAGGGTCAGTATATCCAGACGCATTTTATTCCTTTTTTTTCGTTAAATCGTTATAACGAGATAACGTTATAACGACACAATTTCAACTTATCTCACTCTCAACCTTTTGCCTATCTGCAGAACGGTCGTCTCCTTGATGCCGTTCAGCTTGCACAGTTTCTTGACCGTCGTACCGTTGCGGGCGGCAATCTTGCTCAGCGTGTCGCCGCTGCGCACTTTGTAGTATTTTGCCTGGCTCTTCGACGTGGCCTTGGGCTTGGGCTTCGACGGGTCGCGCTTCTGGTTTTCGGCCACTGTGGCGCTGCTGTTGTCTGCCGTGCCGGCCTGCTGGTTTATGCGTCGCAGGTCCGAGGCCGACGGCGAGCTGTGGCTGCTGCCGCGCTTGCTGAAGTAGGCCGGCGTCAGCACCAGCTCGTCGCACAGCAACTTGTGGTCGGCGCAGTCCACCACATATTCGGGGTTCATCGCCTTGCCCATATACCTTATCTCGAAATGCAGATGGCTGCCGTAACTGCGTCCCGTGTTGCCGCAGAGGGCTATGACCTGTCCGGCACGCACTGTGTCGCCGGCTTCGACATCGCGCTGCGAAAGGTGGGCATAGTAGGTCTCCAGCCCGTTGAAGTGGCGCACCACCACCAGGTTGCCGTAGCTCCTGTTCCATCGCGAGATGCGCACTATGCCGTCGAAGGCGGCATAGATGGGTTCGCCCGTAGGCATTGCAAGGTCCACGCCATAGTGCCAGCGGCGGCGCCGTGCGCCGAAATGCGACGACATACGCGCGTGCTCCGGAGTGGGAAAACAGAACTTGCGGCCCTTCTCCTTGTCAGTCAGGTGGATGGTGACGCCATTGGGCAGTTCCGCGTTGCTGGCATAGTGTATCACCGTGCTGTCCATCGTGGCGTAGAGGATGTCGAACTCGCTCTCCACGCCGTCGCCCATCTGCTCGGGGCGGTACATCTGCGACGATGTCTCCAGCTCCTCGTCGGGTTCGCCGTCGGGCTGCATCAGCGTCTTCGGTATATTGTTGCGGCGCTGTTCGCCGGGCTGGTCGACAACGATGCCCTGGTATTCGTCGTCCTGGTCCTGATAGATAACCTCCAACTTGTTGACGTTGACGACCTTCTTTTGAGTGTTCTTATTATTGTTACTGTTGTTATTCTGGCTCATTGCTGCCAGAGGCAGCAGAAAGACTATAGCCGTTATTATGATTTTCTTCATTCAGTTATCTTATTTTGTGAAACAAAAAAGTAAAAAACAGAACATAAATCTTTAAACCTCACTACCTTCAAACCCTTTCTTCCTCCCAAAACTCCGCACCTTCAATATTCATCGCCTTGGGGTCGAACACCGGCTCCACCCCCAGCCGCCGCTGGCGCTCATAGTCGCGCAGGCTGCGCAACGCCTTGGGCGACAGAAGCAGTATGGCAACAATGTTGATCCACGCCATAGCGCCAACCCCGATGTCGCCAAGGGTCCACACAATGCCGCTGCCCGCCGTCGAACCCAGAAAGACAGCCGTCACGCACAGCAGGCGCAGCACCCACACCACCACCTTCTCGCCACGGTCGTCGCCAAAGTGCTCGTCGGCACGGCGGTATCTGCTTTCCATACGTGCCAGCATCTTCTCCTCGCTCTCCATCCACCGGCGGCCCTCGTCGCCCGTGTCGGGGCCGTTGGTGTCGCGCTCGGCGGCAACGATGGTCCGCAGCGACTCAATGCGGCGGCGGCGTGCTCGCGAGAAGAGGTACACCAGGTTGGTCTCGGCATAGTAGTAGTAGGCCATTATGGTGGTGAAGGCAAAGAAGAACAGCGCAAAGCTGATGATGATGTCGCCCAGGCGCGCTCCCGTCACCGTGGCCAGAGCCCCACTGGTGTAGAAAACGCCAGGCTCGCCCATCGGCGCTCCGGCATTCTGCTGCAGGTAGGTCACCACGGCACCGCTGCCGGGAACCAGCTCCACGCTCTCGATGACGTTATACGTGCCGCAGGCCAGAATCATCAGTGCCGTAGCCGTGCACACCAGCAAGGTGTCGATATAGACCGAGAAAGCCTGCACCAGGCCCTGCTTGACAGGGTGGCTCACCTTGGCGGCGGCGGCGACGATAGGGCCTGTGCCCTGGCCGGCCTCGTTCGAATAGATGCCACGCTTCACACCCCACGCAATGGTGCTGCCCAGGATGGCGCCACCCAGCTGGCCGGCGCCGACCGAGCTGCGCAGCATCTCGACAAACACGTGAGGGACAACGTCATAGTGAACCGCAAGCACCACTATCGACAGCAGGACATAGAGCATCGCCATAAACGGGGCCACAATCTGGGCCACATTGGCTATGCGCTTCACGCCGCCGATGATGACCAGGCCTATGAGCAGGGCGACGCAAACACCTATTATCCAGGCGTCGACACCCAGCGTGCGCTCCATCGACAGTGCTATGCCGTTGCACTGCACCGGCGGCAGAAAGATGCCACAGGCCACAGCCGCCAGCACCGCAAAAAGGCTGCCGAAGAAAGGACTGTGCAGGCCCTTTTCGATATAATAGGCCGGGCCGCCGCGGAACTGGCCGTTGTGGTTCTCCTTGAAAATCTGCGCCAGCGTGGCCTCGACAAAGGCACTGCCGGCACCGAAAAAGGCAATGATCCACATCCACACTATCGCTCCCGGACCGCCAAAGCCGATGGCCGTGGCCACACCGACGATGTTGCCCGTGCCCACACGGCCGCTCAGCGCCATAGCGAAAGCCTGGAACGACGTGATGCCCGTCTTCTGCGACTTGTCGGTCTTGAACAGCAGGCGGCACATCTCGCCGAAGCGGCGCACCTGCACAAAGCGCGTACGCAGCGAGAAGTAGAGCCCCGCGCCAAGGCACAGCACCACCAAGGGGGTGCTCCACACCCACCCGTTGACGGTCTCGATGGCACGCGTCAGCACATTCGACAAGGCAAGGAAGAATTCATTCATACCCCTACTAACGCACCGCTATGCGTTTTATTGCGCCCGGAACGATTATTTTTCGCACAGCCATCCGCCGCCACCCGCGTCGCCTTTTCGCACACCGTTTTTATGCAGTTCTTATATCGTTCTTATATTGCAGATATAAGAACGATATAAGAACTCAATTAAAACAAAGTGCAAAAATCCCTGCCTGATGGCTGCCGTGGTGCGCCGTGGCGGCAGGGCTCGCCGCGCCGGTCAGAACGAGAAGTTGGCACCCAGACAGGCGATGAAAGGCAGCTGGTCGACGCGGTCGAACGAAATGCGGTCGAAATAGAAAATGTTGTTGCGGTTGTAGACGTTGGTGACGCTCATCGACACCTCGAGGAGGCCGCGGCGGCCTATCGAGAACTTGCGTTTGACGGAGAGGTCCAGACGGTGGTAGGCCGGAAGGCGTCCGGCATAGAGGTCGTCGTAGTAGACCCCCATCGAGCCGTTTTCGTGGCGGTAGTCGGTACCGATGCCGTTGCCGAAAACGATGTTTTCATACAGTCCCGCCGTCTGCGTATAGGGGAATCCGCTGCCCAGGCTCCAGCGTCCGCTGAGCTCCCACTGGCGGTCCTCGCCCAGGGCGTAGGTGGCCAGCAGGTTGACGGTGTGGCGCCGGTCGTAGTGCGGGTTGTAGGTCTGCACCTCGTCGGTGCGCTGCACGAAGGCCAGCGAGTAGGTCATCCACAGGTACAGGCGCTCAAGGTCATAGCAGGCGCTGATGTCCAGTCCCGTGGCGCGGCCCTGCTCAATGATGAAGTCGGTCGTCAGGTACTGCGGTTTCTCGTATATGCCGCCAGGGGCATAGGCTGGATCATTGCGGTCGTAGATCTGGTTGTGGTTGATGCCCAGCAGCTGGCTGAAATTCTTGTAGTAGTACTCGGCGTTGAGCGTCAGGTGGTCGATGGGGTCGTATTCCACGCCCACCACCAGGTGCTGCGCCTTCTGCAGGCACGATGTCACCGGCTGGTCGAGATAGAGCGACGGCAGGTTGAGCTGGCCCGTGCCGGTGAGGAAGCCGGTGAAGAGGTTGACGATGTCGTGGTCCGAGCGTGCGTCGAGGAGCACCTGGCTGTAGAGGCCTGCGGCCATCTTGAAGCGCAGGTTGTCCGAAGCGTTGAACTTTGCCGCCAGGCGCGGTTCGATGCTGGTTTCGGACATCGAGCCGTAGTACATCAGGCGCACGCCGGGGTCGAGGAGCCACTTGCCGAGGTGGGTGTTGAAGGTGGCGTAGGCCGAGAAGTTGCTGGTGTTCTCGTTCTGCGAGCGGTTGACGCCATAGGCGTTGGTGTACCTGTAGTCGGTGGAATAGCCCTCCACGCCGATGCCGTATTTCAGCCTGTTGATGCCGAAGAAGTTGCTGATGCCCAGCGTGGCGTTGAAGCCGCCCACGCCGCTGTGCTTGGGCGTCTGGGAGCCGTCTTCGAGGCTGATTTCGTAGTTGGAATAGGCCACGGTGCCTTCCACGAGCGACGACGAGCCCGTCATCAGGGCGAAGTTGGTGCCCGCGCCAAAGTTGTTCCAGTGGAAGTTGGCAAGCGACTGGTAGCCGCTGACGCGGTCGTCGAAGCGGAAGCCGAAGAAGTTTATCTTGCTGCCAATGCCCGAGTTGATGGACACCTTGCCGTAGAGGTCGAAGAAGTCGAAAGGCAGGCCCCCTTCGATGTAGGGGTAGATGGCCTTCGACGAGTGCGACAGGAAGGAGTTCTTGGCGGTGAACAGATAGGTTATCGTTGCCGTCGAGCCGTTCTTCTCCTTCTTCAGCGGCCCTTCGAGGACGAGGCTCGAGCCGAAGGTGTTGAGGCCCACCTTGCCGGTGTGGTGCCGCTTGTTGCCGTCGCGAGTGGTGATGTCGATGACCGATGAGAGGCGTCCGCCGTATTCGGCACCGAAGCCGCCGGTAAAGACGTCGGCGTTGAGGATGACGTCGGTCTCGAAAATCGAGTAGAGTCCGATGCTGTGGAAGGGGTTGTAGACCACCATACCGTCGAGCAGCGTGAGGTTCTGGATCATCGAGCCGCCGCGGATGTAGAGCTGTCCGCCCTGGTCGCCCGTCGAGTTGACGCCGGGCAGCACCTGCAGGTACTGCGCCAGGTCGGCCTGGCCGCCGATCGAGGGCATCTGCTGTATCTGCGAGGCGGTGATTTTCTCGACCGACACCTGGGTCTGCATCTTGCGCTCGCGCTTCTTGTCGGCGGTGATGACGACGTCCTTTAGGCGCATCTGCGTGGGTTTGAGGTGTATGTTGCGGGTGATGGTCTGCCGCTTGAGGGTCACAGGCTCGCTGTATTCCTCATAGCCTATATATTTGACCTTGATGGTATAAGAGCCGTCGGGGATTTTGTTGATGACGAAATAGCCGTTGATGTCGGTCGAGGCCCAGTGCTTGGTGCCGTCGAGGAAGACCTGCGCAAAGGGGATGGCCTCGCCCTTGCTGTCGTCGAGCAGCACACCCTTGATGGTGTTCTGGGCCGCGAGGAACTGGAAATTGAATAATGAAAAAAGAGAGAAAAGTAATATGTATATTATGCGTTTCATTATTTTATTTTCGTGATTGCCTTGGAGTGTTTTTTGCCTTCGGCAAGAAATTCCACAAATTAATTTCAAATTTATTTCCAGTTTCGTTATCTCGTTATAACGTTATTTCGTTATTTCGATTTCACGTTACAACGAGATATCGATATAACGTTATTACGAAGTTGTTTTCAGTGTGTTATTTTAAACACCAGCTCTTTGAGCAGCTCGCCGTCGCTGACAGTGCCGTTGTTGCGGACGCCCTTGCTGCGCAGGTCGGTGTCGTAGAGATAGCCTATGCAGCTGGCCAGCTTGCCGAGGGTGTAGTTGCGCGCCGCCGTCTCGTAGTCCTTCATAAAGTAGGGGTTGACCTTCATCACAGCCATAGCCTTCTTCTTGTCGGGCTCCTGGATGAAGAGCATCACCTTGATGAAGTAGCCGTAGAGCAGCGGCAGCAGCATCTGTATGGGGTTATCCTTGGTGTTGGCGGCCATATAGTTGACAATGCGTGTGCACTGCGCTATGTCGCGCCGGCCTATGGCGTTCTGCAGCTCGAAGACGTTATAGTCCTTGCTGATGCCTATGTTGCTCTCGATGACCTCCTCGTTGATTACCGAACCCTTGGGCAGCGAGATGTAGACCTTCGACAGCTCGTTGGCTATCTTGCCCAGGTCGTTGCCCAACGCTTCGGCAATGAGGACGGCCCCCTTCTGGGTGATCTGGTAGCCCTGCTGGCTCACCACGCGGGCTATCCAGTCGGGCACCTCATAGTCGCGCAGGCGGGCTTTCTCGTAGACAACGCCTTTCGCACTGATGGCCTTGTAGGTCTTGGTGCGCTTGTCCATCTTCTTGTGGCGATAGCAGAAGACGAGGACCGTCTGCGGCTGCGGATGGTCGAGGTAGTCGGCCAGCAGTTCCCAGTCCTTGGCGATGTCCTGCGCCTCCTTGACCAGCACCAGCTGTATGGGCGACATCATCGGATAGCGTTTGGCGAGGCTGATGACCGTCTTCATATCCGTGTCGCGCCCATAGACGACCGTCTGGTCGAAGTCGCGGAAGTCGTCGGCGATGACCTTTTTCTCGAAGTAGTCGGAGATGAGGTCGATATAGTAGTTCTCCTCGCCGGTGATGAGATACACCGGCACGAACTTCTGCGCCTTGAGGTCGTCGATGAGCTGTTTCTCGCTTATGGCCATTGGTCTGCCTATCTCCTTCTGCCTTTCTTATGGTTTACGATGTTGATGCCGGTCTTGAAATCAGGACGCTTGGTGATGGTGTCCACCCATCTGTAATAGTCGCGGCCGTCGTTTCGCAATTCGACCCATTTGTTCAGGGCTACGCCGACGTGCTTGCCCACATAGTCGTTAGGAACAATATTGCCATTCAGGGTCTGATTTTGGTGCATATCGATTATAGTATAGATCAGGTTGGGGTCCGACACGCTACCGCTGCGTATATGGTTGCACTTGGTGGCCAGCAATATAGATGCCGAGAAGCAGAAATCGCCCACCGTGGCACCCTCTTCGTATTTGCCCACGAAGCCCTGTCCTTGTGCGCTCCAGCAGTTCTGCACGTCGACGTCGTCGGCAAAGAGGTTGCCTATCAGGCCGCCCGAGTTTGTTGCTCCCGAAGCGTAGCTGGCATTGTAGCAGTTGTACACCTTGCCCTTGACGAGCTGTCCGACGACGCCGCCGCAGTTCTCGGCCACGCGGCTAGCGTCGATAGCGCCATAGAGGTACGGGGCCTTGGTGCAGCAGTTGTAGACCTCGGCATTGACATTGTTCATCGTGGCCACAACGCCACCCACGTTGACGCCAGCGCTGTTGGTGGAGCCGGCGCGGATTTCGACGTTGTTGGTGCAGTTCTTGACGGTGCCTTCGTTGATGTTGCAGATGCCGCCCACGCTGCCGTTGATGGTATAGACCACAGTACCCGTCGAGGAGCAGTTGTCGATGGTGGCGCCGCTGTTGTTGTTGAAGACCACGACGCCCCAGTTGCCGGTCGAGTTGACGTTGATGTTCGACGACACCTGGCAGTCCTTGACCACACTGGTGCTTCCGATGTTGTTATAGGCGATGCCGGCGATGTTGCGTCCCTGCGGCATAGCCACCGAGAGGGTGAAGTTGCCCTGTATCAAGCGGTTGTTGTTGTAGCAGATGCCCGCCACGTTGCCCTCTGTTGTCAGCTGGGCCTCGTTGGCGCCGCCGATGATGCTGCCGTTGTTGGTGACGCAGAGTCCTGCCAGGTGTGCGTTGTTGCTGAGGGTCACCTTGCATTTGTTGTGGCATTCCTCCATAGTGCCGTTGTTGGTGCCGCACATAGGCGAGAAGACGGCACCGTCAGCTACCGTGGGAGTGACAGCCACGTCGGCCGCCTCGCGCGGCTTGCTTTTGACGTAGACGCGATAGACATAGCCGTCGGTGGCTATCGACTCAAAGAGCGGACGGTTGCTGCGGTTGGTGATGCCGCCGTTGGTGGCAGTCGACGAGGCGAAGTACATATAGCCCCTGAAGTTATTTATGCCTTCCGACCATTCGACGAAACGCGAATTGGGGTTGTTACGTTCATCCGAACTAAGAGCGGCATAGTCTGTGCTGTTGAGCAGCTCGATGTCGCTGCGCACTATCTTGATATATGTGGCCTCATCTTTGGCCGAGGGTGTATAGCCCTTGATGGTCTGTCCGTTGATGGTGCCGCCGTGGTTGTAGATATCGCGGAGCTTTCCCAGCTCCTTGCCAGTATAGATCTGGAAGGGGCGGTCCTTGGTGCCGCTGCCCACCAGCTGCACATCGCTGTCCGATCCGACACCTTCGCTGTTGGCCCAGTCCTTCACTTCGATGGCACGCATCATAGTGATGTTGCGGCGATGGATGTCGGCACCGAAATCACGCGTGAAATACTTGCCTTCGGTGGTCTTGACGGTCATACGCAGAATGTAATGCGTGTATTCGTTGGCCGAAGAGGTTCCCACTGCTGGCAGGGGCAGATAGAAGGTGAGCAGCTGGGTGGGGCCCACAGGCTGGTTGATGTCGGTGATGGTGATGGTGCGGTCGGCATCGGAGGGCGTTGCGCCGCCATTGGCGGTCAGCCAAGGCATATTGCGGTTGATGCTGTGGACCTCGAAGTGTCCCGAGATCTGCTTGTTTGTCGATTCGTGCTCCGAACCCACCTCCTTGAATTTGATCCATTCGATGGTTTGTGGTGAACTGCTTAATATCTGCACGCGCAGAATGCCGGCGACGACGTGGAAATACAAGGTGCCGTGATGAGCCATACCGTCGGTAGAGAAGGCCACCATAGGCAGGGCGCCGCGACCGAATGACGAGTCGGGATGCGTGCCCGCGCTGTTTTGGCGGTACTGCTGCGTGGCGGGGAAGACGAGGTCGGTATACGTCGAGCCGTACGATTCTTTGGGATAGATGGCGTAGAGAGTGCCCTCGGTGTTCACGGTAGTCTCGCTCTTGAAGAAGGCATCGAGGGTGTTGGCGCCACTGATAAGGGTACAGTTTGTGGTGTTGCTGCCGTCGTTGATCTTGATGACGTCGTTGGCCTCCCAGTAGATCCATTCCTCGGCGTGGCCCAGATAGGTCTTCTGTCCGTCAGCGTCGGTGGCGGTGAACTGGTCCATATGTCCGCCGAATTCCAGAATTTCCTTTCTCTGGCACGACGAAGCGGCAAGGCAAAGGACACCAAGAAGCATTATTGCAAAAAGTCTGTTTCTTCTCATTTCTCTTTAAACTTTAAACGTTAACCTTTAACCTTTAAAATCAATACCACTCGCCGTGGTAGTTTTCGCCGGCGTGGCCGTAGCCGTCCTCCGACTGGTCGTTGATTTCGCTGAAGGTCTCGCCCATCGTCTTTGCCTCGGGCGACTCGGCGAAGCCGCGCTCCACGGCATACTCGTAGATGTCGAGTTCCGGAGGAGCGTAGGGCATTCTTTTGGCTTTTGTGGACGGTATATTCATTTTTTCTTTCTTAAGTTCTGAAAATAGCTGTCAATACCTTGGTCGAGTTCGTCGAAGAAGTCCTCTTCGCTGATTTCGACATCATAGTCGCTGGCGTCCATAACATCCTCGATGGGGAGCTCTTTGGCTTCGCCAACATCGTCTTTACGCGGTTCGTTGTCTTTGTCGTCAGGTTTCATATTGCTATTGTTTTTTCCGTTATTTCGTTATTTCGTTATAACGTTATAACGATGTTTTCGTCTTCGTTATTTCTTAATTACTTTCTTCACCACCGTTCCGAAGGCGGTGCGGATGCGCACATAGTACGCTCCGGAGGCCTGGTTGCTGAGGTCGAAGGTAGCCTTGCTGCCCTCCACCTTGCGGCTGAGGACGCGTCGGCTGACGTTGTCGTAGACCTCGATGCTCTGCAGGTCGCTGCCCTCGACGTTGACGATGTCGCGCGTCGGGTTGGGATAGACCTTGACGTCGACGAGCTTCTGCACCTCGGGCGTGGAGGTGACGCCGGTGACATAGAGCGTCAAGACCACCAGCGAGTCGCAGCCGTTGGCATTCTGCAGGCTGTCGATGAAGCGGAGGACCATAACCTCGTTGTGGCGTCCGCCATTGAGTGCGCCGCGCAGCTGCTCGGCGGTGAGGCTGAAGCCGTTGCCCTCATAGCCGTTGCCGAAGGCCACGGTGTCGCTGACCTGTGTGGTGTCGCCATAGTTGATGGTGAGCATCAGCGTGAGGGTGCTGTCGACAAAGTCGCTGCTGTCGACGACGTGGAAGACGTATGCACCCGACTGGTCGAAGGTGATGCCGTCGAACTCGAAGCTCTCGCACGAAGAGGTGAAGAGCGTGTCGTTGACGGGGATGAGGTCGGGCTCGCCAAAGAGCGGGTAGCCGTTGTTGACCCCTTCGAGGTCGGAGCGCCAGGTGTTGTAGATGGTGTCGCCGTGGTCGCGTACCCAGGCGTTGAGGGCGCGGGTCATATTGTTGTATCCGTCGACGGGCTGTGTCAGGACGACGTTGTTGCCCTTGCCGCTGAAGGTGGTGGACTTCTGCGGCATATTGCCTGTGGTGCTGACACCGACGGGGTTGTCGGTCATACCGTCGACATAGTAGCAGTTGCTGATGCTGACATTTTCGCCCATATGTCCCACAAGACCGCCAAGGTAGCCTAAAGTCTTGTTGTAGTCGACCATACCGTAGACGTAGTTGTTGTTGATGCTGATATTCTCGGCATAGCCTACCAATCCGCCCACACGCTGCGAGCTGTTGGAGGTCAGCAGACGGGCATAGCCGTTGTTGAGGGTGGTGAAGCCCGACTTGCCCTTCACCGGGCCGCCGGTGGCGTCGTTGTATCCAATTACGGCACCGACATAGACTGCCGAGAGCTTGCGGATGTTGATATAACCCGTGTTCTGCATACCGATGTTGGCTATCGTGTTGACGCCCTGGGCGTGGCCTACGAAGCCACCAGCATAGATGGCGTTACCGAAGGCGCCGATGGTACCGGAACCGGCAGCGACCGACTTGTTGGGCGAGCGCAGGTAGCAGTTGAGGAGCGACGAATTGACCATATGCGAGATAAAGCCGCCGATGACCTGTTCGCCGAAGATGGAACCGCGCTGGATGATAATGTCCTTGACAACGGTACCCTCGGTGGCTTCGCCCACCACGGCCGAGACGTAGCTGTTGCTGCGTATCAGCGTGGAGTCGATGACGAAGTTCTGGATGGTGGCGCCGCGAGTGTGGCCGAACATACCCACCAGCTGGATGGTGGTCTCGTTGACGATGATGTTGGACACGTGCTGCGTATCGGCTGCACCTTGGAAGACACCTTCGAAGGGGTTATTCTCGTTGCCCAGCGGGGTCCACTTGTGGGCCTGCATATCGAAGGGCTTGCCGTCGGTCTTGGCGAGGGTGATGGTGTTGAAGTGGAAGGTCTGGGCAGGCTGGCCGTTGTAGCCGTTGACGGTGCTGATGAGCCAAGCGAGACCCTTGTTGGTCTTGATGGTCACGTTGCCGTAGTAGTCGAGGTCGTAGTCATCCAGTGTGGCAATATTGTCTGCTGTATGTGTAGCGTCCATACCGGTCGGTTCACCTTGATGATCCTCAAACTTCGTCACGTGCTGCCACCAGTAGTCGCCAGGGGCATAGTAGACGATGGGGTTGTTCTCGTTGACGTGGTCGGTGACGACGAAGTTGGCATTGGGTGTAGCCGAGGGGTCGAAGTCCCAGCCGATGAAGTCCCAAACGCCCGACGATGCCGGAAGGGGGCGCAGATTCAGCACCTCGCCGGGGCAAACCTCGATGTTGGGTACCCATTTGTCGTTGCTCATCTCACCTTCAGAGATATTTTCAATTTCCTGGTTATTGGAATTGTAGATGGCAATGGAGCCGCGCGCATCCTTGGGGTAGATGGAGGGTTTGACGCGGTAGGAGCGGAAGATGCGCAGGTAGCGCGGCGTCATATCGCCGACATCATCGTGACCGTTGCCGGCATAGGGAAGACCAGTGAAAGTATCGCCAGCTTCTTCAGTTGCTGTCTGGTGCGTGTATCCTGCACGGCGCAGACCGCCAAGGTCGCCTGCAGCAATCGCCTCGTGGTGGTCGGGGACGTGTCCCACGTGGTCGTGGAAGCTAGAGCTATCCACGCCGGGCGACTTGATACGGTAGAAGAGCTCCTGCGAGCGTTGTGTCGCCGTGTCGATACCACTGATGAGGGCACCATTTCTGCGGTGCTGCAGGAAGTTGGCATAGTCGTAGAGGAATGCTCCGTCGTCGTGGTGGTCGGTGGCGACCTTGACGGTACGGACCTTGACATCCTGCGTCACGACGCAGTTGCCCGTCAGGTCGGTGGCGACAACCTCGAAAGCGTAGTTGTGGCGGTTGTCGCTTGTGGAGACCTCGGTACGGAACACCAGCGTGTCGAACTCGGCCTGCTTGCGCAGCCTGTCATAGGCAGGCACGTCGAAGCGGCTGATGGCGTTGGAGCCGACGGTGGTGCGTGTGTGCAGCTGACGACGGTTGACGACACCGGTGTTGGTGTCGCTGACGTCGTACCACTTATAGGTGTAGGGGAAGAAGCCACCGCCCACGCGGAAGCGCAGGGTGTCCATAGCCATAGCGCAGGTGGCAGAGCTATTCCAGTGGTAGGAGATGCTGTCGCCCTTCATATAGTCGTTGAACTGAAGGCCCTGGTCGTTGGCGAAGCAGGCACTCGTATCCCAGAGCTGGACGACGCCCTTGCCGAACGAGGCGCAGCGCTGGAAGTAAATGTTGTAGGGCGACAGGGAGGTGTGGCGATAGATGAACACCTTGTCGTTGTAGCCGCTATAGGCCGTAGTGTTGCCGCTATAGGTCACAGCGGGATAGGAGTTGGTGAACGACGGAGTGCCGTCGGGATTAATGAGCGAGCGGTCGGCGATGGAATAGTAGGAGGAGTCGTTGAAGAAGATATTAGCCTTATAGTTGTTGTCGACCATAGAGGTGTTGGAGGTACCACGGCCCACGCGAGCTACGGTGACGGTGTCGCGCGGCGTCACTTCGTTGAGGAGGTGTACTCCGCTACGGCTGTTGGTGTAGACATAGCCGGGGAACCACTTGCTGATACCAATACGCGAGTCGGGGCTGAGTTCGCTGAGGAAGTAGACGACGTCGCTCTGCTTGTCGCGGCGCGTGAGGGGGTCGGTGGGGTTGGCAATACCGTCGTCGGTGTTGTCGCACATCCAGGGCTTGCGGGTCAGGTAGACGTTGCTGAGCGAGAAGGCCTGTGCGTGGTTCAACGTGTCGAGGTAGTAGACAGGGATAATAATGTCTGTCTGTACTCCGGTTTGGTCGTTATACATATGTGCCTGCTTTTCCCGGATACCATATTCTGTGGAGGTATTCTTGAGGTAGTAGTTGCGGTCGATATGGATCTGCGTGCCCTTGGCACCGCCGAGGATGAACTGTCCGCCGTCGACGTAGGCACCAGCGCCGTAGTTGCGCGGCAGCCAGTCGGAGGTGCCGCCTGCGGTGGCAGCATTCCAGTCGACGACCACATTGTTATAGATGTGGCCCATATCGCCCACGGTCACCGCGGGGTCGGAGCCGATATGTCGGCCATTAGCATCCAGTCCATTGTCGTTGACCAGCGCGATAGCGCCACCGCCGATGAAGGAGTTGTTGACGGCGTTGGTCGAAAGAACGCGGTCGTAGTTGTTGTTGAAGTTGTTGGAGAAGATGACGTTCTTGGTAAAGTTGGCCTCACCGTGTCCGTGGACGTAGACGATGGGCGACTGGGCGTAGAGAATGGTGTTGACGCGGGCCTTTTTCTCGAAATATTGGTCAGAGCCCACCTGCGTATGATATCCGGCACCGGCACCAGCGGGTTTGGTGCGGGTGCAGCCGCTACCGTTGAACCATACGTTGCGCATCGTCAGGTGGCCATTCTCCTTGACTTCGATCAAAGGATCGTAGTTGGCGCACTGCATAGTGGGGAACTTGTAGTGGCTGCCCGAATAGCGAATGATCTGGATGATGCTGTAGTCGTCGCCCATCACTGTGACGGGTTCGTCGCCCCTCGTGATGGGGATGGTCTCCATAATGTCTATCACGTCGCCCTCGATGAAAATCTTCATCACCTGCTTGAAGTCCTGCAGATAGTTGTTGGGGTTGTTCTTGATATCCCGTTGATCTGCAGTGATATTGGTGTAGTTTGGCGTAGTGGTGTTTTCAAAGATGGTTTCAGATGCACCATCACCTTCCACGTAACCGTAGCCGTAGGCGTGCATCTTGAGTTCTTGGCTGCCCGACGGCGACACTGCCGTGCGTGTCAGCGACTTTTCGGGAGCCATATAGATGGTGTCGCCCTCGAGGCGTGTGCGTACCTTGATATATATCCAGAACTCGTTGTCGTCTGGGGTTTCGGTCTTGGTGTTCTTGAACTCGCACCTCAGTCTCACCCACGCCAGAGGCGGCACGAACTGGTCGCGGTAGTACCACAAGCCGTTGAACTTGAGGCTGACGTCGATCGATGCCGTGGAACGGCCGTCGAGGGTACCCAGCCAGTAGCCGTTGCCCTCTGTGCCCATTTTGGTCTCTTTGGCCGGGACATCAGGGGCGTAATGACTGTCGCGTTTTGCAAAGTTATAGTCCCACGAGCGGTAGATGCTGTCGCGGCGTTTGCCGTTGTCTTCGGTGCTGAAGTCGTCGAGACCTGTGGTTTCCTTGTAGTCGTCCTTGGCCAGCTTGTAGACATCGACGCCCTCGGGGTGGGCAATGTGGTACCAGCCCAGGGTGTTGTTGATGTTCTCGGAGGTGCTTTCGGTGGGTTTGACGATGATAGAGAAATGGTTGTTGTCGGTGGGCAGGGCTCCTGTGTATTGCTGCAGATTGAACCATTTCTTCTTGAGGGGGTCGCTATAGACGGTGTAGTTGTTTCCATTGTCGCTATACGGCGTAATGGTATCCTTCATCCATTCGATGCCGGTGATGTATATGTCGCGCTGCTGGAAGGATGCAGGGATGGTAATCTTGCGCACATACTCGTTGGTAAGGCCCTCGTTGAACATAGCCAGCACCGGAGCTTCGAGGTCGGCAAACTCCTTGATGACCGTAGAGATGGTAACGGTGACCTCGACGGGTCCGATGAAGTTGCCAAGCGAGTCGAACTCGTACATCGTGAAGATGACGTCGCGCGTGACGGTGGTGTGCATATTCTTATTGTAGGTGAGGGTAAACTTCATTGTGGGGATGGCACCCACGGCACCCGGGATGATGGAGTTGGAGATGTAGCCGCCCTGGTTGGTGATGTACTGGTTGCCGGAAATCACCGACCTGTTCCAGCAGGCATAGTGGTGATTCTCACCGTCGACAAGGCTGCGGTTGAACTGCACGCCGAGGGCTTCGACGTGGTCGAGGTTCGTCGAGCCGTCGGTATTCCAGCAGCTCGCGCTGTTGAAGTTCTCGTCGCTGGCAAAAGCGAGGCCGAAGGTGTAGTCGGGATCGGCACCAATTTCATCGTAGGTGCTGGTAACGCCATCGACAGTCTGGAAGAAGAGGTTGCCTTTTTTCTCGTAGGCCTGGTCCACCAACTGAAGCTGGCCACCGTTGTCCTGGTCGATAAGGACGGAGTTGATGACATAGAAGTGGCCACCATTGGCCGGGGGCAGTTCGAGGGTGGTGGTAGCGTAGGCATATTTGTCGGCATCGGCGATGGTGATCGGCGTGTCATCGGGAGTGCTCTCAGCTCCGGAATAAAGACTATAATTGCCTGCCGACAGGTTGTCGTTGAGGCGGCCGTCGGGTACGGCGTTGGCCACGAGGGTGATGTGGCGCACGCGCGAGCCCTGGTTGGTACCAATCATCCACGAGCGGTATTGGACAGTACCGTTGGCGTGGACGTTGATATAGTTGAGCTCGTCTCCGTCATTTTCAACTACTTCGATGTTGTCGCATTTGCAGGTCGAGATGAAACCGCCGTTGTTGGCGTTTCTGTTGGATTCAGTGGCGGTCTTCTTGGTATCGGCATAGACGTACGACATTGTGGCGTCCTGAGCCAGCAGGTACATCCAGCCAAAGACGTTGCCGAAGGCGTGGCCTGCGTCGTCGAGGCCGTTGTGGTCGGTGTCGATAAAGGGCGACACCTTGACGTATGAGCCGTTGCGCATCATCAGCACGTTGCGGGCGGCAGCAAAGCCTTCGGTGCCACGCTGGTGGGGCAGACGCAAGCAGATACCCACATTGTCGCACGTGTTGGCGGCACAGTCTTGATCCGTTGGGAAGAGGTTGTCGAAGAAGTCGTTGGCGACATTGGAAAACACGGGGTCTGTGGTGGTGCCACCGGTTTGTTCCTGTGCGACCGGTTGATTGTCGTACAGGTGCAGCGGGTTGTCGATAGCGTAGACCTCGTCGGTGCGGAGGCTGGCCCACTTGCCGATAAAGATGGCCGGCGACTCGATCATCAGTATGTTGTCGACGCGGAAGATGATGGTATCGATGCGGCAGAGGCTGTAGCTCGGCGAAGCGTAGGCCGAATAGGCGTCCTGCTCGCCATAGAGGTTGATGAAGGCGCTGTCGAGGATGACCTTGTCGGCACGCTGGATGGAATAGAGAGTCTTGGAGATCTCGGGGCAGTTGTAGTAGTCGCCATAGTGGCGCAGAGTGATGAGGCGATTGACGTCGCCACCCTCGGTCGAGGTACCGGCACCGATAAGACTGTAGTGGATGTCCATACTGGGCAGATCGACCACGAAGGGGTTGGTGAGCGAGGTGTTGTAGCCCTTGCCGTCGACAAGGATGTTGGTGACGCCGCCGAAGACGCCGCGGGTGAGGAAGTAGGCATTGGTGCCTGCCTCGCCCCAGTCGCTGGCGTTGTAGATGGAGGCTTCGAGGTCGATGATGTTCTTTCTAAGTGTGGGGTTGCCGGCGCGGGTGGGCGACGTGACGGGCACGCGGGTCTTGACGACATTGTTGCCACTGAGGGTGTTGGTCATCTTGTAGCCGCTGTGGTCGACGAGGTTGGGCTTGTAGGAAACCATATTGACATTGCCGAAGGTCTTGCTCCACGCCGGGCAGTCGCGCACGGCGTCGATACCCACATTGACGTAGACGGAGCCGTAGATGTTACCCTGGTAGCCACCGCCGTAGACACTCTTCTCGATGCGGCCGCCGGTGATGTTCATAATCGTCGAGGGACGCAGGGTGGTGTTCTGGTTGGGGTTGGCAGCATAGTTGGGAGCACCCTTGCACTCGTAGGGGAAGCCGTCGTCGACAGCCTCGCTGCCGCCGTAGACGCTGAAGAAGACGTGACCGTTGTCCATATTGAGAATCTTCTGGGCGTAGGCCAGCTGCTTGCCGAGGACCTGACCGTCGACAGCATAGGCGGCCTGGTTGGCGGTGGCGGCGAGGTCGAAGAAAGAGCTCTTCATACCCGTCTTGCCGCGGGCGCCGGTGAAGACGTGGCGGTGGAATTCGCCACCGTGTATATTAAGAGTAATAGTACCTATATAATCGGCACGGTCGTCGTTGCTGGCGGTCATAGTGGAGGCAACCATATCGCGGTCGCCTACCAGACCCATATTGCCGCCGCCATAGACGGTGTTGAGGAAGATACCGCCATTGACGTCGATTTCGACATCCATAGTGTATGGCACGGTGTCGGCACAGATGCCGTGGGTGCCGTCGAAGGCTCCAAGATCGTCGTCGAGACGGCCACCCGCGGCGGTCCACTCTGCCAGCAGGCTCTTGTAGTCGTAGTCGCCGTTGCCGGCGCCGAAGAGGTGGGTGAAGATGCCGCTGTTGACAATCATCTTGGTATGCTCGACGCGGCCGGTGAAGTCGTTGCCGCCATAGAGGGTGTCGATGATCCAGTGCTCGTTGGCGGGCTCGTAAGCGTCGATGACGCCTGTGGCGGTGCCGGTGACGTCAGATGCCAGACAGCCCAGATAGAGAGCCTCGAGGGGTTTGACGGCGGTGTTCTCGTAGGTGACCATCGTGTTGCGCACGTTGCCGCTCTGGCCGCCGCCGAACATAGCGCTGCGGCCACCGCTCATCGACTTGAACTGTCGCACGGTGAGCCAGGCGGTGTCGAGGACGTTGCCCATAGCGTTGCCCTCGCCGTAGATGATGTTGCCGCTGCCGTCGACGTCGGTGATGCCGTCGCCATCGGCATCCTGGGCCACGCCGATATATTTGGCCTTGCAGGTGCCGTCAATGCGCAGACCCATATTGTCGACGCGGCCACGGCCGGCACCGAAGATCATTCCGTTGAAGACACCTTCCTCGGCATCGACAAGGACGTTGGTCTTGCGGCAGTCGCCGCTGATGCCGCCGCCGTAGACGTTGCCGTTGATGACGAACTCGCCATTGAGCACCACGGCGGCACTGTCGACGTAGGGACGGCCGTCCATATTATAATATGTAAAATGTCGTGCAGCATATTTGCCAGCCACAGCGTTGGCAGCAGCACCGTCGGCTGCATCAGCGTAGTCGGAAGGACGTTTGATTCCGTCATTGTCGATGTATACGCCAGTGACATCAACTTCCTGCAGGTAGAAAGGATAGTCGCCGTTGCCGCCGCCATAGACGTTGCCGCGGATCAGGAGGTCCTTGTCGGCGGCACCGTCAATGATGACGTGCGAGATGTCCACCTTGCCCGAGAGGTCGTTGCCGCCAAAGATGTTGCCACGGACGATGCCCTGGGTGATCTTGACGTAGGTGTCGTTGCTGACGTCGGCCACGTTGCAGCCGCCATAGATGTTGCCCGTGACGACGACATTGTCGCTCGGGGTGGTGACGTAGGTGCTGAGGGGGAGCGAGGCGATGACCTCGTTGCCGGTCATAGCACCAAGGTTGCCGCCGCCATAGACGTTGCCGACTTTGCCCTGCAGCATCACGATGCGGGGCACCTTGTTCATAGCCACATTGTTGTTGCCACCGAAGATGGTGCCGACGTTGATGTTGCTCTCGTCGGTCGGGGCGTCGGTGCAGTTGAAATAGACGTAGGATGTACCCTGCTCGACGATGCCGGCTCCGCGGGTGGCGTAGCCAGTGGTCTTGCTGTTGCCACCGCCGAAGACGCGGTTGACATAGCCCGTCGAGGCCAGGTTGATGTCGACAAACGAGCTGTTCTCGTCGGCCGAAGGGGGCTGCGAGCAGTTGATGACGACGCGCTCGGCCGGAGTGCCGCCGCTGACGAGGGCGGCCTTTTCGGTATAGGTGTCGACATATACATAGTCGCCGTTGCCGCCGCCAAAGACGGAACCGGCGATTTGGGGTGTTCCGGTGATGAGGGTATAGGTGCCGGCATTGTCCTCAGAGAGGGGGATGGTGGCACCCTGAGCCAGGTCGGAAGTGTGGACGCCGGGATACTGGCTGTGGTCTATCGCCGCCTGGGCGGGCGTCGAGGCATTGTGGAGCTCGGCGATGGAGCCGCCGCGCAGCGAGCTGAAGACGCGGCCGGTCTTGTCGTTGCCGCCGTAGACATCGCCATATATGACGGCATTGCCGCTGATGACGACATCGGCAGCGCCGAAGACGCAGCCCATATTGCCGCCGCCAAAGACGCTACCCTTGCTGGTGATGGTCATAGCGCTGCCCGTGCCGGTGCCGACACCGATGGTGCCGCCGGTGATGTGGAGCA
The DNA here is from genome assembly GCA_017429685.1 of Bacteroidales bacterium. GTDB lineage: Bacteria > Bacteroidota > Bacteroidia > Bacteroidales > P3 > Colimorpha. The sequence continues at coordinate 15,815 of JAFROL010000024.1, read as the reverse complement.
GGGCGATACCGGCGGAGTCGACCGCACGGCCCGACGGGTCGACAGCCTTGGGCTTTCCGACAACGGCCATATTGCCCGACGAGTAGACGTTGCCCTTGATGGTGGCGCCAGCGGCGATGAGGACATAGCTGTTGAAGACTGCCGGAGTGTAGCGGCCGGCAAGGTAGCTGTAGGCGTTGGGGTCGGCAAAGAGGTTGTTGTCGCCCTCGGAATAGAGCAAGCCGTTGTGGCAGCGGTAGAGACCGTTGCTGGCGCCGAAGACGGTGTTGTGCACCGTGCCGCCGTGGATGTAGACATTGGTCTTGGCAAGTTCGCGCGGGGCGGGCATACCGGTATGGCTATCCGGGCCGATGCGGCCCATAATGTTGGTGCCGCCATAGACGACACCGAGATTGCCGTCGGCAATCTCGACGTAGGTGTCGTGGAGCGTACCGGCGCTCTGGCCACCGCCATAGAGGGTGTCGATCAGTATGTCGGCACTGTTGACGAGGACGTTGGTGCTGCGCGTTGCGCCAGCACCGTGATAGGTGGTATTGGTAGGCGTTATGCTTTCACGCGTATAGTTGTCGGTATATGAATCTGCTGCCAGCATCACGCCCTTGTTGCCGCCGCCATAGACGTTGTGGATACCGCCCTTTTCGAGGTTGAGTGTGGGCAGGCCCGTCATATCGGCAGCGTTGTTGCCGCCGAAGAGGCAGCGGATGTCGAAGACGCTGCTGGTGGTGCTGTAGGCATAGGTTGTGGGGTTGGTATAGGGCGAATTGGCCAGAGCGTAGAGCGGCGAGGCGACGTTGACGTCGACCTGGGTGCTGCGCACGTCGGCGCTGTTGCCGCCGCCGAAGAGGGTGTCGATCTGGCCGCCATTGACGACGATGTGGACATTCTGGCCCGGCACCTTGTTGCCGCCGCCGAAGAGGAAGCAGATGGAATGCGCATCGGCCACAGCAGTCCAGGCGTCGATAGTGGCACCCGTGTGGGCAAGACCCGTGCTGTGGTCACCGCCAAGGTTGACCGACGAGTTGGGGGCGAGAGCCTTGCTGCCGCCAACCACGATGTGCTGAGTGGTGTTCTTGGCAAGGAAGCCGCCGTAGTTGTTGCCACCGAAGACCGAGAAAACCGTACCGTGGCTGATGCGGATGCTGGTGGTGGTGTCGGAAGCGGCGGGATCAGCGTCGCCACAGACGATAGCATTCTTGGCGCCACCGAAAACGGAGTCAATATAGACGCGGTCGCTGACGACACTGACGGTGGTTTTCTGGACCGAAGGGACAGAGGCTGCTCCGGTGAGGGCAGCATAGACCGTGGCACGGTCGGTAGAGGTGTAGCCCTTGACCTCGCCGGCGGCGAGGGTCTTGGCGACGGGGTCGCCCGAACCGTTGAGCTCGAAGACTTCGGTGCCAACACCGTTGGGGTAGTAGTAGTAGCCGTTGCCGCCGCCGTAGACCGAGCCGATGATGATGTCGGTAGTCTTCTCGCCGCTGCCGATAGTGACCTTGGCACCATTGGCACCAAGGACCTGACCGGCGATATCGTTGCCGCCAAAGACGGAACCGATAGCCTGGCACTCCTTGACATCGACATTGGTCTCGCCGTTAACGTCAGCCATACGGCCGCCACCAAACACGGAGCCTTTAACCAAAGGACGTACAGGTGTCTGGGCCGATGCCGACGCCACGACAGCCAACAACAAAGTAAGCATTGCAATGCGTTTAAAAGAGTCTCTCATATAACGTTTCATTTTCTTCACTGTATGAATATTTATGCTTTTTCGAGCTATTTTTATCTACTTTTTAACTATTTATCAACAGGACACAATACACCCAAACCCGCACAATTCCTTGCTATTCAAAGTATTGAACGCAAGAGTGCATTGTTATCCAAACTGCAAATATACTATTTTTTTCAAATACCAACCCCTACCCCACGCAAAAAAATACTTAAAATTTCTAAAAACGCTAAAAACCAATCCCTCATAGCGTCAGCAGTGCGATAATCGCACGTTTGCCGCCGCGCTGCGCGGGAGCGCAAATCACCTCTCCTTATGTTCAATGCAAAGCATCTGTAAAGCATTGTAACTGATGGTTCGCGACGCTCCGGAAACGTGCCGGTCCGCATTGCCGTCCGCGATGCCTGTTCGGACACCGTTCGGATGCAGTTCTTATATCGTTCTTATATCGCGGATATAAGAACGATATAAGAACTGCGTAAAAAGGGTATGCGAAAAGGCGGCGCCAGGGCCACGCAGGCTGAAGGCAGCCGTGAGAGCCGTCAGAGGCTGGAAACCAACATAAAAAGGGCCGCTCCGATTGGAGCGGCCCTTTGGTGCGGTTATCTCTCTGTCGTTCAGCCAGTGCTGCTGGCCGACGGCGCCATTGCGTCAGGCCTTGCCTTGAGGCAGGATGTTGTAGGGGATGGCGTCGTTGGGAGCGTGGGGTTCCTCGATGGTGCCGAAGTTGGCCTCATACTTGCTGAGGTTGTCGTTGAGCGCCATAGCGAGGCGTTTGGCGTGGAGCGGCGACATCAGGATGCGCTGGCGCACCGTGGCGCCTTCGCGGCCGGGCAGGGCCTGGGCGAAGTCGAGGATGAACTCGGCTGGCGAGTGGGTGATGACAGCGAGGTTGCTGTAGGTGCCTGCCGACACCTCGTCGCTGATGGCGAGATTGATGTTGTTCTTGTTCTCTTGTGCCATAAGAATTGTCCCTTCTATTGCTGGTTGATAAGATTCTTGTCGGAGACGATGAGGTTCTGGTATTCGCGCAGACCCGTACCGGCGGGGATGAGGTGGCCAACGATGACGTTTTCCTTCATACCTTCGAGGAAGTCCTGCTTAGCGTTGATGGCTGCTTCGGTGAGCACCTTGGTGGTCTCCTGGAAGGAGGCGGCACTGATGAAGCTCTTGGTCTGCAGCGAGGCGCGGGTGATACCCTGCAGGATCTGCTTGGCGGTGGCGGGCTTGGCGTCGCGGGCAGTGACGAGGGCCTTGTCCTGGCGGCGCAGGTAGGAGTTCTCGTCGCGCAGCTTGCGGGCGGTGATGATCTGTCCGTTCTCGAGGGTTTCGCTGTCGCCCTTGTCCTCGACGACCTTCATACCGAAAATCTCGTCGTTGGTCTCGTGGAAGTCGATCTTGTTGATAAGCTCGCCTTCGAGGAAGCGGGTGTCGCCCGGGTCTTCGATTTCGACCTTGCGCATCATCTGGCGCACAATGACCTCGAAGTGCTTGTCGTTGATCTTCACGCCCTGCAGACGGTAGACCTCCTGGACTTCGTTGACGATATATTCCTGCACCTTCATCGGGCCCTTGACGGCCAAGATGTCGGCGGGAGTGATGGCGCCTTCGCTAAGCGGCGTGCCGGCCTTGACGTAGTCCTGATCCTGAGCAAGGATCTGCTTGCTGGTGCTGATGAGGTAGCTGCGCTGCTCGCCGGTACGCGAGGTGATGGTGATTTCGCGGTTGTTGCGCTTGAGTTTCTTGGCGATGCTGACGATACCGTCGATTTCGGCCACGATGGCGGGGTCGGACGGGTTGCGGGCCTCGAAGAGCTCGGTGACACGGGGCAGACCGCCCGTGATGTCGCCTGCCTTGCCGAAGCTGCGCGGAATCTTGACCATAATGTCGCCGGCGCGGAGTTTCTGACCGTTGTCGACACCGATGTGGGCACCGACGGGGAGGTCGTAGACCTTGAGGATGTTGCCCTCGTCGTCGACGATGTTGAGGGTAGGATTCTTGGTACGCTGACGCGATTCGATGATGACCTTGTCCTGCATACCTGTCTGCGAGTCGCTCTCGACGCGGTAGGTGACGTTCTCGATGACGTTCTCGAAACTGACCTTACCGTCGACATCGGACATAATGACGACGTTGTAGGGGTCCCATTCGGCGATGAGGTCGCCGCGATGGATCTCTTCGCCGGCCATCTTGTAGAGCTTGGAGCCGTAGGGCAGCAGAGCCGAGAAGAGGGTGACGTCGGTCTTGGTGTCGACGATACGCATTTCGGCCGAGCGGCCCATAACGATATGGTAGCTCGAGCCCTGGTCGTCGGTATAGGGGATGGCGCGGAGCTCGTCGATGGCGAGCACACCTTCGTGGTGAGCCTCGATGCTGGAGGTGGTACCGATGTTGCCACCGGCCACACCACCGACGTGGAAGGTACGCAGTGTCAGCTGTGTACCAGGCTCGCCGATAGCCTGTGCTGCGATGACGCCGACGGCTTCGCCCTTCTGGACCATCTGGCCCGTGGCGAGGTTGCGGCCGTAGCACTTGGCGCAGACGCCGTGCTTGGCCTCGCAGGTGAGCACCGAGCGGATTTCGACCTCTTCGATGTGGGCCTCTTCGATACGCTTGCAGATTTCTTCGGTGAGTTCTTCGCCGGCGTGGGCGATGATCTCGTCGGTCTGCGGATCGTAGATGTCGTGGACCGAAGTGCGACCCAGAATCTTCTCGCTGAGGCTCTGGACGATATCCTCACCTTTCTTGAGGGCCGTGGTGGGCAGTCCGCGCAGGGTGCCGCAGTCCTCTTCGGTGATGATGACGTCGTGGGCCACGTCGACGAGACGACGGGTCAGGTAACCGGCGTCAGCCGTCTTAAGAGCGGTATCGGCCAGACCCTTACGGGCACCGTGGGTAGAGATGAAGTACTCGAGCACCGACAGACCCTCCTTGAAGTTGGAGATGATGGGGTTCTCGATAATCTCGTTGCCGGCGGTACCAGCCTTCTGCGGCTTAGCCATAAGGCCACGCATACCGGAGAGCTGACGGATCTGCTCCTTGCTACCACGGGCTCCGGAGTCGTACATCATATAGATGGGGTTGAAGCCCTGGTTGTCGGCCTTGAGGCGTTTCATCAGCGTTTCGGTGAGCTGGTTGTTGGTGTTGGTCCAAATATCGATGACGTGGTTGTAGCGTTCGTTGTTGGTGATAAGACCCATAGAATACTGGGCCATAACCTCTTCGACCTCCTCGTTGGCGTGGGCTATCATCTGTTCCTTCTCGACGGGGATGATAACGTCGCCGAGGTTGAAGGAGAGACCGCCCTTGAAAGCCATACGGTAACCCATCGACTTGATGTCGTCGAGGAAGTTGGCGGTGGTGGCGTTGCCGCAGACGGTGAAGAGGTCGCCGATGATGTCGCGCAGGCTCTTCTTGCCCATCACCTGGTTGATGTAGCCGTATTTTTCGGGTACCACCTGGTTGAAGATGACGCGTCCCACAGTGGTGCGCAGACGGTCGGTCTTGATGTAGTGGCCATCCTTGTCGACAACGGGGAAGCCCTCTTTGTCGCGAAGGATTTCGAACTCGGTGCGGCTACGCTGTGCGCGCTCCTCGTCGTTGCTGCAGTCGCGGTCGGTGAGGATGTTGCCCTCGCGGTCCTTGATCAGCTCGAGGAAAGAGCGGTCGGTATGCACAAACTCGTACTCGTCGCGACCCTTGAACTGGGGCAGACGGACAGAGATGCAGGCATTGAGCGAGACACGTTTCTCGTTGTAGGCGATAATGACCTCTTCGGGCGAATAGAAGCGCTGGCCTTCGCCTTTGACGATTTCGGTCTCGGTGGTGTGGCGGGGCTTGGTCATATAGTAAAGACCAAGCACCATATCCTGCGACGGCACAGTGATAGGAGCGCCGTTGGCGGGGTTGAGGATGTTGTGGGTCGAGAGCATCAGCAGCTGAGCCTCGAGGATGGCTGCATTGCCCAGGGGCACGTGGACAGCCATCTGGTCACCGTCGAAGTCGGCATTGAAACCCGTACAGACGAGGGGGTGGAGGCGGATGGCCTTACCTTCGACCAGCTTGGGCTGGAAAGCCTGGATACCGAGACGGTGCAGCGTCGGGGCACGGTTGAGCAGAATGGGGTGACCCTTCAGTATGTTTTCAAGGATTTCCCATACCACGGGATCCTTGCGGTCGACGACGCGCTTGGCGCTCTTGACGGTCTTGACAAGGCCGCGTTCGAGCATCTTGCGGATGATGAACGGTTTGAAAAGCTCGCTGGCCATATCCTTGGGCAGACCGCACTCGTGCATCTTAAGCTCGGGGCCGACGACGATGACCGAACGGCCCGAATAGTCGACGCGCTTACCGAGCAGGTTCTGACGGAAGCGGCCCTGCTTGCCCTTGAGAGAGTCGCTGAGCGACTTGAGCGAGCGGTTGCTGTCGCTCTTGACAGAGCTGACCTTGCGGCTGTTGTCGAAAAGCGAGTCGACCGACTCCTGGAGCATACGCTTCTCGTTGCGCATAATGACCTCGGGGGCCTTGATTTCGAGCAGGCGTTTCAGGCGGTTGTTGCGGATGATGACGCGGCGGTAGAGCTCGTTGATGTCGCTTGTGGCGAAACGGCCGCCATCGAGCGGGACGAGAGGACGCAGGTCGGGCGGGATGACGGGGATGATGTTGAGGATCATCCACTCGGGACGGTTGTCCATACCGCGGGCCTGCATACGGCGGCGCGATTCGCGGAAAGACTCGATGATGTTGAGGCGCTTGAGGGCTTCCTGCTTGCGCTGGTTGGAGTTCTCCTTGCTGGCGCGGTCGCGCAGCTCGTAGCTCAACTTGTCGAGGTCGATTTCGCTGAGCAATGTATACAGAGCCTCGGCACCCATTCCGGCGATGAACTTGTCGGGGTCTTCGTCGGGGAGCTGGTCGTTGCCCTGGGGCAGGTTCTCGGTGATGCTGTAGAGTTCCTCCTCGGTGAGCAGGTCCAGACGCTTGACGGGGATGTCGTTAAGGACGGCCTTGCCGGGCTGTATGACAATATATTTCTCGTAATAGATAATCTGGTTGAGTTTCTTGCTGGGGATGTCGAGCAAGGTGCCTATCTTGTTGGGCAGAGTGCGGAAAAACCAGATGTGGGCGACGGGCACGGTGAGTTCGATGTGACCCATACGCTCGCGACGCACTTTCTTCTCGGTGACCTCGACGCCGCAACGGTCGCAGACGATACCCTTGTAGCGGATGCGTTTATATTTGCCACAGTGGCACTCCCAGTCGCGCGTGGGACCGAAAATGCGCTCGCAGAACAGACCGTCGCGCTCCGGCTTGTAGGTGCGGTAGTTGACAGTCTCGGGCTTGGTGACCTCGCCATACGAGCGCCGCTTGATAGACTCGGGCGATGCCAAGCTTATGGTTATCGACTTGAAATCGTTCTTCTGTACTTCTTGTTTAAATGCCATATTTTCTTACTAATTGTGAATTGTGAATTGTGAACTGCGAATTGTCGATAGAGCAGTCTGCGACTGATTTCAATTTTCAATTCTCAATTTTCAATTTAATCAAAAGTTACCTCAAGACCAAGGCCACGAAGTTCGTGAACCAGCACGTTGAAAGACTCGGGGATGCCCGGAGTGGGCTGGTTGTCGCCCTTGACGATGGCCTCGTAGGTCTTGGCGCGGCCCATAACGTCGTCGGACTTGACCGTAAGCACCTCCTGCAGAACGTGCGAAGCACCGAAAGCTTCGAGAGCCCAGACCTCCATCTCTCCGAAACGCTGGCCACCGAAGTTGGCCTTACCGCCAAGGGGCTGCTGGGTGATGAGGGAGTAGGGTCCGATGCTGCGGGCGTGCATCTTGTCGTCGATCATATGATGCAACTTGAGATAGTAGATGTAACCCACCGTGGCAGGCTGGTCGAAGCGCTCGCCGGTCTCGCCGTCATAGAGGTATGTGCGGCCGTTTTCCGGCAGTCCGGCTTCTTGCATATAGCCGTTGATCTGCTCGAGGGTGGCACCATCGAAGATGGGGGTCTTGAAGCGTTTGTTGAGCTTCTTGCCGGCCCATCCGAGGACTGTCTCGTAGATCTGACCAAGGTTCATACGCGAAGGCACACCCAGGGGGTTCAGCACGATGTCGACAGGAGTACCGTCGGCGAGGAAAGGCATATCCTCGGCACGGACAATCTTCGAGACGATACCCTTGTTACCGTGGCGACCGGCCATCTTGTCGCCGATGCGCAGTTTGCGCTTCATAGCGATATAGACCTTGGCCATCTGGACGATGCCGCTGGGCAAATCGTCGCCGACGGTGAGGGCGAACTTGTTACGGGTGAAGCGGCCGTTAATTTCGCGGACCTTGATATTGTAGTTGTTGAGAAGCTCTTTGATGAGGGCGTTGGTGTCCTTGTCCTGAGTCCAGCGGTTGGGGTTGACATCGGTGAAATCGATGGTACGCAGAACCTTCATACTGAACTTCTCTTTCTTGTGGATGAGCTCCTCTTTATGCGAATTGTAGACTCCATTGGAGGTCTTGCCGGCCAGGATGACAAGCAGCTTGTCGATAAGCTTGTCCTTGAGGTCGGCGAGTTCGTTGTTGAACTCCTCCTCGGGTTTGGCGAGGAGTTCCTTCTCGCGGGCACGGGCCTTGCGGTCGCGGATGACGCGGGTGAAGAGTTTCTTGTCGATGACGACACCACGCACCGACGGCGGCACTTTGAGCGAAGCGTCCTTGACGTCGCCGGCCTTGTCGCCGAAGATGGCACGAAGCAGTTTCTCTTCGGGGGTGGGGTCGCTCTCGCCCTTAGGCGTGATCTTGCCGATAAGGATGTCGCCTTCCTTGACTTCGGCGCCGATACGGATGATACCGTTCTCGTCGAGGTCCTTGGTGGCGTCGCTGCTGACATTGGGGATATCGCGCGTCAGCTCCTCGTCGCCGCGTTTTGTTTCGCGGACCTCGAGGGTGTATTCCTCGACGTGGACCGAGGTGTATATATCTTCGCGCACAACACGCTCGCTGATAACGACGGCATCCTCGAAGTTGTAACCCTTCCAAGGCATAAATGCCACCATCATATTGCGGCCCAGAGCCAGCTCGCCGCCCTGTGTGGCGTAGCCCTCGCAGAGGACCTGGCCCTTCTTGACTTTGTCGCCCTTGCGGACGATGGGGCGCAGGTTGATGGCGGTGCTGTGGTTGGTGCGCTGGTATTTGGTAAGGCGGTACTCGTGCAGGTCGTCGTCGAAGCTGACCAGGCGCTCCTTCTCGGTGCGGTTGTGCCTGATAACGATACGGGTGGAGTCGACATATTCGACGACACCGTCGCCGATGGCGTTGAGCAGCACACGGCTGTCTTCGGCCACAGCCTGTTCGATGCCGGTACCGACAATAGGAATTTCGGGGTTGAGCAGAGGCACGGCCTGACGCATCATATTCGATCCCATCAGGGCACGGTTGGCGTCGTCGTGCTCGAGGAACGGGATAAGCGATGCTGCTATCGAGGCAATCTGGTTCGAGGCGATGTCCATAAGGTCCACCTCTTCGGGGCTGACGATGGGGAAGTCGGCCTGGCGACGAGCCTTGACACGGCTGCCGAGGATGTGGCCTTCGGCATCCTGCTCGGTGGTGGCCTGTGCCACCGTCTTGTTCTCTTCGGCCTCGGCAGTATAATATACGGGGTCTTCGCCAAGCTGCACCTGGCCGTTCTCGACGCGCAGATAGGGAGTCTCGATGAAACCAAGGTTGTTAATCTTGGCGTAGACGCTGAGCGACGAGATAAGACCGATGTTGGGACCTTCAGGAGTCTCGATGGTACACAGACGGCCATAATGCGTATAGTGGACGTCGCGGACCTCGAAACCGGCACGGTCGCGCGACAGACCTCCGGGACCCAGGGCCGAGATACGGCGCTTGTGGGTGATCTCTGCCAACGGGTTGGTCTGGTCCATAAACTGCGACAGCTGGTTGGTGCCGAAGAATGAGTTGATAACCGACGACAGCGTCTTGGCGTTGATAAGCTCGGTGGGGGTGAACACCTCGTTGTCGCGCACGTTCATACGCTCGCGGATGGTGCGGCTCATACGGGCCAGGCCCACGCCAAACTGCGCCGACAGCTGCTCGCCGACGGTGCGTACGCGGCGGTTCGACAAGTGGTCGATATCGTCGACGTCGGCTTTCTGGTTTATAAGAAGAATCAAATATTTAATAATAGAGGTGATATCCTCTTTGGTAAGGACGCGCACCTCGTCAGGCACATCAAGATTAAGTTTGGTGTTGATTCTGTAGCGACCCACATCGCCCAGGTCATACCGCTTGTCCGAGAAGAACAGTTTCTCGATGATGCCGCGTGCGGTCTCTTCGTCAGGCGGCTCGGCATTGCGCAACTGCCTGTAGATATATTCCACAGCCTCCTTGGCATTATTGGCCGTGTCTTTCTTCAATGTGTTGTAGATGACGGAATAGTCAACACCGTCCTTATCCTCCGTTGTGACGAGGATGGTTTTGATATTCAGCTCGAGAATTTTCTCGATATTCTCTTCGGTCAGCTCGACATCGCGTTCGATAACCACTTCGGTACGCTCCATCGAGACCACCTCGCCGGTATCCTCATCGACAAAATCCTCAATCCAGGAGTCGACGACACGGGCTGCCAGCTTGCGGCCGATGTTTTTCTTCAGGTTGGCGCGAGTGGCCTTCACCTCCTCTGCCAGCTCGAAGATGTCGAGGATTTCCTTGTCGGTCTCGAAGCCTATGGCACGCAACAGGGTGGTGATAGGCAGTTTCTTCTTGCGGTCGATGTAGGCGTACATCACGTTGTTGATGTCGGTGGTGAACTCCATCCAGCTACCCTTGAAGGGGATGATACGGGCACTGTAGAGCTGCGTACCGTTGGAGTGGAACTGGGTGCCGAAGAACACACCCGGCGAGCGGTGAAGCTGCGAAACGACAACGCGCTCGGCGCCGTTGATGACGAACGTGCCTTTGGGTGTCATATACGGGATCATTCCCAAATAGACAGGCTGCTCGATGGCCTGGAACTCTTCGTTCTCAGGGTCGTTGCAGGAGAGTTTCAGTTTGGCTTTCAGCGGGACACTGTAGGTGAGGCCACGCTCAATGCACTCCTCGATGGTGTAACGCGGCGGGTCGATGAAGTAGTCCAGAAACTCAAGTGTGAAATTGTTGCGGGCATCCGAAATGGGGAAGTTCTCTTTGAAAACCTTGAAAAGACCCTCGTCCAGACGGTTGTCCGGATTCGTCTCAATCTGGAAGAAGTCCTGGAACGACTTCAGCTGTATGTCGAGAAAATCCGGATAGTCATACTTGCGGACGGATGCGAAATTGATTACTGTGGGTTGATTATTTGCCAAGGGATGAAATTTTTTTGATTACGAAACTCAGGATATCAAAAACTCACTTATTCATATCTATACGCACGGGAAATAGATTTGCATAGCAATAAGGAATAGGTACTCCGACACACGGTCGGAGACCCTATTCCTTAGTTGAATCAAGTAGTGTAAAACTTACTTAACTTCAACCTCTGCACCAGCCTCTTCGAGGGCTTTCTTCAGTGCATCGGCTTCGTCCTTCGAGACGCCTTCCTTAACGGTCTTGGGAGCACCGTCAACGAGTTCCTTCGACTCTTTCAGACCGAGGCTTGCGAGGTCCTTGACGGCCTTCACAACGGCCAGCTTCTTGGTCATATCGGGAACACCCTTCAGGATAACGTCAAAGGCGGTCTTCTCTTCAGCGGCGGCAGCGCCACCAGCGGCGGGAGCGGCAGCAACAGCAACAGCGGCGGCTGCGGGTTCAATGCCGTATTCCTCTTTCAGGACGTCAGCTAATTCTTTTACTTCTTTAACGGTTAAGTTAACCAGTTCTTCTGCTAAGGCTTTAATGTCTGCCATAATTATTTTTGTTTTTTAAATGTTTTACAATTTGTTTTTTTTCGACTAGTCTTTCTAGTCTTACTAGTCCTACTAGTCCTACTAGTTTTACTAGTTTTGTTTATTCTGCTTTTTCTGACAAAGTCTCGAGCACACCGCAGATGGTGTTGCCGGCCGACTGGAGTCCGGAGACGACGTTCTTGATAGGCGACTGCAGCAGTGCAATGACGTCGGCAATGAGTTCGTTCTTGGACTTGATGTTGACCAGAGCGTCGAGATGTTCAGCACCCACATAGAAGCTTTCCTCAACGTAAGCACCTTTGAGCAGGGGTTTCTTGGAGTCCTTGTTGTTGGCCAGGAATTCCTTGATGAGCTTGGCAGGAGCGTTGTTGATGTTAGACAGCATAATGCAGGTCTCACCCTTGATGACGGGCTTCAGTTCGGAGTAGTCGACGCCACTCTTGTCCATAGCCTTGATGAGAAGGGTGTTCTTGACAACTTCCAACTTGACTTCCTTGCGGAAGGCGGCGCGACGCAGTTTGCTCGTCTGGACGGAGTTCAGGCCTCCGATGTCGGCGATGTAGAGATGCGGATAGGCCTTGATGTCCTCACACAAGTGGTCAATCAGTTGGTCTTTCTGTTCTTTTCTCATAAATGTTAATTAACTCGATTTTTTTGATTTTGTGTCCTGTGGCCCGCAACGGTAAAGCAATTCGTTTCACTATTCACCGGCCACTCTTCACATTTAACTTACAATGTAGCGGCTTTGGTGTCGACCTTGACGCCGGGGCTCATCGTTGAGGAGACAGTGATGCTCTTCACGTAGGTGCCCTTTGCTGCCGAAGGTTTCAGCTTGATGATGGCCTGAAGGACCTCGCGCGTGTTCTCGACAATCTTGTTGTCGTCGAAGCTGCACTTGCCGACAGCGGTATGGATGATACCGAACTTGTCGACCTTGAAGTCGATCTTACCAGCTTTGGCTTCCTGGACAGCCTTGCCAATTTCCATTGTAACGGTACCGGTCTTGGGGTTGGGCATAAGTCCACGGGGACCGAGGATACGACCCAAAGCGCCGATCTTGGGCATACAGCTGGGCATAGTGATGATGACATCAACATCGGTCCAACCGCCCTTGATCTTGGCCACATATTCGTCCAGACCGTAGTAATCGGCTCCGGCGGCTTTTGCCTCTTCCTCCTTGTCGGGGGTGCAGAGAACCAAAACACGGACAGTCTTACCAGTGCCGTGAGGCAGCGTGACGCTACCGCGGACCATCTGGTTGGCTTTGCGCGGGTCGACGCCCAGACGGACATCGATGTCAAAGCTCGAATCGAACTTGGTGTAGGTGATCTGTTTCACAACCGAGACGGCCTCCTCGAGCGAGTAAACCTTCTCCTTGTCGAATTTTGCAAAAGCCTCTTTTTGTTTCTTGGATAGTTTTGCCATTTTTGCTTGTTTTTGTGGTCACCGCGCTTTCGTCATTTTTGAATTATGAACTCTGATTTCCGGAATCCTGCATTCACAACTACTAACGCTACCACTGTTAATAAATCATTTGTTCCTTACTTTGCCAGAGGATTCTCACCCGTAACAGTGATACCCATACTGCGGGCCGTGCCTGCCACCATACTCATTGCCGATTCGACAGTGAAGCAGTTGAGGTCGGGCATCTTGGCTTCGGCGATCTGGCGAACCTGTTCCCAAGTCACGGAAGCGACCTTGACGCGGTTGGGCTCGGCAGAACCCTTGGCAGCCTTCGAGGCCTCTTTCAGCTGGACGGCAACAGGGGGAGTCTTGACTACAAAATCAAAGGACTTGTCAGTGTAAACATTGATGATGACAGGCAGAATCTTGCCAGCCTGGTCCTGCGTACGAGCGTTGAACTGCTTGCAGAACTCCATAATGTTGACACCCTTGGCACCCAAAGCGGGACCTACGGGAGGCGCCGGGTTGGCAGCACCGCCTTTGATCTGAAGCTTAATCAATCCTGCAATTTCTTTTGCCATTGAATGTAACGTTTAAAAATTTGTTTATTGATTTATATCTATCCCAACCATATCCTATTCTTTCTCCACCTGGTTGAAGTTGAGCTCGAGAGGTGTCTTGCGGCCAAAAATCTTGACCGTCACCTTCAGCTTCATCTTCTCCTCGTTGACTTCTTCAACGACACCCGAGAACGAATTGAACGGGCCATCGACAACCTTGACAGGCTCGCCGACGATGAACTTCTCCAGCATTCCGCCGTCCGAATCCATCTGCTCGTCCATATTGCCGAGTATGCGGTTCACCTCGGCGGGGCGCATCGGGATGGGGTCGCCATCCTTCTCGCGCAAGAAATCCAAAACATTGGGAACATTCTGAATGACAGGTATTATCTCATCCCGCAATTCGGCCTCAAGCAACACGTAGCCAGGAAAGTAATTGCGGTCCTTGACCACTTTCTTTCCGTTACGTATCGAATAAACCTTCTCTGTAGGGATAAGGACTTGAGGGACAAGATCCGACCAGCCTCGTTTGGCCATCTCACTTTCGATGTACTCCTTGGCTTTCTTCTCCTTGCCGCTTATAGCCCTGACGACATACCATTTCTTAGTCTGTTGATCCATTGCTTTAAATAACTTATTGAAGAGAATATGATTTCCTTCATCAGAACACAATCCCGCCTCAATGGTTTGATTGGGAAGCAAGACAGGACTGCCGCACGTCGCAATTCAACGCTGCGTTATCCAATGATGGAATAATAGATTCCTAATATACCTTTCCACACTCCACCCTGGACGCCGAAAACATAGTCCATCAGGAAGATGATGACAGCCAGAATGAGAGCAGCCACAGCAACAACGACAGCGCTGTTCTGCAGCTCTTTGAATGTAGGCCACGACACTTTGTGCACAAGTTCGTCGTAGCTGGATTTTACGTAATCACCAAATTTAGACATCTTTCTTTTCTTTTTTATTGGCAGGGGCAGAGAGAATCGAACTCCCAACTACGGTTTTGGAGACCGTCATTATGCCATTTAACTATGCCCCTGTAAAGGGCGTACCATTGTACGCCCCTAAGGATTGTAGTCGATTATTCAATAATCTTGGTTACCTGACCCGAACCAACGGTGCGGCCACCCTCGCGGATAGCGAAGCGCAGGTTCTCGTTCAGAGCGATGTCGGCGATAAGCTCGACGGTGATCGTCAGGTTATCGCCAGGCATAACCATCTCGCGGCCCTCGGGCAGGATGATGGTACCGGTAACGTCAGTCGTACGGAAGTAGAACTGAGGACGGTAGTTGTTGTGGAACGGGGTGTGACGACCACCTTCTTCCTTCTTCAGGATATAGACGGTAGCTTCAAATTTGTGGTGAGGCTTGATCGAACCGGGTTTGGCGATGACCATACCACGACGGATCTCGTCCTTGTCGATACCACGGAGCAGCAGACCTACGTTGTCACCAGCTTCACCCTCATCGAGGATCTTGCGGAACATCTCAACGCCGGTCACGACGCTCTTCAGTTTCTCGGCACCCATACCAATGATGTCGACGGGGTCGCCAGTGTGGATAACACCAGTCTCGATACGGCCAGTACCAACGGTACCACGACCGGTGATCGAGAAGACGTCCTCGACGGGCATCAGGAAGTCCTTATCAACGGCACGGACGGGCAGCGGGATCCACTCGTCGACAGCCTTCATAAGCTCTTCGACCTGGGCAACACCGCTGGGCTCGCCGTTGAGGGCTGCCAGTGCGGAACCGCGGATGACGGGGATATTGTCACCATCATAGTCATAGCTGCTGAGGAGCTCGCGAACCTCCATCTCAACGAGGTCGAGAAGTTCGGGGTCGTCAACAAGGTCGCACTTGTTCAGGAAAACAACCAGCTGGGGAACACCAACCTGACGGGCGAGAAGGATGTGCTCGCGGGTCTGGGGCATAGGACCGTCGGTTGCAGCGACAACGAGGATAGCACCGTCCATCTGGGCAGCACCGGTAACCATATTCTTCACATAGTCAGCGTGGCCAGGGCAGTCGACGTGAGCATAGTGACGGGTCTCAGTCTGATATTCGACGTGAGCGGTGTTGATGGTGATACCACGCTCTTTCTCTTCGGGAGCGGAGTCAATAGAATCAAAGGACTTAACTTCCGAAAGACCTTTGGCTGCAAGCACCTGGGTGATGGCGGCGGTCAGGGTAGTCTTACCGTGGTAGACGTGGCCAATCGTACCAATGTTTACGTGCGG